>JABFSH010000027.1 GCA_013140705.1 Methylococcaceae bacterium
CACCAACACCAGCGCCGACTGCGACGCCAAAACCAACAGCGACGCCAACACCAGCGCCGACTGCGACGCCAAAACCAACAGCGACGCCAACACCAGCGCCGACTGCGACGCCAAAACCAACTGCGACGCCAACACCGGCGCCGACTGCAACACCAAAACCAACAGCGACGCCAACACCGGCACCGACTGCGACGCCAAAACCAACGGCAACGCCAACACCGGCACCGACAGCAACGCCAAAACCAACGGCGACACCAACACCAGCGCCAACGCCAACGTCAAGTGGTACTTGGTCTATTGTGCCAGGAGCATTGGGTAAAAGCGCAGCAAGAGCTGATGTTTACCGAGTCACCTGCCCTAGTGGAACTCGAAAGCTTGATGCGTTTGTGAGGGATGATGCTCCTGTCAACCAACCATTGCTTAACGTTCAGATACAGGCTGCAAGACCAGCGGGTTCTTTTTCGTCAGGTATGAGTACCGATAAAGTCCGTGACGGCGACACACTATACAGCACTACTGTGGCAAGACTAGCCAGGAATACGGGTGTTTATACGATAACAGTGAGTAAATCCGCACCGATTGGAGCGTGTAACAGCAATGATGATGATGAGCATGATGATGAGAATTGTAATTCAAGTGCAGTAGGAGCCGAGAAATACAGCCTCAAATACGCTTGCCGGGATATTAACAATAATATCCTGAGATTAAGCGTCCCAACAACTCAACCGCAAAATCAGTAAACATATACTTTCTGTCTTGTAGATTTGGCACGGCGCTGGCTTGATAGCTAGCCAGCGCTGAGTTAGCCAGGTAACCTTCGTAGCTTCTGGAATATTTTGTAGCACCGTTAGGGTAACAGAACTTTTTAAGAGGCTACACAGGGATTTGTAAAAATTGTAAATCAACCTTTCTAAATTGTATGAACACAAAGTCTTCAAAATCATTTTTTAGTTGTCTCATACGAGGCGTTTTAGTCCTTTTATGGGGATTTACAGGTATTGCCTTTGCCAAGTTACCCCAGGATGTATCAGACAAAGCATTTATCGCGCTAGATACAAGCAATTACAAAGGAAGTGAGATGCTGCTGGAAGTTCGGCAAATGCCAATGGCGCAGGTGCTGGACGCAGTGGCCCGTAAAGCGCATGTAATAATTCATTATTCAGTTCTCCCAGAAGGTCTGGTGACTGCCACTTGTGGAGGATCGACCCTAAAACAGGTATTGGAATGCCTGCTCAATCGGAAAGCGGATATCATTGTTCGTTCTCCCCAAAATTCTACCAAAACCAACAACCAAGCTGAGCAATTAGTTGAGGCCTGGATATTAGGTTCCAAATTAACAAATTCTTCTACACCTGAAAACTGTGTAGCGACATCAGGACAAGCCAATGAGCAAACAGTCGATAATATTTCTTTCATGCTAAGTCAGGATGGTTCAATCGCCGAAACCGAACTTGATCAAACAAAAGCTGAACTATTGAAAAGCGCGCAATCACAAAACTCTGCTGAGCGAGAAGAAGCGGTCGGCGCTTTACTGACAGCCGGACATCAGGACGATCCAGACATAAAGGCTGCTTTGGAGAAGGCATTATCTGATCCGGATGCTAATGTCAGGGCTCAGGCTATTTCTAACTTAGCGCTTCGTGAGGGTAGTGGTGCTGCAGGAGCCATTCAGGAGGCGCTCCATGATTCATCGGCAGATGTCAGGCTTAGCGCGGTTGATGGTATTATCGACGATATTCCTCTGTTGCAACAAGCTCTAAATGACAGCGATGAAACAGTTCGAAGTTTGGCAACCTCAAAGCTTGAGTTGCTTGTGCAAGGAAACGGTGGTGAGCAATAATTTTATGTTTTACCTTAGTTTTTTTGGTGTTTCGATCATGCTTCATTGAATTATGTTTATTTCCCTGCGTATTTGATAACAGTTATCTACACTCTCAGACCACGCCCATTCAGCTATCCATAGCTCTGCTACAGCCGCCAATCGGTTATCTAAAAACACTAGCGGCCTGACTTCTCTTTCCCAGGGCGGAATTCTTGCTTGTTGATATAGTTTTTTTAACTCATGATGACCTTTTCGATCAGGTAGTTTGATTTTTTCACCGCCTTGACGAGTTGACACGGTAACAACGGATGCATGCCAGATTTCTTTGCTAATGCCGGAACTGGATTCAATTCTACTTAATTGATAGCCGTTCATAGAAACGGAATGATCATGTGAAGGCCATATCTTGGCTATTATTGGTTTTTTTTGAAAGTTTTCGGCAGCCAGGCAATAGAGCTTTTGTTGATATCTTTTGATGAAATGCCCTTGGATTTGAATTTGCGGATTGGCATCTTCTCTGGCGTGCAATACTTCCACGGCGATGGCCCGCAAAACCGACTGACTGGGTGGCTTCAATCGAAGTGTTTCAAACCAATTTCGAAGTACCCAGTTTCTTTGGTTTGCTGTAAATCCGTTGAGTTTTTCAATATTGAGAGTGCGATCTTGAGTATCGTAAGCAAAATCGAATAAATTTTGCATCGATTCATTGAGTAATTGTTCAGCATCAGCACAATGGCGGGCAGAGCGGGCGACAGTTTTATCGATGCTTGGCCAGCGCTGCTTTACCAGGGGCAGAATTTCATTACGCAGGAAATTTCGATCGAAATCAGACTTTTGATTGCTGAGGTCTTCAACCCAGGATAGTTGTTTTTTGATTGCGTAATGAATAATGTCGGTTTTTGAAACCTGCAGCATTGGCCTCAACATCATGCCCTGGCCAAATGCGATACATTCCGGCATGCCCGAGAGCCCGCGCAAACCACTGCCACGGAACAATTGCAATAGCACTGTTTCTAGTTGATCTTCCTGGTGCTGAGCCAATAGCAGTGCATCACCGACTTCAATTATTGCTTTTAAAGCGGAGTAGCGGGCGTTTCTGGCTGCTTCTTCAGGACTTTCACCACGACTTGCGATTGCGTTGACTCTTAGGACCTTGAAATCGACACCCAGGCTTGCGGCGGTTTTTTCGCAATGCATAGCCCATGCTTCTGCTTCCGGCTGCAAGCCATGATGGACATAAACCGCTGTTATCTTTTCCTTGAAGGCTGTTAATGAGCACAAATGTAGTAAAACATGTGAGTCAACTCCTCCACTGTAGGCAACATAAAGTCGCCCTGAGGGATCATGTCGATTTAAAAAGAATACGATAAAGTTGGTTGATAAGCATTCTTGATCGTGGCGGCGACTCATGAAAAATCCACAAGCACAAGAGTGTTTGAACTACTGATTCTAAAATTAGCCAATAATATTACTTGGTCATTTCTTCAGTGAAGGCGCCGAAGCTGAGTAGTCGTTGATATCTTCGATCCAGTACATCATCAATAGAAAGTTGTTTTAGATCAGCCAAATGACGCAGCAATGCTTCTTTAAGATTCAGAGTAATCGATTTAAAATTCCGATGACCGCCGCCTAATGGCTCTCTGACTACTTCATCCAACAAACCTAATTCACGAATACGATCCGAAGTGATGCCCATGGCTTCAGCAGCCAGCTGCGATTTATCAGCGCTTTTCCACAAGATTGATGCGCAACCTTCCGGTGAGATGACGGAATAGGTACTGTATTCCAGCATGATTAATCGGTCACCGACGCCAATCGCCAATGCGCCTCCAGAGCCGCCTTCGCCAATGATGGTGCAGATGATCGGTGTTTTTAGTCTGGCCATTTCAAACAGGTTTCTGGCAATGGCTTCGCTTTGCCCGCGTTCTTCTGCACCAATTCCGGGGTAAGCGCCGGGGGTGTCAATCAGGCAAATCACCGGCAAATGGAAACGCTCAGCCATTTTCATGATTCGCAAGGCCTTGCGATAGCCCTCGGGGCGAGGCATGCCAAAGTTACGGTAAATTTTTTCTTTAGTATCTCGGCCTTTTTGATGTCCTATCACCATGACCGGTTGTCCATCAAGACGGGCCAATCCACAGACTATTGCCGGATCATCAGCATAAGCTCGATCACCATGCAACTGATGAAAGTCGGTAAAAATATGCTCGACATAATCCAGTGTATAAGGACGGCCGGGATGTCTCGATAATTGCGAAATCTGCCAGTCGGAAAGATTGGAAAAAATCGATTCTGTCAGTTGTAGACTTTTATCTTCCAGTTGTTTGATGGCATCTGAAATATTGATGTCGTTATCGAACTCCACATTGCGGAGTTCTTCAATTTTCGCTTCTAATTCGGCGATCGGTTGTTCAAAATCGAGAAATTTTAGATCCATGGAGACTTAGTCAGAAAAATATTCAAAATAAATGTCAATTTTATAGAAATTCGGCAATTTATTCTAAATATATTCCAGCGGATCGTAGAAAATACCCTAAATTCAGGTTATGTTAACTGACAACAGAAAGAGGGTTTCTTATTTTGACAATGCCGGATGAGTAATAGCAGCTTTACTTTTTACCGGAATAGCGTTGATAACCCAGATTTTTCATTTGCCTGAGTATCCAGTGTTGTCTTTTAAACAAGTAATTCGATGGCCGGCTTGTTTTTAACTTGATGGGATTGGGTAAGGTGGCGGCCAGTATGGCAGCTTGAGAACTGCTGATTCGATTGGCGGAGATACCAAAAAAATGCTGGCTAGCCGCTTCAATGCCATACACATGGTCACCGAATTCGGCAATATTCAGATAGACTGTCAGTATTCTATCTTTACTCCACATCAGTTCAATCAATACTGTAAACCAGACTTCCATGCCTTTACGAAGGAAGCTTTTAGAGGGTATCAAAAATAAATTCTTGGCAACCTGTTGGGAAATTGTACTGGCACCCCTGAGTCGTCCACCGTCCATGTAGTTATCAATGGATGACTTTATGGAATACATGTCAAAACCAAAATGATTAAAAAAGTTCTGATCTTCAGCAGCAATAACAGCGGCATAAGCATTTGGAGAAATTTGCCGGGCGGTGACCCAGGTATAGTGATTCGAATGGTAGGCATGATTGTCAAGAAGATCCTGAAAATGCCGATACATCATAAATGCTGAAGTTGGTGGTGGTAGCCAGCGAAGGAGCGCGCAAACACCAAACGATGAAATGAATAAAAAAAGCGCGGCATTATGCAGAAGTTTTTTTGCTGATGGCCAGAAAGATAAATACTTATTTAAAAAACGGATTTTTTTTGTCAACTGAAAAGATTGAAATTGATTAATAATCGTAGACGGTGTGATTATTTTTAGCACCGGGCTTAGAGGTCAATTGAAGCTATGACTGATTTTGAACGCGAGTCCTGATGGTCTTGCTTGTGCTTAACAGCGAGTATTCAATCCGGTCGTTATTCATCGAAACATTATAAAATAACTGGGCCTTAATCCAACAGACAACAGCAATGTATGTTCAAATAGTGCATTTTTCCAAAATTTTAACTTACATTGCCACAATGCGTGTTAATTTAATCCATTGCCTATTGGTCATGTTTACACTTTGTGTTGTTTCCAGTGAGGCAAGCGCGAAGCCTGAAAAAAGTTCGGTTATTACCTACCATTCGAACAAAGCTGGCGCATTCGATGCGGATAAGCATAGTGGCCGGGGCGAAGACAGGAAATTTATCTATGATGTTTCGCCACCACAACAAGCTGTAGCGATTATACCGGCTATCAGCACTATTCCGTCCGGATGTTTTCAAATGGGTAGCCTGGAAAATGAGCCTGGACGGGGCGGTGATGAAGCGCTGCACAGAGTATGCGTCAAAGGATTCAAACTAGCTAAAACCGAGGTGACAATAGAGGAGTTCAGTCGATTTGTTGAAGCCACCCATTTTTTGACCGATGCTGAAAACAATTATCTGGAATCGGGTTGCTGGAGTTATGAAAAAAATCCTGAGAAACCCTGGGATTGGCGGGCTTTGTCTAACTGGAAACAACCGATCCTGGAGAATATTTCCCCGAAAAATCATCCTGTTACATGTGTCAGTTACAATGATGTCATGGCATATATCGAATGGCTGAACAAGGAGTCCGGACATGAGTACCGACTGCCAACTGAAGCGGAATGGGAATACGCAGCCAGAGCCGGCACTTCGACAGCGCATTACTGGGGGAACAATGCCGATATTGCCTGCGGTTATGCCAACGTGGCCGATAATACAACATCCGATCAGTCCAAGTGGCCAGTGACCCATGCTTGTCAGGATGGTCATTTTTTTGCAGCCGCCGTTAAATCGTTCTCGGCCAATGGCTTTCATTTGTACGATATGCTCGGAAATGCCTGGGAATGGGTCTGCTCCAAGTACGAGGATAAATATGCGGGCAATGAGGAGGCATGCATCAACACAAAGCCGGACGATGAAGTGTTTATTGCAATTCGAGGGGGAGGCTGGAATGCCGATGCCTCCAGAGTGCGAGCGGCGCATCGTAATTGGGGGGTTGCCTGGTCGCGCCAGGCCAATTTGGGGTTTCGATTGGTAAGAGTCCGCTAAATATCCAAAAAAGCAAGCGTGTAACCGATCAATGAATTACTTTGCTTGGAAAATATTTTTAATCAACATTACATCCTAATTCAGTATCACAGTAACTTTGTCTCCCACTTGGATAAGGCCGCTTCTGATGATCTGTGCGGTCAATCCGCCATGTCCCCTCAAAGCGTTGTAACCGCCAGCGCCTAATGCCTCCTCCATTCTTGAGCAGGGATGGCACAAACCGGTTGTTTGAAAAAGGGCTGTGCCAATGCTGAATCTGCAGTTTTTTAAAGCCAATAAATTGATGCCTTTGATCGCCAGATTGCGTCTGAGTAGTTCCGGTGTAATTTGGCGCCCCATCATGGACTGAAGCATAGCGAGATGTTCCCATTGAATCAGTGTGACCTGTCGTTTGCGATTCGTACCATGATAGCGATCACCGTCTAGGCCAATATTTTGATCGGCAAAAACGGCATTTACTATTTGCATGGGCTGTTTACGAGCAGGTCTTAAACCTATCCATACCAATTCTCCCGAATGCGGGAAAGTATTGAAAAGCTCGGCAATAGTCAGTTGCTTCACTTTTTCAGGAGACTGATCAGGTGTTCAATTGCCGGTTTCTGGTCCATGATACTTGCACACAAACGAAATTGTGAACAAGCGCGCTGCAGGTTTTGCAATGGATCGGACACTTTAAAATAGCGATTACCGTCCAGATAATCGGTGTAAAACCGCAGACCCAGTTCAAAAGGAATCAGTTCTATGGCGGCGTACAAAAAGTGATAGTCACTCGTTGAAAAAAACGTATTGGCTTCGGTTAAGTAGGATCTTAATAGCACTTCACAGAAATCGATATTGAAAGAATCATCATTGGTATTGTGACAACAGGAGCGTAAGCAATCGCCAATATCATAGTGGACCAGGCCTGGTTTGACGGTGTCCAGATCGATAAGGCTGACAATTTTTCGACTTTGCTTATCGAAAAGAAAATTATTTAATTTAGGGTCGCCGTGAATAACTCGTATCGGAAGTAAGCCGTCATTTTTGGCTGTTTCCAAATGAGTTGCCAAATGTTGAAAGGATGCAATAAAGTCGGCGCAAAACTGACTTTGGACAGAATTATCAACTGAGGTGGATTGATCCCGACCCCGTCGATAGTTATCCAGATAATTTGGTGTCACATGAAATCCGGGCAACGTATCATGCAGCTTTGCTGGATTAAGATCGCTGACAAGGCGATGAAAATGCCCGAGTGCAAAACCGGTTTGTTCGGCATCGTGTTTTGAGGTCAATGTTTCTAGGCTTTCTGTGTTATCAATAAAACTCAATGCGCGCCAGCAATCCCCATTGTTATCGTTAAAAAATTTATTGCCATCCTGGGTTTTTAAGATGTCGGGGATTTGCAGTTTGATGGCAGTGCTGTTTTTTTTATTGATATGGTCAATTAGCGTGTTCAGATTTTCCATAATCAGTTCCGGCCTCGGGAACACCTGCCGATTAATTCGCTGCAGAACAAAGGGTTTTGATTCTGTGGTGACCAGAAAAGTATCATTGATCAGACCATTACCCAGAGGAATGGTTTCTATAATGGACGGTCTAAATTGAGTGGCGATATGGAATTCAGTATTCATACGGCATTTGGATGATTATTAGGCGTGTGGCACAAGTCGTGTACTTTGATAGTCAGGATTACATAAAGCTTGCCAATAAAGGAGGAGCAATTAAAGTGAGTGGAATATTCTCGCACAATTGTTGTGCTGATTACTGGGGAAAGCGACCCAATGAAATACTTGGCCGAATTTAATTGAGTACAAGGGGGAGTTGGAAAATATACCGGGCAGTCGACCTGCCCGGTATTCAAATCAAGCCAATTTATTTCTTTTTGTTACGTTCGTTAACTTCTTTAATGACTTCGTCTGCAACGTTTTTCGGACATGGCAGATAGTGTGAGAATTCCATAGAGAATTGTCCGCGGCCCGATGTCATGGTCCGTAAATCACCGATGTATCCAAACATTTCACTCAGCGGCACGTCAGATTTGATGCGGACACCGGTAACGCCTGGATCTTGAGATTTAATCATACCTCGACGGCGGTTAAGGTCGCCGATGACGTCGCCCACATGTGCTTCCGGAGTGAAGGTGTCAACTTTCATGATTGGCTCAATCAATTGCGGACCGGCTTTAGGAATGGATTGACGGAAAGCGGCCTTGGCAGCAATTTCGAAGGCCAGAGCAGATGAGTCGACTGCGTGGAAACCACCATCGGTTAAAGTCACTTTGAAATCCAGGCAAGGGAAGTCGGCGAGAACACCCTTATCCAGCATGCCTTTAAAGCCTTTTTCGACAGCCGTCCAGTATTCGCGCGGAACGTTACCGCCCGTAACGGCTGATTCAAATGCGAAGCCGCTACCGGGTTCGCCGGGCTCGATGATGTAGTTGATTTTAGCGTATTGGCCAGAACCACCGGATTGCTTCTTGTGGGTGTATTCGTCTTCAACGCGTTTGGTAATGGTTTCTCTGTAGGCCACTTGTGGCTTGCCGACAATAACATCAACACCATGAGTACGTCTGAGAATATCGACCTTGATATCAAGATGCAATTCACCCATGCCTTTCAGGATGGTTTCACCACTGTCTTCATCAGTTTCAACGTGGAAAGACGGATCTTCCTGAATCATCTTACCTAAAGCGATACCCATTTTTTCAGAAGCACCTTTATCTTTTGGCGAAATCGCCAACGAGATAACCGGATCAGGGAATACCATAGGCTCCAGAGTTGCCGGGAATTTAGGATCACACAACGTATGTCCGGTTTGTACGTTTTTCATACCAAGAACTGCAACGATGTCACCTGCCTGTGCAGATTCGAGTTCATTGCGGGCGTCGGCATGCATTTCCACGATACGACCGATACGTTCAGTCTTGCCGGTAAAGGTATTGAGTACGGAAGTACCTTTTTCCAGTTTGCCGCAATAAATACGTAAGAAAGTCAGCGCACCGAAGCGGTCATCCATAATTTTAAACGCTAACGCGCGTAACGGTTTATTAGCATCCACAATCGCATATTCACCTGTTGGAGTGCCTTCCAGATCGACTTCAGGTTGTGGTTTTACTTCTGTTGGATTCGGTAAGTAATCGATAACACCATCCAACACTAACTGTACGCCTTTGTTTTTGAAAGAAGAGCCACAGAATGTCGGGAAGAAATCCAGATTGATCGTACCTTTACGCAAACAGCGTTTAAGCGTTTCAACGTCCGGTTCTTCACCATCCAGATATTTTTCCATCACATCATCATATTGATCGGCGACTTCATCAATCAATTTCTCGCGCCATTTTTCAACATCCGCAACCATGTCGGCAGGAACATCCTGAATGGTGTAGTTCATTGGATCTCCTGAATCATCCCATATCCAGGCCTTACGGCTGAGAAGATCGACCACGCCAACGAATTCATCTTCGCGGCCGATGGGCAAAGTCATGACAACAGGTTTAGCACCTAATACGTCTTCAACCTGTTTAACAACTCGATAGAAATCAGCGCCAATACGATCCAGTTTGTTGATATAGATAACGCGAGAGACTTTTGAATCGTTAGCATAACGCCAGTTGGTTTCAGATTGGGGTTCGACACCACCTGAACCGCAGAATACGCCAATACCGCCATCAAGAACTTTAAGCGAGCGATACACTTCAATGGTAAAGTCAACGTGACCCGGTGTATCGATAATGTTGAAGCGATGGTCTTTCCAGAAACACGTGGTGGCTGCTGACTGAATGGTTATCCCGCGCTCACGTTCCTGATCCATAAAGTCGGTAGTCGTTTCGCCATCATGTACTTCACCGATTTTATGGATTTTGCCGGTCAGTTTCAAAATTCGTTCGGTGGTTGTGGTTTTACCCGCATCGACGTGCGCGAATATACCAATATTTCTGTAAAGCGATAAATCTGTCATGTTGTTACTCTAGGTTGGGCATAAAAAACTTGTTCGGCGACCAGTCTCGATAAATTTATCAGAAGGTTTCCTATTTAGTGTACAAACGCCACGTACTGAAACTGCAGTGACTCATTGTTGAGTTGCAGTGAGCTGAGGACAAACGATTTGGCGCTGCCAATCGTAAAGTCGCAGGTGGCAAATGGTCGAGTGAAGGGTCAATAATTTGCATTAAAGCCCCACACTGTTCCGGTTAAAATCCACTATTTTAACCTAATACTTGGGTAAAAACATAGAAATTAAAGAATAAATCATGAGTTCATTCCAGTTGGAACGGAAAAACTGCCATGTGCCTGAACTAGTCGCCCACGTGTTACAGGTTCAAATCAACCAATCGTTGGTTTAATTGAACCTTAAATAGTTTTATTGCCTACCTAAATAGAAATCTGTTAAATAAAAAAGTATTACTAATCTTGTCTTTATGGAAATTACGTTTTATGGCATTAAGTTTGCTTTTGGTTTTAGAATAATTAATTGTTTAAAAAAGCGGGGGGCTATTAATGTGCTTGTTGGCGGGGTGATTAAATTGTCTAATTTTCTTGATATGAAAAACATAAAAATAGCTCAGAAAACCTTTATGCTGTCGCTCTTTGTCGCTACAGTAGCTGGTTGCAACCCAAGTCAGGTCAATAACACTCAAAACGAGCCAGTATTAGTATCACCAGAGCGTGAACCTGTCTACAGTCTCCCAAGTCTTGATCCAGGCAAGCAGCAATCTCCTATCAATATATTTACCGAAAATGCCAAAGAAGATCTTTCGTCACATGAGTTTGTTATACATTTTAAAGATGAAATTTCAGCCGTTGAAAACCTGGGCCACACTATACAGCTTGATTTTGCCAGAGGCAGTTCGATAACGTTTCGTGACATCACTTACAATTTCAGGCAAATACACTTTCACACACCTGCTGAACATTTAATAGACGGTATTACCTATCCAATGGAGCTGCACATTGTATGTTCTACCGAAGACAAGGTGTCACCATCGTATTTGGTGATTGCCATTTTGTTCAAAATGGGCAAAGAAAATAAATTTATCAGCCATTTTATAAATGATGTTCCTCGTGAGCACGAAATAACCAATGTTAATAGGGGTGTGGTCAAATTAGCTGACTTTTTAAAACTCCATTCCTCAAAGGAGTTAGGTCATTATTTTCATTACCAAGGCTCACTCACAACCCCACCTTACACAGAAAAAGTCAATTGGGTGATTTTAAAAACTATTTATCAAGCTTCGCGAGAACAAGTTGAAGCGATAAACAAACTGGAAGGAAATAATGCTCGTCATATTCATACGGACAGCAACATTCAGGTTGATGACGATTAATGTAGAGAGTAGCATGAATAAAGGGTATCGGACTCCGTGGCGCACAAGTTTGTAGATTGACGACATGGATTCCTAATTAGGCCGACGAAAAAAATTTCCCGGTGTATTGTCTTGCGTCCGTGAGAGCGAGTATCCAGATCACAGGTATCATCGGTGGTTTGGTGGTTGGTTTAATGGCGGTGTCGCCCCTACAGGTAAGTAGACCCGCTGCAGGCCTTACGATTCTTGTTTGGCAATTGGTGCAAGAACATCGCTTGCCAATGTTGGGCATTATCGTAACACTGGCTGGATTAATTCAAATGACTGCAGGTGTTTTTAAACTGGGGCAATGGTTTCGTGCTGGATCCCCCCTGCTATTATTCGCGGTATGTTGGCTGGAATTGGCGTATTGATCTTGTCCGCGCAATTTCACGTGATGCTCGATAGCAAACCTATTGGTAAAGGGATTGCTAATTTGCTTGCGATTCCTGCCGCTGTAATGTCTGCGGTTTCTTCTGGCGACCCAGCATTGCAGGTTTTTAATATTGGTATGCTGACTATTGTAGTGATTGTGTTATGGGCAGCTTTGCGCCAAGCAAGCTTAAAGTATTGCCGGGCGCATTAGTATGGGTCGTTGTTGCTGTTTTGGTGGCGCGGCTGCTTAAACTGGATATTCATTATGTCATTGTTCCTGATAATATCTGGTCGGTTGTTCAGTTTCCCGCCCTTGAAAATCTTAAACAAGCATTTGAAACGTTCATCCTGATTGCGGCTGTTTCCTTGGCTTTTATTGCCAGCACTGAAACACTACTGTGTGCGAGTGTTGTCGATCAAATGCACCCAGGAGCTAGAACCAAGCAAGATATTAAAAACACTTTTTGATTTTTCAAACGGATTCCTGCTCGTTCAAAACGCTATGGAATATATCCACGCTTTCAGATTGAACGAAGAAGCTCAGTGTTGAAACTGTCAGAGAGAGCAGCCAAAGCATTGCAAATCTTTTTAGATCATGCATTCGTTACGCGGTTAATGACGGCAGATGATAGAGAATGATTATAGAGGGGGCGGGTTATTACACTTCGCTCTTGTGCCTTGCGGGTAAACCTTCTACACGATAGAGAGAATTTCATGACTCTTATATTAGCTTATGGTGCTGTACTGTTAAGTTTTGCTTCCGGTTTGTTTGCGTTAATAACCAATCGCTGGCAAACGCTGTTGGCAGTCAGCCATAGGCGCATTAAAAAATACTTCAAAATTGACAATGCTTGTTGGTCCTGGATTACTAAAAATCTTGATGAACAGCAGTTTTTTGCCACGCTGCAGCAGGCCGTATTTATCTTGTTAGGTCTTTCTGGGATGTTTGCCGTCCTGGCAGGCGTCAGCGTTTTGATCGACAAGACCGTTCTCACTGATCAGATTGGTTTGGGCTTGCCCTGGTTGCCATGGCATGTTCGGTTTGATAGCTTGTCGGGCTTCTTCTACCTGATTATCGGCATCGCCGTAACGGCAGTAAGCCTTTACGGGCCAGGATATGTTCGTGCCTACGATGAACATAAGCATCCTTTTGCGGCGTTGGGTTTATTTACCGGCTTGTTTGTGAGCGGCATGTTATTGGTGCTATTGGCCGATGACGCCTTTTTCTTCATGATTGCCTGGGAATTGATGTCGGTTGCCAGTTATTTTCTGGTGGCCATTCAGCATGAAAATCCAGCAAATCGTCGAGCGGCCTTTCTGTATTTATTAATGGCGGAAGTGGGAGCCTTGTCCATCATCCTGGCTTTTGGTGTACTGGCCAGTTCCGCAGGCGGCTTTACCTTCGACGCTTTACGCGATGCTACCTTATCAGACACCCGTGCCAGTATTGCCTTTATACTGGCCTTGCTGGGTTTTGGCATGAAGGCAGGCTTGGTGCCTCTCCATGTCTGGTTGCCGGAAGCGCATCCGGCAGCACCGTCGCATATTTCCGCATTGATGAGTGGCGTCATGCTGAAAGTTGCGCTCTATGGACTGGTGCGTTTTTGTTACGACCTGATCGGCACGGTGCAGTGGCAATGGGGGGTTGTACTGGTCATTATCGGAACGGTTTCGGCTCTCGGTGGCATCCTGTACGCGATGATGCAGACCCATTTAAAACGCCTGCTGGCCTATAGTTCAGTCGAAAATATAGGCATCATTTTTATGGTGCTGGGCTTGTCGATGATTTTTATGGGTAACGGCCATCCGCAATTGGCGGCATTGGGATTTTTGGCAGCGTTGTTTCATGCCTTCAATCACGCGTTGTTCAAGAATTTGCTCTTCCTCTGTGCTGGCATTATCCATCACCAAACCCATGAGTTAAATATCGACATGCTGGGCGGTTTGATTAAAAAAATGCCGCAAACCAGTCTGATATTTTTAGTTGGCTGCATGAGCATTTCATCATTACCGCTGTTTAACGGCTTTGTTTCGGAGTGGCTGGCCTTTCAGACGGCGTTACAGGTCGATGTTCTGAATAATGGCGTATTACGCAGTCTTATACCTGTTTCTGCTGCCGCCTTAGCGTTAACGGCAGCGTTGGCAGCCGCCTGTTTTATCAAGGTTTTCGGGTTGATTTTTCTGGGTTTGCCACGTTCACACAACAGTCAAAAAGCCCATGAAATAGCCGATAAAGGCATGTTGGCGGGCACGACATTATTAGCCGGATTATGCTTTTTATTCGGGATTTTGCCCGGGATCATTATCAATTTGCTCAATGGCGTTGCCAAGCAGATGCTGGGCGAAACCTTACCTAACGATACGGCATTCAACTGGTTATGGCTGGCGCCGGTTTCGGCAGACAAGGCATCCTACTCACCGCCTTTGGTGTTAGTGGGTGTGCTCATTGCTGCGTTGCTGAGCTTTTGGTATCTGCGCAGAAGCCCTGAAACCAAGACCATGCGCAGAGCTGAAGCCTGGGATTGCGGCTTTGGCGGGTTAACGCCAAAAATGCAATATACCGGCAGCGCTTTTGCCATGCCGTTTCAGCGCATTTTCGCCAGAGTCTGGTTGCTGGATGAGCAAATCCACAAAGATGTCGGTGGGGCAATGAACTTGAATGTCACCGCCATCCATTATCAGCTGCAGGTGCAGGATCATAGCTGGCCAACCGTATATCAACCGATTGTGTACGCAGTGAACACGGCCGCTAAACAGGTCGGACGTATACAAACGGGTAATATTCGAACCTACCTGGGCTATTCGTTTGTCACTTTACTATTAATGTTGTGGGTGATCAGCTAGTGAACTGGTTTATGGCAATTGTTCAAACCCTGTTGTTTGCCGCGTTAGCGCCGTTGCTGGCGGGGTGGTTGAAATGGTGCAAATGTTTTTTGCAAAACCGCAGAGCGCCTTCACTTTTTCAGTCTTACCGCGATCTGATCAAGTTAACCCGTAAACAACCGGTGGTAGCAGAGCATGCGTCCTGGGTATTCACGCGAGCACCTTACATTATTTTTTCTGCAACTGTGCTGGCCGCCAGTGTGGTTCCGTTGATTGCAGTGAATTTACCCACATCAGCCATTGCTGATGTTATCGTTCTGGTCGGTTTTTTAGGTTCGGCCCGATTTTTTCTGGCGCTGGCCGGTCTGGACATCGGAACGGCCTTCGGTGGCATGGGATCCTCGAGAGAAATGACGGTTTCCTCTTTAGCGGAACCGGCCATGTTGATGGCGGTTTTTACCTTGAGCATGACGGCATCAACGACGAATTTGTCGGTGGGTATTACACATGTGTTGAATGAAGGGCTGGTTTTACGGCCGTCGTTTGTGTTTGCGTTGTTTGCATTGATTTTGGTGGCCGTCGCGGAAACCGGACGCATTCCTATCGATAACCCTACCACGCATTTAGAACTCACCATGATTCATGAGGCGATGATCCTGGAATACAGCGGTCGTCATTTAGCACTGATCGAATGGGCAAGCCAGTTGAAACTGATGCTCTACGGGGTTTTGATTGCCAATATCTTTTTTCCGTGGGGTATTGCAGAGACAATCAGCCTGCAAAGCCTGCTGTCTGGTTTATTGGCGATTGTCGGCAAATTGGCTGTCCTTGCCATAGTGTTGGCGATCTCGGAAACCCTGGTTGCAAAAATGCGTTTGTTTCGTGTACAGGAATATCTCAGCTTTGCCTATCTATTAGGTTTATTGGGTATGTTGAGCCACATCATATTGGAGGCGTCCCGGTAATGAATATTGAACAGCAGGATTTCTATACGCAAGCCATTTTATCGCTGGCCGCATTAGTGGGGTTAACTTCCTTTTTGATGTTGGGGCAGGGGCGGTTATTACGACTTATTTTTGTCTTCGCGTTGCAAGGAAGCCTGTTAACGTTGACGACCACCTTGGCCGGATACAGTCTGAATAACCCGCATCTGTATATCTCTGCCGTACTGACGTTAATGTTGAAAGTCATTTTTATACCCTGGATGCTGAGGCGTGAAGTCATTCAAATGAATGCGCAACGCGATATTGAAAGTACCAAGAATAAATCACTATTGATGATGGGGGGCGCAGGTTTGATGGTTTTCAGCTATTACGTGCTGCACCCGATCGTGCAAACGACCTCACCAGTGATGTTGAACGCACTGGCCGTGAGTCTATCGGTAGTTTTATTAGGGATGTTATTGATGATAACGCATAGACAGGCGGTTGCTCACGTTGTCGGCTTCATGTCGATAGAAAATGGCCTGTTTTTTGCGGCCATCGTCGCCACCAATGGCATGCCCATGGTGGTTGAGCTGGGTGTCGCCTTCGATGTTCTGGTGGCGGCCGTGTTATTTGGCATCTTTTTTCTGCATATTCGCAGCAGTATTGATTCGCTGGATGTTGATCGCTTAAACCGCTTAAAAGAGGTGGATAAATGATTCCGGCTTACCTGGTTTTATTGATCCCTTTGGTGGGAATCCTGTTTTTTGCACTGGCCGGTAAAAAGGTTGATACCGGTAAGCTGAACATTCGGTTTAACGCGGTGTGTCTGGTAGCAACCATCTGGCTGGCAATTAATGTACTGAATGATGGCACGCTCCTTTCAGCCGGTCGAGGCTTGTTGATTGATTCGTTCAATGTTTACCTGATCGTTCTGACGGCCTTTGTCGGATTGACCACGTCGATATTTTCCGCGTCTTATATGATGCATGAAAAAGAGCTGGGCCGGCTGACGGAAAAACGTTTAAAACTCTATTACTCCATGTATCAGGGTTTTATGTTGGCAATGTATCTGGTCTTGACCACCAACAACATGGGCGTGATGTGGGTGGCCATGGAAGGCGCAACGCTGGCCACTGTATTACTCGTCAGTTTGTACCGAACACCGGAATCGATTGAAGCGGCATGGAAGTATTTTATTCTTTGCGGTGTAGGAATCGCGCAAGCCTTGTTCGGCACCATTTTGCTGTATTACGCCGCTGCGCAGATTGGCAATGGCGAAAATGCCTTGTTGTGGTCGGTACTTTTTGAAAATGCCAAGCAACTCAATCCTGAAATCCTTGAGATAGCCTTTGTCTTCATGTTGATTGGCTATGGCACCAAAATCGGTCTGGTGCCCTTGCATAACTGGTTGCCTGATGCACATTCCGAAGGTCCAACGCCAATGTCTGCCGTGTTGTCGGGTCTGCTATTAAATGACGCACTCTATGCCGTAGTAAGAAACAAGATGCTGGTGGATGGCGCCAGTCATAATGAAATGGCGGGGCATCTGATGATGGGATTTGGATTGCTGTCATTTTTGGTGGCTGCCTTCTTTTTACATCGACAAAAAGACATCAAACGCTTGTTCAGTTACTCATCCATCGAACACATGGGCATGATGACGTTTGCTTTTGGCATCGGCAGTCCGCTTGCCACGTTTGCAGCCTTATTGCACATGACGGTTCATTCGCTGACTAAATCCGCCATTTTCGTGACGGTGGGACATGCGGCGCAACTGGCGGGTTCGCAGAGCATGGACAAAATTCGAGGGCTCATCAAAACGCAACCCCGGATTGGTTGGGGACTGCTGATGGGTACTATTGCCATTGCCGGTTTTCCACCGTTCGGTGTTTTTACCAGTGAATTCCTGGTTTTGCTGGCCACGATGCATAGCTATCCCTGGTTAACGCCCTTGTTACTGCTGGGGATTGGTATTGCTTTCGCCGGTTTGTTCAGGCACGTTCAACCCATGGTTTATGGCGAAAAACCGGAAGGTCAGGTGACCGTTAAAGCCAATCTATGGCCGGTGATTATTCATCTGGCCCTGGTGCTCTGGCTAGGTTTGACAATACCCGGTTTTCTTGCCAACTGGTTTTCTCAGGCGACCACGTTGATTGCCGGGAGCGCCCCCTTATGAATTCAACGACAGCCAATTGGCAGACAGCGTTTTTTAACCAGCTGGTTTTGAAGGGATGTGTGGTTGAGCGGATTTCCATTGCCTCGGCAATGTTGTGGCAAATTGAAAGCCGCGATTGGCAGCTATTTGCTGAACAGGGCCTTGAGGAGCAATTGCGCTGGGTCGCCGGATGGGCCGAACACAACCAGAGTCAGTTTCTGGTCAATGCCTGCTTTGAAAAACAGGGTCTTTATTTATGGTTACGAACCATTATTACGGCTGAAAAGCCGGAATTGCCGTCGCAAGCGACAGTCTATCCAGCAGCCAGTCGCAGTGAGCGTCATACCCGGGACATGTTCGGGATAGAATTTATCGGTCATCCCGACGACAGGCGCTGGACGCGACACAAAGCATGGTCTGAAAACAGCTATCCGTTACGCAAAGACTTTCCTGTTCAGGGTACGCCAGATCACATTACCCCGCCTGATATGGATTACCCGTTTGTTAAATCACACGGCACCGGGGTCTATGAAATTCCGGTCGGCCCGGTCCATGCCGGCATTATTGAGCCGGGACATTTTCGATTTCAGGCCGTTGGCGAATTAATCTTGAACCTGGAAGAGCGACTGGGTTATGTTCATAAAGGTATCGAAAAAATTGCTGAAGGTAGAGTGCCGGTATCTCTGGCGCGCTTGGCAGGGCGAATTTCCGGTGATACAACGGTAGGCCATGCCTGGGCGGCCTGTATGGCCATGGAGCAGGCAGCGGGCATCAGCATTCCACCACGCGCTGCCTTCCTTCGAGGCATACTGGCGGAGCGGGAGCGCGTGGCGAATCACCTGGGAGATATGGGGGCTATCTGCAATGATGTCGCCTTTATTTTTGCGCAAATGCAGTTCACGCGTATTCGAGAACTTTGGCTTCGTACGAATGCACAATTGTTCGGTCATCGTCTGTTAATGGATCGGATTATCCCTGGTGGGGTTGCCTGCGATCTGACTGATACGGGTTGTGCATTAATCAGGCAGGACATCGTTCGGTTAAGAAATGAACTGGCCGACATTCTGATGGCGGTTGATTTGAATTCGACCCTGGAAGACCGATTGTATACGGCGGGCTATTTGGCGCCGGAGCTCGCCGCTGCCTATGGTGCCGTAGGTTATGTCGGTCGAGCCAGCGGACAACGGTTTGATGTGCGTAAGGATGCACCTTACGCCCCTTATGACCAGATAAGCTTTAAAGTCGCTGTAGAAGCGCAGGGCGATATTGCATCCCGGTTCTGGGTTAGAAACAAGGAGATTAATTCGGCGTTGAAATTAATTGAAAAATTCATCGATTTGCTGCCGCCCGGTGACATCATGACGGCCTGGCGGGAACCGCTCGCAGGCTCGGAAAGTTTGGCGGCAGTAGAAGGTTGGCGTGGCGAGATTGTCAGTTATGTTCGTTTTGAGGCCGATAATAAGATCGCCCGGTTTTATTCACGAGACCCCAGCATTATCAATTGGCCTGCGTTGGAAAAACTGGTGCTTGATAATATCGTGCCCGATTTTCCAGTCTGCAACAAATCACTGAATGGCTCGTATTCAGGCAACGATTTATAGGGGGATTTGTGTTAAGACTTTTAAAGAAAACATTATTAACCGGGATTGTAACTGAAAAAATCAAGGCTCCGACGAACGACGAGCTTGAACAATTGGGCATCGAGATAAAAAGACATATCGATAAAAAATTTTCCGGCAGCATAGCGATTCGCGAAGTCGATGCCGGTTCCTGTAACGGTTGCGAACTGGAAATTCATGCGCTGAATAATCCCTTTTACGACATAGAACGCTTCGGTATTCATTTAGTCGCATCACCCCGCCATGCCGATGTCTTGCTGGTTACCGGTCCGGTTTCACGACATATGCAAACGGCTCTGCTTCGTACCTATGAGGCAACACCGAATCCGAAATGGGTCGTCGCCGCCGGCGATTGCGCAGCCTGTGGTGGTGAATTTGGAATTTCTTATGCCAGTTGCGGTGCTGTTTCCAATGTCATTCCTGTCGATGTTGTCATTCCCGGTTGTCCGCCAACGCCATTGGCGCTAATGAAAGGACTTTTGGGATTGATGAAAAATTAAAATAATCCGTGTTAAATACGCCTGATTTTTAGGAAATAATGAATGCATTTAAATGCTGTTAAGCCAGTGATCGGCGCCTCCCGTTTTGCAGTTCTGAAGTTAGTCTTTCTGATCAGTCTGCCCACTTTTTTCGTATTCAGAATCATCCTTTTGGTCAGACATTTTGGCGATCTGGATGTGCCGTTTTACAAGATCATCGCCGCTTTTTTACTCGGTGCCATTAATGATTTGGCATTTTTGAGTTATCTTCTGGTTCCTTTCATTCTGTATTTATTGGTACTGCCGAACCAACTTTACCGGAGTTGGTTTAACAAAATTTTCATATACACAGTATTTTTTGCCAGTTTGTATGGATTGTATTTTACGACGGTTGCTGAATGGCTATTTTGGGACGAATTCAGTGTTCGTTTTAATTTTATTGCGGTTGATTATCTGATTTACACGCATGAGGTCTTTAACAATATTATCGAGTCGTATCCTTTACCGGCTTTATTAACGGGTATTTTGCTGTTGTCGGCACTTACATTTGGCTTGTGTAAAAAAAGCTTGTTGGCAAATCTGGCGTTAGAGGAAGATTTTTTGACGCGATTAAAAATTGCATCAGGTTTATTGTTGTTTCCCATCATCAGTTTTGCCTTGGTTGGTCAAAGTCTGCACCAGATTTCAAGCAATAAGTTTGTCAATGAAATTACTGCCAATGGCCCTTACCAGTTTTTTGCGGCTTTCAAAAATAATGAAATTGATTATCACCAATTTTATGCATTGGGTGATGATCAAGCCCTGTCTGACAAAATTAAACACCTGGTGTCCGGCGCCAATGGTTCAGCGCTCGATAAATCAATCTACGATATCAAGCGTGTGATCAAGGCGACTGAGCCGGAAAAACCATTGAATGTCATCATGATCATGGTCGAAAGCTTGAGTGCTGATTTCTTTGCCCGATTTGGCAATAAAGAAAATATCACGCCGTTTATGGACAAATTGTTTGATGAAAGTCTGCTATTTACCAATTTCTACGCCACCGGTACCCGAACCGATAGAGGTTTGGAAGCCTTGACTTTGGCCGTGCCGCCAACCCCAGGTCGCTCAATCGTCAAGCGTCCTGATAACGGCAAGCTTTTCAGCCTGGGACGAGTACTGCAACTAAAGGGCTATGACACCGTCTTTTTGTATGGAGGTCGAGGCTATTTTGACAATATGAATGAATTTTATTCCGGTAATGGCTATCGGATTATTGATCAAACCGATTTGACGCAAGAAGAGATACATTTTAAAAATGCCTGGGGAGTTGCTGACGAAGATGTCTATCAACGAGCCATCAAAGAAGCTGACAAGAATTACGCCGCTAACAAGCCGTTTCTTTTTCAAATCATGACAACCAGCAATCACCGACCGTTTACCTTTCCGGCAGGAAAAATTGATCTGGCTTCTGGCACAGGGCGTTCCGGTGCTGTCAAATATACGGATTACGCCATACAGCAATTCATTACCGATGCCAAAAGCAAAGCCTGGTTTGATAATACCTTGTTTGTTGTCGTGGCAGATCATTGCGCCGGTAGCGCAAGAAAATCTGAACTGCCCGTCGAAAATTATCATATCCCGTTCTTTGTTTATGCGCCAAAACATATCGGTCCCAGAAAAATCGATACGCTCTCCAGTCAAATCGATGTCGCTCCCACTGTGTTGGGGCTGCTGAACATCAGTTATGAAAGCCAGTTTTTTGGCAAAGATATTCTGCATATGAAACCGGAAGAAGGCAGGGCGCTGATTGGCAATTATCAGAAGCTGGGGCTTTTTAAAGAGAACAAGCTGGTTTATTTGGCGCCGCAGCAGCAAATCACAATTGTCAATGATCCGCTGGTTAAACCGGAACAGCAGACGGTAGAGGATAACCGTCAATTAGTTCAGGAAGACATGGCCTTCTATCAAGCAGCGGATTACATCTGGGTACATCGATTGAGCCGTTATCAATAGGCGACGGGTATTAGCAACGGTTTGAATGTAGGAAATTAAAATGTATTTTTAGAGGCTGATTAATGCCAAAGTAATGAAGTTTGGGTAACTGTTAAATTTTTACTTGTAAGAAGCTCCGCATGCGTTTATTTTGCACCATTATTCTTTTGCTCATCACCCTTCTTGAAATTGGCCCGATTCCAATTTCTGGTCTGTTATTATTGTGGGTTGTTTTGTTTAGGCCCATTTGGTTTTATAAATTGGTGCTCAAGATTTACGGCAGGAAATAGCCCGGCTTGAACAACAATACTCATCTACCTCAGCTCTTGAACTGAATGGATGTTCAGCCGCAAATCCTTGTTCGTGAAAGTTAAATTGAGAACAGCTTAAAACCTCGTCTACCCAGGGTACCACTTTGCTAGACGCCGTTAAATTATGATAATTTGCAAAATTCTTGGTGTATGTCACAATAAAAATTCTATGCGTCCTCGAATAGACGAGTCCATGAAGGCTAAACCATGTTGGCAGGAGTAATTGTCATGTGCCGTTTTCGCATTTCAAGGGTGATCGTTTCCATGTGAAGTACTCTCAATTGATTGCTGAAATGATCGGAAAGATCGGCTTTACTCACATGACCTCGTTGCAAGTAATCAATTCAGATTTTTGGTTGATAAGACGTGACGCGTGTAATTCCGATTTGCTACTGCAAAGCGCATGTATGTGGTTCGACAGGGTTCTACTGAGCGAAGCCGAAGGGCTCTCCATGAACGGGAAAAGTGGATGCAATCAATACAACTACCGTTCTCACTGCGCTTGTCGATGAGCAAATTCCAGGAGTTTTGCAAGTTCCACCGATGATTAATTCTAATTTTGCCAAGGCACTATGAAAAATTTTTTTTTATTTGGCTCAGTTGCCTTGCTGCTCATTTCCGGTGGCTGGGCGGTGCATACCTACGAGCATTTGGCCAAGACCCAAGTCGATGAATCTGCCTTCAAGCAACTCGTTGTCGAAGGCGAGAAGGCCCTCAATCTCGGTCGTTACGTTGATGCGCAACGGATCTTTGCAGAAGAGCTCAAAATCAATCCCAAAAATGTCCAAGCCGAACGGGGTTTGAGGAAAGCAATTGTTAGGGAAACCTTATCTGGCGAAGAATTGAAAAAAGCCTTGGATGAACTTTATCAACAAAATCCTCTGGATGGGCATATCAGTTTGTTTTTGGGTGAGTATTATGCCAAAAATCAGGAATTAGATAGGGCGCAGGCATACTTTGAAGCAGCGATTGAACTGGATCCGAAATTGGCTGAAGCACACTATGTTCTGGCGCAATTGAATGAACAAAGGGGCGATCTGAATAGCGCCAGGGTTGAATATTTAAAAGCGATTTCTTTAGCGTCGGAAGCCAGATATCAAAACAGTCTGGCGACTATATATTTTAAACAACGGCAATATGAAGCGGCTGTTAAAGAATACGGAAAAAACCTGGAATACCCTTTGTCATCGCTGGAAAGTGCAAAAATATTCTGGCGCCTGGGTTATCTGAGCCAGGCGCTCAATTATCAAAGGCTGGCGATCAAGTGGCTCGATAATGAAGTCGTCATGGCCAAGCCTGAAAACCAGGATGCCTGGTACATTGAACTGGCTCCCGGGCAGGTGGTGAAATTGGTAACCCTAGAAGAAAAAATGGGATACGCTTACCTCAGTTTAAGCGCAACGCTTTTTTTACATGGTAATACTGAAGAGGCGGAAAAAGCTGTGCAAAAAGTACGTCAATTAAAACTGGCTCAACAAGCCGAAATCGATACGCTGATAAAATCAAATCTGGATACGTTGTTACAGGGAAACACAGAAGTTTTAGAACTGGTCGATTCTTTCAAAAAACTTTACTTGCAGTCATCTTAAGCACGCGTTGCGGTCTCCCGGGTTTTGGACATAACGTGATGGCGTGTGCTCCAAGTATATATTTCGTGCGTCAATAACCTGAAATTTCTTTTTTACCCAAATTAACGCTGTCATGTCTTAATGAAGCCTGTTTATTTTCGTCCTGTTCAACTTCGTGGCTTGGTCTTTCTGGGATTGATGTTGCTGGCGCTTGCCATTCTGGGTAGCATGATCTGGCGGAATCTGCATCATTTTGAAAAGGTATTGTCGTATGTCAGTTATTCGCACCGTATCCATAACGTTTCGGTTGGCTTACAGCAAGCCGTTATTGAATACCTGACTGAAACTCCTCTGAATTCATCGCCCGCTACTTTAAATAAAATGCTTGGCGAAATTGACTTGTTAAAAAAAGATATTCGTTATCTGACGACAGCCACCAAAGAAAGGCTTGAAAATGTCACGAAGTTATTAGCGGACATTGATGGGCTCGAAAAAAATGAAAAGCATGACCGACTGACGACAGCGCTCAAAGTGATGAGCAAGATGCTTGATGATGAGGGATTACAGCGGGAAAAACTACTGGAAGACATCAATATAGATACCCAATCCGAGCTCTATGTGGCGCTCGTTATGTTTGTACTTATTTTACTGGGTGCCATGCTTTTTCTAAAGCAAAGAATTCTTCATCCTCTTAATGACCTGACAAAATTGCTCGAGCAAATGACGGAAGAAAAATATGCCTCCATCAATACCGATCATCTGGACCCGCTGTTGTTACCCGTCTTTAACAGTTACAACGAGATGGTAAAGCATCTGGCAGAGCTGGAGGAAACTAAACGGCTTTATGCGCAATCCTTACAGCAGGAAGTAAGACTGGCCACGCAGGCATTATTAGAGCAGCAATACAGCTTGGCCAGGGCAGAACGTCTGGCGGCTATCGGTGAAGTCGCTGCTGAATTGGCGCATGAAATTCGTAATCCGTTGGCGGGTATACAAATTGCCTTCAGCAATTTCCGTCGAGAAATAGATAATCAGGAACAGTGTGAACGAATTGAACTCATCGGCAACGAACTGAAAAGGCTGGCCAGGTTGCTCAATGACATGCTGGATCAAAGTCGACATGCGCCCGAAGCGGCAGCGGATTTTGATGTGGCGAAATTAATTCGGGACTTGGTGGTCTTGACGCGCTATCAGATTCCGGAACGGATAGAACTCGAAGTCGATGTGAATTCGCCTCTATGGGTTCATTTGCCTGAGAGTGGTTTACGGCAGGCCTTGTTGAATTTGATATTGAATTCGGCCGATGCCCTTGAAAAGGAACCCGGTTTGATTCTGATCAAGGCTTCTAGCAGCAAACAAGGATTACATATCAGTGTTCTCGACAATGGTCCTGGATTTTCACAGGAAATTCTTGACTATGGGATTCGTTCATTTCGCACCAGTCATCAGCGTGGAACCGGCCTGGGCCTCGCGATGGTGCAGCGATTTGTAAAAGATGCAGGAGGAAGCATTGAACTCACTAATCTGCAGCCTCATGGCGCTTGTGTCCGGTTATTTATTCCAAATTGTATGGTTGGAGGCCTTCCATGCTAGAGACCTTGCTTATCATCGAAGATGAAAAATTGTTGGGCTCCGAATTATCCCGACATTATCGTCAGTCTGGATGGGATGTCCTAGTAGCCACGAATTTAACTGAAGCCAAAGAAATTTTGTTGAAAAATAAAGTCGAGCCTTTACTGATAATTTCAGATATGAATTTACCGGACGGTAATGCGCTCGATTTTATGGAACAGATAAAATCTTGTATCAGTAATGCGAACGCTGGTGTAAAAGCGAACTATGCAACAATTACCGAGTGGCTGTTTTTGACCGCTTTTGGCAGCGTGCCCGATTCAGTGAGAGCGTTAAGATTAGGCGCTTATGATTTTCTTGAGAAGCCCTGTGATTTGGAACATCTGGACCTGCTTGTTGCCAGTGCTGCGCGTAGCGCCGCTATTCAACGCCGGGTCATCGATCAGACGAAGCAGGGGCATCGCCGTTATACGCCAGAGGCTTATGTGGGGCACAGTACTCAGGCACAAGGGATTCGGCAGTTGTTGGCCCGACTGACACAGGTACCCTTCAGTGCCTTGGTCATTGGCGGTGAAAGCGGAACCGGCAAGGGTTTGACTGCACGTATATTGCATTACGGAGGTCATCGTGCGCAACAGCCGATGATCGAGGTGAATTGTGCCGCCTTGCCGCGGGAACTTCTTGAATCGGAGTTGTTCGGACATGAGCCGGGTGCCTTTACCGGCGCATCGTCACGCCATCGGGGCTTATTGGAACAAGCCGATGGCGGCACTTTATTTATGGATGAAATCGGCGAAATGCCATTGGATCTTCAAACAAAATTGCTCAAAGCTATTGAAGATCACAAAGTCCGTCGTCTGGGCGGCGAAAAGGAGATCAGTGTTGACGTCCAGATTGTCGCAGCCAGCAATCGCGACCTGGAGAAGATGGTATCTGAGGGTGGGTTTCGCGCAGATCTTTATCATCGTTTAAGTGTGTTTAAAGTTAATTTGCCACCCTTGCGGGATGCGGTGGAAGATCTTGATGAATTGGTACCTTTATTTGTTGCGGAATACAATGCCAAAGCAGGGCGTCAGGTTAAAGAGATTCCAACCGACGTCTGGACTAAACTGAAAGCACATTACTGGCCGGGTAATGTCAGAGAATTGCGCAACGTGATTGAACGCTGTGTGTTACTCTCTGAAGGCCCGCTATTTCCGGTGCAGTGGCTGCAGTTGCCAGGACAGGATGAAAGACCTTCTCAGGCAACTGAAAATGAGGGTTCCGTTAAAGGTGAAATATCGGCACAAGGCATATTTCTGCCTTTGGATGGCAGTATGGCGCTGGATGATATGGATAAATTCATTATTAAGACGGCTCTGGACAGAGCTGAAAATAATTTAACGGCCGCTGCCAGGGATTTAGGTGCAACCCGAGAAACGTTGCGTTATCGTGTTCGCAAATACAATCTTAAAATAGATGATTGAGTGCTTGAAAAAAGCACGTAAGTGATTTGTTAGAGTTCGCCTGAGCGATGCCGAAGGGCAATTACTCTCGATTGATTTACTTTTGCGAATTCAAATTAACCCGTTTTCTTACAACCTTTGCTTTTGTTCTGAGAGAATGACGTGGCAATGATTCGCCCCGTTGCATCGCTTATTCCAATGTTGCTGATTTAGAATTCTTCCCACTCATCATTATTTTTGACGGTTTGTAATACAGGTTTATTGATTTTTTTGGTTTTGGTCTGGTAAGTCTCTATTTTGACGGGTGCTTCATTTCGATGCGCATCATAAGTAGATCGCTTCGTTAAAGGCCGATGGTTCGTATCAACCTTGAATTTTCCGACATTTTCTGTCAGATTTTCTGTTTGTTCTTCCAGGGATTCGGCTGAAGCGGCGGCTTCTTCGACCAGTGCAGCATTTTGTTGCGTCACATCATCCATTTGTCTGACGGCTTGATTAACCTGTGCAATGCCGTCACTTTGTTCGACGGATGCGCTGGTGATTTGAGACATGAGGATGGTTACACTGCTGATGGCTGAGACAATTTCCTGCATGGTTACACCCGCTTGAGCCACCAATTTTGTTCCGGCGGCTACTTTTTCTTCCGAGTTGAAAATCAGTGTTTTGATTTCTCCGGCCGCGGCTGCCGCACGTTGGGCAAGATTGCGGACTTCACCGGCAACGACAGCAAAGCCGCGTCCTTGATCGCCGGCACGCGCAGCTTCAACAGCGGCATTGAGGGCCAAAATGTTGGTTTGAAAGGCGATACCATCGATGACCGAGATGATTTCAGATATTTTACGCGATGATTCATTGATGGATTCCATCGTGGTAACCACTTGGCTGACGACTGCAACGCCTTTGCCTGCGACTTCTGTAGCACCTTGTGCGAGATGATTGGCTTGTTTCGCATTTTCGCTATTTTGTTGCACCGTCGAAGTTAGCTGATCCATGCTGGCAGCAGTTTGTTCGAGGCTGGCGGCCTGCTCTTCAGTGCGTTGTGACAAATCGTGGTTTCCGGAGGCAATTTCTTTAGCGGCGGTGTTAATGCTGTCGGTTGCCACCTTGATATCACCGATTAAAACTTTAAGGCTTTCTACGGTGGCATTCGAATCATCCTTGAGTTGTTTGAACGTGCCGGCATAGTCATTAGTAATTTTCTCAGTGAGATCACCGCGGGAAAGAGCATTCAAAACCCGTACTACATCATTCAAACTGCTGGAACTGGTGTCCATTAATTGATTGATGTTTTGACTGAGTTTCAAAAATATGCCGCTCTTGTCGTGTTCGTTGATCCTGTGGTTGAAATCCCCTTGCGTAGCCGAGACGACAACTCTGGAGACTTCCTCATCAAGAATTACTTCATTAACTCTGTTGACCCATTCGGCAACAAAGCCAATACGTTCATTATTGCTATCGACCACTGGGTTAACAACAACGGCCATATGCAGATTTGCAATGGTAATTTCCGAACGGAAGGTGCCGCTTAACTTGCTGAGCATGTCACGTTGATGGGCTGGGTTTTTGTGGAAGTAATCGATGTTAGAGCCCAAAAGTTTTTTTGCATCAAAATGGGGTAATTGTTTGCGGATTTCCTGTTCGCCATCACTGAACAGTTTTTGCACGGACTTGTTGATATAGATGATATTCAAATTGTTGTCGGCTACCATCACGCCGGACTGGACATCATCAAGTGCTTGGTTAATGCGTGAGGCATTGGTGGCAGTTTGTCTGGATTCAGCCAAGTCAGCATTCAGTTTGATCTGCATGGAATAAAGACTGCGGAAAAAGTCACCGATTCGATCATTATAATTTAATGACATCGAATTTCTGAATCGTTCATCGGCCAGTCGATACATTATGGCGATGGAATGTTCCAGGCACTTATTGAACTTCTGTATCGAGAAGAGATTGACAGCCAACGCCAGAAAGGCAAGGCCAGCCACACCGGACATCAGGAGAAGTTCTCCGGAAAGTAATAATCGATAGCAAAGTAGTGCAGCAATGCTCAGTAACGATAGCGTTGTGAACGTGGCTTTTTTCCAGATGCTGACTTCCTTGATGGCTTTCATTGCGGCAGATATGCCAGTTGGTCTTATTGACACTGTTTTGGCATTAAGGCTCTTATAAAACTGTTCGGCTTGTACAATCTGTTCGCGGTTAGGTGCGTAGCGAGCGGACAAATATTCCTGGATCACTCCATTTTTTAAAACCGGTGTGACGTTAGCCTCAACCCAATAAAAATCACCGGATTTGGCGCGGTTTTTAACCAGCGCCGTCCAGGGTCGGCCTTGCTTTAAAGTGTTCCATAAATCTTCAAACGCGGCGGGAGGCATATCGGGGTGTCGGACAATATTATGGCTGGCACCGATTAATTCTTCACGGTTATAGCCGCTGATGGTGACGAAAGCATCGTTAACGAAGGTAATTCTGCCTTTTAAATCGGTGCGAGTGACTAAAATCTCATCCTGTTTCATTAAAATTTCTTTATCCGTAACCGGCATATTAATTTTCATGTTTTTTCTCACATTGGTTTAATACTGTTTTTAAGTGCGGTTTTCAAAACTGAGCGTGTAAAAATGGCAGACAATCGTTATTGCTTTATAAGGTATTGTAGTCATGACGGAGTTAATCTTCTGTACAGAAAATGTCACAAACAAGCATGCTATCTAGGCAGGTTCTGAGTCTAAATTTTGCGATGCGGGTTTTATAAGCCCGAATCCTTATTTTTCAAGTCTAGTTGGAATGCAGGCTAATGCAAGCTGATACAGGGCGTAGGAATCATCTTTAGCCGGGGTATAGATAGGTGATTCGACGATTTTGATACGGGATTTGACTGGGGTATTTTTTGTA
Source organism: Methylococcaceae bacterium (assembly GCA_013140705.1). Classification (GTDB taxonomy): domain Bacteria; phylum Pseudomonadota; class Gammaproteobacteria; order Methylococcales; family Methylomonadaceae; genus JABFSH01. The sequence goes on from JABFSH010000027.1 coordinate 29,915, forward strand.
CCCTTTCAATTGCACTTGTACGTTCCGCTACAAACATTATAAGGATTAAATCTTGGCTTCCCAATACAGCTTAAGTTGATTTGTAATCCCTTGCGTGACCATACAAGGGATTGTCTCGGAATATTTAACTGGAATTATTGGGTACGACGGGGAAAAGACTGTGCTGAAATATTTAAATTGACAGGATTAACAAGTTTGTCAGACGTAGAATTGATATGATTAGCTGTTAAGTTTACCGACTACCTGTTTTAATAAGTTATCGGGTTTATAAGGCTTAATAATGTAAGAAGATATGCCGGCCTGAATGGCTTCCTTTACTTTTTCACCTTCCGATGTGGAAGTCAGCATAATCCAGGGTGGCGCAACTAATTTGGGGTCTTCTTTAACAGATTTATACAATTCCAGTCCTGTCATACCAGGCATGTTCCAGTCGCAAATTACCACATTAATTCTTACTTTACGCATCAACAGTAAAGCATCCGGTCCACTGGGCGCATCGAAAACGTGTGTAAATCCTGCTTCCCTAAGAATGGCTTTGGTAAGTGTTCGGATTGAAGCGGCATCATCCACAATCAGAATTTTTTTCTGTAATATTTCTGGTGATATTTCCATTTTTGTTCCAAATTATATTAATTTCACGTCAAACAATAATGTTTCTTGGATAGTGCGGACATTAACAGGCAACTGGCGGATGATACAAATTGGTTTACCGTCAAAGTCAATTGAGATTGACTATAAGCATAGATGGGATTGCAATAAAGACAAATTTTTTTATGGCTGTGAGTTTCCCCTTCATTATCCTTTGCCTCGTGTTCGAGTTCTTGCGGGCGAGTTATCCTTCGTTGTTTTTAACATCTCAAAGCGTTTTTCGGCAAACTCAATAATCAAGCCGGCAATATCCTTATTACTGGCTTTTTCGATGCCTCGCAACCCAGGGGAGGAATTCACCTCCATTATTACGGGGCCGTGATTTGAACGAAGCATGTCGACACCGCAAACGTTTAAACCCATGATTTTTGCGGCGCGAATAGCGGTTGATCGTTCCTCCGGCGTTAATCGTATCAGTGAAGCGGTACCTCCTCGGTGAAGATTCGAACGGAATTCGCCGGCGGCACCTTGTCGCTTCATGGCGGCAACCACTTTGTCACCCACTACAAAACAACGAATATCGCTGCCATCAGCTTCTTTAATAAACTCCTGAACCATGATATTGGCATTCAATCCCATAAAGGCCTGAATCACACTTTCGGCTGCGTTATGTGTTTCAGCCAGAACAACACCGATGCCTTGTGTTCCCTGCAACAATTTGATAACAAGGGGCGCGCCTCCAACTTGAGCGATCAAATCGGCAATGTCATCCGGGTTGTTGGCAAAACCGGTCACAGGCAGGCCTATGCCTTTTCGGGCAAGTAATTGAATGGACCGCAATTTGTCTCGTGAACGGGAAATGGCTACCGATTCATTTAAAGGCATTACATTCATCATTTCAAATTGCCTTAATACGGCTGTTCCGTAAAAAGTTACCGAGGCGCCGATCCGAGGGATGACGGCATCGAATCCCGTTAAATCTTCGCCACGATAATGAATGGACGGGTTATGTGAAGTGATATTCATATAACACCGCAATATATCCAGTACTCTTACTTTATGTCCCCGCGCTTCGGCGGCTTCAACCAAACGAGAGGTTGAATACAACTTGGGATTACGGGACAAGATAGCAATTTTCATGAGTAGTGTGACTTGGAGTGGACTTTAAATTGGGTAATATTTTGGCATAAAAAACTGAAGGGCATTAGAAAAGTACTTATTACTAAATGCTGGCTTAAATGTTTAGTTAAAAAATGAAGATCGAGTCGTGGTTGGCAAGGTTTCGGCGACTGACAAATGAAGAAAACATGTCAGCTTATTATAGATTCAGCTCGGTCTGTAAAGTTTTAAACTCCGTTCGCCATGGGCTTGTCTATAGGCCAGAGCGCATCGATAGGTTCAGCTCGAACGGGGTCTCAAGTTTCATCATGCCAAAACATAGGGATACAGAACTCATAAGCGCCGGATATGTGGAGTTTGTAAATAAGCTTCCGACTGCATTTCAATGAGTCTTGACACCGTTCGGCCGAATTCAAAGGAACCATCTCCTTCAGTGTATAGTGCTGTTGCAGGAACTTCTGCGGTGCAGATGAGTTTAACCTTATGTTCGTAAAGTGCATCGATTAGCGTTACAAAGCGTTTGGCTTCGTTACGCTTTTCGGCGGTTAACTTGGGAATGCTAGTGATCATGAGTGTACTGAATTGATCGGCTATTTCCAGGTAATCTGCGGATCCCAGCGAGTCGACACAGAGCACATGAAAAGAGGCGAGTGCGACATTTCCGTGTGCAGATGATAACAAGACGTCTCTTCCCAACACCTTTAACGATTTTGGAGTTATCGGATCAGAATGCGTTAACGATTGATAATGCCTTTGAATAAAATCCTGAGTTCGATGATCGAGTGGAAAATAATAAGTCTTTTTAAAACTGGGCGAATAATCAAGACGAAAATCTTTTTCGGATATTAGTTCTATGATTTCGGCTTCGCCCTGCAAGATTTTTATAAAAAACAGAAATTGATCTCTTTGCAATCCACCTTGGTAGAGTTCATTCGGATGTCGGTTAGAGGTCATGACAACCACGACACCCAGTTCGAACAATTGGCTGAATAATCGACCCAGAATCATGGCATCAGCGATATCGGTGACATGGAACTCATCAAAGCAAAGTAAGGTAACCGAATCCCTGATATGGCGGGCCAAGGCAGGTATGACATCGTGGCTTTGCTGTTGGTGACATTGATGAGTAAATGCATGGACTTCCAGCATGAAGGTATTGAAATGGACGCGCCTTTTTTTATCAATGGGGCATGCTTCGTAAAATAGCTCCATCAACATGGATTTACCCCGGCCAACACCTCCGTATATATAAAGGCTTCGGCATTTTTCGGGTTTTGCGGATAGCAGTTTTCGGGTTAACGGTTTTTGTTCATAGTTAGTAACGGCCAGCAGGCGCTCCAGGAGTTGTTGCAGATGATTTAATGCCACGATTTGTGCTTCATCATGCCGTATTAATGCCTGTGAAACTTTCTGTTGATAATGCCTTGCCAATAATCCAGAGATATCGGGAAATTTCTTGTTTGTGAGCGGTGCGATGGATAAGTAGGTATTCTTTAGCATGGATGCTGATTTTGAATGAATGCCGGGGCCAATGATTCTGCCATCGGAAATTCAATGGTGGGTATTTATACTGACTATCTGGTAGTTATCAAGTTGGCTGTTTGTTTCATACTGACTACAGAGATGCCAAGATGAAGTTGCTTATACTGCAAAAAGAGGCAGAGCTTTTGTCAATTGGTCACTGCCTCGTCGAACAGGTATCAAGCCAGCGCTTTTTTGCGATAGCTGTCCATTTGATGGAAATTCAAATAACGATAGGTGTCCTCAGCTGTTTCACTGATTTGGCTGGCAAAGCCCATATATTCTTGAACACTAGGGATCTTGCCAAGAATGGAGCAGACCGCAGCCAATTCGGCGGAAGCTAGATAAACATTGGCACCGTTACCAAGCCGGTTGGGGAAGTTTCGGGTGGAAGTCGAAACAACGGTAGAATTTTCAGCGACGCGGGCTTGATTGCCCATGCATAATGAACATCCCGGCATTTCCATTCTGGCACCGGCTTTACCAAAACTGCCATAATATCCTTCTTCGGTTAACTGGTTCTGGTCCATTTTGGTGGGTGGCGCAATCCACAAGCGGGTGGGTAATTCACCTTTTTGTTTTTCCAGTAATTTACCGGCAGCGCGGAAATGACCTATATTGGTCATGCATGAACCCAGAAACACTTCATCAATTTTAGTGCCGGAGACTGCTGATAATGGCTTGATATCGTCCGGATCATTCGGACATGCCAGCAGCGGTTCATCTATGTCATCCATATCGATTTCAATGATTTCAAAATAGTCAGCATCGGCATCCGCTTCCAGTAAAACCGGGTTATCCAGCCATGCCTGCATGCTGTTGATTCGACGTTGCAATGTGCGTACATCGCCATAACCTTCGGCAATCATCCATTGTAATAATGTGATATTGGAATTCAGATATTCCCGGATAGGTGCTTCATTGAGCCGGATGGTACAGCCACCCGCAGAACGTTCGGCGGATGCATCCGATAATTCAAAGGCTTGTTCTACTTTTAAATCGGGTAAACCTTCAATTTCCAGAATGCGGCCGGAAAAGACATTAAGCTTGCCCTTTTTATCCAGTGTGAGCAAGCCACGTTGCAGAGCGACGTAAGGAATGGCATTGACCATATCACGCAGGGTAATGCCGGGTTGCATTTTACCTTTGAATCGAACCAGTACAGATTCGGGCATATCCAGAGGCATGACGCCGGTAGCGGCGGCAAAGGCAACCAGACCGGAGCCCGCAGGAAACGAGATGCCGAGCGGGAAACGGGTGTGTGAATCGCCACCTGTGCCGACAGTATCCGGTAACAGCATACGGTTTAGCCAGGAATGTATGATGCCATCCCCTGGGCGCAATGAAACGCCACCACGATTCATGATGAAATCCGGAAGCGTGTGCTGCATGGTCACGTCTACCGGTTTGGGATAGGCCGCCGTGTGGCAGAATGACTGCAAAACCAGGTCGGCGGAAAACCCTAAACAGGCCAAGTCTTTTAACTCATCCCTAGTCATAGGCCCCGTCGTATCCTGAGAACCAACGGTAGTCATGTGCGGTTCGCAGTAGCTATTGGGGCGGATTCCCTCTACACCACAGGCTTTGCCGACAATTTTTTGTGCCAAGGTATAACCTTTGGATTCGGAGTGCTTTGATCCTGTGTTGTTGCTAGGGTGACGAAAAACTGTCGAAGCACTAAGTCCCAGTGATTTTCGGGCTCGTTCCGTTAGACCTCGTCCAATTATTAATGGAATCCGACCTCCCGCCTGGACTTCGTCAAGCAAAATTTCCGTTTTTAAGTGAAACTTGCAAATGATTTCATCACAGTTATGACGTTTTACAATGCCTTCGTAGGGGTAAATGTCGATGATATCTCCCATCGCCAAACCAGTCACATCGCATTCGAAGGGTAAGGCGCCCGAGTCTTCCATGGTATTGAAAAAAATGGGAGCGATTTTTCCACCGATACAAACACCGCCATCGCGTTTGTTTGGGATAAACGGAATATCATTACCCATGTACCATAACACGGAATTGGTCGCTGACTTTCGTGAAGAACCCGTGCCGACTACGTCACCGACATAGGCAACCGGGAAGCCCTTTTGTTTGAGTTCTTCAATTTGTTGTTCAGCGTTGCTGATGCCTTCACGCGGTATTTTCAGCATGGCTTTGGCATGCAAAGGGATGTCTGGCCTGGACCAGGCATCGGGCGCCGGTGACAAGTCATCCGTATTGGTTTCTCCGGTGACTTTAAAGACTGTCACGGTCAATTTTTCTGGTACGGGTGGCTTACTGGTAAACCATTCTGCGTTGGCCCATGAGTGTATGACTTTTTTGGCACTGTCATTGCCGGCATCGGCTTTTTCTTTCACATCGTGGAAAGCATCGAAAATCAATAGCGTATGAGCGAGGGCTTTAGCCGCGATCGCAGCCAGGTCATTATTATCGAGTAAGTCGATTAATGGGGCGATGTTGTAGCCGCCCAGCATCGTTCCCAATAATTCGGTTGCATCGGCAGGAGTTAAAATAGGAGAAACAGCTTCACTTTTGGCAATTGCGGTTAGAAATCCTGCTTTGACATAAGCGGCTTCATCTACACCGGCGGGGATGCGATTGGCCAATAAATCCAGAATGAATTCTTCCTCACCTTTGGGCGGGGTCTTGATGAGTTCGATCAAAGCGGCCACCTGCTCAGCATCGAGCGGTTTCGGAACTACCCCCTCTGCGGCTCGTTCATTCACATGTTTGCGATAATTTTCTAGCATTGGGGTTCCTTTGAGAGCATTTAAGTAATCGTACGCTTACGTTCAAAAACTGATGGGGCAGGATGCTTTATGCTTACCTAATCTACGAGGATTGCATGGCTTTAACAATGGCATTGCCCATTTCAATAGTTCCTGCTTTAGAATTCGGGTTCAGGTCAGGCGTAACAAATATACCTTCATTGACGACGGCTTCAACAGCGTTGATGACTCGTTCGGCGGCTTCAAGTTCACCTAAATGACTTAACATCATGGCGCCTGCCATAATAACAGCCGTCGGATTAGCCAGATTTTTGCCTGCAATGTCAGGAGCACTACCGTGTACGGCCTCGAATAATGCCGCATCGGCGCCAATATTGGCGCCCGGAATCAAACCCAGACCACCAACCAAGCCAGCGGTCAGATCAGATAGAATATCACCAAACATGTTGGTACAGACAATGACGTCAAACTGGTTAGGGTTCATCACCATATGCATACAGGCGGCATCAATGATTTTTTCATCAAACTGGATATCGGGATAGCGGGCGGCTGCTTCGCGGGCAACATCCAGGAACAGGCCTTGGGTATACTTTAGAATATTGGCTTTATGACAAACGGTAACTTTTTTGCGCTTATTTTCACGAGCGTACTTGAATGCGTACTCAATCACGCGTTCTGAGCCGGCACGGGTAACGACAGCCAAACTTTCGGCAATATCTTTTTTGGGGGTCAGATAGTGTTCAAGACCAGCATAAAGCCCTTCGGTATTTTCTCGGACTATCACAATATCCACATCGGTAAAACGCGTTTTGATACCAGCCCAACTTTTGGCAGGACGTACATTGGCATACAGTTCATACTTTTGTCTTAACGCGACGTTTATGCTTCTAAAGCCAGTGCCAACCACGGTGGTTAATGGACCTTTAAAGGCCAGGCGCGTTTTATCGATGGATTCCATCGTGGCATCCGGTAGCGGCGTACCAAACTTTTCAAATGCGCTCAAGCCAGCATAAGCCTCTTCCCAATGAATTTTTGCGCCTGAGGCGTCAATCACTTTCACTGCCTCATCCATAATCGCTGGACCAATACCATCACCTTTAATCAACGTAACAACGTGCATTCAGATCTCCAGAAGCTAAAACAGGCTTTATGATTTACTAAAAAATCCTCTACTTAGAGGCGGCGATTGTCAGGTGATTTCATAATAAACCACCCAGGTCTTTGATTATATCTTCGGGTAGATTATAGAGCGATCAGTCCGCATTTATCCATAGGACGTGGCCAAATAGTTTGAGTCAAGACAAATAACACTGTATTTGCTATGATGAAATAATCCATTGCCGTATTCCTTAAACCCTGCAGGAGCTTTTATGCCTCGTCCAGTTCTTACGCCGCCAGCTGATGGTCATGTTATCACCACTCAAAACGGTAAACTCGTCGTGCCGGATAATCCGATCATTCCTTACATTGAAGGAGATGGTACCGGTCCGGACATCTGGCGTGCGACGGTCCGTGTTTTGGATATGGCTGTTGCAAAGGCCTACAAGGGACAAAGAAAAATTCATTGGCTTGAGGTTTATGCTGGAGAGAAAGCTAATCAACTCTTCGGTACCTGGCTTCCGGACGAAACGGTTGAGGCCTGTAAAGATTATTTGGTGTCTATCAAAGGTCCCTTAACAACACCTATTGGCGGGGGTATCCGGTCATTGAATGTGGCTTTGCGTCAATTGCTGGACATGTATGTGTGTTTGCGTCCCGTTCGGTGGTTCAAAGGTGTGCCGTCACCGGTAAAAAAACCCGAATCGGTCGATATGATTATTTTTCGGGAAAATACGGAGGACATTTATGCGGGCTTGGAGTTTGAGCAAGGCAGTTCAGAGAATGCTCTTTTCCTTAAACTGTTACAGGAAAATTTTCCGGCGCAATTCAGCAAGATCCGCTTTCCGGAAACATCTGGTATCGGTATTAAACCGGTTTCACGGGAAGGTAGTGAGCGTCTGGTAAGATCGGCAATTGACTATGCGATAACCAATAAACGCAAAAGTGTGACCATAGTTCATAAAGGCAATATCATGAAATTCACCGAAGGTGCATTTCGTAACTGGGCGTATGCACTGGCAGAGCGCGAGTATCCTGAACAAACCTATACGTGGCAGACCTGGGAAAGAACACGTGCTGCACAGGGTGAGGCTGCAGCCAATAAGGAGCAGGCCGATGCGCTGGCTAGCGGTCGTATTTTAGTCAAGGATGCCATCGCAGATATTACCTTACAACAAGTACTAACGCGCCCCGAAGACTTTGATGTCATTGCCACGTTGAATCTGAATGGAGACTATTTGTCCGATGCCTTGGCTGCGCAGGTAGGAGGAATAGGTATCGCTCCGGGAGGCAACATTAATTATATGACGGGCACGGCGGTTTTTGAGGCGACTCATGGGACAGCGCCCAAATATGCGGATCTGGATAAAGTCAACCCCGGTTCATTAATTCTGTCCGGTGAAATGATGCTTCGTTATTTGGGATGGACTGAGGCAGCTGATGCAATCATCAAAGCGATGGATGCAGCGATTGCCGGTAAACGCGTAACTTACGATTTTGCCCGTTTGATGGATCATGCGACTGAAATCAAATGTAGCGAATTTGCTGATGAATTGATTGCTAACCTATAATCGAACGAAAAGCCCTCCTTCAAAAAGCAGGGCATTCCCCCTTTCTAAATTTCTTGTTTCAAACATCACATCAAAAACCAATTTTTACATTTTCAGAATATCCATGGTCAACTAGATCAGGTATGCGCATTGTGAACGGTGTTTAGCATATTTTGCTGAAATTTTAGAATGCGTATAGTACTTGCTTATATCAGCGTAATTTTGATTTGGGCAACTACGCCATTGGCCATAAAATGGAGCGGGCAAGGACCTGGTTTTTTGTTTGGCGTCACTGGGCGTATGTCAATTGGTATGGTGTGCTTGCTGTTTGTGTTGAGGCTAACTGGTCAGCGATTAGCTTGGCACTCCAAGGCACGCTTGACCTATTTGGCGGTAGCTTTGCAAATCTATGGTTCAATGTTGGCTGTTTATTGGGGAGCACAATTTATTCCGTCCGGATGGATTTCTGTGATATTCGGCCTGACACCCTTGATGACGGCATTATTGTCTGCCCTTTGGTTGGGCGAGCGCAGCTTGTCATTGGGAAAATGGTTGTCCTATTTGATGGGAATTGCCGGGTTGATGATCATGTTTGCTTCGGCCATACAATTACATCGCGAAGCAGTCTTGGGTATGGTCGCTGTACTGATGGCCACTTTTTTTCAGGCAGCCAGTTCAGTCTGGATAAAACGCATAAATGCAAAATTGCCCGCATTATCACAGGTAGCTGGCGGATTGCTGTTAGCATTGCCGACATATTGGTTGACTTGGTGGATGGGCGATGGACACTGGCCTTTAGATATTTCATTTACCAGTTTGGCGTCAATCGTCTATTTGGGAGTGATAGCAACAACATTTGGTTTTGTACTTTATTATTACTTATTGAGCCATTTGTCAGCTAGCCGGGTCGCATTAATAACGCTGGTAACGCCAGTGTTGTCTCTTATTGTAGGGCAAACGGCTAACCATGAACTGCTCTCATCAAAAATAGCCGTTGGTACATTTTTTATTCTTATGGCGCTGGTTTCTCATGAGTTTTTTGATCGCCTGACTGGAATCTGGCAACGCCGAATTGAATAAGTCAGGTTGCAAAGGCTTAGAAAACGCGTTAGACAAAAAATAAACGGCGGTTACACTAAAATGTTTTTGCCCTGATTATAAATTTAGTGGTAATATTGGACTCCGTTAAGGTTTGAGTCGGCTTTGAGTGATTAAGGCTGGGATTTGTGAAGCCAATTCGTTGGCGTTTTTTAGTTTAAGAGTGTGATATGTCAGATCAAGTTGTAGGTACCGTTAAGTGGTTCAATGATGAAAAAGGTTTTGGATTTATTGAACAAGAAGGTGGCAAAGATGTTTTTGTACACCATAGTGCAATTAACGGCGCTGGCCGCAAAACATTGCGCGAAGGCCAAAAAGTTACCATGCAGGTAACGCAAGGTCAAAAAGGGCCGCAAGCCGAGAATGTAACCCCAGCGTAACAAACTCAAGCCGAACCCAAAAACCAAGCGTTTTTGGGTTCTTCTTATTAGTCCAGTCAACATTGACTCATTATATTTGAGTCAGCCTCTTTGCGGCTAAAATTTGGCAATTATTAATGAAAATTAGTAATGCTTGGACGCGTCTGTTTATATCTGCTCAGTCAGCAGCGGATTTTCAATGATTTGTACTTTAAGCCATGGTAGGGTCGAAGTTACTATTCACCGCCTTTAAGTCGAAATTTCTTCCGTAATCTGAATTGTAAGGCTGAAATGCCAGTATTGGCCTTCAAGTATATTTTTTTGTAAGGGGGCTTGCTACCACAGTAAGCCTACAGCCGAACCTATCGTCGAAATAGAGCATTTTGAGGTGTTTTTATTGTGTGTATAATGGATTTATTGAATTCGATTATTCCTTATAACTCATTATAAATACCAATAATATGGCGCAATACATCTTCTCAATGAATAGGGTCGGCAAAATTGTTCCGCCCAAAAAATACATACTCAAAGATATTTCCCTTTCTTTTTTCCCTGGTGCAAAAATCGGGGTACTGGGTTTAAACGGTTCCGGTAAGTCAACGCTTCTGAGAATTATGGCCGGGATAGACAAAGATATTGAAGGCGAAGCGATACCTCTAAAGGGAATAAATATCGGTTATCTGCCGCAAGAACCTCTTCTGGATCCAGCCAAAACCGTACGCGGCAATGTGGAAGAAGCCGTTGCCGAGATCAAGGCTGTATTGGATCGATTTAACGAGGTTAACAACGCTTTTGCTGATCCGGATGCCGATTTTGATGCTTTGCTGGCAGAGCAGGCTGATTTACAGGAAAAGATAGAAGCTGCCGGTGCCTGGGAGTTGGAAAGAAAACTCGAAATTGCCGCTGATGCGTTACGCTTGCCGGATTGGGATGCGGATGTAACCAAATTATCAGGTGGTGAAAAACGCCGCGTAGCTCTGTGCCGACTATTGTTGTCCAACCCTGACATGTTGCTGCTGGATGAGCCAACAAATCATTTGGACGCTGAATCAGTTGCCTGGCTGGAAAGATTTCTTCACGATTATTCCGGCACCGTGGTGGCTGTCACACATGACCGTTATTTTCTGGACAATGTGGCCGGATGGATTCTGGAACTTGATCGAGGTTCCGGCATTCCTTGGGAAGGTAATTACTCAAGTTGGCTGGATCAAAAAAGTAATCGTTTGTTGCAAGAGGAAAAGCAGGAGTCTTCCCGGCAAAAGGCCATGAAAGCTGAATTGGAATGGGTTCGCTCCAATCCCAAAGGCCGTCATGCCAAAAGCAAGGCCAGGTTGGCTCGATTTGAGGAACTGTCTTCATCGGATGTCCAAAAACGTAATGAAACCCAGGAAATTTATATTCCACCCGGACCTCGTCTGGGCGATGTGGTGATTGAAGCCGATAATATTTCGAAAGGATTTGGTGACAGACTATTGATCAACGACCTGAGTTTTAAGCTCCCGCCTGGTGGTATTGTCGGCATCATAGGGCCCAATGGTGCAGGTAAAACGACATTATTCCGTATGATGGCCGGTCTTGAGCAACCGGATTCGGGCACCTTGACACTGGGTAAAACTTTGCAACTCGCCTATGTTGATCAGTTGCGCGATGACATGGATGCCAACAAAACCGTTTTTGAAGAAATCACCGACGGGTTGGACATGATCACTGTCGGTAAATATGAAACACCGTCTCGGGCATATGTAGGGCGTTTTAACTTCAAAGGCGGGGACCAGCAGAAACGCATCGGTGATCTTTCAGGTGGTGAACGCAACCGGGTGCATCTGGCTAAACTGCTAAAATCCGGAGGCAATGTTTTGTTGCTCGACGAACCAACAAACGATCTCGATGTTGAGACGTTGCGGGCTCTGGAGGAGGCTTTGCTTGCGTTTCCCGGTTGTGCAGTCGTTATTTCCCATGATCGCTGGTTTCTGGATAGAATCGCGACTCATATGCTGGCATTTGAGGGTGACAGTCAGGTCGTCTGGTTTGAAGGCAACTATGAAGATTACGAGGCCGACCGTCATCGAAGACTAGGAAGTGATGCCGATAATCCGCATCGGATAAAATATAAAAAACTGTCTTAGACGCCCCCGGAATTCATTCTTCAGTGAACCTAACCGAATCGGACACACAGCTACCAACTTAGACGGCGCATGTGTCCGAGCGCCTTCAAAATTACAGCATGCTACTGATAACATATTTCCCCGGTTACAGTCCACAATCTACACTATCGAATCAAGATACAAAGTAGCCTGTAGAATTCTGATTCAATTACAAAATCTGCTTGACTTGCTTGATTCAGTTTTTCGTATTGGGAAACGATGGTATTTATATATGGACTATTATTCTCTTTGAAAAAATCAATCATTATTAGGGAAGAAAATCATCATGACAACTCATCAATCAATCACAGCGACTTATGATTCAGCATCATTGAGTGCAGACGAACTAGCTAAGATTAACGCCTATTGGCGTGCTTGCACCTATCTTGCCGCAGGCATGATTTATCTGCGCGACAATCCGCTGCTGAAAGAGACACTTAAACCTGAGCATATCAAAACCAGGCTGTTAGGCCACTGGGGATCAAGCCCAGGCCTAAGCTTTGCCTATATCCACATGAATCGGATGATAAAGAAATACGATCTTGATGTGATTTTTATGGCGGGTCCCGGTCACGGAGCTCCAGGAGTGTTGGCGCCTGTCTACCTTGAAGGCACTTATGCTGAGATTTATCCGAACAAGGGCGAAGATGAAGAAGGGATGCTGCGGTTTTTTAAAGAATTTTCATTTCCTGGCGGCATAGGAAGCCACTGTACACCGGAAACGCCAGGTTCCATTCATGAAGGTGGCGAATTAGGCTACAGCGTTTCCCATGCCTATGGTGCGGCCTACGACAATCCTGATCTAGTGGTGACCGTAGTGGTCGGTGATGGTGAATCGGAAACGGGGCCGCTGGCGACGTCCTGGCATTCCAATAAATTTCTGAATCCGATACGCGATGGTGCGGTATTACCGATCCTGCATCTGAATGGCTACAAAATCAATAATCCGACTCTGTTGTCCCGGATATCTCATGAGGAGCTGGAGCGGCTATTCCAAGGTTATGGTTATACACCGCACTTTGTAGAAGGTAGCGATCCGGAAACGATGCATCAACGTATGGCCGCAGTGCTGGAACACTGTGTGCTGGAAATTCGACGAATACAAGAAGAGGCCAGACGCACCGGTGTTCCTGCTCGGCCTCGCTGGCCCATGATCGTATTGCGTAGCCCGAAGGGCTGGACAGGCCCCAAGGAAGTCAATGGTCATAAGGTCGAGGGTTTTTGGCGTTCTCACCAAGTGCCTTTGGCCAGCGTGAAGGAAAATCCGGAACATTTGAAGCAGTTGGAAACTTGGCTGCGGAGTTATAAACCAGAGGAATTGTTCGATAATGCCGGCAGATTGCTACCTGAACTCAAGGCTTTAGCTCCACAAGGTACGCGCCGTATGGGCGCAAACCTGCACGCAAACGGCGGTTTGCTGCGGAAAGCTCTACGCATGCCTGATTTTAAGGATTATGCACTGGCGCTGGCGGGACCTGGCAAGGTCTCGGCGGAAAATACCCGGCCTTTGGGTAAATTCCTGCGTGACATCATGAGCGATAACATGAACAATTTTCGCGTTTTTGGTCCGGACGAAAACAGTTCCAACAAACTGGATGACATATATAAAGCCAGCAAGAAAACCTGGCTGGCGGACTATCTGCCCGAGGATGCTGATGGTGGTGAGCTGTCGCCGGATGGTCGCGTTATGGAAATGTTATCGGAGCATACGCTGGAAGGCTGGCTGGAAGGTTATTTGTTAACCGGTCGCCACGGCTTCTTTTCCACCTATGAAGCGTTTGTTCATGTTATCGACTCCATGTTCAACCAACATGCCAAATGGTTGGCCATGTCCAAAGCCGTGTCCTGGCGGGCGCCGGTGTCTTCGCTTAATCTGTTGATTACTTCAACCGTCTGGCGTCAGGATCACAATGGCTTTACGCATCAGGATCCGGGGTTCCTGGATTTGGTCGTCAACAAAAGTCCTTCGGTGACACGCATCTATCTGCCGGCGGATGTGAACTGTTTGTTGTCCGTTGCGGATCACTGCCTGAAAAGTACTGACTATATCAACGTCATTGTCAGCGATAAGCAGAAGCATCTGCAATATCTGGATATGGATGCAGCAATCAAGCATTGCACCAAAGGTATCGGTATCTGGGAATGGGCGAGTAATGATGACGGTTGTGAACCGGATCTGGTGATGGCCAGTGCCGGCGATATTCCTACCAAGGAGGCCTTGGCGGCCGTTGTCTTGTTGCGCGAGAATTTTCCACAGCTCAAAGTTCGTTACATAAACGTGGTTGATTTGTACAAGCTCGTACCCGGAGATGAACATCCGCATGGCTTGTCGGATCGGGATTTCGACAGTTTATTCACATTGGACAAACCGATTATTTTCAACTTTCATGGTTATCCCTGGCTGATCCATCGCCTGGCGTATCGTCGCAACAATCACAAAAATTTGCATGTACGTGGCTATAAGGAAAAAGGCAGTATTAACACACCGCTGGAATTGGCCATTCAAAATGAAACTGATCGTTTTAGTCTGGCTATTGATGCCATCGATCGGATTCCTGCGCTTCAAATATCCGGCGCTCATGTCAAAGAAAGGCTCCGCGATCTACAAATCGAATGCCGTAACTATGCCTATGAGTTCGGTACCGACAGGCCGGAAGATGATCAATGGCAATGGCCTTACTAGCATCTGATCCAGTCCGATGAATGAGTATTTGTTGGTTGTTAATGCGGGTTCATCGAGCATCAAGTTTGCAATCTATCAAAAAACAGCCTCAACACAGCTTGTTGGTGAGGCTGCCGGACAAATCGAGGGTATTGGCAGTCAGCCGCATTTCAATGTGAAGTGTTCTGATGGTGACTTGATTGATTGCCGATTCACGGTAACAGAGGTGCCGAATCACATAAGCGCCATTACCCATGTCAGAGATTGGCTATCAGACTATTTAACCAAGGGCGTTCTGTTGGCTGTCGGGCATCGCGTGGTTCATGGCGGACAAAACTACGCCGCTCCTGTTTTGGTAAACGCAAAAGTGCTAATGGATCTTGAAAACCTCATCCCGTTAGCGCCGCTGCATCAGCCGCACAACCTGGTTACTATCCGAGCGTTAATGGAAACCATGCCAATGTTGCCGCAAGTGGCGTGCTTCGATACTGCGTTTCACCGGACGCAAGTCGAAGTCGCGCAACGCTTCGCCATCCCCAGGCGCTTTACAGATGAAGGTGTGCGTCGCTATGGATTCCACGGCTTGTCTTATGAATATATTGCCTCGGTTTTACCCGCGCTTGACCCGAAATTACCCGATGCTCGCGTCATCGTCGCACATTTAGGCAGCGGCGCCAGCCTGTGTGCACTTTATAAAGGGCATAGTGTCGCCACGACGATGGGTTTTTCGCCGCTTGACGGCCTGGTCATGGGGACACGTTGCGGCAATCTTGACCCGGGCGTAATAATTTATTTGATGGATCATTACCATATGGACGCACGGGCTGTTGAGCGTCTGCTCTACCATCAGTCAGGATTGCTTGGAGTTTCCGATATTTCCAACGACATGCGCACGCTGGTAGCCAGCGGCGACCCTCGCGCCTTGGAAGCCATCGACTTGTTCGTGTATCGCATCGGGCGTGAAATAGGTTCGCTGGCTGCAGCGCTCGGAGGTCTTGACGCGCTGGTTTTTACCGGAGGGATCGGTGAACATTCTGCCGTCATTCGTGCGAAAGTCTGTCATCAAGCTGCATGGCTTGGACTTGAAATTGACAACATCGCCAATGAAAATGCCGCAACACGGATTTCGACTGTCGATTCCAAACTCTCGGCATGGGTTGTAGCCACCGATGAAAATTTGATGATTGCCCGTCATACCCAGCAATTAGTCGGGGTTTCTTGACGGCGTTCCTAATAGTTGGCTTAAATCGGTAGCTTGTCAGGATATCCGCATCTGTGTATCTTCCGATTTTGGATGATAGACTGTTAGAAAATCCAGTTGAAGACATAAATTTGTTGCAGGCAAGACTTAAAATAGAGAAGATACGCGGAAACAGTTTAATTAGTGCCTGACCGAAAAAGCCAAAAATAAAAAAACTCTGCGGCGAGTTTCGCCAAATTTCAAACGGAAACCGACTGGCTTACGGCTTTCTTATGGTGATTATCTGTCAAAATGCGTAATAGCCTCAGGACAGTGACAAACGCGCAGGATTCTGGCCGCAGATTGCCAGCCCGGTAGAATGTGCTGAACGAGGAAGCGCATCGTTCGCGAAATTTCTTTTGATGCGCCTCGTGCCTAGGCACATCCTACATCTTACGGATTTTAAAGGTCGGCAGATAAACTCGCCGGTACACCAGAACTCCTGCTGCTTGAAAACAGCATAATTTCTCCCCATATCAGCATTAACTAAAATTGCCTAAAGAGGTATCGAAAATGCGGATGGATAAATTAACCAGTAAGTTCCAATCGGCGCTGGCCGATGCGCAAAGCCTTGCTTTGGGCAAGGATCATCAATTTATCGATCCTGCTCATTTGATGACGGCGTTGCTGGATCAGGAAGGCGGCAGTATCAAGCCGTTGTTGACCCAACTGGGTGTAAACACCGGTTCATTGCGGGTGGATTTGGCTAAAGAATTGGCGCGTGCCGCCACGGTGACCGGTTCCGGTGGTGATGTGCAAATTTCCAACGAGTTACTCAGGCTGCTGAACTTAACGGATAAGCTGGCGCAAAAACGTAACGATAAGTTTATTTCCAGCGAGTTATTTTTATTAGCTGCATTGGAAGAAAAAGGCTTATTGCAGGATATGCTCAAGAAAGCGGGCTTAACGAAAGTAGGCGTTGAAAAAGCGATCGATGCCATGCGCGGTGGTCAGGCGGTTGATGATCCCAATGCCGAAGACCAACGGCAGGCATTGAAAAAATATACCATTGATCTGACCGAGCGCGCCGAAGCCGGCAAGCTTGATCCGGTCATCGGCCGCGATGATGAAATTCGACGGACCATTCAGGTATTGCAGCGTCGTACCAAAAACAATCCGGTGCTGATTGGCGAACCCGGCGTCGGTAAAACCGCGATTGTTGAGGGTTTGGCGCAACGCATTGTCAATGGCGAAGTTCCTGAAGGTATTAAAGGCAAACAGGTACTGGCGCTGGATATGGCCGCTTTGATTGCTGGCGCAAAGTTTCGTGGTGAATTTGAAGAACGCTTGAAAGCTGTTTTGAATGATCTGGCGAAACAGGAAGGGCAGGTTATCCTGTTTATCGACGAGCTGCACACCATGGTGGGTGCGGGTAAGGCAGAAGGTGCGATGGATGCGGGCAATATGTTGAAACCGGCGCTGGCTCGTGGCGAGTTGCATTGCGTGGGTGCGACGACATTGGATGAATATCGCAAATACGTCGAGAAAGATGCCGCATTGGAACGCCGTTTTCAGAAAGTCTTGGTTGATCAGCCTTCAGTCGAAGATACCATCGCCATTTTGCGCGGCTTGAAGGAAAAATACGAAGTCCATCATGGCGTCGAAATCACCGATCCGGCGATTGTTGCCGCCGCAAGCCTGTCTTATCGTTACATAGCCGATCGTCAATTACCGGACAAAGCCATCGATCTCATCGATGAGGCGGCCAGTCGCATTCGTATGGAAATGGATTCCAAACCGGAGGAAATGGATAAACTCTACCGGCGTTTGATACAGTTAAAGATCGAACAGGTGGCACTGAAAAAAGAAGCCGATGCCGCTTCAAAAAAACGCCTCAGCATTCTGGAAGACGATATTGCCGAACTGGAAAAAGAATATTCGGATCTTGAAGAAATCTGGAAAGCCGAGAAAGCATCGTTACAAGGTTCGGCATCGATCAAGGAAAAACTGGAGCATGCCCGGGTTGACCTGGAGGAAGCGCGCCGGAAAAATAATCTGGAACGCATGTCTGAGTTGCAATACGGCATTATTCCTGCCTTGGAAAAGCAACTGGCAAATCCTGAAACGGCCTCAAAGCAAAAAATGACCTTGTTACGTAATAAAGTCACTGAAGAGGAAATTGCCGAAGTCGTGTCCAAGTGGACGGGCATTCCGGTCTCAAAGATGATGGAAGGTGAACGCGATAAATTGCTGCGTATGGAAGAGCAATTAAGTAAGCGGGTTGTCGGTCAGGAAGAAGCGCTGAAAGCGGTCAGTAATGCCATTCGCCGGTCCAGGGCCGGATTATCGGATCCAAATCGTCCCAACGGTTCATTTTTATTTCTTGGCCCGACCGGTGTTGGTAAAACCGAGTTGTGTAAGGCGTTAGCCGAATTTTTGTTCGACACTGTCGATGCCATGGTGCGCATTGATATGTCTGAATTTATGGAAAAACATTCGGTTGCCCGTTTGATAGGTGCGCCTCCGGGGTATGTTGGATATGAAGAGGGTGGGTATCTGACTGAAGCGGTCAGACGTAAACCGTATTCGGTTATTCTATTGGACGAAATTGAAAAAGCGCACCCTGATGTTTTTAATGTGTTGTTGCAAGTCCTCGATGACGGGCGTTTGACCGATGGTCAGGGAAGAACGGTTGATTTTAGGAATACCGTGATTGTCATGACCTCAAATCTGGGGTCGGATATTATCCAGGAGCTGGCAGGCGAAGCGCTTTATCCGGTCATGAAAGCAGCTGTCATGGAAAGAGTTGGTCAGCAATTCCGTCCCGAGTTTATTAACCGTATTGATGAAGCGGTGGTTTTCCATCCCCTGGGTCGCGGTCAAATCAGGGCGATATCGGCGATACAGATCGAATTTTTACGGAAACGCCTGCAGGACCGTGAAATCAGTCTTGAAATTTCCGATGTTGCATTGGATCTGCTGGGTGAGGCAGGCTTCGACCCGGTTTATGGCGCAAGGCCCTTAAAGCGAGCCATTCAACAGCAACTGGAAAATCCGCTGGCGCAGGACATTCTGGCCGGTAAATATACTGCCGGTGATGTCATTAAGATTCATGCGGACAAGGCCGGATTACTTTTTGGAAAGGGCTGAATAGTTCTGCCAGCCTAAATCAACCCATTTTTTATAATATACAGCAGCTTGTCTAGGGGGAGTATGAAGACGCCAAAAAGTCTTGAGCAATTAGTGAACGATGGCCTTGTGGATGAGGTTATTCGTCCATTAAAAAGCGGGAAAGAAGCGGCGGTCTATGTGGTGCACTCTGAAGGCGAAGTACGCTGCGCCAAGGTTTACAAGGAAGCTAACAAGCGAGGTTTTCACAAGCAGGCTTTGTATCAGGAAGGTCGCAAAGTTCGAAACAGCAGACAGGCCCGCGCCATGGAAAAAAACACCCGCTTTGGGCGTCAACAGCAGGAACAGGTCTGGCAAACAGCCGAAGTGGATGCCCTGTACCGACTGGCCAGAGCAGGCGTGCGTGTGCCGCAACCCTATAATTTTGTCGAAGGTGTATTACTGATGGAACTGGTGACCGATGCGCAGGGGGCTGCGGCGCCCCGACTCAATGATCTGGAATTAACCAGGGAGCAAGCGCTCCAATATCACGGCTTCCTGATTAAGGAAGTGGTCAAGATGCTCTGTGCCGGCATCGTTCACGGCGATTTGTCGGAATACAATATTCTTGTTGATCAGCACGGGCCCGTTATCATCGATTTGCCTCAGGCTGTCGATGCGGCGGCCAATAATAATGCGGCCAGAATGCTCGAACGGGATGTCAATAATCTGGCTGATTACTTTGGCCGTTTTGCGCCGGAACTATTGACAACCAGTTATGGTAAAGAAATCTGGAAGATTTATGAAAGTGGAAATCTGACGCCCGATGTTGTATTGACGGGGCACTTCAAAGGAAGTAACAAGAGAGCCGATCTTAACAGCATAATGAGGGAAATTAATGATGCCAGAGAAGATGCACTTCGCCGTAACTTTGGACACGAGCCTTAGGTGATTTCCGGAGAAGAATTTACCTGTCTTTAAGCGGCGGCAGCAGTTTAACAGCACCATGCTGCCGGGTGGCTATTTTGCTCGGGAGGAGCGGGTTTCCTTCCGTTCAACTGCGCATTATGATAATCCCTTTTTCGGCCAGTTCTTCGAGAATAGCCAAGCCTGCAGAAATCAATAATTCTGGTTTGGGGTGATGTAGTTCAGTGGCGACTTGACTTAAATAATCTTGGGTCAAGTGTTGCTCATTTTCCTGGATTAGCTGCAGCAAACGGTAGGTTATTGGTGTAATTTCGATAAAGTGGACATCATAATGCTGATCGCGATAAACAATCAGACAGGTGGGTTGTTCAGGTGCTTGCTCGGGTAGATAATCCGGTGATATGCGCTGAACAGGGTATTGATAGGCTAATGGCCAGGCTAACGGTGAAACTTCAATGCGATGATTCAGTAGTTTTTCTTTGCCTTTTGCAGTAGCAACAGTGTCTGCTTTGGCGATTGATAAAGCCATTTCCACCCATTCGTAATGCGCCAGTTCCAGCATGAACGGGTAATCATCGGGGTTATGCCGTTCATTTTCCAGATAATAGAGAAATTCCTCAGGAATTTCTGCAAAGTAGGGTGATTGACTCTTGTGCGTGGCATAGAAATCCTGAGTTAATTTCAGCCATTGCCAATCATTCAGGATAGTTTTCAAGACAGGGAAGTTATCGGACAGGAAGCTGTCAATATTGTTAAAAAACAGTTCCCGATACATGTCCATGCGGTCTTTGTTGACATCGGATGGTGCCGGATTTTGTTCCGGATCTCTGATGTAAGCCGCAAATTCCAGTTGTTTGGTTTTGAAATCGACGCCCATTATGCTCTCAGGCGGATTGTTTTTTGTGCTGGCTTTGCCAGGCATTTTGTATCGAGATGATGGTGCTAACTTCCTTTAATAATTCTTCAGCAGTGGGAATATTGAAATCGCGTTCCAATAGCGTAGGAAATACGCCATAGAGCTCGTAGGCTTTGCCCAGTAATTTCCAGACGGGGTCAATGATGTCTGCACCGTGGGTATCGACAAGAAAATCTTCTGCCTGGACATAATGTCCGGCAATATGGGCGTAAGCAATTCGGTCAGCTGGAACCGCCTTTAAAAAAGCCTCTGCATCGTAGCCATGATTAATGCTGTTGACATAAATGTTGTTGATGTCGAGCAATATATCGCAGTTTGCTTCCTGGACGACGGCGTTGAAGAAATCGATTTCGTTCATTTCCTGGCCGGGTGCGGCGTAATACGAAACGTTTTCGATGGCAATGTTTTGTTCCAGGATATCTTGAACTCGCTGAATCCGTTTCGCTACATGAGTAACGGCTTCGGAAGTAAAGGGAATCGGCATCAAATCGTACAAATGGCCTTCCTTGCTGCAGTAACTTAAATGCTCGCTGTAAAGTTTCATTTGATGCTCGGCCATGAAATTCTTGATGTCATGGATCAGCTTCTCGTCGAGCGAGTCCGTGCTACCCAGTGACAGCGATAAGCCATGACAAACAAAGTCATACCGTTCTGTTAGTGCGCGGAATTGTTTGGCGGTTTTTCCGCCAATGGTTATCCAGTTTTCAGGTGCAACTTCATAAAAGCCGACGGTGTGCAGAGGAGTTTCAACGATCTGATTTAAAAATGGCCGACGCAGTCCCAGTCCGGCGCCGTGCACAAGTTGCTGAGTGGTCATAACTAACCCATAACGATGTTAAAATGCAGCGGAGCGCATGAAATCATGCACTCCGCTTGATGTTATACGACACCAAAATCCAGTCTTATTGTTGTCTCTTGTTTTTCTTAAAAACGGACTTTAATGCCAAGCCGCAGAAGCATTGTTAATGCTTATTTTGCAGGTGCTTTCATGGAGTCTCCGCAAGCTCCTTCCTTACCCTTCATCATGGCTCCGCAGACTTTTTCCATACCTTCCTTCATTTTGCCGTCTTTCATCATGGCGCCACATTTGCCAGCACCACATTTGCCGTCGCTAGCTTTTGTAGGCTTTGTATTGCCGGCACAGGCGCCTTCAGGTGTTTTAGGTTTGGCCATGCCCATGCTGGCGCCACAAGCCATTTCACCGGCTTTTTTGGTAGTGTCTGCCGCAACTTGCATATAACCGGAAGATAATTCGGTCATCCCGAACGGGTTGACTTCAGCAGTCGCGGCACCTGCTGCAACGGTTGAAATAAAAGCCGCGCCCATTGCGGCTGCCAGAGGTGATTTATTGATTTTTTTCATTTGGACTCCCAGTAGTGATTAAAACCTCGATACAAACCTGATATCGAGTATTACTTATCATAATAAAAGCAACTGAACAATGAATGAATAATCCTTTTGCTCGTGGTCATTATACCCCTCAAGATGATTTCAGACTTGGAAAAGTTATCGCATTCAACTTGGCTGAGTACTGCCTCAGTCATTGAAGTTAATGAAAAATCATAAGCATTAAATTCGCCCCCGCATGTTTTATTTCTGCCTGGGACTTGCCGACAGGTCCAGTTCGAACGGTTTCACTTATCATCGGGCCGAATCAGTAGTTTCAAGATAAGCAAGAGACTTGATCGTCTTGCCGTCACACCTTTGAGACAATCAAGCTTACAAGTGTTTAACTATTGTTTGTAAAACCACATTTGATAAATGCTCAGTAAAATCTGCAAGCCCATCGACACTCCCATCAATGCACCACTGAAGATAACCACGTAAGCAAAAGCTGAGATCTCTTTGGTTACAAACCAGGACATAACATCCAGCAACATGGCAATAAAAGGAATAACAACGGCTATTCTTTTTACATGGATGTTCAGGTCGCAGAGTAAAAAGATTTTGCCTATAAAGTACAGAATGAAGGCAATGCCGAACAGGTGGATATGGGATACGCGGATTAATCGAGGGATTGTAGCGCCGCCTGTATGTGCTACTTCCGATACCGTTGCATAACGTGTCAAATCCGGCAGGGAAGGGTTGATGCTCGGTGTATGACATTTGATACAGTCCCGAGTCAATATGGGGGCCACCTTTTCGTTATATTCAGGTTCATCGGCTCCGTTATTGATCCACTGCAAAATAATGTCTTTATCGCCGACGTATTTCAGATTGGGTAGCATAATGCCGTTAATTGCCGTACCTAAACGAGTTTGGTTGTTACCGCCATGATAACTGATAACGACATCTTCGACTGAAAGCCCGGCCTTGCCATCCAGTCCTTGATGGGTGTAATAGACATTTGCCAGCGCTGCGAGGTAACCGATGCCGATGGTGAGGAGAAATACGGTATTTAAAATACGCTCGCTGACCGAAATGTCTTTAAATCGTCTGAAGAGGTTTCTTTGTTCGTCATGGAGGTCGCTCATAATAATTTCTCAACGGGGATGAAAATGTGTTCGCAATTATTCAGCGCAAAGCGCTAAACGCTCTCTCAGTGTGCCCTCATGGCATTGATCAGAAAGGAATGGTCGACGTATTGAATTGTTAAATAACGCGGTGCCTGAAATCTTCTTAGGAGCGGCGCTCATGCCGCAAAACCAATCGCGGCAAGGGCGCCGCTCCCACGTTGTCAGGGGTATTATTTATATCCCAATCTTAATTCAATTTTTCCGTATATTCACACAAATCTTCAATGACACAGCTTTTGCATCTGGGCTTTCTGGCAATGCAGGTGTAACGCCCATGCAAAATCAATAAATGATGCGCGTCTTTCTTGTGTTTTTGGGGCACCCATTTATCCAGTTTTTGCTCCACTTCGAGAACTGTTTTTCCGGGCGCGATGCCAGTTCGATTTGAAACGCGAAAGATATGCGTATCAACTGCGATAGTCGTATGCCCGAAGGCAGTATTCAAGATGACATTGGCGGTTTTTCTGCCAACGCCAGCCAGTGCTTCAAGTTCTTCTCGGGTTTCCGGAACGTGGCCGCCATGATGGTCAAGTAATTGCTCGCAGAGTTTTATGATATTGGCAGCTTTGCTGTTAAATAGACCGATCGTCTTGATATACGCTTTCAAACCGGTTTCACCAAGCACTAACAAGGCTTCTGGGGTGTTGGCGATTTTAAATAAAGAGGCTGTAGCCTTATTGACGCTTTTGTCGGTTGCTTGCGCAGAAAGAACTACGGCGATCAATAATTCAAAAGGGGTGTTGTAGTTAAGTTCGGTGGCTGGTTCGGGGATGGCGTGAGCCAATCGATCAAAGATTGCTTCTCTTTTTTCCTGATTCATCGTACTGAAGATCGGTTGTTTTAAGACGTTTTGTTGTTTTCAGTACGCATGATGAAGCAATTTTACCAGGTCCCTGTGTTGACCATTGACAGCCAGGGCTCTTGAGGTGGAAGCGCTCCGCCCTTTTGTAAAAATTCAATTGAGATATTATCCGGAGATCGAATAAATGCCATGTGTCCGTCACGAGGCGGACGGTTGATCAATACGCCTTTAGCCATGAGTTGTTGACAAGTTTCGTAGATATTATCGACTTCAAAAGCCAGATGGCCGAAATTGCGGCCACCGCTATAGACTTCTGTGTCCCAGTTGTAGGTGAGTTCAATCAAGGGCGCCTGCTTGTCGTTGGCTTGCTGAGCGTCAAGCGGTGCATGCAAATAGACCAGGGTAAAGCGGCCTGGTTCGCTGTCCATGCGATGACATTCAATCAGTCCCAGCTTGTTGCAAAAAAAATCAAGTGACTCTTCCAGATCGTGAACTCGAATCATTGTATGAAGATAGCGCATGATTGGTGGTCCTCTTGTGTGTGATTATTGGTTTTTAGCCGGATAAGCCTGTTTCAGTTGTGCGTGTCTAAAACAGTCGATCGTATGATCGTTGATCATACCGGTTGCCTGCATATGGGCATAGCATATGGTTGGGCCCACGAATTTGAAACCGCGCTTTTTCAGATCGTTGCTGATAATTTCTGAAAGTCGGGTCGATGCAGGCAGTTCGGCATGGTTTTTCCACTCGTTATGAATGGTGCTATCGTCAACAAAGTGCCAGATATAGCGATCAAAGCAGCCAAAACTCTGCTGGACGTTGATGAAGGCCCTGGCGTTGGTGATGGCGGCGTTAATTTTCAGTCTATTTCTGATAATTTCTGGATTGGCCATCAATTCTTCGATTTTTTTATCGTTATAACGCGCGACCTTTTCAACATCGAAATTATCGAAGGCCAAGCGATATCCTTCCCGCTTTTTCAAAATCGTCGACCAGCTCAGTCCTGCCTGAGCACCTTCAAGAATCAGGAATTCAAACAATAAACGTTCGTCATGGACTGGAACGCCCCATTCTGTATCGTGATAGTGTTCTTCCAGCGGGCTATGAAGCGCCCAGATACATTTCGTCGTCATTTCTGAATGTTAACGCTGTATTGCTTTAAAACCGATATCGTTTCGGTAATAGATAGCGTCCCAGTGAATGGCATTGGCAATCTCATAAGCCTTCGATTGCGCTTCCTGAATCGTATCGCCTAATGCGCACGCACAGAGTACACGTCCGCCGGCAGTAATGATTTCTCCATCTTTGAGTTGGGTGCCGGCATGAAAGACTTTGCGGTCGGTGAACGCTTCGGCAGGTAGTCCGGAAATCACCGCGCCGCTTTGATAGACATCCGGATAACCGCCAGCCGCCAAAACAACACCCAAGGCGGCACGTTCGTCCCATTTCGTTTCGATTTTATCGAGAGTGCCATCCAGCGCGCTTTCGCAAAGCTGAACCAGATCGCTTTTGAGGCGCATCATGATGGGCTGCGTTTCCGGGTCCCCAAAACGGCAGTTATATTCCAGGACTTTCAATGATCCATCGGTTGAAATCATCAATCCTGCGTAGAGAAAGCCGGTATAAGGCAGGCCATCTTTCGCCATGCCTGTTAAGGTTGGCATGATCACTTCGTTCATTACCCGCTGGTGAATTTCCGGCGTAACAACAGGAGCGGGAGAATACGCGCCCATGCCGCCTGTATTGGGGCCTTTGTCACCGTTATCGCGGGCTTTGTGATCTTGAGAGGTTGCCATGGCCAAGGCATGTTTGCCATCAGCAATGACAATAAAACTGGCTTCTTCGCCCTGTAAAAATTCTTCGATGACAACGCGGTTTCCGGCTTCTCCAAAGGCATTGCCTGATAACATGTCTTCAACAGCCAGAATGGCTTCCTGCTGGGATTGTGCAATTATGACGCCTTTGCCGGCTGCCAACCCGTCGGCCTTGACGACAATCGGCACATTATGAGTTTGAATATACTGGATCGCTTGGGATTTATCAGTAAATGACCGGTATTTAGCTGTCGGAATGGCGTGACGAATCATGAAGTCTTTCGAATACGCTTTCGAGCCTTCCAGTTGGGCCGCTTTGGCGCTGGGGCCAAAACAGCGAAGACCGGCTTCTTTAAAGCGATCGACAACTCCGAGTACAAGGGGTACTTCCGGACCAATGATGGTTAGGTCGATGGCTTCTTTTTGTGCGAATGCCAGCAGGGCAGTGATATCATCAACGGCGATTTTGACATTCTGAACAGACGTTTCCAGTGCTGTACCGGCATTACCCGGTGCAACAAAGACTTTTTCGACTCGGGCAGATTGCTTGGCTTTCCAGGCAAGGGCGTGTTCACGGCCGCCACTGCCGACAATCAAAATTTTCATATTCTACCTTGGACCTTGTGTCTAATTCTAATGCCGAAAATGCCGCATTCCGGTAAATACTATGGCGATGTCATGTTCGTCTGCAGCGGCAATGACTTCATCATCCCGCACGGAACCGCCGGGTTGTATAACGGCGCTGATGCCGGCAGCAGCGGCAGAATCAATGCCGT
>JABFSH010000054.1 GCA_013140705.1 Methylococcaceae bacterium
AATCAACGTATCCTGGCGTTCATCGAGTTTTTTAATGAGACCTTGGCAAAACCGTTTCGATGGACTTATATTGGCAAACCTTTGCTTGCATAGGTTATCGAGTGTATTTCAGAAGCTGGGTACTAGATTGGCAATGCGCTTTTGGATGAACTCATCATGCGTTTTGATAAAGTTCTGAATATTGTCTTGTTCTGATGTTTGTACACTGAATTCATCAAACCAGGCGCAGACAACGGGTTTTAGTGTATTGGCTTGAATAGTCGCCGCATTAAATGCTTTACGCCCAACTTGGTAGGCATCAAACAAGGCATAAGCTAATGCGGGCGGCATGGTTGCCGTGGATACCAGCACGTTTGCACCGAACATTCCAGCCCAATTCACCAAACGTGCTAATGTTGGCAAGTCGTTCAAGTCAAACTCATCTGGCTCATCCAAAACCAAGTCGGATGTCAGTAAGCGCAACATCGGCACAATTTGTTTACCGCCCCGAACACCTTCTGTCGCTGGCGTTAAGTGGTCAATCGTGCTAACCAAAATGGGCGCGTGTAATAGTTTTTTAGCTTTTGGTTTGTCTTTAAACCATTTCTCTAATTGACCTTCGTAAACCTCAATGCTGTAAATGACATCGAACCCGTCATCATCTATATCCATTTCTAAGCTTTCGCTACCACGAATAGCTAATGGTTCGTCATCCGTTTGTTTGCATTGATTGATCTGGTTCAGACGCAGAATGGCCTGAGAACCAATCAGCGTAGCAATGTCTGCTTTCTCAAGTTCCAAGCGTTCTTGTAGGGCCTCACCTGTTTGTAAGGTCAATGTCCGCAATCCCAAGGCAACACTAAAACGGCAACCTTCCGATTCATCGGCTAGGCCGTACATAATTCTAGCGTTCGCCAAGGTTTTGCCTTTTCCGGTCGAAGCCATGTTGATGCCGAAAAAGCCTTGCTCTTTAACTTGGCTTTGAACCTGTTGAGCCGCTTGGTAGGCTTTGGTTTGCCAAGGTTCTTTATCTTCTTTTGGGCCTTTTGCTAAGGTTTTATTGGGTGGAAGCGTGGGTAATTCATCTCGTAAGCATCTAAGTTTTAAAATAAACTCAAAGGCGTGTTGGCTTACGCCAACATTGTGTTCATCCAGTTTTTGCTTGGGCTGGTTTTGTTTGTCGGTATTGGCAATAGCCAGATAATTGGCATCTTGCCACTTGGGCTGTGGGTCTTTGCTAGAATAATGATGATCGGCAAGCATTAAGGCCAGACGCGACAAGTGCATCACAAAGGGCTGGTTAAACCAATCATCAGCCATCAAGCTCTGACAAATCAAAGCACGTTTTGAAAGCTCTCTGGCTTTTTGCTGCCATGTTTTGCTGATTAAAGGCGTGTGATTAGTAAATCTCCAATTGGCTTTTAAAGCTTCCTCATTCCATTCGTGATTTCGGCTATTAAGCGAATTCCAAGAGTCGTCAAAATTATTACTCAGCCATGTATTAGGCTGGTCAATTTGGGGTTCTATTTCACCTTGTTTGGGATAAACAGGCAAACGATGGTGTGAAACCACCAGCCAAGCCACTAATTTTGCAAACGGTGGCAAGGTATCGAATGGATTGTTAAACTCCTTCCCATTAGGATGATCGACTTCAATTTTTTGCAAAACTCGGATTTCTAAAT
Organism: Methylococcaceae bacterium; assembly: GCA_013140705.1. Classification (GTDB taxonomy): domain Bacteria; phylum Pseudomonadota; class Gammaproteobacteria; order Methylococcales; family Methylomonadaceae; genus JABFSH01. Next base: position 1,662 of record JABFSH010000054.1, read on the forward strand.
CTTCATCAATATTTGCCAATTGCTTAAGCCACTCTTGGTCACTGCTTCGATTAACAAACGCCTGAAACAGCCGTAAAGAAACCCACTCATGCCGATAGGGTTCAAATCTTTTAGCATTATTGCTTTCTTGGGTTGGGTTAAGTTTTTCTTGAAACAAGTCGTTGGCTTTGCCCAAATCATGAAATATGCCCGCAATGGCCGAAGCGATAGCGATAATTTCAGTTGTGTGCCACCCCTTTTCCCATTCACGATGATTGAAATCCTTTCTAGTGCTATTCACCGGCACAATCCCCTCGGCATTAAAACAACGCCGATTCCCTACCATCCAAACCAACTCACTCCGACTTCGCGAACGTTGCCAATGGCATGCTACGGCGGTGTTTTTTGTGGCGGTTTTGCGTAACAGGGTTTTCACGGCGATAAGGCCATCTTCTGTGATGACGGTCTGCCAGGTATTGTCGCCAATGCGGTCGGCAAAGGTGTCGAGAACCCGGCGGGTGCGGTTGAGGGCTTTTTTCTGGCATTGGCTGATGAAAGTGACCATCATGGCAGTGCCTCCGGCAAAGTTTGGACATAAACTGTAAATATGAGTAAATAAATGCACTTTTTATGCATAAAAATATATGTATAATGAAGGCCATGAAACTGATTTGTGATCCTGTCAAAAATCAAAAAAACATCGAAATCAGAGGGTTGCCCTTGCTGGTTGCAGAAGCGATGTTCAATGACGCCATGCTTGTTGTTGAGGATACGCGCAAAAACTATCCCGAGCGTCGTTTCATCGGTTATAACACTATCGATGGCAGGTTGATGGTGGTCGTTTTTTGTTACACGGCGGACGATATCATCCGCATTATTTCTTTGAGGAAAGCCAATGCGCGCGAACAAAAAAAGTTCAATGCAAACACCCACTATTGATTGGGCTATTGTTGATGCTGCACCGATGGCTGATGTCCCGGACGAAGATAGTCCGGAACTCAGCGATGCACAATTTTTACAACTGAAGCCCCTGCGTGAGGTTTTGCCGGATTTAAACATGGGCAAGCAGCGTATCACCATCATGTTAGATACCGCTGTGGTAAATGCCTACAAGGCTAAAGCGGGCGGGCGCGGTTATCAGACGCTTATCAATGAAACTTTGCGTCGTGGGCTGTTGGCTGATAGTGTTAAGGAGGCGTTGCGTGAAGTTCTGCGCGAAGAAAAATCTTCTTAACAGTTTACTAATCACCGCATGGTCAAAACTTAAGGCGTTGTTGTTCTTTCCGGTTTTCATCACGCTTGTTCTGTCTGTAACGCTTGATGTTTAACTTGTTCAAACATGAAATCCAGGGCTTTGTGTTCGGTGAATTTCTGCAGAATTTGCTGACGATATTCTTGCTCGGTCATTTTTTCTTTAGCACAGATAAAGGCCCAAGGCAGAACGATGGCGTCTTTGATAAGGTCGGCAACGTCAAACACTAACGCGCCTCGCCGCGTTTTGCCATGCATGACGGCAAAGCCGTGGGGAATGCCGAGCACCCAGAGTGTAGTAGCGGCCAGGCCGTAAGCCAGGTAGTTACCGTGGTTTAAAAAGCCGTTGGCAAGGTCGGTGGCTTGGTGGTCGCGAACGAACTCGGCTTGTTGGGTAATTTTGGCAATATGGCGATACAGTTGTTTGGTGAGCAGAGCTTCTCGTTGTAATAGATCGCCGGTTTTTTGAGCGGTATCAATCTGGCTGCCATGATGATCGAGGGCAGTGACGAGGGTGTGGTCGTCTATGAACAGGCTTTCGGATTTTAGATCCTTGTCTTTGCTCCAGATACGTTGTAAATAGTCAATTCGGGTATGTTGAAAAGCTTTGGCAACAGCTAGGCGTTTGCTGTCGTCAAACCAAAATTTGAGCCAGCCTTGCACATAGTCGGTTGGGCGGTATTCACTTTGCGGTGTGAGCCATTCAATTTCGCTTCCGGCAAATAAGGGGGTGCCGCCCCCACCACAAAATCCAACCAGCACACCGGCGCTGCACAACATTCGCATCGCAGCCTGTGTCAGCGAGGTGCCGGTGCCCAGCAAAATAACCGTGGTATTCGCAATGGGGATATTCCAGTAAAGATTTTCATCTTTAGCCTCGGTCAGATACAACACCCGACCGTCTTTTTGCATAACCCGGCATTTTTCCAGGTAGTAAATGTTAGCGCGTTTGGAATGAAGTATTGCCTTCAGGTCTGTCAGTTGCTCCATGTGAACTCACTTTTTGTCAAAGTTTTACCAAATTAACAGATGACTGTCTCATAACGTGAGACACCAAATAAATTTTTAGGAATTAAATTCGAGAAGCCTTCATCGGTCTTCGGAACAACCGTATAGTTCCATCATTTTCCAGACTTTGCTTTTAATTGCGGCAACCAGAGACGCAGGCGCTACGACCTCAACGTCGGCACCGTACTTTAATATGTCCATGAGTAATTCCTGGTCATGCTTAAATGGAATTTGTAATTGGAAACGACCATCTTCCAACCATTGACTTTTTTGTTTGGGATGCCATTGCTCATCAGCGACCCAGCGCGCACGGATGGAGCTGAAGTTGAGTATGGCAACATGCTCGGGTTCGCCACTGAAAATGCCATAGGATTCGGCAAAATGATTTTGGAGTTGTTCCGGTTCAATCAACTCGACAGGACTATCTACTAAAATGACCTGCTGAATCCGATCGATGGAAAAACTACGCAGCTCATTGCGAGCGTGACACCAGGCATCCAGATACCAATTATCGCGGTAACGCACTAATGTTTGCGGGGAGACTTGTCTCAAAGTCGTTTTGTCATCGCTACGGGCGTGGTATTCGATCTTCAGACGTTTGTTGTCAAACAGGGCGGCGGCAATGCACATGAAATAGGCGTTATCGTAGTGACGTTGTCCCTGATGAAGAATTTTGACTTTGTTCAATGCTGGTTTGCTGGTGCCGGGCGCCTGGGTCAAGAGTTTGTCCAGGCGTACTTTCAACTGGTTGATTTCGTCTTTCAAGATACCTGGCGTTAGCTCTGCCAGTAAGTGTTGACAGGCAAGCAGGGCTTGTAATTCACCGGCATTAAACCAGAGTCCAGGCAGTTCGTAAGGGTAAAATGCGTCATGTTGATCATAGTGATAGCCTCGACGGCTATTGTCATAGGTAATCGGAGCGCCCAGAAAGTCGCGCATATCCCTGATAATTCGTTCGCGTGTCGCCCTGGAACATTGCAATTCTTCTTCTATTGTTTTTCCCGAAACAGGAAGTCGGTGATTGTGGAGCAGGTGATGGAGCTTAAAGATTTTGTCGATATATTGCATTCCGTTTTCATTTTCCCTGCATCTATGGATTTGGTTAATAATTACTTCCCTGCTGTATCTACGAGGTATTAAAAACCGCGTAGGTCTTTGGTGTTTTTACGGATAATATTTCTGACCAAATTCTATGGCTCTTTGAAGTTAACGTGAGTACCGATGGGCTTTCAAATAATTTAACTTAATCCATATAAAAAGTCATTATTGCTGATGCCGAATTGAGCCCCATTGGTCTTACTGAAATAGAACAACCAGAGCCGGGCAGGATCTACAAAATCAGATCCAGCATGAGGACAATTTTCCGGAATAAGGAAATAGACCGACGATTAGGCTAAACTCCTCCCTATACAGAACCAATGCCGACCTTTACGACCAGTGATGTGCCTTTCACTTTGAGGTCTTTGATTACAGTGACCGTATCACCATCCTTTAGGTGCCAATGGACATTAATTTTGAGCCATTGTTGGCCAACGCCACCCTGCATCCTTGCAGGCCCCCCCGCAGGCGCAAGGATTGAAACGATGAGAATAGCCAATGACGTGGAGTCTCAATTAGAATAAGCTCAATCTCTCACGGGCCGTTTTTCAAGCTTTCGTTGCAAGGTCCTTCTATGCATGTTTAAGGCTCTGGCCGCGGCAGAAATATTACCGTCATGTTGCATTAATATTTTTTGCAGATGCTCCCATTCCAGACGCTTAACTGATAATGGATTTTCGCTGATGACGACTGTCGTATCTCCCGCATTTTTATGTAATGCCTTATCAATCTCGTCGGCATTGGCGGGTTTGGTCAAGTAATGAATGGCACCCAATTTAATGGCCTCTACCGCTGTGGCAATACTGGCAAAACCGGTGAGCATCACGATTTGTGTATTCGCATCCAGTGAGATTAATTTTTTGACCAGTTCGAGTCCGGATTCATAGCCGATTCTAAGATCAATCACCGCATATTCTGGCAAGTTCTGCTCCGCAAGGCTGATGCCCGTAGCCACATCATTAGCAATCATGACGTCGTAGTTTCTTTTTTCCAATGCTGTCTTGAGCACTTTGCAAAACGTTTCGTCGTCATCAACCAGCAATAAACCGGGTTTATCATTTTCCTGTGTTGTCATCGTTGGTTTTCCCGTAGTTAAAGATAGGCAGGGTTATCGCCACGCCAGCACCCCCTGAGGCCATGTTTTCAAAGTTGATTTGACCACCCATTCGGTGAATCGTCGAGCAGGTCAAAAATAACCCGACACCCAAGCCGCCTGATTTGCTGGTTAGCGGTTGTATACCTACAATGTCGGCAAAACTGGGCGGCAGGCCCGGGCCAAAGTCTCGAACCTTGATGGTCAGGTGACTGGCATTCCATGATGCATAAAATTCAATACCTTGTTCAACGGTGGTCGCTTCAGCGGCATTATTTAAAATGTTGATAATGGCATGTGTTAATGTGTGTTCAGCAATAATTTGAGCATCAACGCTTCCCTGATCATCAACAAAAAATAGTAGCTTGATGCCGGGTTTGTAGGTACGCCATTGGGTAATCACATTATCGATATAGTCTGCCAGAGGCATTAGACTTCCGGACTCTGCACGCAACTTTCCGGCAGACGCTGACATCACCGATAACGCATCTTTGCAGCGTTCAATTTGTTGCTGCATGATCAGCGTTTTCAGGTGCAAATCAGGAAATTCATGGATCGGATACTCCTTTTCCAGTTCATGGGCAACAATAGCAATGGTGCCTAACGGTGTTCCCATGTCGTGCGCGGCGCTGGCGGCTAATGTGCCCAGTGCGATCACCTGCTCATCTCTCAAGGCATTTTCTCGCGCCAGAGCAAGGCTGCGTTCCTTAAACTTAAGTGATCGTGCCAGTTCAGCGACAAAGTAAGCCACCAAGCCGGCACTAATAACAAATCCGAACCACATCCCGAATAGATGCAGATTGAGATAGTCATGATGGCCCATCTTATGGTCCTGGTGCATCATCGCCATCTTTGAGTCAGAACCTTCCGCTATGAACGGGTGAGGCGCTAATGATGGCAAAGGGATATTAAAAGGAATCAGTGCGGTATAAATAGCGGTCGTCAAAATAACCATATACCAGGCATACACCTGCGGCAACATGATCGCTGTCATCATCAGCGGCACTAAAAATACCCAGGTAATGGGATTTGAAGCACCACCGGTCAAATATAATAATGCGGCAATGGCCAGCACATCGACGGCTAGCTGCGTGAACAGTTCCAGTTCCGTGACTGGCTCCTCGGTTTGCATGCGCAGGAAGGTAAAGACATTGAAGGCACCGAGTGATAACACCACCGTCCATAATTGTTGCTGGGGCAGGTGAACGTTGAGTCCATGAATGGATAACACTATCAGTATCGATTCGCCAATGATCATCAGATTTCTGAGAATAAATAGCCACCTCAGATTTTCGAGGGCAGAAAATTCTAATTTAGGAGAAACCTTTCTAAACATGGTTATTGGTGGCGAAGCGATTGATCCTAAAAAAAATCAGTTGAATGGAGTGAAATCCGATCGTGCTGAGCAAAATAAGCCCCCATCGGGCGCATGGCGTTACCAAAAAACTTTCGCTGTTTGACGCAGTTTTTATCATTTTGTAACTTTATAATCTTTTGATTTTAAGGGTACATAAAAGCTGTTTCTTTAGAGTTTATCGAAGCATGAGCGGATTTTACGACCAACCCACTGGGTTAATTGGTATAGAGGCACCAGAATGACCCTGTTGCACTGAGTCAATGCTTTGGCGTTGATCACCTTTTAACAGGCCAATAACAATAGGGTTGCTGAGTTGGCGGTAGGCATTGCTGACGAAGTTTCTAATAAATGACGGGGTGTTCAACTGAAAATGAATGTTAAGGGTATCGCAAGTATAATCTGCGCTGACAGCCAGTATTTTCGGCAATTGTCTGATTGCGTTTTCGATGACGGCTTCACAACCGGCACAGTGCATGCCATGAATAACGAATGCTTGAGTACGTTGTGCCAATGGAATGAAGGGATTACGTTTTCTGTTTGTCAAAAACCTGATTAATAATAACGAGAAAGCGATCGGCTCTAATAAAACCAACAATTTAATACGCTTAGAAAAATTGCTTGAAATGCATTCCGAAACCTGCGTGAAAAATAGTTTTTCCATGAAAAGCTAACGGAAAGATAGGGTGCCTTTTTTCTTTTCACAGCAAGTTTTTGTAAGCAACCATCCTTTGGAAAAAAGGCGACCTAACAACGGGCCGCTTAAACTTTAACCCTTCAGGGCAGAAAGCATCTATCAAAGTTGCGCACAGTGTAATAGGTCCTCCCAGCACTTGAAAATGTGGCAAATTGACGCGCAGCAATAGTGGACAGTATAAACACTGACTTTTACACAGTTTAATAGTAAAGCACGTATTTTTACGATAGTTTGGAGGCTCATTTACGTGGGAGGACAGAATCATGAACTCAGTCTGTTTTAATCACTTCAGGGAACCTCTAAAATCTACTGGAGCGACATTATGCCGCGCGGCAATAAGTCACATTTTCCAAGTCTCCGGAATTCATTAAACTAACTGCGAATCATTATTTAACCGGTAATGAATTAAGTCCTTTAAGTTTCTATTTTGGAGATACGTGATATGAAAAAAAATAAATTAATTTTGTCGGTTGCTGCTCTTGCCCTAATGACTGCCGCTTCTTTCAACGCCATCACGGCTGAAACGACACCCGCCGATACGGATAGCAACCCTAATCACTCCATGAAGCGTTGGGTTTACCCAGAACCCGCCAAAAAAGAATTGAACAATAAAGCAGAGCAGACGGTTGCCTGGTATGTGGCTAACACCAAGGAAGCCCAGGAACAAAACCAGGAATGCCATGATAATCCGAGCATTCAGTCAACACCGAACTGCGTTAATTCATTACATGCCTTACAAATCATCTTTGCTGGCCGGTAAGAAGCAGGCCTAGAAAAATACCGATTGTAACGATTTCCGGCTTTAAAGCGCTTTCATAAAACATTCCAGTGACCGAGCGGTTCGTTTATTTATGTCTTACCTCCGTTGTTTGATTAATGCCTTATGATACGACGTAAGCAAAGCAAGCAGTAGATAAAAAGTCACTCCGTGTGACATTGTGTCGAGCGGCAAAATGCCACTTTTTCAAGGCTGAATTTTGCCGTTAGAATGAAGTGACTCTTGAATACATTCCCTATCCTCCCATGGGAATGGAGTCTTATGATCCTCTCAATGCGGCTGGCAACCCTGGCCGCATCTTTTTTTCCGCAGAGGATAATAGCCATCACCAGTAAATTAATGGAAACCTCTAAAAATTGCACTTCGACAGGCTCAGTGCGAACGGGTGTTTAGTTAAATCAGCAACTTATTCGTTCGTGCTGAGCAAAATAAGCCCCCTTTCGAAGACATGGCGTTACCATGAAACAGTCGCTGTTCGACGTACTTTTTTGTGTTTTTATATCTTTGCAAGTCATTGATTTAAAAATAAAAAAGCTATTTCTTGAGAGAGCGTGTCGAAGCATGATCGGATAATTTTTAGAGGTTTCCAAATGTTAGTCGCCCCCACTTTCAATTCGTCCGATTCAGGGACAGATAAATATCGGCATCCATGAAACCGAACAGTTTCATGAAAAATTGAGCCACGTTTTTGTAATTGTGCTAAAAAAATCGCAGCATCCGACGGTAACGCGACGGAAATAGGGCTAGGCTTGGAAAGGTCAAGGCGAGTTGAGCCAGGTTAACCGTACCCACCCAACAAGAAATCAACATGCCAATAAAGCAAGGGCATGCCATTGCGGGCGTAATGCCCGAAGCGTCGCGCCTAAAGTTTTTGGCGTTGATAGAGACTCTGTTCAAAGTCAACAATACTATAAAATTCTGATTTTTCGATTTTAGCGTATAATTGCCGGATGTGTTTAAAAGTCTCTTAATTGTCAACGGTTTATCTGCGTGCTTTTTAGGTTAAGGAAATTTTTGGTTATTTTTCTGGCGTTGCTGCAATTCGTTGCACCGCTCGTGCATGCGCATGCCGGAGAAGAACGCCAAACTGTTTCAACCTCGTGGTCAGCAAATTTGCATATTCCCGGCCTCGAAAGCTATGCCGTTGAATACAAGACACTGATGCTTGTGCCCGCCAGCCATCAATACGATGCCACGGGCGTCATTGTCAGTGTCGACTCGGGCATCCAGCAAAAACAGGCGTATCTCATCGATGATCCTGATGACGGTTATATGTTGCCGCCACAACTGGTTGCCACACACAGCTCGTTTTCGTTCTTCGATAGTAATTTTTCCCCGCATGTTCCTATACGCATTAGTTGGTTTTTACCCGCATCTCATACGCCACGCGCACCTCCTGCTCAATAAATTCTTTTTGTCAGAGACCGACAAGCGTCTCTGATTCTTGTTTATGAATGTCTTGTTAGCGGCCAACACCGCATTGAGCTTACCCCATGGTTTTAAAGAATTATTTCAGGATGTGCCTGTTAGTGCCGATACTGGTTCTTGCGGTCTCTTTCCCCTGCGAAGCACGTAAATCTGTTGAGGAAATGAAGAATCTTCAGCCCTTAACGATCCCTATTGAAACAAAATCCGTCGTCGATCACCACGATCCTATTGAAATTGATGCTACCCTGAATTTATCCAGGGTTATCGACTTAACGTTGGAGAAATACCCTGATGCCGCCTGGATTCAAGCCATGGAAGATGAGGCGGCAGCCATTACCCGGCGCAGTGAGAGCTGGGCGGCCGGTGCATCTCAGGCTGGCTTGCGTTTTCAGGAAGCTACCAGTGGCACACTACATTATATTGACGCTCAAGTGCAGGTGCCTCTGTGGAATTTAGGACAGCGCGACGCAGAAAAGAGCATCGCCGACCACGCTGCGGCTCGTGCCGAAGCCCAAACTGCAGCCACTAAGCTCCGTGTTGCCGGCTTGGTTAGAGGAGCCTTGTGGGATGTGACCCTTCAAAAAATTCGATTTGAACAGACGCAAATTGAAATTGCATTTTTTGAGCAGCTGCTGGCCAAGATCAGTTTACGCGTAGATTTAGGCGATTTGCCGCGTGCCGATTATTTGTTGGCCAAATCGGAGTTGTTGCAGAAGCGTTCCATTCTGACGCAGGCCGAAGCGGAGTTGATGCATGCTCGCAAGCGCTATTCCAGCATTACTCAAACCAGCAAATTTCCGGCAAAATTTGAGGAAGAACTGGTTGACTTAAATGAAATTCAAAAAAATCATCCGGCATTAGCGGCACTCAATACCCAAATTGAACGAAAACAGGCCGAGATTAATGCCATCAAGCTGGTTGGTTCGGGGCAGTCGAATATTGCTGTAGGTATTAATAGCGACCAGTTCACTAATGATCCTCGAAGTAATCAAACGGCAAGTTTCAACATCGGCGTCACTGTTCCTTTTGGCGGAAGCGCCCACTTGGCTCCGCAAATTGCGGCGGTCAATGTTGAATTGAATAAATTGATCGCAGAACGTGAACTGCTTTTTCGGGAATTGGAACAGAATCATCATGAAGCAAAACATAATCTGGAAGTGAATCAGGTTGAGCTGGGCATTGCCAATGAACTCAAACAGGTCGCTGAAGAACATTTAAACATGATGTTGCTAAGCTACTCCGTTGGCGAAATCGGGCTTCTGGATTTGTTAAAAATTCAGTCCAGAACGCAACAGGCCATTCTTAACTCCAGGGAGCGTCTGGTGATGCTGCAACGGGATAAGGCTCTTTATAATCAAGCGGTAGGTGTTACGCCATGAAATTAAGCAAAGCATTATTATTTATCGGATTGGCGATGTTTTTTGGTGCAACACTTCAAGCGGAAGAATCCATTCAGCTATCCCAGGAACACTTCAACAATTTGGGCGTTACACTAGGCAAACTGGAACGGGTGAACCAGATTCCATTGCTCTATGCGCCGGCTAAAGTCACGATACCACCGACGCACGAATATATTGTCAGCGCTTCACAGGCGGGACTTGTTACCCGATTGAATGCGGCGGTCGGCGACAAGGTGAAAAAAGGTGATGTGATGGCCCAAATCAACAGTTCTGATCTGTTGTCCATGCAACGCCTGTATCTAAAGGCGCGCAGTGAATTGGCGATTGGCCAGTTAGCGTATCAGCGAGACAAAAAACTGTTGGAAAGCGGTGTAATTCCCGAGCGACGCTGGCAGGAAACGCAAAGTCAATACAATGCCTTTTTATCCGAAGCTGACGAGCACAGGCAACTGCTGGAAATTGCCGGTATGTCGGCCAGTGACATCAATCATCTCGGTAAAACCCACAAGCTAAGCGGTCAACTCAATATTTATGCACCTGTCACCGGTATTGTGATTGAGCGGATGGCCGTTGCTGGAGAGCGTGTCGATAATCTAGCTCCCATTTACCGCATGGGCATTCTCGATGAACTCTGGCTGGAGATTGCCATTCCGCAAGAACGCCTGGGAACCATCAGGCAAGGCGATAAGGTTCTGGTTGAAAACTCACTCGTTAAAGCGGAGATCAGTCTTTTAGGTCAAAGCGTTAACCTTGAAAATCAGAGTGTCCTGGCAAGAGCCATTGTGAAAAACGCGCAATCGACGATCAGACCCGGACAAAAAATCAATATTCAGATCATCCATGAAACTGATAACGGATTTAAAGTACCGAATGTGGCTATTGCGCAGAATGAGGGTAAATCCTTTATTTTTATTCGTACGCCGACCGGCTTTCAGATCAGCCCCATTACAGTTTTGGGCAAACAGGGTGATGAGTCGATTATCGGAGGCGATTTGACCGGCGATGAAGAAATTGCCGTGAAAGGTGCTGTTGCTCTGAAAGCCAATTGGCTGGGTTTGGGAGGCAGCGAATAATGGCTAACCTGATTCGTTTTGCGCTTAGTCAAAGACTCCTGATGATGGTTTTGGTCATATTGCTGGCCGGTGGCGGTTTTTATGCGTTTAAAAACATTCCGATCGATGCGTTTCCTGAAGTTTCGCCCACGCAGGTAAAAATAATTGTCAAAGCACCCGGCATGACGCCCGAGGAGGTTGAATCCCGGATTACTGCGCCGATAGAAGTGGAGTTACTGGGTATTCCGCACCAGTCGATGTTACGCTCGATTGCCAAATATGCGCTGACGGACATCACCGTCGACTTCGCCGAAGGCACTGATATTTTCTGGGCACGCCAGCAAATCTCGGAACGCTTGAACACGTTGTGGGGAAATTTACCTGGTGGAATAGAGGGCGGCATCGCGCCAATGACAACGCCATTGGGTGAAATGTTCATGTTCACGATTGAAGGGGGCGACTTGAGTTTGCTGGAACGTCGCAGCTTGCTGGATTGGGTGATTCGACCCGCGCTTCGCACCGTACCCGGTGTGGCCGATGTGAATACGTTGGGTGGGATGGTCAGAAGTTTTGAAGTCATCCCCGACAATACAAGGATGTCGGCCAGAAACATCAGTGTCGATAAACTGATTCATGCCTTGCAAAGCAATAATCGTAATGATGGTGCAGGGCGCATGACGGACGGTGAAGAAGCGCTTATTGTCAGAGCCGAGGGCCGAATTAAAACCTTGGCCGATGTCGGCACCATTGTTGTCGATGTGAATAACGGAATTCCGATCACGGTAAACGACGTGGCCGAAATCAAAATCGGTGCCTTGACCCGCTATGGCGCCGTCAGTAAAAACGGTGAAGGTGAAGCGGTTAATGGACTGGTACTGAGTTTGCGCGGCGCCAATGCCAGACAGACCATCACCGGAATCGAGAAAAAACTGGCCGAGATCAGTGTCGGTTTTCCCAAAGGCGTCAGTGCCAAAGTCTTCTACAATCGCAGTAATCTGGTCAACAAGGCGGTTGACACGGTATTGCATGCCTTGCTGGAAGCCATTGTTCTGGTTGTCGTGTTGCTGATTTTATTTTTAGGTGACTTGCGGGCCGCTATGGTTGTTGCATTCGCGCTGCCATTAGCAGCTATGGTCACCTTTATCCTGATGAATATGATGGGAATGTCGGCAAACCTGATGAGTCTGGGTGGTTTGGCGATTGCGATTGGCATGCTTGTCGATGCCGCCGTGGTGGTCGTTGAGAACATGATCACTCATATGGCCCATGTTGAAAAGGCCAGACGCCTGCCGCGCCTGCATGTCATTTATCGCGCTGTCCGGGAAGTTGCCGCACCGGTTACGTCGGGAATTTTAATTATTATTATCGTTTTCCTGCCTTTGCTTACTTTGCAAGGCCTGGAAGGTAAACTATTTACACCGGTAGCCTTAACCATCGTGTTTGCGCTAAGTGGCTCGCTGATCCTGTCACTGAGTGTGATTCCGGTACTGGCTTCGTATATTCTGAAAGATGTGTCCCACGAAGAACCCTGGTTACCACGTCAACTGCAAAAACTCTATCAACCCTCATTAGTCTGGTGTATCGACAATAGCAAGAAGGTATTTTTGGTTGCCGGCTTTTTGTTAGTGGCGACCGTGCTCGTATTTACTCGAATAGGTAGTACGTTTATGCCGACTATGGATGAAGGCGACATCATTGTGCAACTGGAAAAACTTCCTTCCATCACGCTTGAACAATCGGTTGCTCTGGATTTGCAGGTACAAAAAAATCTGCGCAAGCATATCCCTGAAATCATGGATGTCGTTTCTCGGGTTGGCACCGATGAATTAGGTCTGGATCCGATGAGTCTCAACGATACCGATACTTTTTTAACTTTGCAACCCAAAGAAAAATGGCGAATGCATAGTAAGGAGGCCTTAATCGAGGAAATCAGGAACGTGATGGCTGCTACGCCGGGTATAGCCTTCAAGTTTACGCAGCCCATTGAAATGCGGGTTTCCGAAATGCTGACGGGTACGCGTGGTGATGTCGCTGTCAAGTTATTCGGCGCCGATCTTGCTGTATTGAATGAAAAAGCCCAACAGATTGCGGCAGTGCTGAAGGATATTTCGGGTTCCAGCGATGTGTTTACCAAGCTAAATGAAGGCATGCAGTTTTTATCGGTAACGATCGATAAATCGGCGGCAGGACGCTTGGGGTTGGACAGCGATAGTATTGAAAATATGCTGCGCTCGCAGATTGAAGGCTTGAATCTCGGCATTGTGCAGGAAGGCATTAAACGCACGCCGCTCATCCTTCGTGGCAACAGCAACACGGCCAATTTTGAAAACCTGCAGATTACCTTGCCAAACGGCGGCCATGTACCGATTACTGCTGTGGCCTCGCTTTCGAAGGTTGAAGGCGTTGTTTCTGTTGAACGGGAGCGTGGACAACGGTTTGTCGTGATCAGTAATAACGTTCAGGATCGCGATCTGGTGGGCTTTGTCGATGAGGCTCGCCAGGCGGTTAAGGAAAAAGTCGAATTGCCGGTCGGCTATTTTGTCGAATTTGGCGGACAATTTGAAAACCAGCAAAGGGCTGCGGCAACCTTGTCGTTAGTTGTTCCGGTGTCTCTGGGCCTGATATTTTTGTTGCTGTTTTCAACCTTTGGGTCTGTGCGTCAGGCGGTGCTGGTGTTGTCGAACATACCGCTGGCGATGGTTGGCGGAGTTTTCGCGTTGTGGATTTCCGGCGAATATTTATCGGTGCCGGCATCGGTGGGTTTTATTGCACTGTTGGGGATTGCCGTGTTGAATGGGGTGGTCATGGTCAGTTATTTCAATCAGCTAATCGCAAGCGGTATGGACCTGGCAAAAGTCATTACCCTGGGTTCCTCCCGGCGTCTGCGGCCTGTGTTGATGACAGCCAGCATTGCCGCATTTGGCCTTATTCCGCTATTGTTTGCCACAGGGCCTGGTTCTGAAATTCAGCGGCCGCTGGCCATTGTTGTGATTGGCGGCTTGGTGTCTTCGACATTTTTGACCTTATTTCTGTTACCGATTTTGTTTAAATTATTTGGTCAAGCCAAAGAAGAATCTGATGAAAATTTGGATACAGTGAGCGAGGTTAAACAATGAACAATACGCAATTTTTAGTCACGATTAATGTGCCCCCGATGATCGAAGGCGCGGTGGTCGATTGTTTGCTGGTTCTGGAATCGGAAAAAGGCTTTAGCAGTTTTCCGGTAAGCGCTCATCAACACAAAAACCAGGGTTTGTCCAAAAGCGAACAGGTCACGGGCAGACAGCGGGAGATTCGTTTTCAGATTTATGTGCCTGATCAGGCTCTGCCGGAGTTACTTTCACAATTAAGACAGGATTTTTCCGGCTTGGGCATTCAATATTGGGTGACTCCAGTCATTGAAAATGGAATCATTTGAATTACAGTGGGATCTCGGCCAATGACTATTCATGCATCTGATGTGAGTTAAAATTTCAGCCGACCCCTTCATTAATCTGAATAAGCCCCGAATAGGGGCTTTCTTCATTTGTCAATGAGCGCACTGGTGTCAGTCGCTTCAGGGGACCTCAAAAATTATCCATTCATGCTTCGACAAACTCAGCTCGATCGGATAAGTCACTAAAAGACCACCGTTCGCACTCGACTGCATGGATGCAGGAGGTAGAGCAACGCATGGAGCAGTTGCCGAGAGCTTGTCGAAGTGCAATTTTTAGAGGTCTCCTTCAGTCTAAATTCAAAAGTTAATTAAACTGTGTTATTTAACGCAGCTCAATGCGGCATATCACACAGTCCTTTCTGAAAGCCGCGTTGTATAGGCATTACAGAGATTGCCTCATTTCAATAAATAGGTGATATCACACACTTTTTTAAAATACACCAATCTTAATTGGTAGTAACCATGACCATCGACGACGGATAAAAATTTATTAAATTATAATAATCAATGATTTATAAAATAACCTAAATATTCTACGCATTAAAAAATCGCAAACTACTCGTAAAAAAATGGCACAAGTGTTGCTTTAAAATAGTTTGATGAGCAATTCATCGATTGTCATATTTGTTAGCACCTTTGCTAACACCCGTTCTCAGAATGCGGATGTTCAAATCCCCTCTATCCGCATTCTTTTTTTCTAAACAAAAACCCCTGTTACAAAAGCATATTTTTCTTAACCAATAACATGAAGAAACCGATTACCTATTGATGCGGAATCCAGCAATCCCAAGGATTTTTCACCGGCTTGATGACAGACTTCCTGATGTCTCCATCAGCTTGAAAATGAAATGATCGAGCTGGCTATCGACAGGTTCAGATTTTGGAGGACGTGTTCGACGCTGGAGATAACCGACATCACAGCCAAGCCCTATTCAACTTGCAGATGAGTCTGCTTACAACCCCAGGCAACGGATTCATGAAGCAGATGGATAACCTTTAAAAAAACAGCCAACACAACATGGGAGTCACGATGACCAGCCTTTTAAATCTGTTACTACTCGTTTTCGGTCTGTTGCTCAGTGCCTGTACCGTTGTCCAACCCTGGGAGCGCGGCAACTTGGCCAAACCACAAATGGCACTTGATCCTTATCCGCTGCAAAGCGCTTTGCGGGTACACAACTATGGCAGCCGGGAAGCATCGGCTGGTGGTAATTCAGCACAAGGTGGTGGCTGTGGTTGTTATTAACAGTACAAACCTTTATTTAAACGGACAACCCGGAATGCCGGGCTGGTGTATACGATGCGACAGGTTTTCCCAATCACGTTCTTGCTGATCCAGCGCATTGAACTGCAGCAGGTGCATGTTTGACCTGAGCCTGTCGACGGAGGAAGCCGTCGAAGTGAGATATCGCTAACCGATGTAACAGCGTACTGCCCATATCACGTGAGCACGACAAAACATGAAAGCCAATAAACATCAAGAACAGAAAAAAACCGTCAAATCCGCGCTTGAAAGCCTGACCGCAGCAGCCCTCATCCTGCCCGGTCTGTTGCAACAACCTGCACTAGCAGCCGAGGACGACGAAGTTGATTTTCAATACAGCCATTATCAGGAGGGTAAAAGGGAGATTAGCGGTATAACTTATAATTTAGATGGCAGTCAATCGGTATCCACGGTCAAGTCGTTTAATCCAATTGAGGTGGAAGGATTGCACGGCAGCGCTAAAATCAGCCTGACCGACCGGTTCAAGTTTGCCTTTAATTATATTCAGGATACCTGGGGTGGCGCGACGCCGATTTCTACGGCGCCGGTTGGCTTCAATGTCAATTCACTACTAACCGGCCCTGACGGTCAAACGATTGTGGGAGCATCACCCTATCTTGTGGGTACAGGAAATACCTACCTGGATCAGAACTTAAATCCCGTTTCTCCATCTGGACTTGATCCACAAAGTGGCGAACCTAGCTATACAACAGACAATCAACTGACGCACGTCATGTCCTATGCTTCGCCCGAAACACGCAAGCAGGGCGATTTCAAATTGACTTATGAATGGGATGAAGCGGCCTTGAGCCTGGGCGGCGGTATTTCGTTGGAAGATGATTATGAGTCACGATTCGGTAATATCGGTGGGCGCTGGGATTTCAATCAAAAACAGACGTCGGTCAATCTGGATTTAAGCTATACCAACAGCGAAACCAATGCCGTACTCGATCATGATGCAGGCGGTTATCTGTATCCGGTCAATTATTCTACGCAGGGATTCGATCAGATTAACAACCTGGAAAATGAACCTTTCACATCGAGGTTGCAGGGAACTCGTCAGGATTGGGCAACACATCTGGGATTATCTCATGTGTTGAGTAAAGACGCCGTCATTAGCGGCGATATCGGATATACCCGAAGCACAGGCTATCTATCTAATCCGTACAAAGGCGTGAATACCGTCTTTATCGATCCTGACAATCAATGTTGCCTTTCTGCGGGGGTCGCTTATCGGGGCAGCCTGTATGCTTTGATGGAGCAACGACCCGAAATTCGCAATCAATGGAACCTGGGCGGACGTTTTGTGCAGTACATTCAGCCACTTGATGCCGCCTTGCATTTCGATTATCGCTTTTCCGCAGATGATTGGGGTATCCAGGCGCATGCCTTTGAAGCTGATTGGGTACAGCCGGTAGGTCACGGCTGGACGATAACACCCAGGGTACGCTATTACTCGCAGGATGCCGCTGATTTTTATACCCCCTGGTTAGTGACCATGCAACCCTATAACCAACAGGTTGATGCCAACGGCAATAACCTCGGTTTGCCTTATGATTCGAGCAAATTCCGCAATCTTGCCAAACCATCAGCCGATTATTCCAGTTATTTTTCCAGTGATCACCGCTTGTCAGGCTACGGTGCCTTGAGTGGCGGTGTTACCGTAAGCAAACAATTTGCCAAAGGGGTGAGCGTGGAAACCGGTTTTGAATATTACACGCATCAAGGATCTCTAAAAATGGGAGGCGGCGGTGAAGGTAAGTATGGAGATTTTGATTATTGGGTGGCGAATGCGGCACTGAAAGTCAACTTGTCAGCACTTTCCTTCAAACCCGGGCCGGAAGCGACCGGTCACGAACATGGTGAGCATTCTCATCACGCTTTACCTGCCGGTGTGATGTTTGGCCATTTATTACCGAAGGCGCTTCAGATGATGGTTGGATATCGTTACCAGTATGCCAGCCAGAGCGGACCGATGCTTAATGGTACGGATCTTGTCATGGACCAGACCATTGTCAGTCAGGGTTGTACAGGTGCAAGGAGTGTCGGCTGCTTTGCGGCGCCCAGCAACATGGCGATGCACATGCACATGCTGGATATCATGTACGCTCCGACTGATTGGCTGACCCTGATGTTGATGCCGCAGTTTATGGACATGAGTATGTCGATGCGTTCGTTATCGGGGTCGCCCGGTGGTCTTGATCATAGTCTGAACGGACATCTCGGTCACCACTTGCAAAACAGCCACGAAACCGGTGGGATTGGTGATCTGGGCATGTTTGCTTTGGTGAAACTGTTCGATGACAACATGCAGCATGTCCATGTGACATTGGGTCTGAGTGCGCCGACCGGTGATGTTGATATGAAAATGAGGCGTAATCATCAAATCGACGGAGGATTTATCCATTACGGTATGCAGTTAGGCAGCGGCACTTGGGATTTAAAACCCAGTCTGACCTACACCGGAATATTGGGGCAATGGGCCTGGGGCGCGCAAGTGAATGGTACCGTCAGAATGGAGGGTCAGAACGAGTCGGGTTACCGCTTGGGAGATTTATTTCAGAGTACGGCCTGGGGCGGCTATCACTTACTACCCTGGCTCAACGCCTCAATCCGTGGCGTCTACACAGTACAGACAGCCGTTCATGGCCAGTTTAACGGCATAGAGGGCCAGTTTTTTGCTGAAGATGGTTTTACGCCGACTAGCAGTATCAAATTTGGACCGATGGACTACCCTCAAAACTACGGCGGCCGCTTTTGGGATATCGGCTTTGGACTGAATGTCACCATACCAAGTGGCGACCTGGAAGGTAACCAGATCGGTGTTGAATGGTTGCAACCCGTACATACCGATTTCAATGGCTATCAACTGGATCGCGATGGTGCTTTGGCTGCTACTTGGAGCGTGGCTTTCTGATTTGTAGGCGGGTATGGATTCATGCGATGTAAACCCAACTGAATCAAGTCTATAGAAAATGGGTGTATCAGTAAAAAGGCCGAGGGTTGTTTATAACCACCCCGCTTTTTTAAATCGGCGATACAGCAAACTGCAGACCAGCGTGATGACAACGAGAGCTGATGGATAGCCATAGCGCCAGCGTAATTCCGGCATGACTTCAAAGTTCATGCCCCAGATGCCGGCAAAAGCCGTGGCGACTGCGAAAAGCCCGGCCCAGGCCGCCAGTCGTTTGGTGACTTCGCTTTCCTCAATGGTGACCATCGACAGATTAACCTGAATGGCCGTGCCGATGGTGTCACGTATTCTGTCAATCGACAGATTGATATGAGTGAGATGATCATAGACATCGCGGAAGTACTCCTGGCTATTGGTACAGACGATCGGCACGCGGCCTCTATGCAGCTTGCCGGTCGCTTCCATCAAGGGGGCGGTCGCATGTTTGAGTACCATGACCTTACGCTTGAGCGCATACAGGCGTTCAATGTTGGAACGAGCTGCGCCTTTGATGAAAATCTGCTCTTCAATATTTTCAAGTTCGGTTTCAAGTTCATCGAGAACCGGAAAATAGCGGTCAACGACAGCATCCATGAGGGCATAAAAGACAAAACCGGAGCCCTGTTTTAACAGGTGCGGCTCATGTTCGCACCTTTCGCGGACCCCCAAAAAACCTGCCCGGCTGTGATTACGCACTGACAGCACATAGTTGGGGCCAACGAAAACATCGACCTCGCCAACAATAAGTTCATCACTCTCTATTTCCACTAATTTCATGACGGCAAATATTGAGTCACCGTATTCATCGATTTTTGGACGTTGGTGGCTATGCCAGGCATCTTCAACGGCAAGAGTGTGGAAATCAAATTCCTCGCGCATTTTTTCCAGCTCTGCCAATTCAGCATCCTGTAAGGCGACCCAGACAAAGCAGTCCGGAATCGCCAGATAGTCGCTGATTTCCTCGATTAAAATATCCTTAAGTTTTTTTCCTTCCTGATACGCGACGCAATTAATCAGCATAATTTATTCTCAATAAAACAGGTGAAGCGACCATTGTTTGTGTGATTTTTTTCTGGCGTTTTCATAGTGCTACAGACTCATTCTAGCAGTTCTAAAAAGCTGCACGAAATACCATGGTGTGAAAATCGCCACAGCTATTGGGTCAGTTCGAAAGCGACTGCTGCGGTTGAACCGATAGGACCATAAAATGGCTCTGTAACGAATGTTAAGTGGAAGCGGGCATCTCTAATAAAAAGGGCTCAACAAGGACTGTATCTCCTGCTCTAACGCCACCGCATTGGGCAGGCAGTACGATGAAGCAATTGGACCGACTCATGGAACCCAGAAGATTTGAGCCCTGGTCACCTGACGATGCCACAAAAAAATCGCCATTTTCATTCTGTGCCAAAATGCCTCGTTGGAATTCGAGACGTCCGGGTGATTTTTTTAAGTTAGTTGTGCAAATTGCTTTTAAGCGCAAAGGCTGAGTAGCGAGTGCGCCGGAAAGTTGTCTGAGGGCCGGGGCTACGATTTGCTGAAAGGTGACAATGACTGATACCGGGTTGCCGGGTAGTCCAAAAAAATGACAGTCGCCGATCCGGCCGAACGCCAGCGGCTTGCCTGGTTTTATCGCGAGTTTCCAGAAACTTATCCGGCCGCAACTTGCCAGTACCTCCTGAATATAATCGGCATCACCGACAGAAGCACCGCCCGTGGTGATGATGACATCGAACTGATTGGCGGCTTTCATCAGTTTTTCCTGCAGTAACTGCTTGTTATCAGCGATGATGCCAAGGTCGGTGACTTCATAACTGGCATCCCGCAGAAATTCGTTTAGCAGGTATCGATTGCTGTCGTATATTTTTCCGGATTCGAGTGCCTGGCCGAGTGGCGTTAATTCGTCGCCAGTTGATAAAAAGGCAATGTTGATTTTTCGTTTGACAGTGACTTCCTGAATGCCTGCCGACGCCAGCAAACCGAGGTCGTATACAGTCAGTTTTTTAGAATCCGCACATAGTAGTCCGCCTTGTTGTACGTCTTCACCCGCTTTTCTTATATGTTGATGCGCCGATGTTTGGGCGGAAAAATGAACGTATTGACCATCCGTTCGCACGTGTTCCTGCATGACAACGGAATCGGCCTGGACCGGTAGTGCCGCCCCGGTAAAAACCCGAAGACATTGGCCTTTGTGCAGTTCACCGGTAAACGGATACCCTGCCCATGAAGTGCCGGACAGTTTCAAGGTAAAGGAGTGTTCATGAATGATGTCGGCGCTGGAAAATGCGTAGCCATCCATTGCCGCATTTTTGTCGTAGGGAATATTGATGGGAGAGTAGACCGATTTCGATAACACACGGCCGGCAGCATTTTTTAATTCAACAATTTCAGCTTCTTCAACCGCACGAATGGCAGCCTGGATTTTTTGCAGTGCCCCCGATACACTGAGCAGTTCTCCAGTTTTCGGATTGCATATATCAATCATAAACTGCCTAAAAAGTGGATAAGAATGAAGTCTGCAATCATTTCAGGCTGGTTGATATCCAGTTTGCTCAGCCTTGATGGCAAAACCATCGGGCTGTCTGAAGCGACCGCGATGATGTCTGCATCATTCGGATATAGCAAAGGCTTGCCAAGTGATGGACGGTGTAGTTCGATTTTTGGGAACTTTTCAGCTTTAAATCCTTCAACCAGTATGAGATCCAGTTTGGATTGATCGAAATACTTTAGCTGTTCATCAAGTCTGGGTTCCTGAGTCGGTGTAATTTCTGTGATAATTGCCCGCCGGTGACCGGATACAATCATCACGGGCGATGCCCCGGCTTGTCGAAGCTCAAAGCTGTCTTTGCCGGGTTGGTCAATTTGAAAATTATGGTGACTGTGCTTAATGAGACCGATTTGCAGACCTGTGCTTTTGAGGGCAGGAATTAATTTTGTCAGCAGTGACGTTTTGCCGGTTCCGCTGAAGGCGGCAAACCCTAAAATTGGAATTTTGGCATTCTGCATGTAAATCAGTGAATCAGGCTGTTATCATTAGGGCTCTTATTCTAAGGTATTATTTACCGAAGTACCATGAGACACATTGGCATACGAATCATTATTCAGGAGTAGGCATTGATTCGATTTTATCTGATATTGATCGTCATAATAATTGCCTTTTTGGGCTTGCGTATTTTTTTCAAGCTTCCCCCCGATGTTCTGACGAAATACAAAAGAAATATCATGTTTGGCGTTGCAGGGTTTGTAATTCTCTATTTGCTGGCGTCCGGACATTTGAATTGGCTGTTTGCTCTCATGGGAATATTCCTCGCATTTGTCATGAGACTCATGCCCTTTTTGCTGCAATATGCGCCCCATTTGCATAAGCTCTGGTTTGAATTTGTTGCTGCAAAACAAGGTGGGCCTGAGCGACCAGCCGGTTCAGTAAACAAGAGCGGCATGTCGAGAGCGGAAGCTTATGAAGTCTTGGGATTGAAATCGGGTGCATCTGAGCAGGAAATCATCGCCGCGCATCGAAAATTGATCCAGAAAATTCATCCGGATCGAGGGGGATCTGATTATTTGGCGGCAAAAATAAATTTGGCAAAAAAGATTTTATTGAATAAATGATGAAGTATTTGTATCGCTCAATGCCGTTTCTTTGGGTAATCCTGATTTTACAGGTTATGCTGCCCGGCTGTTTTCAACAACCTAATTATGCTCCCGTTACGACGGGCAATCGGGAGGCCGGCAAGGATAGGGTAAAACCGGTGCCCGAAATTAAAACACCTGATCTTGCGAATATTCAGTCAGACAATGAGAAGCCTGTCATTCTTGTGCCGAGCAAAGCGGCGGAGCCACCTATGAGAGTGCAGGAACCTAAAACCAAGTCCGAGATTTCAGGTAAATATTATGTCGTCAAAAATGGCGATACTTTGTATTCCATCGGCGTCAGCAGTGGACAAGGCTACGAACGTTTGGCCGAATGGAACCAGATATCGGAACCTTATCATGTGATCTCGGGAAGGAAGCTAAAGCTATTCAAGCCCGATGCCGACATCAAAAGAGTGCAAAATCTTCTTCAACCTCCACTTACAAGCCTAAATGAAGAGCAAACAAATAAGCCCAAAAAACCAGAAAAATTCGCGCTGAAAAGACCAGGCAAAGAAGAAAAAAAATCAGTTATTTCAACTGATAATAAAAAAATGTTAAAGTTAAACTTTGGGTGGCCGATTAAAGGAAGAATTTCAAAAAATTTTAACCAGTCAAACAATAAAGGGATAGATATTGCTGGTAAAATAGGCCAAAAAGTACAGGCAGCTGAAGCAGGAGAAATTGCTTATAGCGGACAAGGTTTGATTGGTTTCGGCAACCTGATTATTATCAAGCATAATGATTTGTATTTGAGTGCTTATGGGAATAATAGCAGTCTCTTGGTTAAGGAAGGCGAGCAGGTAGAAAAAGGCCAGGTCATAGCAGAGGTTGGTAAGGCGTTAGCAAAAAAAGCCGCCTTACATTTTGAAATCAGGAAAAA
Source organism: Methylococcaceae bacterium (assembly GCA_013140705.1). GTDB lineage: Bacteria > Pseudomonadota > Gammaproteobacteria > Methylococcales > Methylomonadaceae > JABFSH01. Next base: position 24,963 of record JABFSH010000054.1, read on the forward strand.
CGGGAAACCGGTAAATCCACTTATATTATTGCCAAAGAGTGATAAAGCACATTAGCTTACGCCGATTAACCAGAGGGTTGATATGAAGGAAGAAATAATTGAGCCATCCGACGATGAAATCGATCTGCCATTTGAAGAAGATTTTCCTTTCGAGGAAGAGCTTGAGGTAGAACCAGCGCTGGGTGGTATTCTTGATGTCGACGATGCTACCGTTTTAAAACTTCGTAACGATAACAGCTTCGATGCAACGCGGGTTTATCTGAATGAATTGGGTCGCTCGAAATTATTGACGGCGGATCAGGAAAAGTTATATGGCGCCAGAGCGCTAAAAGGAGATCAGGAAGCCCGTAAAATCATGATCGAAAGCAATTTGCGGCTTGTCGTGAAAATTTCGCGCCGCTATTTGAATAGAGGATTACCGTTACTGGACTTGATTGAAGAGGGTAATCTGGGTTTGATTCGTGCGGTAGAAAAATTTGATCCTGAACGTGGTTTCAGATTCTCCACGTATGCCACTTGGTGGATTAGACAAACGATCGAGCGAGCGATCATGAACCAGACAAGAACCATCCGTCTGCCGATTCATATCGTAAAGGAGATGAATGTCTATTTAAAAGCGCAACGCCATTTGACACAAACCATGGATCGTGATCCCACGTTTGAAGATATTGCCTTATACCTTAATAAACCTATTTCCAAAGTTGAAAAAATGCTTCGACTGAATGAGCGAGTTGCTTCCGTCGATGTGCCGGTCGGCAAGGATATGGACAAGCCTTTGCTGGAGTCCATTTCCGATGACGAAGCTACAGGGCATGACGATAAAATTCAGGAAGATGGTATCAGAACCAATATCAGTTCCTGGGTATTCCAGCTGCCGGAAAAACAACGGGAAGTGATTTGCCGCCGTTATGGCTTATGCGGGTATGAAAGTGAGACACTGGAGCAGGTGGCTCAAGAGCTGAGCGTCACCAGAGAGCGCGTGAGACAAATTCAAATGGATGCGTTAAAAAGACTCAAAGAAATTGTTCATTTTCACGGTTATTCCTTCGAGTCCATTTTTAATTAATCATCAGACTGGTCATTCACAATAAACTAGGATAATTAATCCTTATTAATCAATATCTTAGCTATACGTGTTTTGTAGCGGCCAATCCCTGTAGTTAAAAACCTGTCCATCGGCACGTACTTTTTTGCAATTCGCCAGCGATATTTCTGCAATCACCCATTGTGTGGCATTCAAGGTGCCGATTGCCGATATACCGTTGTCTGGAAAACCACGGTCAACGGGCGTATAAATAGCGGCGGCTCCGATGTTGACATCAACGGCTTCTGACCAGGGGGCGCTGCCGACTGTTGGTGATTGAACTACATAACATTGATTTTCCAGGGCTCTTGCCTGACAGCCTATCTTAACCCGGTGATAGCCTGCGAGCGTATCGGTGCAACTGGGTACCAAAATCAGATTGGCGCCGGCTTCCACCTGTTTTCTGGCAAGCAATGGAAATTCACTGTCGTAACAGATATTGATGGCAATCTTGCCAAATTCGGTATCAAAACACTTCAATTCGTTACCGCGTTTAATCAGCCACTGCTCATTTTCAAAGCGCGTCATCATCAGTTTGTCCTGAAAATCAAACTCGCCGCTGGGCATAAACAAATAGGCGCGATTACGATAATCGCCTTCAGGCATTCTGACTGGAAAAGTTCCAGATTGAATGTAGCAGTGATGTTTTAACGCTAATGTTCGATACAGATCGATATAATCGTCCAGTACCGTTTGCATTGATGCCAACTGGAGGCTGAGCGATGAATAGATGTCTTTCGAAAATAATGATGCCAGTTCCATACTGGCATATTCGGGAAAGACGAGTATCCGGGCGCTTTCAGTGACTGCTTCCTCGACCCATCGCTCAATTTTGGCACGATAAACTGTCCAATGCTCCAGAAAGTCGATGTTGTACTGGGCAGTTGCAATTTTAACGGTCATGTTTCAGCCAGAATGTCATGGGTTTAGGGGTTTCTTCGGTATCATCCAGATCTTTCCAGGAATAAGTGGTTTTCAATTCCGGATGTTTGACATAACCCCGTTTATTCCAGAACTGATCGAGTGGCACATAGTCGGCAGGCCTGCGCGGATGATCGGCAGGGCGTTCCACGCAGCAGAAAGTAATATGTTTGAATCCTCCCAGATCCTGTGCATGCGCTTCGCGGTGTTCAAAAAAGCGTACGCCGATTCCATAGCCGCGGTAATTTTTGTCAAGGACGGATTCGCTGCAATAGAAAACATCGTCCAGGTTGTAAGCGTTTTCAATAAACGGTCTTTTTAGCTCGTCGGTTTCAAATTTCATCGGAATGGCGGTTGAAGCGCCAACGACCTTATCATCATCAAAGGCAATAACAATAACGCTTTCCGGGCAATCAATATAGGTTTGAAGATATTTTTTCTCGTAATTGATATCACCTGCGTAGAGATAGGGGAAATCATAAAAGACTTCAATTCTAAGCCTGGCAAGCTCCGGTATATATTGCTGCAGGGCTGTACCGCTCAATCTTTCAACACGAATATTTTTAGACATTGCCTTCAATCAAGAAACAAAAGGCGTATTTTAACTGAACTTTCGGTGATTTGTGTACTCATCGGATTGATGGGTGAGACCTAGAAGAAATGCGTTTTTTTGGGATAGGGTTAAAATGGCTTCCGATGTTAATCTACCCAGGCAAGCCTTTCGTGCTGAGATAATACAAGTCCCCTTCGGCGGCATGGAGTAACTAAATACTACAGCTGCTTGACGCGTTTATTTATTTCTGTGATTTTATAAGTCAATGATTCAAGGTGCATACAACTTGTTACTTTTGAGTTTACCGAATCATGTCCGGCTTGCCGCTTTATTTGATGTTATTGTTAAAGTTTGGCATTATCATATTCGTTAGAGCACATTCTAGTAAATATTGTTGAAAACGAAGAAATATCCAGCGCAATTCGGGTATATTCATGCTTGAAAATCAACTCATTTAGAATTGAACCGGCTTTTACGATCAGGATTGACCATGCATGATAAACAACCCGATAATCCTCTCCACGGCATGACGCTGGAAAAAATAGTGATTGAACTGGTGGCTGGTTGTGGTTGGGAGGAGTTGGGTCGGGTTATCGACATCCGGTGCTTCAATCATGAGCCCAGTGTTAAATCCAGTTTAAAGTTTTTAAGAAAAACGCCGTGGGCGCGGGCCAAGGTTGAGGAGTTTTATCTGAGCAGAATCAAGAAATCCCAATAAGCTGTTATTCGAATCCCCTCAGCCAAACCTTCTCCCGCTGGAGAAGGGATAGTATGTGAACTTATCGGATTGGTATAATGCGGTGTATGTCGATGCTGCTCCGGCGCCGAGGCTTTAGGGGACCACTAAAAATTGCACTTCGACAAGCGCAGTGCGAACGGTAGTCTTTTTAAATCAATGATTTATTCGTTCATGCTGAGCCTGTCGAAGCATGAATGGTTAATTTTTAGAGTTTCCCTTTATTTTCTTTAAAAGCTGAGCAAGCGAGTCGAAGTGCATTAATTAAGAAAAATGATGCACTTCAACGGGTTCGGTTTGTTGAACATGCCAATCAAAACTCTTCCCATTCTGTATTATCGACAACCTTAAGCTGTGGATTGGCAGCGCCAGCAGTTTGACCCCGTAGGTCGCCACTGCCTTTATACGTTTCCAGTTTCACAACCGGTCTTGCGTTGTCAGCTCTAGGAACAGAGCTGTTTCGAGTTTTGCTATCTACCCTGAAATGCCCGGCCATAACGCTCAGATTTTCGGTTTGCTCCTGCAGCGCTTCTGCGGAAGCGGCCGCCTGTTCGACTAAAGCGGCATTTTGCTGTGTGACATCGTCCATCTGTGAGATCGCTTGATTGACCTGGTTTATCCCGGAATTTTGTTCAATTGAGGCGGCAGAAATTTCAGACACGATGACGGTGACATCGCGAATGGCGCTAACGATTTCCTGCATGGCCTGTCCGGCATTGGCGACCAGTTTGCTGCCGCTAGAAACTTTGACTTCCGAGTCGCCGATCAAGTTTTTGATTTCGCTGGCGGCGTTTGCGGCGCGTTGCGCGAGATTGCGTACCTCGCCGGCGACAACTGCAAATCCGCGGCCTTGTTCACCGGCGCGCGCAGCTTCCACGGCAGCGTTCAGGGCAAGAATATTGGTTTGAAAGGCAATGCCGTCAATGACCGAAATAATCTCGGTAATTTTGCGCGAAGATTCGTTGATTGAATCCATCGTGGTGACTACCTGTCCAACCACGTCCACACCTTTACTGGCAACATTTGCAGCATCGATGGCGAGTTGGTTGGCTTGTTTGGCATTTTCGGTATTGGCATGCACGGTGGAGGTCAGTTCTTCCATACTGGCTGCAGTTTGTTCGAGACTGGCGGCTTGCTCTTCGGTGCGGTGCGATAAATCATTATTGCCGGAAGCAATTTCTTTGGATGCCAGGTTAATGGCGTTAGCAGAGTCCTGGATGGCCCTCACCATGTCTTTGAGATTTTCGACGGTGCCGTTGATGCCTTCTTTCATGGCCCCGAGTGTGCCCGGATAATCACGAGTAATGGATTGAGTCAGATCACCCTTAGCCAAGGCTTGCGAGACACGCAAGACATCGTTGAAGCCGGTATCGCAGGTTTCAATCATATGGTTGAAATTGGTCAATATGTCCTTGTAGACAAACTCGTATTTGTGAGTATCACAACGTTTTGAGTAATCGGCGACTGCGCCCGCGTCGCAGAGCATTTTCAGTTCGTTGCTGACAGCCAGCAGCGTTTTTTTGACGTTATCCATGGCGTCGGTTATTTTGGCTTTTTCGCCGGGCAGGCGATCCATGTCGACACTGAAATTACCTTTTGCATACTCGGTGATAACATCCATTACACGCATGGTTCCGGAAATATGCGAATCTACCAGGAAGTTAACTTCATGAGCCATTTTACCGAAGACACCGGGAAATGAATCGGCCCACATAGTTTCGCTGATCATGCCGTCGGCGTGTTTTTGAGCCATAGCATGCTGGGAACCCACAAATTCGTTAAGGGTTTTTTGCATGGTTTTCATTTTATAGATCAGGCTGCTTTTGTCACTTGGTTTGACCACTATGTTTGCAGACAGATCACCGATGGAGATATTGTGCACTATTCCGGTGATATATTCGGGATCTCCTCCCAATTGCTGCATGATGTGGCGCACAATACTTAGTGCGATCAATCCGCCGACAGTCAGAAGCGATGTTCCCAGGATCAGCATCACGGCCATGATCTTGTTGGAAATGGACTCATATTTGATCTGCGCAGCTTTGGTTTCATTATCCAGGGATATTTTGATCTTATTCAGGTTATCGGCAAGCACCTGAACTTTGGTATCGAGCTTGTCATCAACGGCTGTAATTGCCGAGCCATTGTTCGCCTTATCTTGTAATAGTGGCAGCATTTCTGCTTCGTAAATGGCTACAAATGCCCCATATGCCTGCACCGCAACTTTAAGCAGTTGCTTTTCTACATCCGTATCCATAATACGTTCGATAGCCCCCCACTGCTTTTCGGCTATGCTCTTACCGGCTTCCCAATCCTTGGCGCTTTCTGTCAGGTTATTGTTGATAACGCTGTCCGCGATGATTTGGTAAAGTTCTGCGCCGGTGAAAGAAGCGTCGGTGATCTGCACGCTGTCTTCGCCTCGGGTTTGTAATTCATGTGTTACCCCGTTAAGTTGATTAAGCCCGAACCATGCTACCGCGAACATGATCAGAATACAGAACGTAAACAGGCCGATTAGAAGATACAATTTTTTTAGCATACTACACAGTCTCCAACAGGGTTGATTTTTTGCCAGCAGTTTCGAGACATGCCGTTTGATCGCATTTAAGCGTCTAGGCTGATGCTTTGGCTGACCATCATCAGGTTTGATTAGTATTTCCAAGTGCCCTGTTATTGATGCAGGTGTTGTTAATCGTAGGGCGTTGGCGGTTTACCTAGTGAACAAATCAAGTATAGCGATAAAATTTAAGTCGATGAAAAATAACACTAACAACTTATATTAAGGCGTTTCAGATTCGTAGGACGGCGCCTAGTTTGGTCGTGCACATTAGGGCAGCGACATTTGGTGCTTAAGAATACAAGTTTTCCCCTCAGAGAGAGGGTCGGTGAAGTGAGTAAAATGCTTGAGGGGGCTTCTAAAAATTGCGCTTCGACAAGCTCTCGGCAACTGCTCCATGCGTTGCTCTACCTCCTGCATCCATGCAGTCGAGTGCGAACGGTAGTATTTTTAAATCAGTGACTTATCTGTTCGTGCAGAGTAAAATAAGCCTCCCTTCGGAGACATGGCGTTACCATGAAACAGTCGCTGTTCGACGTACTTTTGTGTGTTTTCATATCTTTGCAAGTCATTGATATTACAAATACAAAAAAGCTGTTTCTTGAGAGCTTGTCGAAGCATGAATGGATAACTTTTAGAGTTCCCCTTGATTTTATTCTTCTCGGCAACTGCTTCCGGCGTTGTCCATACTCGGTGCAGTCGTCTTTCGCACCTTCTCCAGCGGAGAAGGTGCGTTAATGATTTTTTTACTACTCATTTCTTCTCTAAAAACGCTTTGAACGCAGCATCCCTACTTTTCGCCACTTGCTGAACAAAAGGCCGGCTTTCCATGGTTTTTAAGTAATCGGCCAGACCGGGAATGTGATCTGCGACCAGATCGCTACCGTATATTTTTTGAGTTGCCAGAGAAATCAGACCAAAATGAGGCCAGGCAACGACATCGGCAGCACTGAGGCAATCTCCCAGAATATAAGGGGAAAAATGGGTCAGGCGGTCCAGGCCTTTTAATCCCGGGATAATGCGTTCTTTCACTTCGTCCTTGGTTTCTTCAGAAACCGTACCACCCATCAGGGCTTCTTTATACAGACGGCGTGCAATGAGCTCGATATTCAATTCCAGATGCTGGATAAATTCCCTGCACTTGGCTCGTTCGAAAGCGGTACCAGGGTAGAGCGGGTTTTCCGGGAAGGCATCTTCCAGATATTCAAGTATGGCTTGTGATTCTGATAAATAGCCATCCGCCGTTCCGATAAATGGAATTTTGCCCAAGGGTGAACGTTTGAGCATGTCATCATTCTGGCTAGGCGCAATGCTTTCCTCAATAAAAGTAATGTTCTTTTCCAGCAATGCCAGTTTTATTTTGTTGTAATAGTTGCTGACCGCAAAACCATATAAGGTGATCATTGGTAATTCCTCGATGAATCAAGAGCCTTGCACGATCTGCCTTGAACGTGCCAATGGCGGGTGCGAAATTATTCTTTCCTTGCAATGCTCAACTATACGGTGCGTGTTTGTAAATGTCGATAGATAGTGCAATCGGCGTGTCGCTACCCTCATTTTTGATAGTCTTGATAATAATCCTTTTGGACGTCGTAGATAAAACTGTCCGTTCCATCACGGATGCCGTACATGAGGCCGTAGATGCCGCGTTCTGAATCTCTGACCGCCTTGTGGATACGGCTAAAAAAACCAACGGTTTCCTGTCTATTGGGCAACATTGTATCGGTGGGTTTTGCGTCGGCCGGTTGATTGTTGAATGAACAGGCACTCAGCAGAAGCACTGTCCCGAATGAAATAATGGAGTTGGATAACATAAAAAAGTCCTTTAGGATAGTTTTGCATAAGGATATAGCACAAATGGAGCCAGAAATATTAAAAATAGTTCTATCAATTAGTTGCATAAGATCACAGGTTGACGGCTGTGTTAAACGTCATTTTTTTGCCGGTCCCTTTACAAGACATAGTTGGTGCTTCCTTTATCAAAAAGTCGGGTCAATTTTGCATCGGTTCGGATTGCATCAGAGGCTTGTTGTCTGTATCCTGCTTCACATGCAGATCAATTTAATCACGATAGGAAACCGAATGCCGGGCTGGGTTCAGCAAGGCTATGATGAATACGCAAAACGTCTGCCGCGCGAATGTGAGCTGCTTCTTAAGGAAATTGCGCCTGATAAACGAGGCAAAAACAGCGACATGGCCAGGATTCTCAAAAGTGAAGGTGAAAAAATGACGGCGGCAATACCGCAAAGTGCACATGTTGTAACGCTGGATTTGTCCGGTAAATCCTGGTCAACGATGGAACTGTCTCAGGCCATGAAACGCTGGCTGGAAAGTGGACAAAATATTGCGTTGCTCATCGGTGGGCCGGAAGGCTTGTCGGAGTCGGCCAAACTACTGGCGCGTGAATCCTGGAGTTTGTCGAAGCTTACTTTTCCGCATCCTTTGGTACGGATTGTCGTAGCGGAACAGCTTTACCGTGCCTGGAGTTTACTGAATAATCATCCGTATCATCGCGAATGACGATACAGCTTATTCTCGCGTCGGCATCGCCCCGACGCAAGGAACTCCTTGATCAAATTAAAGTCCGTTATTCTGTCTATCCGGTCGATATTGATGAAACACCTCGCCTGAATGAAGCGCCGCTGGATTATGTATTGCGCATCGCGGGTGAAAAATCGTTGGCTGGTGTTCAAGGACTGGGATCAGAAACACCGGTGCTGGCAGCTGATACAGTCGTGGTTTTGGGTGCTCAGATCATGGGCAAGCCCAGAGATCAGGACGATGCCATTGCCATGCTGTCGCAACTATCCGGTAAAACGCACCAGGTTTTTAGCGCGGTTTCGCTGAGAGGGCATTTTCATCATCAGGCGGTCAGTATCACTGACGTGACCTTCAGGCCACTGACTCATCCAGAGATTTTGTCCTACTGGCTCACCGGTGAACCCCATGATAAAGCAGGCAGTTATGCGATTCAGGGACTCGGTGCGCTATTTGTGGAATCGATAAATGGCAGTTTTACCGGCGTGGTCGGTTTGCCGTTGTTTGAAACGGCTGAACTCTTATTAAAACAAGGAATAATAATTTTTAAATGAGTGAAGAAATTCTAATTAACGTAACACCGCCGGAAACGCGGGTTGCGGTTATTGAAAATGGCGTATTGCAGGAATTGATTATTGAGAGAACCCGCGAGCGTGGTTTGGTAGGCAATATCTATAAAGGGGAAGTCTGTCGTGTTTTACCGGGCATGCAGGCGGCTTTTGTTGACATTGGTTTGCCCAGGGCGGCGTTTTTGCACCTGTCTGATTTGTGCGCCAAAGATCTGGAAAAAAAGGCCTCTGAAAACATCGAACATTACTTGCATGAAGGTCAGCACATTGTTGTTCAGGTCGTTAAAGATCCACTTGGCACCAAAGGCGCTCGACTGACGACGGAAATTTCCATTCCGTCGCGCTTCCAGGTTTACATGCCCTATGCCAGCAACTCAGGCGTTTCACAGCGAATTGAATGCGAGTCGGAACGGGTACGACTGCGCAACTGTCTCGATAGCTTTAGAAAAGAGCATAAATGCGGTGGCTTTATTGCCAGAACGGCTGCCGAATGTGCGGAAGAGACGGTATTGATTGCAGACATGACATTTTTGCTGAAATTATGGGAATCAATTTTGGAGAAAATTGCCGGCGCCAAAGTAAAACAGTTTATTCATAAGGATTTACCGCTCAGCATCAGAACCTTAAGGGATTTGTATAAGGAAGGAATAGAGCGTGTGCGTGTCGATTCCAAGGAAACCTACCTTCGGCTCGTTGAGTTCGCAGAAATTTTTGTACCGGAAATCGTGCCGGTTATCGAGCATTACACGGGGGAATGCCCGGTATTTGATATTTATAGTGTCGAGGATGAAATCAAAAAAGCCCTCGATCGCAAAGTCAAATTAAAATCAGGCGGACACTTGGTGTTTGACCAGACCGAAGCCATGACAACGGTTGATGTCAATACCGGCGGTTATGTGGGCGGACGTAATCTTGAAGAAACCATTTTTAAAACCAATCTGGAAGCCGCGCAAACGATTTCCCGGCAACTGCGACTCCGAAATTTGGGCGGTATCATAATTATCGATTTTATCGATATGAAAAGTGAGGATCACAAAAAACAGGTCTTGCAGGCACTGGATCGTCATCTTGAAAAGGATCGCGCGAAAACCAAAATTACCGAAGTATCTGTGCTGGGTTTGGTGGAAATGACGCGAAAAAGAACCCGCGAAAGTCTTGAGCATATCATGTGCGAGCCTTGTAGCGCCTGTGGCGGGCGGGGTGTATTAAAGACGGCCGAATCCATGTGTCTGGAGATTTTTAGAGAAATCATTCGCGAAGTCAGGCAGTACAATGTTCAGAACATACTGGTTTTGGCCTCCAATGGCGTTGTTGAAATGTTGCTCGATGAAGAAGCCGACATGCTCGCGGAACTGGAAACTTTTCTGGGGGTCCAGATCAAGTTTAGAGCCGAGGCTGAATACCATCAGGAGCAGTATGACGTTGTTTTACTTTAGCTTGATTTTCAAGGGGTTGACTTCGATCCGTGCCGCTCACTGCAGTCATCCTGGAAAAATTAAGGTGAAAGGTAAGTATTAACCTGAACCTTCTACGTTGAATCTGTCTTCATGATCCATCACGTTACCCGGGCAACCCGTCATCTCATCTTTTGGTCATTGATTGCGGCGGCTGTCGGTTTGACCAGTGTTCGTTTGCTGCTGTCCGGAATAGATGATTATAAAGCCGATGTGATTGATCATATCAGCGAGCTCTTGGGTGCGCCGGTAACCATAGGTCACATAGGCGCTAAAATGCGAGGTTTTAAGCCTGAATTGGTGCTTAAGGAAATCGCGGTTTTATCGGTGGTTGCAACGGAAAAGCCCGCGATTCAGCTCAAGGAAATTCGTCTGGGTTTGAATTTGCTGGATGCATTGGTAGGAAGGGATCTGCTGTCATCATCCTGGGTGACGCTGGTCGGTGCAAAACTTTCAGTGACACGTAAGCAAGACGGCAGCTTCGCCGTGGTTGGTTTAAAAACGACGGAAGGACAACCGCTGTGGCTATTCCAAGGCCGTAAATACGAGGTCTTGCATAGCGAAGTAATTTGGCATGATGAGAAAAATAACGGCCGTATGCTGAAGTTTGCAGCCGTTGATATCGCGATCATGAATGATGAACAGCGACATCGCATTAATATGCTGATGAATTTGCCGCAAAAACTGGGTGGCACTATACGTGTATCCATGGATCTTGAAGGTAATGTTTTCGAGCCCTCCGCCATTAGGGGTGTGGTTTTTGTGGAAGGCAGACACGTTAATCCGGCGGAACTGGTTAATGAATTCTTGCCATCCACTCTACACTTCAATTCGGGACTCGGCGATTTCAAACTGTGGAGTCATTGGCAACAGTCGCAACTGATGTCAGTGCAAGGCGAAACCCGGTTTCAAAGGCTCAAGTTGGTCCGGCAGGATAAAAAGTCACTCGCGGTCAATAAACTGGACGCTCAATTTAATCTGAATGTGGTGAAGCCGGTTGCAGGTTTCAAGGGTCCATGGCAACTGGATGTGCGCCATTTTCTGGTGGAGACTGGAGGCGGTGAAAAACATGCAATTAACAAGGATTTCTCGGGAAGTTTCAATGTAAGCACTGAACCCGGCGCTGAAACTGCATTGCTTGCACTCGGTGTGTTTGTGAGTCATATGGATTTGCAGGAAGCATCCGAGCTGATTCAATTTTTTGCGCCCTCAAACGATGAGCAAGTCAAGTTTTTCAAGCAATTCCAGCTAAAAGGTGAGCTGGAAAATTTTTCAGTTTTTATCGATGAGAACCAAAAAAGAGCAGCTGTTAACGGTGATTTTGCACATTTAAGCTTTGCTGCAAGGGCATCCGCCCCTGGCCTGGAAAATTTGACGGGCCATATTTCAGGTTCTGATCTCCAGGGCAGTATTGGTTTTTCAACGCGAAATGCCCGTTTAACCTCGAACGGCCTGTTTCGCGATGTGCTGAGTATTGACAAACTGGAGGGCACCCTGGCCTGGCGACAAACGGATCAGAAATGGGAAATCTCTGGTGCACCTATTGAATTGAATTCACCTGATATTCAAACCACTTCCCGAATGCAGCTGATCGTTCCAAAAAACAAGGACAAAACGATTCTGGATCTGCAAGGTGCATTTGTCGGCAGTGATGTCAGTAAAGCCTGGCGCTATTTGCCGACTGGCATTATGAAGGATACCGTGGTTGCTTGGCTGGATCATGCCTTTATCGGCGGCAAGGTGCCTCAGGGTGGTTTTCTATTTCATGGTAGACCTCAGGATTTTCCATTTAGTCATGGCGAGGGTGTTTTTGAAACACTGTTCGATGTTGAACAAATGGAGCTTGCTTATCATCCGGAATGGCCTCGATTGACAGACGTCAATGCTGAAGTTTTATTTTTTCAAAATAGTCTTCACGTCAAGTTGCATCAAGGTCAGAGCAATAAGTTAAAAATTAATCAGGCAGACGTGACCATACCTGTGCTGGGCGACAGCCAGCATTTGCTGGTTAAGGGTAAGCTGGAAGGCACCATTGGTGACACACTTGATTTTTTGCAGCAGACACCCATCAAAGCAAAGATTGACCCTGTCGTTGCTGTTATAACGGCACAAGGGGATACGCAGTTAACACTGGATCTAAAAATCCCGCTGCTTGACGAAGCCCTCGCCAGTGTTGATGGAACAGCCCAGTTAAGCAATGCCAATCTCAATATTTCATCGTTGAATTTGCCGGTAACACATTTGCAAGGCATGCTGAAATTTAATGAACAAGGTATCAGTAGTGATTCCATTGATGGCGTTGCCTTGGGTTATCCCATTCAGATTGCAATAAAAAATGCTGGTCAACAAACCGATATCAATGTCAAGGGACATTCCGATGTTGACGAACTAAAAAACCAGTTTAAATTGCCATGGTGGACGATAGCCAGTGGCGAAACGGATTATGATGTGCAGGTCAATCTGCCAACGGGTGATGCGGCGGGCATGGCCGGAAAGGTACCTGAATTGATCGTAAAATCGACCCTGGCTGGAATGGAACTGGATCTGCCGGGAATTCTGGCGAAGCGCAAAGAACAGAAAAGCCTGTTGTCGCTGACGTTTCGATTGATGGATGAGGACCTGTTGTTACCACTGGTGTTGAATTACGATAATAAACTGAAAGCAGCTGTCAAAATCAATGTGCCCCAGCAAACCATATACTCCGGTCATGTGCTGGTTGGTGAGGGTGAAGTGGCCCAACGCCAGGGCAGTGGCTTGGAACTTGAGATCAATAGGGATCAAATGCCTTTACAGGACTGGTTATCGTTGGCGGGTCAAGCGGGCGCCTCACAGACGACAAGTAGCATTCGGAAAATAAAAATTCATAGCGATCATGCCCTCTGGCATAAATCTGCCCTGGGTGTTTTCGATTTGGCTTTGGAACAAGTCAATAACCGCTGGCATGGCGCGATTGCCTGCAGGTTTGCCAGTGGAAACTTGAGTATTCCTGCTCACAGCCAGGGTAACGATAAAACTCTACTGGATATGGACATGCTGGATATTTCGGCATTGAAACAAGTGAGATCTCAATCCAGTGACGGTGAACTGGATGTTGTACCTGAGACGTTGCCACTTTTTAATGTGGTCAGCAATAAAACATTGTGGAATTCAATTGATTTGGGACATTTGACTTTGGAAACGGAGCGTATGGCGGGAGGCATTGCTTTTAAAACCATTGAGCTGACGGGGCCCGATGAAAAACTGGTGATGTCTGGTGATTGGACGGCGTCGGGCAAACAGTCGGTTACACGTACCAGAGGTCATCTCGATATGGCCAATGCAGGCCGTTTGCTTGCGCAATTGGGTATTACGAAGGATATGGCCGAAACAGTTGCGGCGCTTGATTTCAACCTGGTTTGGGATGCAGCACCTTTTCAGGTTTCACTTGCAGCACTAAAGGGCCAGATTGATGTCAATCTGAAAAGTGGTCGCCTGTTAAGTATTGAGCCCGGATTTGGCCGAGTTTTGGGGGTTTTGGCGATGGCGCAATGGATCAAGCGACTTCAATTGGATTTTAGTGACATCTATGAAGCTGGACTTACGTTCAATACGATCAAGGGACGTTTTGATTTAATCAATGGTAAGGCGGTCACCAATAATTTGGTGGTTGATGCCATTCCAGCCAAAATTACTATCGCAGGAAATACGGATTTAGTGGGTCGGACGGTAGACCATATAGTTAATGTAACGCCAAAAAGTGCAGATGCTTTACCTATTGCTGGTACAATTGTGGGGAAAATGGCAAAACTTCTGGCGAAATCGTTGACCGGTGAAGATCACGAGGGCTTCTTGTTTGGTTCGCAATACCTGGTAAAAGGTGAGTGGGGGAATGCGCAAATTATTCCTCTTCATGAAAATGATGGCTTGCTACAGAAAACCTGGAATGGCATAACGGCGTTTCCCTGGCTGGAGCAGCAAAAAAATAACAAAGAGAGATCCTATGAGTAAATGTGCGGCTATACAAATGGCGTCAAGCCCCAATGTAAGTTCAAATTTATTGGCGGTTGACCAGTTGATTGCAGAAGCGGCCAAAGCCGGCGCAAAATTGGTGGCATTGCCGGAAAATTTTGCGTTGATGGGTGAGCACGAGACTGACAAACTCAAGGTGAAAGAAAGTGATGGCACCGGCCCCATCCAGGATTTTTTGGCAGCAGCGGCAAAAAAGCATGGTGTCTGGATAGTGGGCGGCACGATTCCCATTACAGGTACCAATAACAACAAGGTTCGTGCAGCCTGTCTGGTTTATAACGCTCTGGGAGAGAGAGTCGGACGTTACGATAAAGTGCATTTGTTTGATGTGAACGTGCCGGGAACCAATGAAGTGTATCGGGAATCCGATTCCATTGAGCCAGGCACGGAATCGCAGGTTTTCGATACGCCTTTTGGTAAACTGGGCGTGGCTGTTTGTTACGATCTTCGGTTTCCGGAAATTTTTCGCAAAATGGCCAGGCAGGATGTGGAGATTCTGGTAGTGCCCTCTGCTTTCACGGCAGAAACCGGTGCTGCGCATTGGGAAGTACTATTGAGAGCGCGCGCCGTGGAAAACCTCTGTTATGTTATTGCGCCGAATCAGGGCGGTTTTCACTTAAACGGCCGCAAAACCTTTGGCCATAGCATGATCGTCGATCCCTGGGGTGTGGTGCTGGATTGTTATAAAACCGGCAGTGGCTTTGTATTGGCGGATATCGATAAAGATCGGCTGGAAAAAGTCCGTGGTGCTTTTCCTGCCTTGAATCATCGCCGTTTCTTTTGTGATTGAAAACGGATCGACTGAATGAAAGGTTGGTTTGTTGAACTGGGTGAGCTTTTTAATGAAAAAGATCGTTATTTATAGTGGCATTGGCTTTGTTTTGATTTCTTGTGGTGGAACGGATAGCCGATACCGTGATACCGCGTTGCTGGAAAAACCGCCAACACTGGTCATTCAGCGGACACCTGGCGCGTCGAATGACATTGACGAAAGCAGCATTCCCAAAAAACAGGATCCGGGCTTGGGTAAAGCCGTCTATTTGACCGAGACGTCCCCGGCTGAACTTAGAATTAAAAAGACCCCTGATAGTGCCTGGAATGACTTGATTAAAGCCATCAAGCTCAGTGAACTAAAAATAACGGATCAGGAACGAAACAAGGGGCATGTGTATGTGGAATACGATTCGTCCGGTTTTTTTTCCAAATTGGGTTCATGGATGAAAGAAGGGCGTAAGGGGCCAGTCTATCTATTATCTGTCGAAGAATCCGGTGCCGAAACCAAAATCACGGCGTCCATGGCCAGCTCAACAGAGCAGAGCAGTCCATCAGCTAATCCGGACGGTTACAACGAGAAACCGATTGATGCATCGCAGGACCTGTTGGAAACCTTGTACAAGACTATTCATGACGACTTGGTAGAAGATTGATTTATTAGGCACAAGGCACAAGCGGGCGTCAATGCGTTTCGACTTGAGTATTGTTAAACCCAGAATATTAAAGAAGTAATGGAATTATTAAATCTAGCAACACAAGCGATTCTGATGCCGGTTGGAATACAGGATGGCGATATTGAAAGGGTGATGAGCAGGCTCCTTAATTCACCCGTCGATGCGGCTGACATCTATTTTCAGGCCAGACACGCTGAGTCCTGGGTGCTGGAAGGTGGCATTATCAAGGAAGGCAGTCACAATATTGAGGCAGGTGCGGGGGTTCGCGCCGTTTCCGGTGAGAAAACCGGCTTTGCCTATAGTGATCGTATCGAGTTGCCGGCATTGATGGAAGCGGCGAACAATGTCAAGGCCATCGTCAGGCAGGGTAAGGATGCCAGGGTAGGATTGCTGAAAGCGGCTAATAGTCAGCGCTTTTATGCCCCGGTCAATCCACTAAAATCCTATGCTGATCAACACAAGATCGATTTCTTACGCAAGGTTGATAGTGAAACCCGCAAGCTGGACACTCGCATTGAGGAGGTCATTGTCAGTCTGATGGGGGTACATGACAGTATTTTGGTTGTTAATCAAGACGGTAACCTGGCTGCAGATATTCGCCCTTTAGTCAGAATGAATGTGACTGTGATCGTTGAAGAAAACGGCCAGCGTGAACAGGGCAGCATGGGCGGTGGCGCCCGTACCGATTACAGCTGCTTTTTTGACGAAGATGAGGGTCTGGCTTACGGACGCGAGGCAGTCAGACAGGCCCTGGTCAAGCTGGAAGCAATAGAGGCTCCGGCCGGCAATATGACGGTGGTTTTAGGGCCGGGATGGCCGGGCATTTTGCTGCATGAAGCCATAGGTCATGGTCTTGAAGGGGACTTCAATCGAAAAGGTACTTCTGCCTTTAGCGGTCGCATCGGTGAACGTGTGGCGTCCAATTTGTGTACGATTGTCGATGATGGAACTTTGCCGGGTAGGCGTGGCTCGTTGAGTATCGATGATGAAGGTACGCCAACTGAAAAAACCGTTCTGATTGAAGACGGCATTCTCAAGGGCTATATGCAGGATAAACTCAATGCCCGGTTAATGGGGGTCAGGCCAACCGGTAACGGCCGACGGGAATCCTACTCCCACACGCCGATGCCGCGGATGACTAACACCTACATGTTGCCGGGGCAACATAACCCTGAGGAAATCATCAGATCGGTAAAAAAGGGTCTTTATGCCGTAAATTTTGCAGGGGGGCAGGTTGATATCACCTCGGGTAAGTTTGTATTTTCAGCCAGTGAGGCCTATTTGATCGAAGATGGCAAGATTACGCGACCAGTAAAAGGTGCCACGATCATCGGTAATGGTCCCGATGTGTTGACTCGTGTGTCCATGGTCGGTACCGATCTGGAACTGGACAGTGGTGTGGGTACCTGCGGTAAAGATGGACAAAGTGTGCCGGTGGGTGTGGGGCAGCCTACCATAAAAATTGATGGTGTGACGGTCGGCGGGACCAGCGTTTAGATCGTTTTTCTATACATTAGCTCTCCCATGTTCGGTTTTATGGTTCCTGCCGGATTGACTCCTAAATTTTCTGAACAAATCGCCAGATTCTTTATGCGACTCCGGAACCGAACGGAATGAATATGTGCAGGGGATTGATTTAGTGGCAAGTGTTTCAAAGGATAAGTTAACGATAGTATTTCGTAACCGCTATTCTATGGCCTCACGTTTACACCTAACAAAAGGAACGGAATTTTCGTTGCATGTCATAACAAAATCATCGTTGGCCAGCGACAGTTGATTTATGCTGTTGATGTTGACTCTGCGGAATTAATGTCTGTCGGCTATAAATAAAATTAGCTAGATGCCCAGTTTTTACTTAATTCACATAATAATCGGCAGGAAACTATGAAAAAAACAATAAATTTTATAATTTTATTATTGGCGATGTCTTGTTCCGCAATTGCACGCTCGCAAAGTGTCGAGGAAAGCAGCCCTGGTTTTGTATTATTGGATGTCGTTTTTTACCGGCCGGCTTTGTTTTAACAGTTATTGGCACAGGAGTGTTTATTGGCATTAGTCCCTTAACGGCACTTTCATCTATACCTGCACCCCACGATGCGTTTGTTAAAACCGGCAAGATTTTGATCATGGCGCCAGACGCATTTACTTTTGTCAGGCCATTAGGACGTATATAAAACTCATTAGTGACCTAAATATACCTTATCATGCGTCGAGTTCATTACATAAACCGGTTGAATCACACAAATACTTCTTCATTTGCATATTTCACAATTGATTAGGGGCTGTTCGCATTTAAGCCAGATCATCACGTTGGATAAGCGCAGCATGGTCATATGATTGATCATCAGCCGTTCGTATCGGGTGGCGACACGTCGGTATCCTTTCAGTTTTTTTGAACAAGCGTTCCAAAGGGTGCGTTCCTTGTAGATCACTTTGTCGTAATCCCTGGGCGTTATCCGGTTGATTCTGTGGGTGAGATCGGCCTTACCGGGCTAAAAATCCTTGATGCTTTCCCGTTTTGCATCACTCAAGACCGATCTGATCATAGTAGAATAAGCGTGAAAATTATAGTTTACAATTGCTTTCAGTTATTTATTAAAGTAATTGGGAACAGCCCCTAGCGTAATTTATCGAGAAATAAGTTCAATATCCTTAATTTAGCTGAAGGGTAGACTACTAGTAATTTATTAGATTTCTCTGTAGATCAAAAGAAACACCTATACGCTTTGTTCATTCTCCAAGCTTTGCCGCCTTTAGATCTAATCGTCAGAGCAGTGTTTCTCAAATTCACTGTTGGCATGTCTCATCATGAGTTTTTGCAGCAATCAATCAAAGCGAATCAACCTGATGCATGATATATGGTGGCTCCTAAAATCCAAATACATTATCATTAGCTTACCAACACCTAAGTCTAATGGACCCAATATAATAATAATGAGCCCCACAACATCCCCCAAAACTGACCGCAGTTTAGCCTTGATCTTTTTATTTGCAGCGACCTTGTTTTTAAGTGCGTCGTTGATGTTTGTTCTGCAACCCCTATTTGGGAAGATCCTGTTGCCCCTGCTGGGTGGATCACCGGCTGTATGGAACACTTGTATGGTGTTTTATCAGAGTATTTTGTTTCTCGGTTATCTGTATGCGCATACCCTTTCAGTAAGCCAAAATCACCATCGTCAGGTTCTTATCCATGTTGCCGTCATTCTGATCAGTTTTGTGGCTTTACCGGTTGGCCTGCCTGAAAACAGCGCGCCTCCAACCGAGACTAATCCGACATTGTGGCTGTTCTGGACCTTATTACTCAGTATTGGCTTGCCTTTTTTTGTCGTTTCGACAACCGCGCCGCTGATTCAAAAATGGTTTTCTGACGTCGGACATCACACCAGTCATGATCCTTATTATCTGTATGCAGCCAGTAATGCCGGCAGTCTGATTGCCTTATTGAGCTATCCGTTTTTTCTGGAGCCGAATATTGGCTTGGCCCATCAAAAATCGTACTGGAGCGTTGGTTATCTGGTTCTTTGTCTGTTTTTAGTGGGATGTGCCGCTGTTTTGTGGAAGAGCCGGCAGCAGGCCGAAGTGGTTCCGGGTGATGCGAATGAGATCGAACCCGAGCTCAATTTGTCGACCAAGTTGCATTGGCTAGCACTGGCGTTTGTGCCATCCAGCTTGTTGTTGGGCCTGACCAATTTCATTAGTACCGATATTGCTTCGGTGCCATTGCTGTGGATCATTCCGTTAACGTTGTATTTATTAACCTTTATCCTGGTTTTTTCAAAATGGAATAATGCCATACACCCGGTGGTCGTGAAGCTACAACCCATGGTATTGTTGCCGTTTATTGCCTATTCGTTTATCAACCCGGCCGTTCTTCCGTATTGGGTGGATCTGGGCTTGCATTTGCTGGCCTTTTTTATTGCCGTGATGGTTTGTCATGGAGAACTCGCCAGACTTCGGCCTCATACCAAGCATTTGACTACCTTTTATCTGATCATGTCCTTTGCCGGGATGCTGGGGGGCATGTTCAACACATTTGTGGCACCGTTTATTTTTAATGCCGTCTATGAATATCCGATCATGATTGTGGCGGCATTACTACTCCGTCCGGGACTGAAGACATCGATGGGGGCAAAAACCAAAGACTGGCTGTCGCAACTGACATTACCTGCAGTGCTGGCGATTGCCGGCCTGGTGATTTTTTTCAGTATCGATAATTTGCCCGAGTACTTGGACACCATTGGTGTGGGTTTGATTTTACTGGCTGGCTTGCTCTACACCTTCAGATCGGAACCGCTGACGCTCGCCCTGGTTACCGGCATTTTGATCTTTTTTACGATGGGATTGCATGGATTATTGTCGAATACTTTGTTCCAGGACCGCACTTTTTTTGGCGTACTGTCCGTGCGTGAAAGTGTATTAACTAATGAGCAAAATCAACCGGAAAAATACCATGAATTTTTTCATGGAACCACCAAACATGGCGCGCAACGTTTGGCTGCCGACGTGTCACGAACACCATTGACTTATTTCAGTAAACCGGGCCCCATTGGCCAGTTGTTTACGGAATTCGATGGCAGCAACCAGCAGTGGGAAGTGGGCATTATCGGGCTGGGTGCCGGCACCTTGTCCTGTTATGCCAAGGATGGACAACACTGGACTTTTTACGAGCTTGATCCGCTGGTCGTCGCAATCGCCAGCAATCCGGTCTATTTTACGTATATCAGCCAGTGCAATCCCAAAATTGGCATGGTTGTGGGCGATGCGCGTTTGCAACTGGAAAAGGAACCGGATCATAAATTTGACTTATATATTGTCGATGCTTTCAGTTCCGATTCAATTCCTACACATTTGTTAACTCAGGAAGCCATCAAACTCTATTTCAAGAAGTTGAAACCCAATGGGATACTTGCGCTACATATTACTAACAGGCATCTCGCTCTGAAAAAGGTATTGTCCGACCATGCAACTAATTTACAGTTGGCGGCTTTAATACAGGAATATAAACCGACGGGTGATATCCCGCTGGTTGTTGCTACCGACTGGGTAGTGATGGCGAAAAAACCGGAAACACTGGAGTCGCTTCGTACCAGCCGTTTAGGCAGCTGGCAAAAAATGCCATTGTTTTTCGATATGAAACCGTGGACGGATGATTTCACCAATATTGTCACTATCTGGAAGTAGTTAAAAATAGCCACACCAAGGATGGTTGCCGAAAGCGAATGCCCTGAGGTTGTACGAGTAATGCCGTTAAGTTAAGGCTGGTCGTGGTGAGTCCGTCGAATCGAACGGCTTAACGACGAGAGTTGCATGGGCGATTTGCTTTCGACTTTTTCATAATCAGAAGCCTGGAAGATTTCAGGTTTGGCTAATGTAAGCCAATCCATCTGGAACAAAATCCGTTTAGCGCAGTCGCAGCAGTATCGATAACAGCATAGCCTTAGTACCCATTGACATGAGTATTAGCCACAGTTGCAAGCACTGGTGGTCAATCTCATCGGGATGTCGCTTATCGGTAGTAAATTCTAGCAACCACGCCCTACAGTTAATTCAATGAGGAGAATGCACATGTACCGGATTCAGTTAGTTGCTCGTGCTTACCAAGCACTATTTGTTGTTATGATATTTTTTTTAGTTCAAGGTTCGAATGCTTACAGTAAGGAAAAAGATTGTTGGGCCGATTTTTTCGAGCATTCTCAATATACCGGTAAAAACTTTCTTTTAGAAGGTCCGACTCAGTTGGAAAATTTGAAAAATATTGATGGTGAGAATTGGGATTCTCGCATTGATAGCCTTAAGGTTGGACCTAAGGCAAAACTGATTGTTTATGACAACCCAGACTTTAAATTAATGTTAAGGGAGATGGCTAAGTATCCCGAGTTAATGCGTTCGATGGGAGTCACAGAGAAGGATATCAAAGAAGAGGATCAGCTTTTTTTCAATGCTAATGCAAAGATACATGACCTGAGCGACTTTAATTTTCACCAAAAGATAAGGTCATTAAAGATTGAATGTAATTAAGACGGTATCAAGATCGACTTAAGACCCGGATTGACAAGTAAAGTCTGACAAGACAGGAGCCCGATTTGTCGGCTCCTGGACGGGTAATGATATTGTATGATTGAATCGGATATACCAGCAGAATTGGCATAAGCGACCACGATGTAACAGCTATGATGCTGAGTCGCAAAGTTAAGCAATTCATTGAAATTCGTCAAAACCTTGAGTGGCTGGGTCAATCGGCCGGTAAATTGGTATTGTCCGTGATATTTGCTGCCATAAAAACCTATGGCTTTGTTTTCATTCATTAGCTCTGCCATCTTCAGCGCAGCGGGTTGAGTGTTATAGCGCTCGGCGGTGAGCTCAAAAAAGCCGGAAGAAATAATCAGCAGTGTGCTTATAGAAGTTAGGCAGATATAAAAGACCGATTCTCGTGCATTATTCATGTTTACGATGGTTACTGCTACTGCACTGATGCAGAGTAAACATCCCCACAAGACCGAAATCGAAGACAATTCATCTCGCCAATGAAATTGACCATTTAACCAAGGTAGTAGCAATAATACTAAGCCTAAAAAAAACAGGATCGCCGAGAATGGGATATGTGCGTGTTTCCAATTGCTCTCTGCGATTCCGTCCATAGCCTGTGCAAGCAGCAATGCCAGGGCGGGTATTATTGGCAGCAAGTAGTGTAGCCGTTTACCGCTAACCAGAGAGAATGCAATGAATACCGGAAGTGCCCATGCCAGACAAAAACGACTACCGAAATCCCGCAGATTGAATGCCGGCAAACCTTTCCAGAAAGGTTTAATTAGTGGCCAAGGCAAAAGCAATAGTGGCATTGTTTGTAAGTACCACCACCAGGGTAGTCGATGGGCAAAGGAGTTGACGACCCGGCCGCTGGTTTGCCCTAGAAAAATGGCGTTTCGATACGCTACCCCTCCTGCCAACCCCGCCGGAATGGCCCAGCTCAACGCGATTAACGCGCCGATCAGCAGGGCGAGCAAAAGCCCGCCGTACCAATGAAGCCAGCGAAACGGAGCTTGTTGTTTCACACACCACGGGGCAAGTAGCGCAATCGGCAGTAAATGCAGTAATATGACCGGCCCTTTACTAAGAACACCGCCGGCGATCGAGAGTCCGAGTAAGCTCCAGTATTTAACCGATAAACCCGAGCGAACCAGTTTTAGTAGACTGTAGATGCCGGCGAGAACAAAAAAGCTCAGCATGATATCGAACATGGTTAACGTGCTGTAGACAATCCAGATGAATAAACCGAGTAAAAGGAATGGGGTTAATTCTGCAATTTGTTTTCGGTCCGGCCATAGTAATTTGGCCACTGCACCGGAAAGATATAAGGTTGCCAGCGAAAATAATGGCGCAATCAGACGAAGCGACCAATCATTCACGCCAAATAGCCACCAGGTCAACTGCATCAACCAAAACAACAAGGGCGGTTTATGGCTGTAGGTTGCTCCGTTCAGATAGGGCACCAGAAAATCATTTCTGACCCACATCTCCCAGGCTACCGTAGCGTATCGAGTTTCATCAACCGGAAATAATGGGCGAAAGTATAGACTAACGGCAATCAAGACGGCCCACATCAGGGCCAGCCAAAGTTTTGGCGATAACAATTGAAACATTTAATGTTTGGCGATGATGATTGACGGGCTATTCAGAATTCAGATTTTTACGTTCATAAATAACAAAATACAAATTACGAAAATAGATGAAAAGGCCCGTAAGTTGCCCCACGATAAAAACGGGATCTTCTTTATGAATTGCATAGGCTAATAAAGTTGCTCCCCCCGCGATACTGAAATACCAGAACGCAATCGGAAAAACACTTTTTTTTTCACGCTCACTTTTTAGCCATTGCACGATAAATCGCGCAGAAAAAAGTCCTTGGCCTATAAATCCAATAGCCAGCCAGATGGTATTATTATCCACGGGTTAATTCCTTCATGACAGGGTGCTTGGCTCGTTTTTGTAACCATATCACACCTAAAATATCCGTGATACCGGCCCAGAGTCTGTCGAGGGTGCCGTATTTTGAACAGCCGGTTGATCGGGCTCGATGATTGACGGACTCAGAAATGACTTGACCTCCGGCTCTGATAATCAAGGCCGGCAAAAAGCGGTGCATGTGATCAAAATAAGGCAAGCCCAGAAATTTATCCCTTAAGAAAATTTTTAGCCCGCATCCGGTGTCCGGCGTATTATCACCCAGCAAATTGGAGCGAACTGAGTTTGCGAATTTCGAAGAAAAAAGACGCCAGGCAGAATCGTGGCGTTTATTGCGCCATCCGGCCACCATCCACAAGTTGGCGACATTATTTCTATTTTGTATTAATAAGTCATACAAACGCGGAATATCAGCCGGATCATTTTGGCCGTCTCCGTCCAGAGTCGCAATATAAGGATAAATGGCCGCATTTACTCCGGTGTAAATAGCAGTACTTTGGCCGCAGCTTCGTTCGAGCTGGATGACTCTCAGCGTATTAATTCGTTGCAGCATTTTCTGCAGAATCGCAGCAGACTGGTCATTACTACCGTCATCAATGAAAATGATTTCGTAAGTTTCGGCCTGATTCATCGCCGTCACAATTTCTTCTATCAATGGCACGATATTGTCAGCTTCGTTGTGGACAGGAACTACAATTGAAATTTTCAAAAAATCCTCATTAGCTAGTGAATTCATTTATCGCAGAAAGCGACAAAAAGCTCATTGTATCATTAAGTCAATTACTCGTAAGTTACGACATGGAGAAATCTGACAGCCAGCCGTGAAAATTATTGGCCGATTAACGCTCATAAACCGAGCGTGGATTCCCGTGGCGGGGCGTAACTTTGCTTGCATTTAGGCTTTTTTTCCTTTAACTTAGACCGACATCCGTAAAGGCTAGGGGTGCTTCTGAAGTGAATCCATAATGCGATTGTGCATTGATTCGACCAGAGGCTGAGAGAGACCCTTTGAACCTGACCCCGGTTAATACCGGCGTAGGAAAGCCCGATTTTCCTGCGCCCTGTTTAATTTAATGGAGATAAACATGAGCGCCGTTATTAAAGATATTCCCGCCACTGTCGTCAGCAGTGTCAAAATCGATTCCTATCCCGCATCGGAAAAAATTTATGTTCAAGGCAGCCGGCCGGACATTCGTGTCCCCATGCGCAAAATTACGTTGTCGGATACTCCCGCGCATTTTGGCGCCGAGAAAAATCCGCCGCTTTATGTCTACGATACGTCGGGTGTATATACCGATGCCAGCGTAGAAATCGATCTAAAAAAGGGCTTGGGTACGGTTCGCAACGCTTGGATAGCCGAAAGAAACGATACCGAAGAATTGACAGGGCCCAGTTCCAAATTTGGCCGTCAACGCCTTGAAGATCCGTCTACTGCGCATCTGCGCTTCGAACACATTCGCAAACCGCGCCGTGCCAAAGCAGGCGCTAATGTTTCACAAATGCACTATGCACGTAAAGGACTCATTACGCCTGAAATGGAGTATATCGCAATTCGTGAAAATCAGCTTATGGATGAAATGCGCGACTTATGGAAGGACCAGCATCCAGGCAATTCCTTCGGTGCATCGATTCCATCCGTCATTACTCCCGAATTTGTTCGTGATGAAGTAGCCAGGGGCCGGGCGATCATCCCAGCCAATATTAATCATCCGGAATTGGAGCCGATGATTATCGGACGCAATTTCCTGGTGAAAATAAACGGTAATCTGGGCAATTCAGCGGTCACTTCCTCCATTGAGGAAGAAGTTGAAAAAATGCTTTGGGGCATACGCTGGGGCGGCGACACCATCATGGATTTATCAACCGGTAAAAACATTCATGAAACGCGTGAGTGGATTTTGCGTAACTCGCCGGTGCCGATCGGCACCGTACCTATTTATCAGGCGCTGGAAAAGGTTGGCGGCAAAGCCGAAGAACTGACTTGGGAAATCTATCGTGATACGTTGATTGAACAGGCAGAGCAGGGCGTTGATTATTTTACCATTCATGCCGGCGTACGCCTGCAGTATGTGCCTTTAACCGCAAAACGCATGACCGGCATTGTATCTCGCGGCGGCTCCATTATGGCTAAATGGTGTCTTGCCCATCATACAGAAAGCTTTTTGTATACACATTTTGAAGAAATTTGCGAAATCATGAAGGCCTACGATGTGTCCTACTCATTAGGTGATGGCTTGCGTCCGGGCTCTATCTATGATGCCAACGATGCAGCGCAATTTGGCGAACTGGAAACGCTGGGCGAACTGACTAAAATCGCCTGGAAGCACGATGTTCAGACAATGATTGAAGGTCCGGGGCATGTGCCTTTGCATATGATCAAGGTCAATATGGACAAACAGCTGGAAGAATGCGGCGAAGCGCCGTTCTATACCTTAGGACCGCTGACGACCGACATTGCACCCGGCTACGATCATATTACATCGGCCATTGGCGCTGCGAACATCGGCTGGTATGGTTGTGCAATGCTGTGTTATGTCACGCAAAAGGAACATTTGGGTCTGCCTAATAAGCAGGATGTACGTGAAGGAATCGTTACTTACAAGATCGCCGCTCATGCGGCTGATCTTGCCAAGGGCCATCCAGGCGCCCAAGCCCGTGACAATGCCATGTCCAAGGCGCGATTTGAGTTTCGTTGGGAAGATCAATTCAATATAGGACTTGATCCTGAAAAAGCCCGCGAATTTCATGATGAAACCTTGCCCAAGGATTCGGCCAAAATTGCGCATTTCTGCTCCATGTGTGGTCCACATTTTTGCTCGATGAAAATCAGTCAGGATGTTCGAGATTATGCGGCAGCCAAAGGCATTAACGATGATGAGGCCTTAGTGGAAGGCATGCAGGAAAAATCGAAGCAATTTATCGAACAAGGCGCCGATATTTATCGGAAAGTGTAAGTTTCGCCTATTACATCAATCCCACATACAAAGCCCTCTTTAAGAGGGCTTTTTTTTTGCCTTTACAAGCGGGTGGTACCGTGAATGCCTTCTCAATAAGCTTTATGGATATAGGAACTAATTGTTAAATTCGATGAAAATTCAGTGCCTTTTACTTTATTTGCAAAATCCAATTCATCGACTAGGCTTAAATTCAACATTAATTCTAGGTTTTAGGTTTAATTGAGCGAGATGATCACATCATCAGTACCGATAAGATTTATTTGCCGGATAGGTTATTTTTTATTACCGGTTTTGTTTTCGGCCCAATCTACGCTGGCGGTGTCAGCAACCAATACAGCATCAGATGAGCATATTCGTCAGATAGTTGAATCACTGTTGAAGGAAAAGGACAAGAAAATTGAGCAATTGGAAGCTCGAATTGTACAAATGGAGCGGGAACGTCAAAATTCCAACGCAAATATGCCCATCAGTTCAGCGCCTAGCGTGACAGTAAGCGAATCTGCTCCGCAAAAACCAGAACCTGACAAGATCAGCGAAGAAACGGAAGCAAAGCAAAACGCTATCACTGGCAAATTAGTGGATCTGGGTGAGCAGGTAGAAGAACTGAGAGAAGCGGCAAAGGAAAAGGGACTCGATATTAGCGGTTTTTTTGATGTCAATGCAAAAACGGATAATGCAACCGACCAGAATTTTAGCGTTGGATCGGTGGAGCTTGATCTTGAATACGGCTATGACGATCATTTTGCCGCCAGCTCGGCGCTGGTTTTGTGTGGGAATTCATCGGGCGCCGATTTTTCGGCCCCCGCTGCAATTACTTGTGGCGGTAGCGGGCCTGGCGGTATAGGTGCAGGTGGATCCGGGATCGCGGTAGCTTTGGTTGACTTTCACATGTTTGATAACTCAATTCCGCCTAGGGGCCGGATTTTTAACAACCAGGGTTTTCATATTCAGGCAGGACGGTTTGATTTACCCTTCTCAAGCGATTACCAATATTATGCCAATAAAGACCGGGTTACTGTAACTGCACCTATTACCACGTCACGGATACAGTTTGGCGGATTTAATGGTGATGGCGTACGTTCATATGGTTCTTGGAAGCATTTGAATTATTCCGTGTTTTGGACCGATGCCATGTACGCCAATGATGGTACGTCACTCGGTGGTCGAGTCGGATTGACCTATGGACAGAATATCTATCGTACGCATCACGCCAATCCTGAAGGCATTGAGTTTGGGCTTTCACAGCTGACGGATCTGGATGGCGACAGAAATGTCAGAAACATGGTCTATGGCGCTGATCTCAGCTTCGGTTACGGCATCATGAAACTGCAAAGTGAATTATTGTGGCTGAAGGCGCAACATAATTTGTTTACCACTGTTGAAGGAGAAGACCCTATAGATCGCGGCAAACCTAATGAAATGGCCTATCACGCGACATTGATAGCCAATCTGGAAAAATACCTCAAGCATCCGTTATCGGCTTTTGTTCGTTATGGGCGCTGGCAACCCAAACATAGAGCGATTGAAGACAGTTTTGACGGTTCGGTAGTAGGGATTAACGCGCTTTCTCAATTAACAGTCGGCTTGAATTACAAATTTAATGAATATATGACTATCAAGTTTGAATATACCGACTCTTTAGGAACATCCACTCAAGAGCACTATTTTGATAAAAAACTGGGTATCGCCCAAATGGTTTTGGCTTTCTAACATGAATAGACAGAATTTCGTTCTTCGCTTTGTAAAGACTGCTGGATTTATGCTTTTTTTGTTGGATTCATCGCCCATTTATGCCGATTCCGAGAATCCTCATACGATATCCAGGGACAGCAAGTCGCAAGCTTGCACGACCTGTCATAATGTGAATCCGGAATCCAGGCACAATGGCGTTCTTGAGACACGTAACAATAGGATAGATTTAGAACAGTTTACCCTGGATGGCACAGCAATGTGTTCGTCCTGTCATAACCCGGATGATGGGCACAAAGTGGGCCTCAAGCTTGATTTTCAGGCGCCGGCCGATTTGCCGCTGGATAAAAAGAATGCCATGACCTGTTTAACCTGTCACTACACCCATGGTAGTCTGGCCAGCGATAGACCGCAGGCCAGTGTTAGTTTCCTCGATAGTTTGTTTGATGATGAACGCTTGCACAAAAGTTTTTTATTGCGCCGCAACAATGTTGATGGCGAACTCTGTTTAACCTGCCACAATGTAAATGAAGGATCCAAGTAATGACTACATCAGCCCCAAAACGCCGCAACGTTTTTATCAAAAAAGCTTTTCAGGGCCGCTTTATTGTCGGTGTATTTTTACTCATGTTGTTATCCGGCGTATGTTCCGCATTGCTCATTTACTGGATGACGGGTGGTGATTTACGGGCTCAGTCGGAATCAGCACATATCAATATTGTCAATGCCTGGGAACATTTGGGCTTATCCTTGTTGATCGGAAATATGGTGGCAATTTTGGTCGCTGGCACGTTGGCTGTTTTTGTCGTGCTTTATGCTTCCCATAAGATTGCCGGCCCCCTTTATCGCTTTGAGAAGCTGTGTGAACAAGTTGGAAATGGCGATCTTGAAATGAGCGCAGCGATACGCGAAAAAGATCAGCTTCACGAGCTGTCAACAGCCTTTTTGGGGATGGTACACAAGCTTCGCGCGCGTAAACAACAACAGAAAGAATTAATTCAAACTATTGGTCAACAACTCGAGCAATTAAAAACAGACAGCGAATTTACGTCTAGTCTCCGATATAAGCTTGAGCAAATGGAGCAGACAGTTAAGCAATTGCAAGACTATTGATGCGGTTTTGCGAAGAGTGGCATTGTAGTTTTGAATCCATAAATGATCTAAGGGATTATGGGCGCCTTGTTGTTCATAATCAAAGCAGCAAGTCTATCGGGGGATGAATATTTAATTGGTCGGATGCCATTTAACTTTTTATTCCCCAATAACATAAAAGGAGCAGTATCGTGTTAGGTAAATTTAAAAACTTGGGATTTAACAGCCGCATATTATTCTCGTTTGGCTGCATTATCGTTCTGATGATTATACTTATCATCGTCAGTTTGTTAAATCTTGCCAAGATTCAGCCTCAGGTCACAGAAATAAGCGATATTTACTTCCCCAATGCGTTGTTAGGTCAGGAAATGGCGTTTAATGTGGTGCAGGTTCAGCAGTTTTTGACAGATGTTTCAGCAACCCATGATCCGGCTGGTTATGAAGATGCTGAGCAGTCTGCTCAGGGTTTTAAACAGGGCGTTAATCAATTTAAGAAACTTGCCGCGAATGACTCGGAAAAAATGAAGCAAATCGTTGCGCTGGATTTGGCTTTCAATAAATTTTACAGCAAAGGCAAGGCGATGGCAGCCGCCTATATATCAGAAGGTTTGGAAGCAGGCAACAAAATTATGGAAGAATTTGATCAGGATTCGCTGGAAATAACCGATAAAATGATGGAGTTGAAAGCGCATGAAGTGAATGTTGCCAGAGATCGCACTATGGGTCTTACGCTGTCAACCTTTGAAGCAGCCAAGATACTATTGTGTCTTTCGTTACTCATTGTCATCGTGTCACTTACTATATCGATTTACCTTAGCCGATACCTGAGTCGTCTGTTGGGTATTGATCCGCTTCATGCGGCAGATATCGCCAAAGAAATCGCCAAAGGTAATTTTAGTCGGCACATTCGACTGGAGCCTGGCGATACCAGCAGCTTGTTACATGCGATGAAAATGATGCAGGGCTCGATTCAGGCATTTGTTGCTGCGCAAAGTGAAATTGCGAAAAAACATGCCGAAGGCTGGATTTG
>JABFSH010000059.1 GCA_013140705.1 Methylococcaceae bacterium
ACAAAGTTCCGGCATTCAACAAGTCAACCAGGCGATTGGCCAAATGGACGATGTGACGCAACAGAATGCCGCGTTGGTTGAACAGGCCGCGGCATCCGCGGAATCTCTGGAAGAGCAGGCTCAACAATTGTCGGACTCCGTAAATAAATTCTACGTTGATGAAACCAGTGGTCGTCAATCAAATCAAGCGCGACCTATGTCGGTGAAACCTGAGAATGCGGCAGTCAAGATAGAAACCTACCAAAGTAAAGCGGCAGTACCGAAGCGGCCGTTGCAAGAGAAGGTAAGCGATGAATGGGAAGAGTTTTAAATGAAATTGATATATCCAGTGATGCTGCCGAAGCAGCGCAGCTATGTTAATTAAACCCGGGTTGACTAGAAGTTGCTTCACTTACTTGGATTCTGACGACTCGCAATCCCTAATTTGAATGATAACAATACGGGAATCACAAGACAACGTGCAAACAGTTACATCAGGAACAAATGGCACAAACATGAATCAAATCGAGCAACTTGAAAGTGAATTAAATAAAAAGACGGAAGAATTGGAGCAACTCTGGGATGCTTATAATCATTTATTTAAAAAATTTAAACAAAGTACAATTTCGCTAAGGCATATTGAAAGTCAGCTTAAAGACGCAGAGGATCATTTGCAATATCTAAAGGCCTATGTAAACGAATATATCACCGATTTAGTGGAAGAAAATCAGAAGCTCAAATTATCGGCCGATGTATGGTTAAAACGTGCATTGAAACTGGAATTGGATGTATTGAATGCGCGCGATGAAGCACAAAAAATTGAAGCCGAGCACAGCCTTGCCATTACAAAAATGATCTTACTTGAAACCGACTTAAAGTCGACTAAACGTCAACTCAACAATGACAACTCGTAAAGAGTTGATTGCTACTCAATTTATCAGAGTTTGTCACCTGCCAAGGATTGTGTGATCTCACGAGCATAATTTGGCGCCTGTCAAACTATCAGCCCTTTTAAAACAAGCAATGATTTATACCATTAGCACACGGCCAATAAAATGGAAAATGAGCTGATTGAGCTTGCCAAAGAGTTGGGGCGCTGGCTTACAGTAAACGGAAAAATAATTACCACGGCTGAATCTTGCACGGGTGGATGGATCGCACAGAGCATTACTGAAATTCCGGGTAGTTCCGCATGGTTTGACAGAGGCTTTGTCAGCTACAGTAACATAGCAAAAATGCAAATGTTGGGTGTCAATCCATTAATACTGCAAACATATGGCGCAGTTAGTGCCGAAGTGGCACAAGAAATGGTCATAGGAGCTTTAAGTCATAGCGAAGCTGATGTTGCCATTGCTGTGACGGGCATCGCCGGACCTGACGGCGGCACATCGGAAAAACCTGTAGGAACTGTGTTTATTGCCTGGGCAAGCAAGGACGGTAACATCCGTGTCAAAAAAAAACTGTTTTACGGTAATCGTCAACAAATTAGGGCACAAACTGTACAGTTTGCGATTCAGGGTATGTCTGAGTTGTAGCGGATGTATTCACGCCGTGTATTGAAGGCTGGTTAGGAATCAACTTGTAATAAGTTAATAGTCATTTTAAGTTATTTACCTAATTCTAAATATTTCGGATTGAATATCTTCAACTGAATATAAACGATAATCGCAGGTATGACAGTTAAAATTGAAACAAGATAAACCAAAGGTAGCACTGCTTTTCCGGTACGAACTTTTCGGATGGCGTCGGCCAGTTTCTTTATTGTTCCAATACGTTCAGGCAGCATACTAAATAAAAACCATGCTGCTGATCCGAAAACGAGCATGCTGGTCAGTATTTTGGGTGAATTCAATAGCGTGATAATTTTAACTTGATAGGTGCTTAATATGGCATAGAGCACTGCCCAGATAATGCCGAGGCTTATTAGAGCAAGAATGCCAGCGATAATACGCCCGTTCATTCCCATTAAACGGAAAAGCTTAAAAAACAAATCGCCAGCTATTTGAAGCTGATGGGTCAGCTTAGCCGAATCCTGACTTATTTTTGTTCGGATATTCAGGAAATTCCAGGATTCTGATGGGGCAACTTTTAAACCATCCGATTGATTGAGGAATCGATCACTCAGGCAATAGCCGTCATACATCAGGGAGTTGGCTTCAATATCGGTAAAAGCATCCAAGTCGGTTCGGATGGCTGAAAGCAGGTAAACCTGACCATTGCTGATTCCATCGCTACTGTCAACGGGGGTAGAAAAGGCTGGAAAATGTTCTGATCCTTCAAAACTATCCCTTAGATGCCAAAAGCCGGTATTCGGTCGATTCCTCAAGTTCTGCGTTTCACTGCCCCGGACTCTTATCATCAAGATGTCGTTGGACCGGAATATGACGGAGATCAGTTTACTGGATGGTGTGCGGGTATACTGCAATTGGCCTGATGCATCACTGCAGATGGTGTGCGTACAGCTTTCATCGCTGAGAGTTGCGAGCCCTTGATTATCGTATACGCCGCCATCGACCAGTTCAACCACAATTTCTTCGCCATTTTGCTGATACAGGTCGTGGATGGACAAAGGCGTAAATAAAGAAGGTACGCAGGCTGAAGCGGCAACTGCATCTGACAAGGTCAAAGAGGCCAGCTTCTTGTGTTGTTGCTCTGAAAGTGCCGGATCATCAAAATATAGTTGCGGATAAAGTGAAGGGATGGGGTGGTTATCCTGTGGCGCCAAGGCTACACCTACCGAAGATGCAGTGAATTTCCAAAGTTCGCCAGAATTTAATGTTGTGGCGTTGATGGCCAGCATGGGGACTTTGTATTCAGCGGTTTTGTTATAGGCCCGAATGTCAAATCCAACTTGTGTGCCGGGTGGATATATTTTTAAATCGCTTAGAAAAATGGCTCTGGTGTCTTTAATGCACAACACGTCCAATAACCAATCGGAAAAACTCTCGCGCTGTTGACTCTGAGTCGGCTTATAGAAAGTTTCATGGTAGAGCTCGGATAAGCGGTCACTGCGTGAGTAATCGTCACTCAACAGCATTTTGGCGTTTTTGAAGGGGTTGAGTAGCGTTCTTGCCAAGATATTAGTTTGCACACCAGATAGAAACTCCCGTTCCAATTCTTTAACCAATTGAAGATAGGCGGCTTTGCCGGGTTTCAAGCCGTCCGGGCGTTTTTCTTCAAGTAATTGCTTGAGTTTAAGATAATACATGGCGCCGACAATCGAACCACCGGAAACGGTTGACAGCACCTGTACGTGTCTCAATAAATCCAATTCAGCCATGCGCGCCAGAACACCAATATGGAATAAGGCGGCGCGAAAGCCACCTCCGGAAAGAGCAAGGCCTAGCTTGTCGGTTGCGGTGACCTGAAATTTATTTTGACTATTCATTATTATCTCCTGGCACGTAGCATTGTAATAAAACTTAGGATTAAATCTAATGGGCCTGCCAATCCAGTGTATGAAAAAAAGTTTAACCCTTGAGGTATTTCAAAACTCCTGGTAACTGGTCTTCGATAGACGAGCGGTGGTTGTGTTGAATGTATTCACTTTTTCCGTTCGTGATGAGTCCTTCGGTTTCGCAAAGGAGGGCCTTTTAATAATATGCAGGCAAAAAGTCATTAGGGATGGGCTCACAAGCGTTAATTTAAACTCATCAGCATCATTATCCGTTTTCTCCCCCCAGATGTTTGGTTGTTGGTTTATATAAACTATTTTCTATTGATCAATCAATCAATCAAACAAGTGGCACAAGATTATTCACAAATTGCTGAGTGCATTTTTCCCACGTGTAGTCCATCGCATACTGTCGGCACATTTGCAAATCTAACGATAATGCCTTAATGGCGGCTTGCTGGAGATCATCGCTCAATATGCCCACGTTCGCATCCGTGATGACATCTCTAGGTGCCTGAACCGGAAAAGCAGCTATTGGAACGCCACTGGCCAATGCTTCCAGCAGAACGACGCCAAACGTATCCGTCAGACTGGGAAAAACAAAGACATCGGCGGCCGCCATTAATTGAGCTAGGGTTTCGCCGTGTTGGTAACCGGTAAAACGAACGCCGGGGTATTTTTTTTCCAGGGTTTCCTTGTAAGGTCCATCGCCAATGACATACTTGGTTCCCGGAAGATCCAGCTTTAGAAAGGCCTCGATATTTTTTTCGATGGCGACTCTTCCGGTAAACATAAAAATAGGGCGCGGATCCTTGATAAACTCTTTTGTTCGAGGACGAAACAATGTGGTGTCAACGCCACGAGACCAGCAAGCCAATCGTTGATAGCCTTTTTGTCGCATTTCCATAGACAAGGTGGGTGTTGCGACCATGACGCGCTGACTCTCGTTATGAAACCAACGCAAATAAGCTTCGCTGATCATAACAGGAAAACCGATGCGCAGCTTAAAATACTCTGGGAATTGGCTGAGATAAGAGCTGGTATAGTGATACCCCATGGCATGGCAATAGCGTCGGGCCGCGTAGCCGATAGGGCCTTCGGTGACCAGATGCAGCGCATCCGGTTTAAACGACTGAATGATGGGTCTCAAACGAGGGCCGCAGAGGAAAGCCAGGCCAACATCGGGATAACCCGGCCAAGGGTAAGTTCGGAAACGATCCGGTGTAATTAACTCAACAACATGACCCAATTTTAACAACGTAGCGACAGTGTTGGTTAACGTTGTGACTACTCCGTTGATTTGTGGATGCCAGGCATCACTGATGATTGCGATTCTCAACTGATATCCTGCCGATCTTATTGACGCCTGGCTTCAATCTGCGTGCGCAGGTCCAGATGCTTGTCCCGGTTGATCGGAAAATTCCAAAGAATTGGAACGGCTAAAAACATGATCAACGTGGGCAGCCAGCCGTAAATTCGCATTAACGCGAGTTCGGTAGCAGGGCTGTGCGTTGCAAGTGACGGTTCGAAGCCATAAAAGGCAGGCAACCAGGTGCCTAGAAAAACGCCTAAGCCAATTGCCAGTTTAATGGTCATGCCCCAAAGCGAGAAATATAAACCGGTGCGTTGATGGCCAGTGGCCAGCGTGTCATGATCAACAACATCAGCGGCTATCGCATTGGACAAAAAGATGATGGCGGCCAAACTACTGCCCCGACAGACAATCAGACTGATATAAAGCGTTATGTCGCCTGAGCCAACCAATGGAAAAGCCAGACTCCAAACACCGATCCATAGACCGGCCAGCGTGAGTGCGCGATGCTTGCCGATTCGATAGGAAAGTTTTATCCAAAGCGGTAAGGCAATTAGCGAGGCGATGGTTTCCGCCAGTATCATCGACGAAAACAATTCCGGTCTTCCCACCACATGTTTGAGCACCATTTTATGCAGTGTTGCCTGAATCATGAGCCCCGAGACAAATAGCACCAGTGCGGACACCGTATTAATGAATGCCTTGTTCTGTACAATGAGCTTGACTCCTGGCCAGCCGATGTGGATGGGACCATCCAGTTTTTCTGGCGGTCTTTCCGGGACGTAGAGAACGGTCAATGTTACAAACACTGGTAAACAAATGCACACCATTAAAGCGATCACCATGAGATGTTCGCGATTGCCATGATAGCCGAGCAGACCCAAGACAATCAGGATCAGCAAGAAAATGATGTGGCCGATCGCGCCAAACGCTTCGCGCCAGGCAGCAATGCGCGATCGTTCATGATAATCGGTTGAGAGTTCGGCGCCCCAGGCCTTATACGGCAAGTCAAACAGCGTGAAGGCAAAAAACAATAAGCCAGTCCAAACCAACAGATACATGACGGACACGGAAGGGTCAGGTACAAACAGCATCCACATCGAAAGCACTAACAACGGTGTACCTAACACAAGCCACTGCTTACGCCGTCCCCAGCGGCTATGCCAGCGATCACTGAGTATTCCGATAATGGGGTCGGTAAAGACATCGACTAATCTCGAAATGGCAATGACAGTGCCGACGCTGGCGAGAGGCAATGCTAGGTCGTCTGCATAAAAGGAAGGGATAAACAGTACCATCGGCAATATCACGATGGCATGAGTCAAATGAGGTAGCCCATAGAAGGCCATGGTTTTATGTGTCAGCGAAAGCGACTTGGCTTGCAACGGTTTATTACTCATTTTTACAAGGCCTGATTTTATAAGTGGTAAGGCTCGCTCACAATCTGATAAGTATCCTCAATGCTTAGTTATATCATACTTTGTCATCGACATGAAAAATTACAGAATAATATGATATAACTATATGAAACATAATAAAAATAGTGAATTTCATGTCTGTTTCAGTATTTCTATTACGACCCCGTATTCGAATCCCTCATCAATTTTCATCAGCAACCTTTCCAAGATCTGTGCGAACCTTATCTCTTTCTTCGGTCGGCCAAGTTAAGCGCAGCATCGACGATTTTGGCATGGTACTTTGTAATGTTCGAATTTTAAAAACAAAACTTATTAGCTTTCTTAATGGCGCTGTCTTACCATTACATCCTTTGTCTATTTTCCGTATTCGTTAGCAAGACAGTGAATGAATTAGAGTCCGTATTTAGTCTCGAAGGTGCATTAGCGGCGGTGATACCGGGCTATCAGCCCCGGCTTGCTCAAATTGAAATGGCGTCGGCTATAGCACGTGCTATTGATGAAAATCAGCATCTGATTGCCGAAGCGGGTACCGGAACCGGTAAAACCTTTGCTTATCTGATTCCTGCCATTTTGTCGGGTAAAAAAGTCATTATTTCGACGGGCACCAAAAATTTACAGGACCAACTGTTCAATAAAGATTTACCTGTCATTCGCAAAGCGATGAAAATGCCTTTTATTGCTGCGTTGTTGAAGGGCAGAAGTAATTATTGTTGTACTTATCGCCTGCAAAATGCGGTTAATTCGCCATTGGGTTTCATCAAAGAAGAGGCGATGGCCTTGGCTAAAATCAAATCCTGGTCGCAGCGAACCAAAACAGGCGACATTGCGGAAATGTCCGAGGTGGCGGAAGCCGATCCGGTTTGGTATCAGGCCACCTCTTCTGTGGAGAATTGTCTCGGGCAGGATTGCCCGGATTATGCGGACTGTTTTCTGGTCAAAGCACGAAAAAACGCGCAGGAATGCGAAATTCTGGTCGTGAATCATCATTTGCTCTGTGCCGACTGGTCGATTCGTGACGGCGGTTTTGGCGAATTATTACCCAAGGCGGAAGTGGTTATCATTGATGAAGCACATCAATTGGCTGAAACGGCGTCCGATTTTTTGGGAATTACGGTGGGCGCCAGACAGCTCAACGATCTGGCGCAGGACACACTGATTGAATATTTCAAGGATGCTACCGACTTGCCAGCTTTACGAAGCGCTTGTGAAGATTTGGAACATGAAGTAAAAGATCTTCGACTGGCATTCGGTATTGAATTAAGACGAGGTGAATGGCGCGAGATCGAGAACAATCCGAAACTGGCGGCGGGTTTGAATGCGATCAAGGATCAGTTGCAACGGTTGAATGAACAATTGTTGGTAGCATCGGTGAAAACCAAAGGCCTGGAGTCCTGCTTTAAACGATCTGACGAACTGGCGCTGCAGTTGAAAATCATCATGGACAACAGCAGCGGTCGATGGATACGCTGGTTTGAAACCCACAAAAAAACCTTTACCTTAAGTCGAACGCCGCTGGATATTGCCTCTGAATTTCACAGCTTCATGGAACAGCAGAAGGCGACCTGGATATTTACGTCGGCGACGTTAAGTGTGTCCAACACCTTCGACCATTTTGCCAATAATCTAGGGCTCAGGAATGCGGCCAGTGAGAGTTGGGGCAGCCCTTTTGACTACGCCAACCAGTCGCTGTTTTATCATCCCAAAGGCTTGCCCAAACCGAACGATCCAGATTTTATTCCTGTCATCGTTGAATTCGCGATACCGGTTTTACAAGCCAGCAAGGGTAGGGCATTTTTTCTGTTTACCAGCCATCGAGCGCTCAAACAGGCAGCTGATATTTTAAAAGATAAACTGGATTATCCCTTACTGATTCAGGGCAGTCGCCCGAAGAATAGGTTACTGGAGCAATTCAAACAGGCTGGAAATGCGGTCTTGCTGGGCACGTCGAGTTTTTGGGAAGGTGTGGATGTCAGGGGGGAAGCCTTATCCTGCGTCATCATTGACAAATTGCCCTTCGCATCACCCGGCGATCCTGTTTTGAAAGCACGCATGGAAGCGATGACTCAACAGGGCCGCAATCCCTTCTTTGAATATCAACTGCCGGCTGCCGTCATTGCGCTAAGGCAAGGTATAGGCCGGTTAATACGAGATGTGACGGATCGCGGTGTGTTAATGGTTTGCGACCCCCGATTGCTTAAACGCGCTTATGGCCAGATTTTTTTAGACAGTGTTCCGGCGATGAAGCGAACCCGTGACATTGCCGATGTTCAAGCATTTTTTCAGGAAGATACGTAGTAATGAAATTATTAGCAGTAGATACTGCAACCGAAGCCTGTTCGGCCGCACTGTTTCTTGACGGTGAAGTGATTGAGTCTTTTAAGCTGGCGCCTAAAGAACATGCCCAACTGATTTTGCCGATGATTGACGCGTTAATGGCAGAAGCCGGCTTAAAACCCATGGACCTTGATGGCTTGGCATTCGGGCGTGGGCCCGGTTCCTTTACCGGTGTACGTATTGCCACCGGGGTCATACAGGGTATAGCGTTGGGCTTGGATATACCCGTCGTACCGGTTTCTACGTTAGCGGCGATCGCTCAGGATTTTTTTGATATAGAAGATAAATTTCAAGGTGGATTTTTATCGACAAACGTTGCTTTTACGGCCATGGATGCACGGATGGGCGAAATTTTTTGGGGTGTTTATCAACGCGATCAGCAAGGATTTGCGGAGCTGCTAGGCAAGGAAGCGGTAACACCGGCGGAAAACGTAGAATTTCCTGAACGAACAGGCGTTGGTGTGGGTTCCGGTTGGGGCGTTTATCAGTCTGTCTTAATGAATCGATTAACTGGATGGGTCAACCGATGCGAAGCGGATTTGTTACCCCGGGCAGGCGTGATTGCAAGATTGGGAGCCTATGGTTTTGATCAAGGTAAGGCCGTTGCCGTCGAGCAGGCGATGCCGGTTTATTTACGCGATAAAGTAGCAAAAAAGGAATCTGAACGGTGAATTTAATTGTAATTCCGTCCAAACTACTGAAGGTTTAGTCTAGATATTGTCTGTTTGACAATGAGTCGAAATCGGGTACGTTATATGTTGGATACCTAAAAAACTACTATAACAACAAAATGGAGAATGATGATGAAACGATATAATAATGGCGTGTGGTTTTTTATTTTAATGATTGTTACCAATACCGGCTGGGCTTACGGTGGCGGCGGTAGTAGCAGTTCAAAAGCCTGTGCCAAACCTAAGTTTACTAATTTTGTGCCGGCTGAAAATGCCGAAGCAAAAGCGAGCTCTGCTTTTTCTTTTACAGCGTCTAAAAATACATATCCGAATTCAATTAAGGTTACAGTAAAAGACCTGCCTGCTAACGTCAAAGTCACGCCAAAAAATGACGGTAGCTTTGATGTCAATGGAACGCTACCCGCCTCCTTGAAAGGCCCTTATGCGAGAATTGCGATCACTGCCGATGCCCTAAGCAATTGCAATGGCGCCGGTGGCTGGCTGGTGAAAATAGCAGAATAATGGTCAAAAGCTCCAATGTCGAATAACAGGATCACTGGAGCTCTTTCACCGTTTTAGAGGGTAAACGTTAAAACAGGTGCTCCTCTTAAGTCGAATAGTGTCTCTATTCTTTAATTCGAAGATGTTTGATTTGAAGTTGCAGGCAAATAGACTATCTCGGGAAGAACTACCTCCCAGTCCTGGCATCGCAAGTTCTCCGAATCTTCCAATTTAGCGTGTCTGACAATCACTGCCGCAACTCGAACCGAAATAATGTCTCCGGCCGGTGGTGTAAAACGCTGAGCCATACGTGAGACCGCTACTCCCTGCATGTCTGTAATTTCCCATCCTGTTTGACCGTCAGTCCTCGGGCGCAAAATTAACTCATTACCATAATCCAACTTCGTCATGGCTTTATGGATAGGGGCCTTCAGTTGAAAATAACCTGGCCATGAGAGAACCACCTGTTTTTGGTTGGCAACCCAAGTCCTATAAGCCAGTTTTGGATCGGATGGGCTTGGTGTTGGCCGCGAGCGTAGACAAAGATCCTGACAATCGCGAATAAAAGCATGCTTACCTCCCTGTCTTTCGCAGAGTGTCAGGGTTTTACGAGCGCGTGTCATCGCGACATAGAATAATCGTCGTTCTTCGTCATTGCCGTTTGACCAAGCACCTCCATCTAAAATTAATACGTGATCGAACTCCAATCCTTTGGCGCGATGGGCGGTAAGTAGCAGCATAGAGCCATTATTAACGTCGCACTGAGCACCTTGTTTACCCGAATCAAACTCATAGAGCGCATCAACGAGATCGGGAACGACCTGCTCAGCACCCGGTGTAATCGAGTCACATTCCTGAATAAACTGTGCCAAGGCCAATTGGTGTGGATGTTCATTCTGATCGGTTATGCTTATCTGGAAGCGCATCCTGAACCAGCGTGATAAAGTTCCAAAGCGAAGCATGACTCGAGGACGCGCAGCATGTCGATACTGATTCTTCAGCAATAAAAGAAGCCTATTG
Source organism: Methylococcaceae bacterium (assembly GCA_013140705.1). Taxonomy (GTDB): domain Bacteria; phylum Pseudomonadota; class Gammaproteobacteria; order Methylococcales; family Methylomonadaceae; genus JABFSH01. The sequence goes on from JABFSH010000059.1 coordinate 10,630, forward strand.
CCTTCACGTGTTTTATATAATTCAGGTCCCTGATTATCGCGCATCAGACGGGCCGGAATTCTTTTTAATCGGCATAAAGCCATCATAGGTTCCAAAAATTCCCAACGTCTTGCGATGACGGCACATCGCCCCCACGGCCTTTGCGTACCCGGATTGTCCAGTGTATTCAGTCTTAACAACTCGGCAAAAGCCACCTCCATTTCTCCAAATAAAGTGACAGGGGCTTCAATGATGTGTACACGGCCTTGAGCCAAGGGATCCAACACAGCAAAGTCACCTCCTGCTGGCATTTCTCGGCGCGTATGGTTAATCCGAATATCATGATCCCTTTTCATTCGATCGTGGGCTTTGGTAATAACTCGATTCGCACATTCGATGATGTAGCTTGTCGATCGGTAGTTTTCAATCAGGTGATAACAGTTGGCCTTATAATCCCTTTCGAACTGTCGGATGAAACGGACATTGGCTCCATCGAATGCATAAATATTCTGATCATCATCACCCACGACTAACAGTGGCAGTTTGTCTTCTTCGCTATTGAGCACTCGACCTGCTACGGCACTAATCAGGTCATAATGATCCGCATTGATGTCCTGATACTCGTCGACGAGGAGATAACGTAATCCCGACAGAGTCCGATCCCTTTGCACCGATGAGTTCACTTCTTCATCAGATTGACCTTTAATTAATTGTGCTGTTGCCGCTTTAATTACGTCGTCAAAATTAGGTTTTTCACCCTGTTCGATAGCGACTGCGAAACTGGTTCCCGTTAACCGCATCGCTAAACCATGCATGGTTTGTACATTGACACCGGCGGCATCCATTCCCACTAATGCCCAAAGTCGCCTGCGAATTTCGATAACGGCTGATCGGTTATAAGCCAATACCATAATTTCATCAGGCAAAATCATACATTCCCGAATTAACCAAGCAACCCGATGAACGATCACTCGGGTTTTCCCAGATCCGGGTCCTGCCAATATCAAATGATTACCTTCCATAGGTGCGGCGACAATCGCTTGTTGATCGGGGTTTTGCAAATCCGTTAAAATTTTGCGATGCGCGGCTTCTGTGGTTGCCATTTCAAGAATGTCCTTACGACCTGCAAAGTATCGTCGAACGAAAGCATCCTGATCCTGGCTAAAATAGTCAATAATAAACGTCATGGCTGCCTGAATTTTATCAAGCGCCAAACGGGCGTATTCCGCCATTACATGAACCTGGATGATCTTGTCCTGATAATGCAGGGCTAATTCCGCATAATCTGATTTTTTGAATTGCCTCCGTCTTGTGTCAGCATTCAATTGAATACTCATAGCTGCCCGGAAAACTGCCTTGCCCCGCGCTAAATGTAATACCTCGTTAGTGTCTAAGTAAATAAGCGTAGATGCCAAAGCTACCTGCCAGTCTCGTATATCCAGGTTCTGTAGGGACAAATCCGATTGTAAGGCCCTTTCAATTTCGCCTTGTTTGCATGAAACCAACAGATTGTTACCCCGGCGTTGACGGATAAAATAATTGACCAGAGCTTTTGCCAGTTGCATGCGGCGCTGACGAATCACTTCAATGTCTTGCCAGTTACGGAGCAATTTAATGTAGCGGTTATCCTGTCCCGCAGGGCGCAGTGCAAAAAATCCACGTTGTCCTGTTCCGCCTCCAAACGCTTCGGCGAACGATTTGAGTAAACGCGTCAGCTTTTCGGGATCGATCGTGGCACTGGTACTACGCCTCAACGTATCACACAGACGTCTAACATTTAAAATCTGCCAACTATCTTGGTCCGCATCCGGTGCAGCCTCACGAAGGTTAGCCAACAGTGCATCTTCCAACCGACTGAGTTCATTGACTCTCTCAGCCGTATCGGGATCCCGGTACAAAATAATGCCAATTTCTGTATCGTTGGAAAGCAGTTTGAACCGATTGAGATCGCGCAGCATGGCTTGGACACTTTGTGAATCTTGCCCTGTAGCCAGCATCAGTTCATCCGTATTGATACCCTGATCGTCTTCAGCTTGCATCAATGAGGATAAAATCTGGCAATACAAGTCAATATTGGTGCCCGGTCCGCAATTTTTTTCGAGTATGGCTTTGGCCTCATCCAGGTTGGCAATGAGCAGGCTGCCTGGAAAGATACGCGTATGATTCTCGTGACGTTCCAATAAACGTGCCTCTTCAAGCCAGGCGACGGCAATCCGGACTTTAGTATCAGCATCCGCGGCATCGGGATCAATCCTGAGCTTGTCAGGTATTTCAAGAAGAATTTCACCGCTGGTAACAACCACGGTGCCTTCGCTTTTATCTTTTCTTTCTATGGCTCTCAGGGCTTTGAGAATCGAATAGATGTCGTGTTGTGTGAGACGAGAATTGCGCAATAAGCGAAACTGCACATCCAAATCGGCATCATCATATAGAAGAATACATCGAGCGGGCGCTTGGTCTCGACCGGCCCGGCCGGCCTCTTGAAGATAGTTTTCCAGAGAACCTGGAGTATCCAGATGAATAACGAGTCGAATATCAGCCTTATCAACGCCCATGCCAAAGGCATTCGTTGCCGCAATCACTCGAAGCTCGCCTCGAATAAATTTTTCTTGAACTGAACGTTTTTCTTCGGAGAGCATGCCACCGTGAAAATAGCCACAGTCTAAACCCGCCTGTTTTAGAAAGGAGGCCATTTCTTCAACCGTTTTTTGACGGGCGCAGAATACGATGACACCCCCGTCTTCTGAGTCTAACGTTTCTTTTATTAGCCGCAAGACTTCAGGGTATTTTGCTTGTGTGACTACGGAGCGAACTTCATAAACTAGATTCGCTCGTTGTACGCCACCTTCCAGAAGATCTAAGTTGATGTTCAATCGTGATTGAAAATGCTCACAGATGTCTTCAACAACATCGGGTTTTGCGGTGGCTGTAAAGCAAAATACCGGGGACGGCGAGTCTTTTTGGCGAGCTTTAATGAAGCGAGATACATACAAATAATCAGGGCGAAAGTCATGACCCCATTTAGACAGACAATGCGCTTCATCGAACACCCAAGCACCGATTTCCCGGTGCATCAGGGCATTTGAAAATGCCGTACTGCGAAATTGTTCCGGAGCGACAAAAATCAAGCCCAGATCGCCCAGCCTCAATTTGTCCAGCATCATCCGGCGCTCAAGCGGTGTCAGCAAGCTATTGAGATAACCCGCGCAGGTAATGCCTCGAGCTTCCAAATTGTCGACTTGATCTTTCATTAACGATTGAAGCGGTGAAATCACGACGGTCACACTACCATTTCGATAATAGCGTGCCAAAGCCGGCAGCTGAAAACATAAGGATTTGCCGCCGCCGGTGGGTAAAATAGCTAATGTGGATTTTCCAGAAAAGCCGTTTTCAACAATGGCTTGTTGCAATGACTGACCGTTCGGAGTGCTCGGAGTAGGGCGAAAATGGTTAATGCCCGGAAAGTAACTGGGCAGGAGCTGAAGTATATTGTGTTGATCTTGGCACCATGGGCAGTCTGGCTCAGTACAGGGCACATCACGTAGAGCTGCAATAACTTGGCGGGTTTTTGGAAATGACAACAGCACCCAAGGCGGCAACACCGAATTACCGCCAGCGACGCTCAACCAGGCTAACGCATAAGCTAATGGTTTATGCCACTGAGGGTCGGGTAAGTAGGTCGAAACGATCCGTTTTTGAGCGGTTAGACAAACTTTTCCATGGGTTTCTCGTTGCCAGGCTGCTTGAACTTCTTCCAAAGAAGGCATTAACGCATGACGCAGCGTAGCAAAGAAATTCGCCATGCCTTTACCATTCTCAGCAGACAATAAGTAGTGTAAACACAGCACTTCATCAGGATGATCTTCAACGCGTTGCCTTAATGCATCTCCCTGATCTAAAAACAGTTCGTAGGCGAGTTCGGCATCACGTACCGGGTCATTACGTGTTGTCGTACACAGTTTATAATCCTTGACCAAGCGATGATACGGATTCTGTGGAAATGCAACGGGGGATAATTCGAGGGTATCCACTAACGGCAAGCGATGAAGAGCCAGATGCGGATGCAGCATCGATAGAGCCGGTTGGTCAAAAGCAATCACGTTATGGCCGAGGACGAACGATGCGCCCTGAGTTAACTTATCCAGGCGTACCGTGAGATTAGATGCTTTTCCATGAATGCGTGCTCGGGCGTCCTTATCAGGTCGATAAACGCCAATTTCGTGAAGTTTCATGCTATCTTGGCGAGAAGTTTCTATGTCAATACAAAGACACTTGGCACGCATTCTTTCTGGCGGTTGACTCATGAGCTCAACAAAATGGTTTCAATTTCCGTTCTTAATGGAAGTTTCTTGGGATTTTTGAAATTGTCTAGCATTGTATAACTTTAGAAAGCCTACCAGCCCTACTGATCATTAGTCTGTCAGAATCAATTTGAAAGTTAGATATTCAATAGCTTCTGTTCTCTAGACATGTTGTTCAGCAATTTTATTTAGCAGAGAAAGCAATCCCATGGCTTGAGTATCCTTGGCGATGGGGTAGGTTTCTGCTCCGGGATACACCACAAAACTGGCCTTTGGTTTTATTTCTTCTTGAGCAAAGTAAAAGCCTTTGGTCAGGCTGGGCGCCAGACTGCGTTTTATTTCGATAGCCCACGTCGTTTGATCGGGAAAAGTCAGTAACAGGTCACATTCTGCGCCGGCACTGCTTCGATAGAAACTGGCTTCCGTATGCGCAGGCGCAACCGATAGGCAGTTTTCAATCACCATGCCTTCCCAGCTTCGCCCGCAGACGGGATGACCTAATAGCGCTTCTTTATCCGAGATACCCAATAGTGCATGGACCATGCCGCTGTCTCTGACATAGGTTTTCGGTGACTTCACCAAGCGCTTGCCACTGTTAGTGTGCCAGGGTTTCAAGCGACGAACTAATAACAAGTCAACCAGTAAATCCAGATAACGCGCGACCGTTTTGCCATCAACACCCAGTGCGGCGGCCAATTTAGCCGCATTTAACAGTTCACCTTGATTGTGTGCCAGCATACTCCAGAATCGGCGCAAGGTTTCGGCTGGAATACGGGGGCCCAATTGCGGAATGTCACGTTCTAAATAGGTGCTGATAAAATCCTGCCGCCATTTCATGCTGATGCTGTTACTATCAGCGAGTACACTGTCTGGAAAGCCGCCGCGCAACCAGAGCGTTTCCGTTTGTCCTTCGCCTAATTCCAAGGCATTCAGGGGCGTCAGCTCCAGATAGGCAATCCGTCCTGCCAATGTTTCGCTGGACTGTTGCAGCAGTTCAATCGAAGCTGAACCTAACAACAGAAAACGGCCACTACGTCGGCCCTGCCGACGACCTTGATCAATGACGCCACGCAGATTTTGAAATAAACCCGGGGCCCGTTGCACTTCATCCAAGATCACCAGCTTATCCTGGTGTTCGGTCAGGTACAGTTCGGCATTTTGCAACTTGGCTTGGTCGACTGTCGATTCCAGGTCAAGATAAATAGACGCGCGTTGGTCTGCAATCGCCCATGCCAAGGTCGTTTTACCCGCTTGCCGGGGCCCTAACAAAGCAACCGCAGGATATAGATTCAAAAGTTGCTCTAAAGTAGATTGTAGTCTTCGGTTTATCATCATTGCAATTATGGAGAAATATTCCATAATTGCAATGATAAAATAAATGCCAGGTACTACCTATTTAGTGGCCGTATATAAATTTAACTTCACACATCTTTATGACGCGGGTTAAAAAACCGCTCTTCCAAACGAAGAAAATAGCTATTGGATATCAGCGCTGGATAGAGTGACAGCATGATGATTGGGAACCAGCGTAGATTCATGGTCAGCAGTAAACCCAGATGAAACAGGAGGCCAAATAGTAGGCTTGGCTTACGAATGTATGGATTTAGCAGCAAGAATGGAAATAGCAACTCCCACCATCGAATAACCCCGGCAAGGTTCGTCAACAATGATGTTGATAGCGTACTGTCGATGATCAACCAGCCATCCCATCGTGAATACTGTGGATGAACCAATACATACTGCATAATCGTGCCATCCAGCCATTCCGGGCTGTGAAATTTAACCCACCCTGATACGAAATAGATCAAGGCGATCTGGAATTGAATCAATCGCAATGGCCAGACGGCAACATACTCGGGCTTTTTTTGAAAGCAAGCGTCGATGGACCAACAGTTTCCACAAGGAGCCAGCATCAAATAAAAGCTCATCATTTTGAGTACCGCATCGTCACCATCAAGCAGTAGCGGGTTTCGATTCCACAGTGAAACCCAGATCAGCCAGGTTATAAAGGCGGCCAAGCGGCTTTGCCAGCCTATCATCAACAGAAAAGCCGCCAATATGCCCAGGATGACAATTGCATAAGCAAATGGTAAGGAGTGAGAAGTGACTGATAAGAAAAAAAGTGACCAACTGCCGCCGTTTTGTATCGCTATTTGCTGAATGCTGCCCAACCAGCCCAAGCCACTAAACTGCGTTTCCACATAAGGCAACAATTGGCTTAAATAAACAGTCGATAAGCAGCCAAAACCAATACGCAATACCGCATATTGTCTGGCATCTATCGACCTGAACCAAAAATTGTTCCATACATCTTGCATCAAGGGGCGGTCCATAAAAGCTTGTCCATCTGATAGCCTGCTTTGGGCAAGTCTTTTAGCTCCGGATGTAGTTCAAATCGATGCTGTATCAACTGTGCAGCCTTACGTTGCTGTCGGGCTCGGTAATAATTGGTAAAAGTTTCCAGCAACAAGGGGTCGTCGAGATGGATTAAATTTTCAGTCAATCGGTAAAGCCGGCTTCTGTCACTCCCGAATCGTCTGAACATCGCAAAATCTGGCTGCAAATTACTGAACAAGGCTTGCCCCTGACAGGCTATTTGTTCTTGCTGAGGATACGTCATAATTGAATTGCAAACAGACAAATATTGATGAACTATGGGGATTTGTGGTGCAAAAAAATCCCAATACTGCTGGCTACCCGTCACATCAATATAATTCCGCAAGAGAGTATATGCCTTGGAGTTTTCTTCAAGAATCAGCCAGTTGAATAATTTTGCTTCCAAACTGGCTTGTTTGTCATTTGCCACGATCATTGCGCCAAAACTATGCGGTAAGGTCCACCAAAAAATGGCGATCATATGCAACAGGCAAAAGGCTGGGATGCACAGTTTTTTCATGTTACTGACAATTCAGGTGATATCGCTAAAGGCCTGACAATAGCATATTTTAATGGTTGAACTAAACTCCGGCCCGGTGCAGTGCTTGACAGCCTATAGCGATGTCAGTACTGTTCATTCACACACAATGAGTTTTTGCGAAGTGCTACCAGAAAGCATAACGCTTTATTCTCAAATGTCATTTATCAGGCATAAAAGTATTATTGGATTGTAGTGAGAGAATTAGACGAACTCTTTAATGCACTTTCAAAGTCGGCATTTCGTGATCAATTTCACCTTAAAGGTAAGGAACTTGAATATCTGCGCACTAAAGGGCTGCCGACTGTTTTGGATCATGCCAGCGATTTTATTGAAAAACGCCTGGCGCGGGCAATGCTTGTCAATGATGGCAAACAAACGCCATTTCGGGGTCATCCGGTCTTTGTGGCGCAACATGCAACCGCCTGTTGTTGTCGCGGTTGTTTGGAAAAATGGCACAAGATACCGAAAGGCCGTGTGTTATGTACGATCGAAAAAGATTATATTATCACCGTGCTTGCACGCTGGTTAAATTGTTTCAGTAACGGCGGTAACAATTAATCTATACTGCCACCAGCACACGATTTCTGCCTGAGTGTTTAGCCTGATACATGGCGGTATCGGCGCGCTTGATAAACGAATCGGCATTTTCATCCTTTTGTAGTGTACTCACGCCGAGGCTGACGGTGACGTTGATGGTTTCCATGCTATAAGCCAGCGTGTGATGTTCAATGGATGTTCGTATGCGTTCGGCCAATAATTCGGCGCCCGCCACATCCGTGCCGCTCAACAAAATAACAAACTCCTCGCCGCCGATGCGGAACAGCATATCGCTGCCGCGCAGATTATCGCGAATGCGTTTGGCAGCCGATGCCAGCGTAAAATCGCCGCAATCGTGACCATAATGATCATTAATGTGTTTAAAGTGGTCAATATCCAGAAAGATCAACGACAAGGGCTTGTCATGACGAATGGCCAGACTCATTTCTCGTTTGACCGAATCATCAAAGGAAGCCCGGTTATTGGCCTGCGTGAGCGGATCGATATAAGCCATACGGAGCGCCAGCTGGTAAGACGTGGCATTTTTCAACGGATAAATCAGACAGCACAGCAGCGTTTCGAGCAGCTTTAACTCGTTCTCATCGAATTTGCGATTACGCGTGAATTTCAGCGTACCGAGTTTTTGCTCCTCGATTTTGAGGGCGTAGCTGCAGGAATGGCGGGAAAAGACACCATTCTTGATTTCCAGGCCGAACTCGGGGTTGGAATAGACATAGGCGCTATGGGGCACCATGACTTCGATCTTGGTGCTGAAAATGGAGATCAACTGATTAAAATCCAGCGTTGTTTGTAAGGCGCTGCTGATGTCATAATGATTAAGATTGACGACTTTGGCAGATTCAAACGTGTAATTGCTGATAACAGCCAGATTTGCAGATTTTTTGCTCATGACAGATCCTCGGGTCTTAAAGTCTTGTGGTTGTCAAGAATAAAGCCAGGACTATGCCAATATAACATAAGCACAAGTAATCAATAAGATAGGTTCATGAATAGCAGGCTAAGCCGATCGGTGACAAAAAAATGTCGCCATCAGGCGGCAAGCTTTTGCCGCTTGGATTCATTGAGATTTAGTGGTTTACTTCGATTAGTCAAAGTTTGAGCTAAGGATTTGGCTAAAATAACTTCCCGATTAGTGTATACCCTGTAGAGGCGAATTTACTTGTGCCCTTGGGTATTCGCCTTGAGCGATTAAAATCAGCCCAATGTACTCATGAAAATTTAGGGAAGTTATTTATGACGCTATCCTAATTGTCTCTTGATCCATGCATCCACTATAAAAACAAAGCATCATGCAAAATCAAACTTCAAACTATTTAGTCGGCATAGACTTGGGCACCACGCATACCGTGGTTGCTTACGCCAGGGCAGGGAAAGGCTTGCAGGAAATTGAAATTTTTTCGATAGACCAGTTAATCGCGCCCGGACAGGTTTCCGCCCGCGCATTGCTGCCATCGGTTCGCTATCATCCTGCCGATGGTGAGCTATCTGCGGCCGACACCACGTTTTCAACACCTGGAGAAACAGCAGTCATTGGCGAGGCTGCGCGCTTGTTGGGCGCAAAATCCAGAGGTCGGTTGGTGACGAGTGCGAAAAGCTGGCTTTCACATCCGGCGGTAGATCACACGGCTGAAATCCTGCCCTGGGGAAGCGATGATGACATCAGCAAAGTTTCCCCTCTTGATGCGAGTGCTAGTTATTTGGCGCATATTCGTACCGTCTGGCTTCACAAATTTTCGGATTCGCCGTTGGAGCTTCAGGATATCGTGATTACCGTGCCCGCCTCGTTTGATGAAGCGGCAAGGTCTTTGACGTTGGAGGCGGCAAAGATAGCAGGATTAACCAGGATTCGGCTGCTTGAAGAGCCGCAAGCGGTTTGTTATGACTGGCTAAGACGGCACGCCGGTATGATTAGTCAGTGCTTGGCAAATGTTCATCTATTGCTCGTGTGTGATGTCGGTGGCGGCACAACCGATCTGACCTTGATTAAAGTTGAACCTGGCCAAGCCGAGCCAAAATTAACGCGTATTGGGGTCGGCGATCATCTCATGCTGGGAGGTGACAATATTGATTTGGCGTTGGCGCATCTTGCTGAAAGACGATTAGTCGGTAGTGACAAACGCTTATCGGCCGCTGAGTTATCGCAGTTACTTGAACAATGCCGACTTGCCAAAGAACGATTACTTGCCGATGATGCGCCTGAACAAATGAATGTCACTCTGCTGGGGGGCGGCGCCAGATTGATTGGCAGTTCACGGACAGCCGTATTGACGCGTGAGGAAGTCAGGTCGGTGGCGTTGGATGGCTTTTTTCCGTTATCCGGTCTGCAGGAATTGCCGGACCGCAAACGTAGCGGCGTCGTCGAGTTCGGGTTGCCGTATGCGGCAGAACCTGCGGTCAGCAAACATATTGCCGCTTTTTTAAAATTACACAAAGAGGCAGCACGCGAAGCCTTGCAAGGCTTCGGCACGGTGCCGGATGCTATTTTGCTGAACGGTGGTGTGTTTCGCAGCCAGCCAATATCCAGGAGGATTGTCGAACTAATTACATCCTGGACTTTGGCAGAGCAGCAAGCGACAGGCCAAGATCAAAAGCCAGAAGTGCCGACACTGCTGGAAAATCATCATCCTGAGCTTGCCGTTGCTTTTGGTGCCGTCAGTTATGCGATGGCGCGACGTGATAAAAAACTGAAGATCGGTGGAGGCGCGGCGCGCAGTTACTTTCTACTGGTCGATACCGATGCGTCAAGCAGTCGCTCGGTTGCCAATCAGTATGGCATTTGCATTTTGCCGAAAGGCAGCGAGGAAGGCGAAGAGAGGCTGTTAAAAGATCGCCGTTTTGCCTTGCGTTTGGGTGTTCCCGTGCGCTTTCACCTTGTTTCGCTGTCGGGTGATACGGAATTAAAGCTCGGCGATGTTACCGAAATTGATGATTGCTTTCATTCACTGCCGCCCTTGGCTGTTGCTTTTGAAGGTAATAGCCTGACTCCGAATGCGGAGGCTATTGTGGAATTGGCGGTTACGCAAACTGAAATAGGAACGCTCAAAATTCAATGTGTTTCGATAGCGGACAGCCAACAGCGCTGGGATGTAGAATTTCAAATCAGAAAAAAGGGGGCAACAGTCAGTCAGATGGGCGCAGCGTTGCCAAGCCAGCTTTCAACCGCAATAGAAAAAATACAGGCTGTGTTTGGCGTGCGTTCCAAACAAATCGATCCCAAGGCAGTAAAAAATTTACGGGCAGACCTGGAATATATTCTCGTCGCTGAACGTTCCAACTGGGAAACACCGTTACTGAGAGCCATGTTTTCTGCTTTACTGGAGGGTGCGAAATTTCGTCGACGGTCCGAAAACCATGAGCGTGTCTGGTTAAGCCTGACCGGATTTTGCTGTCGCCCGGGTTTTGGCTATCCCCTGGATGATTGGCGTGTTGAGCAACTCTGGAAAACCTACAGTCAGGGCATACAATTTGTCAATGAAGCGCAGAACTGGACGGAATGGTGGATTCTTTGGCGGCGTATTGCCGGCGGCTTGAATTCGCAAGCGCAACAGGCTATTTTTGAAGATATCGCCAAATTTCTCAATCCGGCCTCGGCAAGACAACCCGCTGTTGCCAAGCAGATTAAAAATCGCGGTTATGATGATATGGTGCGGCTTGCAGCGGTATTGGAGCGCTTACCGGCAGCCCATAAAATTCAACTGGGGGAATGGCTGTTTAAGCGCTTGCAAAAACCCGGTGAATCCAGTCAAACCTGGTGGGCAATCGGCCGTATTGGAGCCCGAGTGCCATTTCATGGCAGTAACCATAACGTCATACCTGCCGATACGATTGCCATTTGGTTAAACCATATGTTGTCCGAAGACTGGAAGAAAGTTCCACAAATTGGCTTTGCGGCGACATTGATTGCCCGCATGAGTGGTGATCGGGCTCGGGATATTGATGATACATTGCGTCAACACATTATTGAAAAACTGAAGTTAAGCAAAAGCCCGGCTTCATGGATGGATTTGGTGGAAACGATTAAAGAACTGGATGAAAAAGATGAAAAACAGATATTTGGTGAGGCTTTACCGCCAGGTTTAAAATTAATTAACACTGACAATATTACATAGAGGACAACAATGAAGTTAATCGGTTTATCGATGGGGGCAGGTTTTGTCGTGCTGTATTTTATGGATACGGCATTCAAATTGGATTTTTTCAATGGGGAAATGCTAATCCATAGTGGCTTTCGTTTTTTTACAGGATTTATTCTGCTCGGTATCGGGGTTTTTTATGAGCATATGCTCAAACTGAAAAGTGCGATGATTATGGTTTTGGTGATCGTGCTGGCCGATGACATATGGGACTATTTTAGAAATGTTGACAGCTTCAATTTTGAAGTCATGATTCATAGCATTTTTATCATGATGTGGGGGGCTCTGATTGGCTATCTGGTCATGCGCACTGCCAAAGAAAAATTCAACTAAGCCTCCATGGATCGTCGCCGAGAGCTTTCAGACGCATGTTGTAGCCAGGCAATAGCATCTTTGAATTAACACTAACGATGCCGGGTTCTTCTATATAATAGAGGGTCCGCTTCGATTCACTGTTCCATCTTAAATTCTAAAATGCCTTTACTACGTCTGACAAATATCGACATTGCCTTTGGAACCCATGCTTTATTGAAAAACGCCGACTTTCAGCTCGATGCAGGTGAGCGAGTCGGGCTATTAGGGCGCAATGGAGAGGGCAAGTCGACCTTGATGAAGATCATTGCCGGCAATGTGTTGCCTGATCATGGCGACATCTGGCGCCAGCCTGAACTGCGCCTGGCCTGGTTGGAGCAAGCCCCTGATTTGCCTGATGAGGCGACGATTTATGATGCGGTTGCCGGTGGTTTGGGAGAGTTGGGTGAATGGATTACCCGTTACCATTCCTTATCGCTAACGATGAATTACAGTGACGACAAGGCTCTGAATGAATTGGGAGAGCTACAGCATAAGCTGGAATCCAAAAATGGTTGGCATTTCCAGCAACGTGTTGAAACAACCTTAAGCAAACTGGATTTGCCGGGAGAGTTAAAAATCAGTGGCTTATCCGGAGGATGGAAACGCAGGGTGGCGTTAGCCAGAGCACTGGTCATAGAACCTGAAGTGCTGTTGCTGGACGAGCCGACCAACCACCTGGATTTTGAAAGCATCCTGTGGCTGGAAGAGCAACTGCTTAATTTTCAGGGGGCTGTGCTCTTTGTGACCCATGATCGGGCTTTTCTACAAAACCTGGCGACTCGCATTGTTGATCTGGATCGCGGCAACCTGGTGTCCTGGCAAGGGACGTATGATGATTATCTTCGACGCAAAGCCGCTGCTTTGGAAGATGAAGCCAATCAGAATGCCGAGTTTGATAAAAAACTGGCGGATGAAGAAGTCTGGATACGGCAGGGTGTCAAAGCGCGACGTACACGCAACGAGGGCCGTGTTCGGGCTTTGGAAAAATTGCGTCAGGAGCGTGCTCAACGGCGCAGTCAGCAAGGCACCTCCAAAATGGCGCTCGACAGGGGTGAAGCGTCGGGTAAAAAAGTTCTGGAAGTCAAGGACATCAGTTTTGGCTATGGCGATAGGCAAATTATTTCCCATTTTTCAACGATCATCCAACGAGGTGACAAGATCGGTTTGGTGGGGGCCAATGGCGCCGGAAAATCGACACTATTAAAATTATTGCTCCAGCAACTCAATCCCACCAGCGGCTCGGTAGAGCAGGGCACACGGCTTGAGATCGCTTATTTTGATCAGTTGCGAGATCAGCTGGATCCGGAAATGACAGTCGCCGACACGGTGGCTGATGGCAACGATTATGTTGAAATTGCCGGTAACAAACGCCATGTCATGTCGTATCTGGCTGATTTTCTTTTTGCCCCGGCCAGGGCACGCTCGCCGGTCAAAAGCTTATCGGGAGGTGAAAAAAATCGCCTGTTTTTGGCGCGTTTATTTACCAAACCTGCCAATTTAATTGTCATGGACGAGCCGACGAATGATCTGGATCTGGAAACTTTGGAGTTGCTGGAAGAAAAACTGGTCAACTTCGACGGTACGTTATTACTGGTCAGTCATGATCGGGAGTTCCTGGATAATGTGGTGACCAGTGTGTTTGTTCTCGATGGAACGGGTAGCGTTGATGAGTTTGTCGGCGGCTATACCGATTGGTTGAATCATACTCAGCAAATCAAGCGATCTGAAGTGGTTACAAAAGCAGTCGAAGTAGCCAAGCAGGAAAAATCGGCGTCGGCCGCAAAAAAGAAAAAGCTAAGTTTTAAAGAACAGCAGGAACTGGATAAATTGCCCGAGCTAATTAACGAGCTTGAGGCGCAGCAAGCGGCGCTTACCGAACAAATCAGCGCGCCCGAATTTTATCAGCAAAGCCAGGAGGTCATCGCGAACGGATTAGCCGATATCAAGGCGCTGGAAGCCAAACTTGAACAAACGTATAAACGCTGGGATGAACTGGAAATGCTCGCGGAATAAGGTGTCGGATAAAGTCATTGCAACTGTTAGTAATATAGATTAAAATTATCAATTACTTATAGCGTAAAGCAAAGTAGGAGAGATGGCCGAGTGGTCGAAGGCGCACGCCTGGAAAGTGTGTATACGGCAACGTATCGAGGGTTCGAACCCCTCTCTCTCCGCCAAGTTCCAGTCTTTTGCTGAAAAAGACGCTCAAGTAAGACCTCATGAACCATCAATCCCTTTCTGCCTTTTTCTGGTAGTCGCTGACCTACTACGCGGCGATTACAAACAATCCGATTACGGCAAAATTATTCTTCCCTTTACGGTACTGCGTCGTCTGGATTGCGTCTTGGAATCCACCAAAGCCGCTGTACTGGCAGAACATCAAGAAAAATTAAAAAGTGGCTTAAATGCCGATCCCTTCCTGCTCCGTAAAGCAGTGCAGAGTTTCTTCAACATTTCGCCATTGGATATGAAGAAACTGATGGGCGACCAGGGCCATATCAAGGAAAACCTGTTTTCCTATATCCAAGGATTTTCCGAAGCGGTGCGGGATATTTTCGGGCGCTTTGAGTTTTATGCGCAGATAGACAAACTCGCTAAATCGGGCCTGTTGTATCAAGTCACGGAATAATTCGTCAATATGGATTTGCACTCCGACAAAATCAGCAATTCGCAAATGGGGATGGTGTTTGAAGAGCTCATCCGCAAATTTGCTGAAATCTCCAATGAAACCGCAGGGGAACATTTTACGCCGCGTGAAGTGATCCGCCTGATGGTCAATCTGCTGTTCATCGAAGATGATCAAGTGCTGGCCAAACCGTGGAAACCTACTTCAAGCGTGAAGTGCAGTCCCATGCCTCTGAAGCGTGGATTGACCGCGGCAAAACCAAAGTCGGCTATGAAATCCCGTTCAACCGTCATTTCTATGTGTTCGAGCCGCCGCGTGAACTGGCTGAGATTGATGCGGGCTTGAAGCAATGTACCGACCGTATCCTGACCATGATTGCAGGGCTCACGGCATAAGCATCTCGTTAGCAATGACTACAATCACAACAGATACACAATGTGTATCTTAATGATGTATGATTGTTATAATTACAAAAGGAGGTTGCTATGCAACAAAACCCAAAAAAAACTGAAACAGAAACCCAAGCCGTTAATTTACGGGTTCGTAGCGATATTCGTATGTTGATTGACAGGGCGGCAAAAGCGCAAGGTAAAACACGCTCCGATTTCATGATCGATGCGGCTCGCCGTGCCGCAGAGGAATCATTGCTTGACCAAGCTCTAGTGCGGGTTGACCAAAAAACTTACGACTATTTCCTTGAAATTCTGGACACGCCGCCGAATAACGAAGGCTTTGAACGCTTAATGGCAGCGCCGAAACCCTGGAATACCTAGTGCTATCTGCACCGGAATTACTGACAGCCGATCATAACCTTGATGAATTTACATGCAGTGTCGATAGCTTGGATGATTGGCTTAAACGGCGGGCAATGCCCAACCAAATCAACGGTGCATCTCGCACTTACGTGGTTGTTGAAGCTCAAAAGGCTGTTGGTTATTACTGCCTGGCTTCCGGCGCGCTGGAACTAAATCACGCCCCCGCTGGCATTCGGCGCAACATGCCTGATCCCTTGCCAGTTGCGATTTTAGGACGGCTTGCGGTTGATAACGCTTGGCAAGGCAAAGGGCTTGGCGTTGCCATGCTGCAAGATGCAGTGCTACGCACTTCGCAAGCGGCTGATATAGTGGGCATACGCGGTTTGCTGGTGCATGCGCTGTCGGAACAGGCAAAGCAATTCTATCAACTTCACGGTTTTGCTGCCTCACCGACACAGCCGATGACCTTGATCTTGTCTCTTAAACCAAAATCCGATGTTGCCGGGAGATAACCATGATTTTTCCGCGTTACCCTGGCTACAAGGATAGCGGAGTGGAATGGCTGGGCAAAGTGCCGGAGCATTGGGGGATTTCGCAATGACGATTATTCACGCCCGTGAATTACGTAAAAACGCCACCGGTTGTCTCACGAATATTACACCGTTACAAAGCAGCACAAGGCAAGAAGAAAGTTGCCCTTGCCAAAGAAGATAGCAAGGCCGCCGAAGACGCATAAAACGAGATGTACGCGCTTATCCTGTTCAAGCTTGATATGGGCGCATTTCAGCAACTGTATGCCTTTCTGTCCCAGATATTTGACTATGGAAACACCGCCATTTAAAAGCGTTTCATTTTTACAAACGTCTCATTCCCTTGTTGGAATTCGGGCGCGAGCGTGAAGGTATTGACTTGTCAAAAGCTATGCTGACTCACCATAACCTGAAAGCCCAGGGAAAGCGAACATTGGCGCTGAACGATGACCAATACCCCAAATTGACGCCGATGGAGGGAGCGGGAAGCAGTCAGGTGCAGGAAAAGGAAAAAGCGTATCTGGCGGAAATTATTGCCAAGGTGAACGACTTGTTTGAAGGTGAATTATCCGATGATGATCAATTGATTTATGTAAACCATGTCATCAAGGGTAAATTATTGGAATCGAAAACACTGGCTCAACAAGCGGTCAGTAATACCAAGCAACAGTTTGCCAATTCTCCTGACTTATCTCATGAATTGATGAATGCCATCATGGATGCCTTGGCTGCTCATAGTGCCATGAGCAAACAGGCGTTAGAGTCGGAAAAGGTGCGTAGCGGTTTGCGGGATATTTTACTCGGCCCGGCGCAACTTTATGAAGCACTAAGGGAAAGGTCGGAAGGCTTGAGGCTTCGAAAGTCAACTTCCGGACTTTCACGGATCTGATGTCCTGATTATATCCTTTCATTTTCGTCTTGGGTTTCGTCAATTTCAATAAGTCTGGGCAATAAACCTTTATTATCAACTTCCAGTCCGAGCGTTTCAAAACCATAATAAAGCTGCCACAGGCCCCACAATTCGGACGCAATATAAGCCCACTTTAAACATTTTTCTTCATTTTCCCTAATGAATGCAAAGTCGGCTGTACTCATTTGTTTAATTTCTTCAAGATCACCTGACGACAACATAAGTTTCTTAGCACGATTCAACACGTCGGCCTTATATTGGTCGAGGTGTTCATTTTTAAAGCGGTATGCATCAACCCGTTTAATTGCCCCTATCGTCATATGATAAAGGCCACTGATATCCGTATGAGAGTTAATATTTAAAGACTCTAAAAGCCCTTTAATCTCACCAAGTTTGCGGCGCTCCCAATATTTATCCAATTCGGGGGAGGATTGGGTTTTGTGCACTGATTCAGGTTTTACAGTCATTTCTTGAAATCCTATTAGAGGGTTAAAAATACATCTCTCGTGAAGGCGGTCGCGAGATGATCCGGGATAATACTTCCAATTATAGACACTGTAATGCTCGTTTTATTTAATTCAAACATAATGTGAGCTAGGAGTGTATTGACTTAAAACGAGGCGCTGAATTTCAAGAATCCCAATATATTTTGCAGATTACGGATTTTTGCTTGATCCGCTTATTAAATTGATTTAAAAAAACCTTAAAGGTGCAGTAGAATAAAATCAGTAGCCACTTATTCGATTACCTAATCAGCTATTTTCAAAAATTAGTTTTTCCAACAAGTGGCCTGACATTATTTTAGGACGTCACTTGCTTCATTTGCCGGTATAGCTCAGTTGGTAGAGCAGCGCACTCGTAACGCGAAGGTCGTAGGTTCAATTCCTATTACCGGCACCATTAAAAACAATGAGTTATTGATTTTATTGGTTTGGATATAATAAAAATGTCCCAATTTTGTCCCATTTCTAAAAAACACCCGCAACAATTGCCTATTCGCCAGGCATAAAAAAGCCCAGCTATCCCTAACCAGGCTTTGCAGGGTTATGCCTAATTTAGTAGCAATCAATTCCCTAGCAATCCGGGAAGTGGGTTTGCAAGCCGAATCCAGCTTCTTTTGCGTGACGCCGCCACAAAATATCAGGCAACCAATTCTATTGTCCGACAGGCTCCTAGCTCATATTCCAGCCACGCAACCAGCGCCCCTGGGTGTGTCCTGCCAACACAAGGCGCTAAATAAGGTTCTGACTTAAACTGAAAAATATAGTTTATTGTAGAGATGGGTGATTATCTCTGATATCACGTAAATGGGTTAAGAAGTTACCTGAATATGCATCAGTTTCAGGAACTTCACAGGTATGCATGACTCTAATTCTACAAAAATCAATATAGGGTTAAGACATTGAGTATGAAACATAAAATCATGCAAGTGAAGAAGGAGCGCGATAATAGCTAGCCTAGTGAAATCACTCCTAATTCCGTGTACGAGAATAGACACCGACACGTATGAACAATCAGTGATTCTAATCTAGTGAGGTGGACTTCGCTTTGCCTAATATCGTTAAGTTAAGCTGTTCATGGTTCGTCAAGATCACTACGAACGGTCAAGCCTTAATTTATAGCATTGCCGCTTTGCTTGGACACAGACTCGGACTTGACCTAGTTGACATACACGATAAAGGAGCTACTGCCATGAAAAAACGAATAAGACTCAGTAGACCAACCAGGCGACTTTATGCCTCCACAATAGCCTTAATCCTACTAGCTTTCATCAGTAACGCATCAAGTCAGACATCTCCACCAACGACACCCGCTTTTCTGGGGCCACAAGTCTCGGTGATTTCCAATGTCAAAACCGGCGCTTTCGCGAAGGTGGGAGGGGGACTTGCGCGTCTATATTCTGAACATGCAACATATTTGCAACAGCAACAGGGCGGTTTCCGGGTATCAGGAAAATTTGCATCTACCGACCCTATCGTTAAATTGGTCGACAGTAGCGTCGTCATTGATGCTGTTGCCACAGATGACGCTGCGGATTTGCTCGCCGACTTGAAAGCATTAGGACTGACGAACGGTGTGAGCTTCGGACGAATGGTATCGGGTCGTTTACCGATTGCGAAAATCGAAGTGATGGCCGCCTTATCCAGCTTGCACTTTGCCCGACCGGCTGCCATGAAGACCAATGCCGGTATCACAACCAGCCAGGGTGACCAAGCCATGCGCGCCGACATCGCTCGCACGGCTATCGGTGTGACCGGCGTCGGGGTCATCGTGGGCGTGTTGTCCGATAGTTTCAATTGCCTTGGTAGTGGGCCAGCCGATGACTTGCCAGCAGGCGTCAACATACTGGAGGACTTCTGCCCCGGAGGGACAGATGAAGGTCGTGCGTTGATGCAGATCGTCCACGATGTGGCGCCTGGAGCTGCTGGAGCTTTTCATTCGGCATTCAACGGAAAAGCAAACTTCGCGCAGGGCATTATCGACTTGCAGCAAGCCGGTGCCAGGGTCATCGTCGATGACGCTATCTATTTTGACGAGCCGATGTTCCAGGACAGTATCATAGCACAGGCCGTGGATACGGTGAAAGCAAGGGGCGTCGCTTATTTCTCAGCCGCCGGTAACTCTGCGCGGAAATCCTACCAAAGCAATTATCGCCCAAGCGGGATAGCGGGAATAGGCGGTATCGGTATCCTTCACGATTTTGATCCGGGCCCTGGCGTGAATACCTTTCAGAGCATCACCCTTCCGACGGGCCCTAATATCGCTTCCTTTCAATGGGATGAACCTTACTTTTCCGTCAGCGGTGCGCCGGGGTCTACTTCGGATTACGATATTTATATATGCATTTTGCCGTCGGTAGATAATTGTTTGCCAGGGTCTATAGTAGGGGGGGTAGACCCAAATCTTGGCGGAGACCCTATTGAAGTTATTGGTGCTGTCTATGATGGCAGTTTAGGTCCAACAGTATCCGTTTATCTGGCGATTGTGAAAATCACCGGTCCTGCCAACAGCCTTCTGAAATACGTTGGTTTCAGCCCCCAAAACAAACTGACTATCAACACGTTTAACACCCAAAGTGGTTCAATCTTTGGTCATGCCAACGCTGCGGGCGCTGAGACCGTCGGGGCGGCGTTTTATTTTAATGTGCCGGAATTCGGAACGTCGCCCCCTCTATTGGAGACATTTTCTTCGGCAGGTGGCACACCGATCTTATTTGATAGCGCGGGCATTCGACACCTAACACCAATCGTTCGCAAAAAACCCGAAATTGTGGCTCCCGACGGCACGAATAACACAGTTATCGGATTCGACATTCCCGATCCCGGTGACGGCAGTGATACCGATATATTTCCGAACCTCTTTGGAACTTCTGCTGCCGCGCCTCATGCGGCTGCTGTTGCTGCTTTGATGCTTGATGAATCCCTGGGATCGCCAACTCTTCTCCCTGACGAGATTTACAGTACACTTGAACGTACTGCTACCGATATGAAGGCCGTCGGATTCGATTTCAATAGCGGTTTCGGACTGATTCAGGCTGACGCGGCAGTGACAGGGGGGATACCGGTGCAATTTAGTTCGGCGACCTACCGCGTCAGCGAGGCTGTTCTAGCCGCAACGATTACCGTCACGCGGGCGGGGGGAACCGCCAGTCCCGCCAGCGTTAACTTCTCCACAAGTGATGGTACGGCTTCAGCGGGCACTGATTACACGGCAGTTTCAGGCACACTGACTTTTGGTGCGGGAGAAACCAGCAAGACTTTCACTATCCCCATCATTAACGACACCCTCCATGAATCGAACAAGAGAGTGAATCTTGCCTTGTCGAGTCCTACCGGCGGGGTGCTATTGGGTGCGCGAGCGACGGCCGTCCTGGTTGTAGTCGACAACGATCCGGCAGGCACCGTTCAATTTAGCTCGGCAACTTTTAGAGTTAACGAAGCCGGACCCACTGCAACAATCACAGTGACCCGAACGGGAGGGACAGCCAGTGGTGTCGGCATCGGCTATACCATGAGTGATGGCACGGCTACAACGGGCACTGACTACACGGCCATGTCGGGCACACTGACTTTTGGGACGGGAGAAACCAGCAAGACTTTCACCATCCCCATCATTAACGACACCCTCCAGGAACCGAACCAGAGAGTGAATCTTGCCTTGTCTAACCCCACCGGCGGGGCATTATTGGGTGTGCAGGTGACGGCTGTCATGATTATCGTCGATAACGACCCGGCGGGTACCGTGCAGTTTAGTACGGCGACTTACAGCATTAACGAACCCCGCCCCGCTGCAACGATAACTGTCACGCGGACCGGGGGAACTGCGAGTGGCGTCACCGTCGATTACACTATGAGCAATGGCACAGCTACAACGGGCGCAGATTACACCGCCTTGGTGGGTACGCTCACTTTTGGGGCCGGAGAAATCAGCAAGACGTTCACCGTACCGATCCTCGATGATCAATTAGTCGAAGGCAACGAAACGGTGAGCTTAGAGCTCATCAATCCCACGGGCGGAGCCACTTTCGGTATCCAGAGGAACTCGATACTGACCATTAGGGACAATGAAGTGGGTCTACAGTTCATCGCCTCTCGCTTTAGGGTCAGCGAGGCCGGATCCATCGCGACGATTACCGTTACACGCATCGGCCAAGTTTCATCCACAGTCACGGTTGCTTATGCCACGAGTGATGATACGGCTATAGCAAGCACTGACTATACTGCTGTGTCTGGTACATTAACTTTTGGGGCGGGAGAAATCAGCAGGACTTTTACCATTCCCATCATCAACGACTCCCTCGATGAACCGAATGAGAGAGTGAATATTGCCCTATCGAATCCCACCGGCGGGGCGCTGTTGGGTGCTCAAGCGACGGCTTTCTTGATTATCGTCGACAACGACTTGGCGGGCACCGTGCAATTTAGCGTTGCAACTTTCAGAGTTAACGAGGCCGTATCCACCGCAATGATTACTGTGACACGGACGGGAGGGGTCGCCAGTGGTGTCGGTGTCGACTATACCGTGAGTGATGGTACGGCTACAACAGGCGCTGATTACACGGCTGTGTCTGGCACACTGATATTTGGGGCGGGAGAAACCAGCAAGACGTTTACTATTCCTATCATTAACGACGCCCTCGATGAACCGAACGAGAGAGTGAGTATTGCCCTGTCGAATCCCACCGGCGGGGCGCTGTTAGATGCGCAAGCGACGTCTGTCTTGATTATAATCGACAACGACTTGGTGGGCACCATGTGATTTCAATCCCAATCAATGCGCACGCTACTCCTTGCAACCATTATCGTGTTCGATTACCAATCGAGCCGCAGTGGGGCTTGCGTTCGGCAATTTCTGGGCGATTGGCAAGGCCACTTGATGGTTGATGATTACGTAGGCTACAAAGCCTCGTTCAACAACAAAAAAACAGAAGTGCCCTGTATTGAACTGGCGTGCTGGGCTCATGCGCGCCGGAAATTTTTTGATCTGTACAAGTCCGACCAAAACCCCATGGCTAAAGAAGCTGTGGAGCGGATCAGTGGATTATACGACATCGAAAGGCAATGCAACGGATTGGACGATGCTGCCCGCCAGCAGCTGCGGGCAGAACAAAGCCAGCCCATCCTGGATGCCTTGCACCAGTGGCTCACTGAAACTCGCGCGCGTACCGCCACGGGTGGCAACTCAGCCAAAGCGATCGACTACACCTTGCGCCGCTGGACTAGCCTTACCCGCTATGCCAAAACCGGCCACTTGCCGATTGATAACAATCCCGTGGAAAACGTGATCAGACCCATCGCCATTGGGAAGAAAAATTGGTTATTCGTAGGATCCGAACGCGCCGTACAGCGTGCCGCCGTCATTCAAAGCTTATTTGGCACCGCTAAGCTCAACGGTCTAAATCCAGAAACTTGGTTAAAAGACACGCTGGAAAAATTGCCTACTTGGCCAAATAGCCGTATTGATGAGTTGCTACCATTGACGCCAGAAGCCATTGAAAAATTGATGGTTAAATAAAATTCCTTCGTCAAAGTGTCGGGGTTGAACGTTTACTCATGACGGGTCAGGGCTGACTTTCGACCGCCACCGGCCTTTCTATTTCTAGGGCCAGGCCGTTCATCTTCCTGCCCCAACTCTTTGATTCCAGCCCGGACCGTATCTCGTGAACAGCCAAACAGTTTGGCAATATAACTGATACCTCCATACGAAAGTTTAAGCGCTTCAATGGCGGCATACTGCCGTTTGTTTTTCGCCGACAAGCGCCTGTATAGCTCTTGCATTTGCTGTTCTAATTCTTTTGAATACCCAGGTAACATTCGGTTTTAAAAGTGTGAGGTTCTGTTTACGGTAATGCTAGTGCTACTTGGCAAACTTATTTCATGCACGTTCCTAACTTATCGTAGTGCCGATTATATAGCGGTTAATGCTCTTAAAACATCCACCCGGCTAATGACGCCAACGAATCGGCCATCATCAAAAACCGGAAAACTTCTGACGTGTGACTTCTTAAATTTTTCAGCAAGATCGACAATACTGGACGTTGCATCAACACTGAGTATTTCTGTGGACATGTATTCTCCAACTTTCCCACTCATACCTTGATCGTAGACACTTTCCAGAAAAACCTTCAGTCCATCCTTGTCAGAAAACATGCCAACTAAATGACCGATTGAATCAACAACCGGAGCACTGGTTATTTTATGATCTAACAAGCTCTTGATAGCATCGATCACATTGGTGTCTTTAGTCAGCTTCACTAATCTTGTAGCCATATAATCTGAAACTGTAATTTTAGTTAACATAATGATTCCTCAATTGTTGTTTTTTTGTTATAAGTCATCCTGATCGAAAATGAGCCATTGCTTCCATTTTTTTATTTATAGCCTCATTTTTTAAGTAAATGCATTTTGCTTTGTCCACCTGATCACATTTGCAATAATGTGAGTCTGATTTGCTTAAAAAAGTAATTAAAAACCAAGTTATGTTGAAAAGCCTGGCATGCAGTGCGATGCATGAAAAACCAAGAATCTCAACGCACGAATTCACCTAACTGTATTTGAAACCGATTGAATGATAGAAACTAAATGATCGGGAAAAAGACCAAACCAGATCAGCAGTAGACTTAATACAGCGAGTGTTGCTGAGGATATCCGTGCACCGGATGATTCTTCAGCCTTACGTACCGTTGCCTCTTCATTCATCGACATTACCACAACGATTTTTATGTAGTAATACAGTCCCAGACCGCTTCCTGCGATAACAGCGGCCAGCAAGCCCCACAGCCGTCCATCGGCACCGCTTGTGAAGATATAGAATTTACCGATGAAGCCGGCGGTGACAGGGATGCCCGCCAGCGAAAGCAACATCAGCGTAAAAGTCCCTGCCAGCAAGGGTCGCCGCCAAAACAGTCCTCGATAAAAGCCGATATCGCCTGCTTCGGTTTGTGGCGTTGAAAGTACGGAAACAACTCCGAAAGCGCCGGTTGTAGTGATGAAATAAGCCACAATATAAAAAGTAACAGCTTCAATAACCAGGCCCGGAGCAATGCTGCCGCCTGCGATAAATGCGACTAACAGATAACCCATATGGGCAATGGACGAATAAGCCAGCATACGCTTGACATTAGTTTGCAGTAAGGCCAGCACATTACCGCCTAAGATGGATAGCATGGCTATAACGCTGAAAACGGACAGGAGCGGATTGTAACCATAACTATCGGTGCTGATGAAAAAACGCAACAGGAGGATGAAAACGGCTCCCTTTGAAACGGTGGCGATGAAGGCTGTGATCGGTGCAGGTGCGCCTTCATAGACATCCGGCGTCCATAAATGGAACGGTACCAGGGAAAGTTTGAAGCCAAGCCCGGCCACGATAAGAATAACGCCACCGAGAACCACTGTATTCATGACTGGCTGATTGGCGATAAAGTGTCCGATGCCGCTGAAGCCGAGCTCTCCGCTTTGCGCATAAATTAACGCCATGCCCATCAACAGGAAAGCAGAAGACACGCCGGACAATATCAAATATTTGATCGCAGCCTCAAGCGGGCGTGCCCTGTTGATCGGATAACCCGCCAAAGCGAAAAGAGAGATGCTAAGTGTTTCAAGGCCCAGAAAAAAAGCCGCAAAATGACTGCTGGCAACCAATACGGTCGCGCCCAGAAGTGCGGTTAGCAAAAGCAGAATAAGTTCTTCGTTTTCACCTTCACGATCTTTGAAATAATCATAGCAAAAACCCAAAACAGCCAGGCCAGTCACCAGCAATAGTGCCATCGTGAACAATGCGTAATCATCCAGAAGCATCAATAAAGTTACCTGAGCCGGGCTTTGTGGCCAGGCGAGGCCCAGCGCCAGCATCGACAATAGGATGCCGCCAGCGGCAACACCACTGGCGAGTAAAAAATTTCTTCTAATGGCGATGGCGAGCATGACTGCTATTGCCGCACCGGTAATAGTGATGATGGGCGCAAGGGCAGCTAGCTGGTCAGCGTTCATCGGTGTTCCATTGCCACAAAATCCTGCAGAAGTTGCTTCAGTGCCGGCTCTGAAACATTCAATACAGCCTGAGGAAATAGACCAAGCCATACGGTAATGAACACAAGCAAAGAGAATGACGTTAGTTCGCGGCGATTAAGATCGGACAGGGCCAGCTGAATTTTAAGTGGTCCCTGTAAGGCTTTTTGTATGATGATTAGCGAATACACCGGAGCCAGGATTAGTACAACAGCGGTCGCGGAAGTCAATAACACACTGACTTTATACGCGCCCAGCAATACCAGGAATTCGCCGATGAAATTACCCAGGCCGGGAAGTCCCAGCGAGGCCATTGCAAAGAACAGTGCTAAAGCCGATAAACGAGGGAATGCTGACCAGAGACCGCCCATATTTCCCATTTCACGGGTATGCAGTCGTTCCTGCAGAGCACCGGCCATCATAAATAACGCCGAGGCGCTAATGCCGTGAGCCAGCATTGTGATGACAGCGCCCTGCAGCGCGAGAAGATTCCAGGAAAATATCCCCAGCAGGATAAAACCCATGTGACTGACACTGGTATAGGCAATCAACCGTTTTAGATCGGACTGAGCGTAAGCCATCACGGCGGCATAGAGTACGCTCACTGCTCCCAGCGTCATGGCAATCGGAGCAAATCGAAGCGCGGCTTCCGGAAACAATGGAATGACGAAACGCAGCAAACCGTAAGCGCCTGTTTTCAGCAGGACGCCGGCCAGGATAACACTGCCTCCGGTGGGTGCCTGTGTGTGAGCGTCTGGTAGCCAGGTATGAAAGGGCACTGCCGGCAGCTTGACGGTAAATGCGATAAAAAAGCCAAGCATCAGCCAAAAGGCAAGGTCAGGATCGATCCTGGTGTTTTGCAGTTTGAAATAGTCGAATGTATACAGACCGCTCTGGTTATGACTGATCAGTACAAACACCACGATTGCCAGCAGCATCAGAAGACTGCTCACCTGCGTAAAAATGACAAATTTTATGGCCGCATACGTTCTGTTTTCATGTCCCCAGATGCTGATCAAAAAATACATCGGGATAATCATCAATTCCCAGAAAAAAAAGAACAGGAAGAGGTCGACTGCCAAAAAAACGCCGACGGTACCGGCTAGGCAGCTCAACAGATTAAAGAAAAAGAAACCCTGACGGTTTCTGATTTCTGTCCAGGAACTGCTAACTGCCATGAAGCCGAGCACGATCGTTAAGGCGATGAGGAGCAGGCTGAGCCCGTCTGCAGCCAGGTGAAAACTGATCCCGAAGCGAGGAATCCATGGTGTGCTGAAGTCGGCAAGCCAAACGGGTGACAAGCTTGCAGGCAAGAGGTCAGTGCTTTCTGTCCTCGCATAGTGCCCGGCAGCAAGCAACGCTTCAAAGCTTAGCGTGATGATCGCCACCCAGCGCGGTGTACCTGGACTCCTGCGTTCTGAAAACCAGGCTGCCCCGCCCCCTAAAAACAAAACAGCGATCAGTGCGGTGAGTATCATGACAGCAATCCAATGGCAATAATGAATACAGCACCAAACACCATGGAAGCGCCATACCAGCGGACACGCCCGGTTTGAGTTGCGCTGGCCATCCGGTGCAGCCCTCGGACGAGCCAAGCTACCCCAACATACAGCCCATCTACTACATCGTTTTTATTCATTGTGGAGAGAGTTATAAAAGGCCGTACCAATAATGTCTCATAAAGTGCATCCATGCCCCAGCCACTAAGAAAGAATTGCCTTAGGGTCCCAGCCAAACCGCCATCTGACAAACGTTGTGCGGAAAAAGTGCCGGTCAGATAGAACAGCACGGCGATCAACAGGCCTATGATGGGTGACGCCACGGTTATGACCGAAACAAGATTGAATGTGTGATCATTTCCCTGGTCAATTAGTACAGGGAATACCGAATTCAGAGGAATCTGTAACATGCCGCCAAACAATGCCAGACCAGCAAGCAAAAGCAACGGAACACTCATGAGCCAGCCGGGTTTCTTTTCAACGGTTTGAGATTGGGCACCGAAAAAAACGACAAATATGAGGCGAAAGCTGTAGATGCCCGTAATCAGGGCTCCCAGCAAACCAACAGCCCAGAGGACAGGCGATGCATCAAAGGCTGCAAGCAAAATTTCGTGTTTGCTGTAATAGCCAGAGGTCAAAGGCAATGCCGCTAAGGCAGCGCTGCCGATCATAAAGCTCCAGAAAGTTAAGGGCATGGCTTTACGCAATCCACCCATTTTAAAAATATTGTGCTCGTGATGAAAACAACTTATGACTGAACCTGCAGCGAGGAACAATAACGCTTTAAAGAAGGCATGCGTTAGCAAGTGAAAAATCGCCGCTGACCAGGCTCCTACGCCTAATGCAAGAAACATGTAACCAATTTGGCTGATGGTTGAATAGGCCAATATGCGCTTGATATCCGTTTGAACAAGCGCGGAGCACCCGGCAACCAATAAAGTGAGAGCCCCGATTACCGCTACCGCGAGTTGAACCGTGGGTGCCAATAGGAATAAAGGATGGGTACGGGCAATCAGGTAAACCCCGGCAGTGACCATCGTGGCGGCATGGATCAGGGCGCTAACCGGCGTTGGCCCAGCCATGGCGTCGGGTAACCAGGTTTGTAGGGGTAGTTGCGCGGATTTACCTACCGCACCGCCCAACAATAGCGCTGCCGAGGCAACAGGCAAGACTGCGCCTGGCGCCCATTGGCTAGAAGCCAGCGACAATAAGGACTGAATATCAAGTGTATGCAATTGCGTAAACAGTAAGAACAGACCCAACGCCATGGCTGTATCGCCAATGCGGGTCATTACAAACGCTTTACGCGCCGCATAGCCATTGTTCGGCTCATCATACCAGAAGCCGATCAACAAATAGCTGCCGAGGCCGACACCTTCCCAACCCAGGTAGAGCAGCACCAGATTATCTGCGAGAACCAGTACCAGCATCGCCGACACAAACAGATTCATATAGGCGAAAAAACGAGCGTAACCAGGGTCGTCTTCCATAAATCCGGCGGAATAGACATGGATCAGAAAGCCGACGCCGGTCACGACAAACAACATCGTCATCGATAAAGCGTCGAGATAAAAGCCAAACGGAACGGAAAGATCGTCGATCGTCATCCAGGACCCCACTATGTGTCGGTAAGGCTGCATATCTCCATCCAGGAACTCGAAACCGATCAGGGTTGCCAATAACGCCGATACAGCCACACTTCCGGCCCCCACCCAGGAAATAATCAACCTGGAAAGTTGGTCGCCGGCCATTACCAGGATTAAAAACCCCATCAGTGGAATCAATGGCACCCATCCCAGAAGTCCTAACACGGTTGTCTCCTAACCCCTCATTTCATTGACCGAATCAGCATCCAATGTCTGAAAACGGTGAAAAATCTGCAGCGCAAGCCCAAGGCCGACTCCCACTTCTGCTGCAGCCAGCGTCAGTATCAGTAAAAACATGATCTGCCCATCTGCCTGCCCCCAGCGGGACCCTGCCACTATAAAAGCCAGTCCGGTCGCATTGAGCATGACTTCCAGTGACATTAGAATCATGATCAGATTACGCCGAACCAATACGCCAATTAACCCCAGCACAAACAGCACTAAAGACAATAACAGGCCAAGTTCCACCGGAATCCCGCTCATGAATGCCCCCTTGATCGTGTTGCCTTGAGCATCGGTTTCCCCAGGTGATAAGCGCCAACCAGCCCGGCGAGCAACAACATCGAAGCAAGCTCCACTGCCAGCAGATAAGGCCCAAATAATGCGATCCCCACTTGCTTGGAGTTTACCACTTGTCCGGTTTCGGCATTGCCGCCAAGTACAATGATGACAAACATTTCAACGAACAAAATCAAGGCCAGTAATGACGGACCTCTCCAGATTCCCGGCTGAAGCCAAATTCTTTCCTGTTCAATGGTCTTTTGTCCAAGGTTGAGCATCATGATGACAAAAACAAACAGAACCATAATGGCTCCCGCGTAAATAATCACTTCGAGTACGGCGGCAAAATGAGCCCCCAATAGAAAAAATATTACGCCAACAGCAAGCAGCGATAAAATCAGGTAGAGCAGGCCATGGACGGCATTGAGCCGGGTGATCATCATCACAGTCGCGAATATGGCTACGGCAGAAGTGATATAGAACAAAATCAGCGCCAACATGTTCTCTCCATTAAGGCAATAAGGTTTTTACATCGATAGGGGAAGCCTCGTTTTCAGCCTGACCCTTGTCTTTATCAAGGATGGTCATGCCCGCCACTCGGTAAAAGTTGTAGTCGTGATACTTTCCTGTACCGTCAATTAACAAATGTTGCTTTTCGTAAACCATGTTCTGCCGATCGTATTCACACATTTCAAAATCCGGGGTCAGCTGTATCGCATTGGTCGGACAGGCTTCTTCACAAAATCCGCATAGGATGCAACGGGAAAAATTGATACGGAAGAATTCGGGGTACCAGCGCCCGTTTTTGTCCTCGGTTTTCTGCAAAGCAATGCAGTCCACAGGGCAGGCCACCGCGCATAGATTACAGGCAACGCAACGTTCTTCACCATCCGGGTCACGCGTTAATATGATACGTCCTCGATAACGGGGGAACAGGGCAGGCTTTTCTTCCGGATATTCCACAGTATCCGGCTTGACGAAGGTATGCTTTAAAACTTCCCATAATGATCGTAATTGGCTTCGCATTGTTGCATCCTTCTTGAAATCAGGTTCCGTGCAATGACAGCACGACGGCTCCTGTTACCAGTAGGTTCAACAGACCTGCCGGTAACAGGACTTTCCAGCCGAAGGTCATGAGCTGATCGTAGCGTGGGCGGGGCAGCGCTCCGCGCAGCAGAATGAAAAACACGATGCCTACGGCTGTTTTAAGACAGAACCAAACCAGGGGCGGCAACCAGGAGGGGCCGAGCCAGCCGCCGAAAAAAAGAGTCACAATGATCGCCGAGCTGAGCGTAATGGCGACATACTCGCCGACGAAGAACATGCCAAATTTCATTCCAGAATACTCGGTATGAAAGCCGCCCACCAACTCTTGTTCGGCTTCAGGCAGATCAAGCGGACCTCGGCGGCTCTCGGCGATGACGGCGATCAGGAAGATGATAAAACCAAAAAATTGCGGAATAATGAACCAGCCATCCCTTTGGGCTTCAACAATCTCCCTTAAATTAAAAGTACCCGACAGCATCACGACACCCATGATGGAAATTCCCATGAATACTTCGTAACTGACGGTCTGTGCTGCGGCACGCAGTCCCCCCAGCAGCGAATACTTATTATTGGAAGCGTACCCTGCCAACACGATACTGTAGACGGACAATGAGGACAGCGCCAGGAAGTAAAGCAGTCCAAAATTGAAATCGATAATGCCGACACCCGGTGCAAAAGGAATGACCGCGAAACCCGTGAGCATGGTGATGAACACGATGGTGGGAGCCAGCACGAAGACCAGTTTGTCTGAAAAAGGTGGTATCCAGTCCTCTTTGAAGAACATTTTGATCATGTCAGCCACCACCTGCATTAAACCCATTGGTCCGACGCGATTAGGCCCCAACCGATCCTGCCAGACAGCCAAGAGGCGACGTTCCACCCAGATCAGTAACGCTGCTGTAATGATCACCGAAACCAAAATGCCGATGATGTCAGAGGCATCGCCAATTCCTGTGTTCATAAAGGCACCTCTGAAAGATCCTGCAGCTCAGGATTGGCTTTCTTCAAGGTTATTTGGGTCCAGGCTTGCAAAGACTGAAATTCAGGCAGTCCAGTCGTTACTCCAACCAAACCGCGAGGCAGGGTATGCTCGATTTGCGCGTGTATTGTAAGAGTTGTAGCTCCTGCGAATTCTCTGATTTCTATCGGGTCGCCCGTGCCGACTGCCAATGTTTCGGCGTCCATCGGATTCAATAAGATGCAGACAAGGGGTTGACGTTCCCTTATCGAAGGTGATTGCTGACTCAATTCTTCACTTCCGAAAATGTTGGGCAGGGGCGTGATACGCCATAAACCGGGTTCCGGTTCGAACGCCGTTGGGATGTCATCAAACCACGGCAATTCGCCCGATGCTTCAATCAGCCGAATCCCGGTATCTCCGTCGCGGAGATGACCGCTTATTTCTTCCTGAAATTTGTTGATCGCCTGATTGGAGTTCCACCCGGGCGCCCAAATAACCGGTAATAAAGCAGGTGGGGCGTGTGTTGTTGCGCCTTCCATGGAAAAAGCGAACGGCGTTTCCAGGTCATGCGCTGGACCGGGTTCGCTGACTTTAATGTTGGCGTGCATGGCCGTACGTCCACTGTAACGGTGGGGTTGCCTTGGAATTTTACTTCCAGCGATGGCGTCTTCAGTAACTGATGCTGACTGGATTAAAGTTGCAAGGCCGGGTAACGTTGTTGCGCAAGCCGATGTAAGGGCATCGTGATGCTGCCAGTGAGGATCTTCCATGACACTCGTCAACCACTGCCAGCTGCCGCGTGCAGCCTCTGTTGCCGGGTAAACAGGGAAATAACGCTGGGCGCGTCCTTCATTGTTGACGAGCGTGCCTTCGGACTCTGCAAAGGTCGCTGCTGGCAGCAATAATTGCGCTTTTTCAGTCGTTTTATTTTCCAGGCTATCAATAACCGAGACATGAGCGGCTGTTTCCAAAAATAAATCGACCGCTTTGTGGGAAGCCCGCCGGTACAGGTCGTTCTCAAGAATAATCACGTTGTCAGTCAGGCCGTTGTCGATTCGCTCGAAGGCTTGCTGCAAACGTTTGCCGCCCATTATTGTCAAACCAACGCTGTTGCATTCCGGAACGGTAAATGTCAATTGTTTGTCTTTTGACGGAATGGCCTTGGCAATATTATATGCGGCCTGAATGACAGCGAGACATGAACAGCTCGTCCCCGATACAACCAGCGGACGTTTCGCCTGCTTCAATCTGCTGGCTATGCTTGAAGCCAGTGATTGTTCCGAAGTGCTCAGAGCAAATGGTGCAGGTGTTGAATCATCAAGACAATGTGCGATGGCAAATCCCAGACGGGCAACATTTTCCGGGCTGCCGTGATAAGTGTTGGTCGCAACATCATCCAGGCGCGTGGCGCAAATGCTTGCAATAAATAAAGGACTTTGCACGTTACCCCGAAGTTGCCGGATCGCGGCATCCTGCCAGAGAGGGATATGCATCGTTTGAGCCATGGCAAAAGAGGCATTACGTAAGGCTTGCCGAATCGAAAGTGCCAACCTGGGAGCACTGTGGGTCACATCCTCGCCCAAAATCAACACGGCATCGGCTTGTTCGATTTCCCGCAGGGATGGCGAATGGATACCGCCATGACGCATCAAGTCGATTATAGTGTTTAGTAAGGTGTGTTCTGTATCATTCAAACCCAAGAAAAAATTTTCTTCTCCAACCAGCTCGCGTAAAGCAAAATTGGCTTCCAGGGAGGCACGGGGCGAGCCAATGCCTATTGTTGATTTGGCTGCATTCAGCAGCTTTCGAAAATGACTTTCCGCCGTTTCAATAGCGATGATGGGCTGGTTATCGATCCGCGGTTTTAGAATGCGTTTTGAACTATTGACGAAACCGTAACCGAAGCGTCCTCTATCACAGAGAAAATAGCCGTTTACTGCGCCGTGATAACGATTGATGATGCGCCTGAGTTCTCCATAACGCTCTCCAGGTGCGGTGTTACAGCCCAGGCCGCAATGTACACAGATCGAGGGAGCCGTCTGTAGATCCCACTTCCGCGCATAATGGGCGCTAAACGTTTTGTCGGTGAAAACGCCGGTGGGGCAAACTTCCACCAGATTACCCGAAAATTCGTTTTCCAGCGTACCATCCTCGAAACGTCCAAAATAAACGTTGTTATGCACACCCAGGACCTGAAGATCATGACCGCCGGCATAATCATTATAAAAACGTACGCACCGGTAACAGGCGATGCAGCGGTTCATTTCATGATTGATGAACGGGCCGAGATTCTGGTTATTATGGGTTCTTTTTGAGCCTCGATAACGGCGAAAGGTGTGCCCGGTCATGACGGTCATGTCCTGAAGATGGCATTCGCCGCCTTCTTCGCATACCGGACAGTCGTGGGGATGGTTGGTCATCAGCAGTTCAATATTGTCACTGCGAAATCGCCGGGCTTGTTCGCTGCTGATGGAAAGGCGCATATCGTTCATCACTGGAGTCATACAGGCCATGACCAAGCGGCCACGCGTGTCTTCGGCATCCTTGTACTGGATAACGGCACATTGCCGGCAGGCACCTACCGATCCCATTGCAGGATGCCAGCAAAAATAGGGGAGGTCCATACCCAAAGACAAGCAGGTGGACAATACATTGGTGTTGTCCTGAACGTCATAGAAGCGACCGTCGATTTCGATGCGGGCCATTACACAACTCCCACTTCGTCGTAGTGGCCGACGATGTAGCGTTCAAAGTCTTCGCGGAAATATTTAAGTGCGCTCTGCAGCGGCTCCATGGCGCCAGGCGCCAAGGCGCAAAATGTATTTCCTGGGCCCAGCATGCGCGTTAATCCGGCTAATCTGTCCAGATCTTCGAGACGGCCTTTTCCGGCGATGATGTCTTTCAGTAATGTTACGGTCCACGGTAAACCGTCCCGGCATGGCGTACACCAGCCGCAGGACTCCTGAGCAAAAAACTGTTCCAAATTCAGTACCATTTGTACCGGGCAGGTCTTGTCATCCAGAACAATGATATTCCCCGTGCCCATACGGCTACCTGCCTTGGCTATGGCGTCGAACTCCATACCCACATCCAGGTGCTCGGGAAGCAGGAAATCGGTCGATGCACCACCCGGCAAAAAGCCGCGCAGCTTATAACCGTCCCGCATGCCTCCGGCATGTTCTTCGATGATTTCCCGGATGGATGTGCCCATCGGTAATTCCCATAATCCAGGGTACTTAACGCGTCCGCTTGCACCGAATAGCTTGGTCCCCTTGTCAACACATCGAGCCAAACCCTGATACCACTCAACACCGTATTGTAAGATATGCGGTACGTTACATAAGGTTTCGACGTTATTGACTACAGTCGGCTTGCCCCAAAGTCCGCTAATCAGTGGAAAGGGCGGTTTGGCGCGCGGTGTAGCCCGCTTTCCCTCCAGGGCATTTAGCAAGGCCGTTTCCTCGCCGCAGATATAACGGCCGGCGCTGGTATGTAGAACGATTTCCAGGCTGAAACCGGAATCCAAAACATGTTTACCCAGATATCCCTTGGACCGTGCTTCCAGCAAGGCATAAGCGAGACGCTGCGCAGCAAGATGATATTCACCACGCAAAAATATATAAGCCATAGTGGCTTGAATGGCATAAGCGGCTATGATGATGCCTTCAATCAGCTGATGCGGGTCCTTTTCCAGCAACAGGCGGTCCTTGAATGTGCCCGGTTCCATTTCATCGGCATTGACAACCAGATAGCGAACCTGGGGAGCATCTGCATCCATTGGTACCAAGCTCCATTTGAGCCCGGTGCTAAATCCTGCTCCCCCGCGGCCCCGTAACCCGGCATCTTTAACCCATTGCTGCACTTCTTTCGGCTGGAGGTCCGTGATCGCTTTACGCATACCTAGATAACCACCGGTGCTCTCGTAATCGGCAAGCGTAGCAAAAGCACGGTCCGGCTGGATATTTTTGGTCAGCGGTTTTTCCATTATATCCACAGCACTTCACCTTCCGAGAAACTCGTTAACGGCATTTTCTGTGAGATCAAGCTTCAGTTCATCGCCAACCATCGCGACAGGCGCATGATCACAGGCCCCCAGACAAACAATCGGCAAAATCGTGTATTCGCCATCTTCTGACATTTCTCCCAACGCAACGTTCAAACGCCTGCACAAGTGCTCACGAATCTGCTCGCTACCCATCATCCAGCAGGTCACACTATTACAGTAATGAATGACGGTTTTGCCGACGGGCCTGCGGTAAATCAGATTGTAGAAGGTTGCGATCCCTTCCAGTTGCGCCGGAGCCATGTCCAAAAAGCCGGCCACGGCAACGAGACAATCGTCCGAAACCCAGCCGCGGTGCTTCTGCACGATTTTCAGCGCCTCGATTGAGACGGCTGTTTTATCTTCGTAATGGCTCATTTCAGCGTTAATTTCCTGGATTTCGGTAGGACTTAATCCTTCAATACGTGGATTTTTATTTTGCATTTTCATTTCATCGGTCCACGTCGGCCATGACAAAATCAATGCTGGCCAAAATCGCAATCAGGTCGGCGACCATCATCCCTCGACTCATTACAGGAATCATTTGCAAATGCGGGAAAGAGGGCGTGCGAATACGGGTACGGTACGACATGGTGCCGCCATCGCTGGTCAAATAATAAGCATTCAAGCCTTTTGTCGCCTCGATGGTTATACAAGTCTCGCCAGCTGGAATCACAGGCCCCCAGCTCACATTGAGAAAATGCTGAATCAAGGTCTCAATATCATGCAGCGTTCGCTCCTTAGGCGGTGGCGTTGTCAATGGATGATTGGCCTTGTAAGGTCCTGTAGGCATATTGTCCAGGCATTGCTTGATGATACGAAGACTTTGGCGCATTTCCTCGACTCTCACGACACAGCGCTCGTAGCAGTCGCCGCGATTCCCTGTCGGTATTTCAAAGTCATAATTTTCGTAGCCTGAGTAAGGCCTTGCCTTGCGGTAATCCCATGCCAGTCCTGTGGCGCGCAGGCCTGCGCCGGTTGCGCTCCATTCGATGGCTTCTGCGGTGGTATAAGCGCCGACACCTTGGGTTCGGCGTTTGAGGGTGCTGTTTTGCATCACCATTTTGTCGTACTGATCCAGTCTTGCCGGTAAATAATCAATAAACTCACGGATTCTTATGTCCCAACCGCGAGGTAAATCCAGTGCAACACCACCGATACGGAAATAGCTGGAATGCATGCGGGCACCGCTTATCGATTCCAGAATATCGAATACCTTTTCACGATCAATAAACATATAAAAGATCGGTGACATTTGTCCCACGTCCTGGGCATAGGTGCCATAAAACAACAGATGGCTGGCAAGACGGTAAAGTTCACTGATCATTACGCGAATGGCCTTGGCGCGTTCTGGAACCTTGATGCCGGCTAGTTGCTCAACGGCGAGGACATAAGGCAGATTGTTCATGGAACCGCCCAAATAATCGACTCTGTCTGTGTATGGGATATAAGTATGCCAGGACTGGCGTTCGCCCATCTTTTCCGCGCCGCGATGGTGATAGCCGATGTCGGGCAGTGCATCGATGATCTCTTCGCCATCCAGTTGTAAGGCGATACGAAAGGCGCCATGGACACTGGGATGATTGGGCCCCATATTCAAAAACATGAAATCGCTGTCTTTGCCGTGCCGCCGCATACCCCAATCCTCGGGTACGAAACGCAAGGCGTCCTGTTCGATTTCCTGCCGCTCTTCGGGAAGACTAAAGGGTTCCATTTCTGTAGCGCGGGCATAATGGTCCTTGCGAAGCGGGTGTCCTTGCCAGGTCGGCGGCATGATGATGCGCCTGAGATGCGGATGGCCTTCAAAAACAATACCAAACATATCCCATACCTCGCGCTCGTACCAGTTGGCCGACGGCCAGATATCAGAAATGGTCGGGAGGGATAGTTGGGCATCGTTTAATGCGATTTTGAGACGAATATCTTCATTACGTGCAAAAGATAGTAAATGATAGACAACGGTAAAGGCACTTTCAGGAAGGCCGTGCCGGTGAATGCGTTCACGTTCGTCGACAGCTGTCAGGTCGAACAGCAATCCATAGGGAGGAGTAGCCTGCAACTTTAAATAGAGCAGGATGACACGCAAGTTTTCCCGGGTGCTCCAAATCGTGGTGATGCCATCGCAGGTCGGCTGGAGGGTATAGTCATTGATTTTTAGACGCTCGCTTATTTCCCTGGTAATACCGGAAGGAATAGCTATGTTGTCTGCATGAACTTTCACTGACTATCCTCTCAATGCATTGTATTGGCCCTGATCAAGCTATTTCGTCCGGATCCCTCAACTGTTGCGTGCGCATCCTTGTTTCTGTCAATAAATCGCGATAACTTGGCTGATTTGTTGATTTAACGAAGGTCTGCTCTCCAGCAACCCAGCTCAATGGGCGTCTTTCTTTGCCTATCGAGTTCTGGAGCAGCATCAAGCCTTGCAGCAGGGCCTCCGGACGAGGAGGGCAACCCGGCACATAGACATCGACCGGTAAAAATTTATCCACTCCCTGCACAACGCTGTAGATATCATACATGCCGCCGGAATTGGCACAGGAGCCCATAGATATAACCCAGCGCGGTTCCAGCAATTGATCATAAAGCCGCTTGACGACGGGCGCCATTTTGCGGAAAACGGTACCTGAAATGACAATCAAATCCGCCTGTCGGGGCGATGCTCTAATTACTTCGGAACCAAAACGGGCAATGTCGTGACGGCTGGTGAATGCGGTTGCCATTTCTACATAGCAGCAGGAAAGCCCAAAATTAAAGGGCCAGACGGAATTGGACTGTCCCCAGGCGACCATGTCTTCAAGTTTGGAAAACAGAAAATTGCGACGCAGCGCCTCTTCATAAGACTGTTGTCCCGGCTTCGGGGCGGGATCATTCTCAGCTTTGGTAAGAGTCCAATGCATATTCCCTCCTAACGAGAGTTTTGTGAAGTATCAATGCGCTGCCGTCGGGTGCGCCAATCAAGAGCGCCAATTGCTCCAAGGTAAATCAGGGTGGCAATCAAGATGCCGATAAAAATCAGGGCTTCGATAAAACCAAACCAGCCCGATTCCTTTAATGCCACCGACCAGGCAAACAAAAATACCGTTTCCATATCGAAAATTACGAAGAAAATGGCGAGCAGATAAAAATGCACGGAAAAGCGAATATGCACGTCACCTGTTGAGACGACGCCGGATTCAAAAGGTTCATCGGCAGCTTTGGCGCGGTGTCTTTGTCCCAAAAAATAGGCACCGCCGAGCATGACAGCGGTAATGAAGAGTATTGCTCCGAAGTAAATGATTAGTGGGAGCAAATTTGCGGCAAGAATGGCTTCGGTATTCATTTTAAGGACCTTCGTTCTCCAATGTACAAGGGTATTGAATTAAAGATCTATATCCCCACGAACCGGAACTTTAAGGGATATTTGCACAGAACAAGTCAACTTGGCAAGTGTTATTATGATGGTTGTTGAAAACATGTAAAGTGCTCATTGAAGTTGCAAGTAGGCTATTCAATATCATCAGTATCGCAGCGTAGTTTTTTCGGTATTATTCTTGTTTTTCTATCTGATACAACGTTTTACTCGGTATTTTTGAATGTTGATTATCAAACAGCACAGCAGTGGTATCGTCATATACAACCTGAATAAATTGAGATAATTTGGCCCGGCATTGACTCTGCATTTGCTCATCCGGATTATTCCATATGTCATCTATCAATCGCTTGGCATGCTGGTGTATGACTAATGCCATTACTTTTGGCATGTCGGGATAAGCTTCGATAATTTGTACTTTCATTTCGTCAATCATCTCAAGGAACTCTTTATAATCCAGAGTCGTGCGGGCCTCTCTTGCTTTGATTCTTTGCAGTTGCTCGGAAAACTTGATTTTCAGCGCCTCAAGTTCGTAACTGATTTGTGCGTTATCCATAGCCTTTTGTTGTTTCAACAAGGTATTTTCCCGCAGCGATTTTTTCCGAGTCTCGTAATCCCTGCCAAGGGCTAACTTGATGGAATCTAATAATGTACGAAAAATTTGAAAAGACATTGGATAATTCCAGGATTAGTCAGCCGAATATTTTTAATCATCAAGAAGTTCTTCTAGCGATGCATTTAATAAGGCAACATCCGTATCGACAACAGTTTTATAAATGAGTAAGGCTTGATTGAAGTCCATGGTATTACGGCACCTGATAAGCAGGCAATGAATTTCCGGGGTAATGTCCGGATTAAGATGAGTTTTGCGTAAATCCATTGCTTCATTAACCAGCATGACAAGATGATCTATATTATTCTGATCAACTGTTTTAGAGAATGTTGCGCGTTGATTTGAGCCATCCAGTGATAGCTTTTCGATGTGGCGCTTGAATGTCCATTCCATGCGCAGAATAGTTCCATCAGCAGAACATAGCCAGACTAATCGGTAAAATAAATAAAACAGGGCAACAAAGTAAAGCAGGGTCAATACGGTACTAAAAGCCACAGCCGCAAGGCAAATTCCAGCCAATAATCTGGCAAAAATATAGACAGCTTTCATACCTCTGGGAGCCATAATTTACAGCACCGAATTGTAGTTAGAAGTTAATTTATAGAGATCACTGTAAACAAATTCTTCAAACTTCCCCATAACCCGAGTAAACAAAAAAATAATTGGCCAGCCATGTTTTCTTAATAGTAATTGCGCAATAGCAAACTTGCGCCGCTGACTATGTAATTTGCGTTGGATCAGCTGTTTATTAAAACGGCCGATATAAAAATAAATCTGATCGCCCGCGAAACCGCCGAGTCCGGCTACAAAGATCGCTAAGAGGAACGACAAGTCCCCGGTATGAGACAGCCCCCCCATCACTAACCCCATCTCGCCTTCCAGTATGCACCAAAGAAACAAAATGATGTAGCCGTAGTCTTTTAGCCAATCAATAAGCAGATCATCTATCATAATTAAAATAATTCACAGTTCGGGATAAGAAAGCAGGCGCGCTTTTATAAAAAAGTTCGGATACCTTCAAATCTCACAACTTCGTTAAAACCCTGTTGATCATGAAGCTGTGACAATTATTTTCTAATGTAGTTGTATCTTTGATCGAATATTTCTACTGTTGATGGCTGTATAAACCAACCAACGTAGATGGAACAGAAGCAGGTGCGCTTACTTCATTGGGTTGTATAGAATAATCAGGAGCATTTCAATGCCGGAGCGATCAAAATACCGCTAGCTAAACGTTGGTTTAAAAGGGATAAAGAAAATGCTGTCTGTCAGCTGCATATACAGATTTTCATTTGTAGGTGAAAATCGATTAGTTTGTTGAATAAATTAACCGCGACTTCCATTCACATAAGCCGCTGTTAATTCATGAATAGGCGCTTCAAAAATTTGCTGACACTGACCAAATTCAATTAGACAGCCTGCACGTTGCTCCTTGATCCAGAAAAAGCCCGCATAATTGGCAATACGCCTGGCTTGTGCCAGATTATGGGTTGCGATGACGATCGTAAATTTTCCCCGCAAGCGCTGAATCAACTCTTCCACGATACCTGAAGAAATCGGGTCTAACGCACTGCAGGGTTCATCCATTAACAAGACCTTTGGTGTCAGTGCCAAGGCTCGGGCGATACACAGCCGTTGTTGCTGACCGCCGGACAGTGCCTGGGCTGAAGATTCCAGTCGATCTTTGACTTCATCCCACAAACCGACATCCAGCAAAACCTGCTCTAAAACCTGATTCAAATCGGCTTGTTTACTCATGCCGTGTTCCCGCAGAGGCAATTCAATATTGCGACGGATCGACAACGGAAATGCCACGGGTTTTTGAAAAATCATGCCGATATTGCGGCGCAAGCCTTGCACATCCAAGGCAGGATTACGCAAATCCTTATGGTCATAAAGAACACTACCCGACACGCGACAGCCGGGAATCATATCGGTCAAGCGATTCAAAACGGACAGGAAACTGTTTTTTCCGCAGCCTGAGGGTCCGATTAGCGCTGTAATACAACCTTTATAAATATCCAATGACACATTTTCTAATGCCGGTTTTGTTCCGTATCCGGAAACAAAACCGACCGTCAGAAACGGCAACAGGTCTTGAAGCTTGCACAAGCTCGAAAGATCGACGTTATTTTGGTGACCGAACTAACTCGCTGGGGACGATCCACCTTGGATTTGTTTCATACCCTCCACGATCTACAATCCTGGGGAGTTTGTCTGATTGCGCAAACGGGATTGCAATTTGATCTAGCGACGCCGCAAGGAAAGCTTTTCGCCACCTTACTGTCCGGTTTAGCGGAATTCGAGCGTGATCTGCTGCGCGAGCGAGTTCGATCCGGTGTCCAGGCGGCGCAGGCTCGTGGTGTGGTGTTCGGTAGACGCTTGGGTCAGTGTGTAAAATCAGACAAGTTGGTGCCGAAAGTACTAGCGTTGGTCAATGCAGGACAATCCTATCGCCAGATCGGCAGGCAACTTGATTTGAGTAAGAACACGGTGCTGGGCATCGTCAAAAGAGAACGTGCCCATTCTGATTCAAACCCGATCACTTCGCCAATCGGTGATCTTCACGACATCTAAAAGCGGATTAGTGCGATCGCCATTGCAGCCGTTGGTACTATTTTAAACAATCGCTAAACCCGATTCTAGGCAACCTATGCCGACTCAACTCAAGCGTGTTAACAATATTTTGAGGGCCTTATTGACAATATCTTATTTATTGATTCTAATCTCACCCAGCTAATCACTTAGCACAGAATGGATTCAAGAATTCAGAACCCATTGATCATGCCCTCCTCCTACCGGGGCCATGAATTATCCGATAGCAGCGAAGGACGCTGAACGGATTCGTGATGCCAGTAAGTCAACGGACATAATAATAACAAGGCCAACTCTGCCTGAGACAGGACGGAATATCGCGGATCTTTAGCATCAATTACAAAGACAACCGGATTGCCGAACGTGACAACGTGAATGTCACCGATCAGGCATACGGCTTTTTTGTGCCCAATATTTAGGGTTTCAGCAAAATTAATGTGCGGATGAGTAACGAATTACTGCGATGTAAGTGAGCTCGAAAATGCGCACTAAAACACTGAATCCTAAAGCCCGCAGCATTGCCAACATAAGACATTCTGCCAAATGGTCTCATTTGATTTATGGTGTAGTGGCTTGGATGTTACTCACTTTTCCAGTATTTA
>JABFSH010000017.1 GCA_013140705.1 Methylococcaceae bacterium
AAATAACGGCTCTCATTATTGAGATCACGGTTAATGCGGGCGACAAAGTTAAAAAGGGCGATCTCATCGCGCGTCTGGATAATCGTGATATTACCGCTCAGGAACAGGCAGCTCTTGCCGGGCTGGCAGGAGCCAACGCTCAAGCCAATCGCGCCAAAGCAGACGAACAGCGTGTTCGCAGCTTGTACAGTAAAGAGGCCGCCACGCGCGAAAATCTTGATGCTATCGTCGCGCAAGCCAAAGCAGCGCAAGCCAGCGTCAATCAGGCAAGCAGCAAGGTTAGTGAAATAAGAACCCATCTGGCTGATACGCGATTACTTGCGCCTTTTGATGGCATTATCGTCAAACGTCTTCAACAAGCCGGTGATATGGGGCTGCCTGGCGTACCCCTAGTCACTCTGCAAACACCGAAAGGCTTAAGGCTTGAAGCCGACGTGCCGAGCACTTGCGCCGCGCG
This sequence comes from Methylococcaceae bacterium, assembly GCA_013140705.1. GTDB lineage: Bacteria > Pseudomonadota > Gammaproteobacteria > Methylococcales > Methylomonadaceae > JABFSH01. The sequence continues at coordinate 458 of JABFSH010000017.1, forward strand.
TTACCTTACCGGTATGGACGTCACCGTGCGTATCGATGCTCTTGGACAAACAGCAAGCGCGCAAATTGACGAGATTAGTCCTGAAGTTGATCCACACACACGCACCCAACTGATTAAAGTCACATTACCCGCCATCGAAGGTTTGCAACCGGGGTATTTTGGCTGGCTGGAGCAAGCCTGCGATCAGCATGAAGCGTTATTGATCCCTGCCGGCGCAGTACAACACATCGGACAACTGGAAGTCGTCAACGTCTTGTCCGAAGGCCGGCCTCTTATGCGTCATATCAGAACGGCCAAAACCTTCGGCGATCAAATTGAAGTTATTTCCGGTTTACAGTCTGGGGAAACCGTCATCATTAATTCTCAGCAGGCCGAATAATGGACGACCTGCAACAGCAAAGCCCCAAACGTGGCTTGACGACCAAAATTGTTGAAATTTTTACCACCTCACAGCTGTCCATTCTGTTCCTGATCATTTCTTTGTTGGCAGGAGCTGCGGCGCTCATTCTGACACCTCGTGAAGAAGACCCGCAGATTGTTGTGCCGGTGATGGATGTGCTGGTGGAGTTTCCGGGTGCTTCCAGCGAAGAAGTTGAAAAACTGGTGGCTACACCGCTGGAGGTTTTGCTCAAGCAAATTGAGGGCGTAGAGTATGTCTATTCCGTCTCGAAACCTGGAGCAGCGGTTGTTACGGTCCGTTATTTTGTCGGACAGAATTTCGAAGACAGTCTGGTTAAAACCTGGGACAGACTGATGTCCAACCAGAACCTGATTCCTTCAGGCGTTACCCACTGGAAAGTGTCACCGGTTGAAATCGATAATGTACCTATCGTGTTGCTGACGCTTTCGTCTCAAAATCGTCATTATGATTCAATGGCCTTACGACGTATCGCCGATGAGCTCATAATTTCTCTGCGGAGCGTTGATGATGTCGGCAAAAGCTGGGTGGTTGGCGGTGAACAGCGACAAGTCTCCATTTATGCCAATCCTGCCAAACTGGCAGCGTATGGCGTATCGTTGCTTGAAATCACGCAGGCCTTGGCGAATGCCAATGTAAATCTACAAGCGGGCCATTTTGAACGTGGCAACCGTGAAATAGTACTGGAAGCCGGGCCGCATATCGATTCTGCGGAAGAAGTTGCCGCGACTGTTATTAAAAGCGTTGCGGGCCGCCCTGTTTACCTGCGTGAGCTTGCCCGTATTGAAGATGGTCCGGCGGATGTCGATCACTACACCCGCATCGGCTTTGGTCCAGCGGTCGCGGAAATGCCTACAATAGGCGAGGCCACCGGCAACCAGCCGCAAGCCGGTCAAGAACGCCAGATGGTCACCCTTGCTGTTGCCAAGCGCAAAGGCAGTAATGCCGTACAGGTTGCTGAAGCCGTCATTGCCACCGCAGAAAAGCTGCACGGCACACTGATACCCCAAGATATTTTGCTGACTATTAGCCGTGATTACGGTGAAACAGCCAACCACAAAGTCAACGAACTGGTGAAGCACTTGAGTTTTGCCATCGTGATTATCGTCGTGTTGCTGGCTTTTTCACTGGGGCTGAAGGAGTCCTTTATCGTATCCATCGCCGTGCCGATGACCTTGGCGCTGACCTTGCTGCTGGACTATCTCTCCGGTTACACCATCAACCGTGTGACGCTATTTGCGTTGATTTTATCGTTGGGTTTGCTGGTGGATGATCCGATAGTCGATGTCGAAAACATCCACCGGCACTATCAATTACGCAAGGAACCACCGTTGCAAGCGCTATTGTCAGCTGTCGATGAAGTCAGACCCCCGACCATTCTGGCAACTTTTACCGTCATTGTCTCATTTCTGCCGATGTTTTATATCACCGGCATGATGGGGCCTTACATGGCTCCGATGGCCTTTAATGTGCCGATTGCGATGATCATCTCCTTGATTGTTGCCTTTACTGTCACGCCCTGGGCCAGTTACAAACTGCTGCAGAGCGTATATCACAACCACAGCGAAGCTGCGCCGGTAGACCTCAAACAAACATTCATCTATCGGGCTTATCGCGCGGCACTTGGGCCTCTGCTGACAACAGCAGGACGCGCTAAATTATTTTTACTGATCGTACTGATTGCTTTTGTGGGTTCAACTCTGCTGGCCGTGACTCGAGCCGTTCCGCTTAAACTATTGCCCTTCGATAATAAAAACGAGTTGCAAATCATGATCGATATGCCGCGCGGCTCAACGCTTGAGCAAACCGATGAAGTTGCGCGCGCGTTGGGAGGCTACCTGGCTACTGTTAACGAAGTCACCGATTATCAAACCTATACCGGCCTGGCCGCACCGATGGACTTTAATGGCATGGTTCGCCACTATTATTTACGCAACGGCGGCTATGTGGGCGAAGTTCGAATCAATTTATTAGCTAAAGACCGGCGCGAGCAACAGTCACACGAAATTGCCTTGCGCATACGGCCCGAAATAGAACGGCTCGGCAAAAAATACGGGGCTAACCTTAAAATCGTGGAAATTCCGCCGGGACCGCCTGTGCTTTCCGATCTGGTCGCTGAAATTTATGGCCCGCCGGAAGCCAGTATTGATAATCTGATAGCCGTTTCTAAGCGCGTCAGAGCCGATATGGAAAAAACCGAAGGCGTGGTTGATGTGGATGATTTTTCCGAAGCACGACATGACAAAGTGCGCTTCCAGCTCAATCGTGAAAAAGCCGCCTTATCCGGTATCAGCGTTGCGCAAGTGGCAGAGACGCTACGCATAGCTGCTGCAGGTCAGTCGGTGGGTATCGTTCATGTAGACAGCGAACGCCAGTCGCTGGAAATTATCCTGCAGCTGCCTCGCGCACTCCGCTCGTCGATTGCTGATTTATTGGCTTTGCGGGTTAAAACAGCGCACGGTGCTTTGATACCGTTAAGTGAAATTGGCAGCGCCAAGAGTGAAAGCGAAGATCAGCCCATTTTTCACAAAAATCTGCAACGGGTTAATTATGTCGTTGCCGGAATGGCTGGCCGCAGCCCGGTGGAAGCAGTGTTTGATTTGCATGAAGTCCTGGCCGAACGCCCATTACCTGAAGGTTATACGGCTGAATTGGCGGGAGAAGGTGAATGGAAAATAACGGTCGATGTATTCCGTGATCTGGGCCTTGCCTTTGCGGCGGCACTGGTCATGATCTATGTCCTGCTAGTCGGGCAAACCGGTTCGTTGTCTGTACCCTTGGTCATGATGATTGCCATTCCGCTGACGGTCATCGGCATCATGCCCGGATTCTGGGTGCTGAATCTGTTTGCTACGCCGATTGCTGCTTATCCCAACCCGATTTATTTCACCGCTACCGCCATGATAGGCATGATTGCGCTGGCCGGTATTGTTGTGCGCAATTCAATCATCCTGATCGACTTCATCGAGCGCATCCGCGCTCGTGCCGATGTGTCGCTGGCCGAGGCCCTGATTGAAGCCGGTGCGATTCGCTTGCGCCCGATATTCCTGACGGCGGGAGCCGCCATGTTCGGAGCTTTTGTGATTATTCTCGATCCGATATTTTCAGGGCTGGCATGGAGTTTTATTTTTGGCATTTTTGCCTCGACTTTATTTTCCCTGCTGGTGATTCCTGTGGTTTATTTTCTAATCCATAAGGACGCTTGACTAAAAAAATTATTGCCAAACACTGAAGGGGGAAGTCCGACCCAAACCCGACGACCAAGGTCAAAAGGCAAATCCTCCTATACCAGAGCTTCAATTTCTCGAATATTGAATAGAGATTCATTAAATCAAACTAATTGTGTCAATTGGCTGTTTAATATGCCAGCCGCTACGATGATAGGGGATAAAACCGGACTGAATGGTGGTGAGTAAGCAAGGTCTGCGTTTTCAAGGTCATAGCAGGTCAGTTTGCCAAGTAATGCAGTAGCGATAATATCGATCATTTTATCGGCACTTCCTTGACCAATCACTTGAGCACCTAATAGCCTGCCATCTTTCCGGCTAGCGATAAGCTTTAAGGAAAAACCTTGTTTGCCTGGATAGTAACGAGCCCGGTCACTGCCTGCCATTACAATGGAAATGGGATCAAAACCGGATTCCTGTGCAACCTGTTCCGATAATCCTGTTATCGCTACCGTCAATTTAAAAGTCTTGAATATTGCCGTTCCAAAAACACCAGGAAAATGGGCATTACCGCCTGCAGCATTTTCACCGGCAACTCGTCCTTGCAAATTGGCAATATCGCCCAAAGGCATCCAGATAGGTGCACCGGTTATTCGATTGACCGATTCGCAGCAATCTCCGGCAGCAAAAATACCGGGAGTTCGTGTTTCCATTCTGGAGTCAACAGCAATGGCTCCTGTGGGGCCGAGTTCGATACCGGCGATTTTTGCCAGCTCCACATTCGGCCTGACTCCGATAGCGACAACAACCAGATCGGCTGCCAATATTTTGCCGGATTCTGTCTCTACAGCAGTAACCCGACCATTGTCACCGTGCAGTTTGGCCAAGCCATCACCCAGCATTAATTCAACTTGGTTTTCAAGTAAATGGTCGTGAACAGGTTGCGCCATTTCAGGGTCAAACTTGGGTAAAATCCGCACCGCTTTTTCGACAATCGTGGTCTTGATGTTGAGTTCATGAAAAGATTCGGCCAGTTCCAGACCGATATAGCCAGCACCGATTATCACTGCCTGTATAGGCTGTATCGCGGTTAACAGGGTCTTAAATCGGGCAAGATCAGTGATATTACGCAAAGTCAGTACGCCTTCCAGCGTAATGCCTTCAATAGCGGGAACGATCGGTCGTGCACCGGTTGCCAGGATCAAGCGATCATAAGCAACTACGGTATCGGTATTCGTTTGCAGATTTTTTACATTAATTTGCTGTTTTATTGTATCAATCTCGATGACACGATGTCGGATTAACACCTGGATACCGTCTTTAGCAAAATCTTCAGGCTGACGAATCACGACTTTACGCTCATTATCGATGACGCCACTGATAACATAAGGTAGCCCGCAGGCGGAATAAGATACTTCAGCCTCGTCCTGATAGATGATGATTTCGTTATTCGGATCAGCCCGGCGGGCTTTAGCCGCTGCTTTAGCGCCTGCGGCAACGCCGCCTATGACAATGATACGCATGACATTCTCCTTAATTTATGGTTATTTAGAGGCCAGCATTCAGCCAGTCACCAGTACCGGCAAAAAAAGCCGGTTCACCGCCGGTATGTATAAAAACTATTCTTTTGTAATCCCCGAAGTATTTGTTTTGCAGTCCATATAGAAACCCTGCCATGGCTTTGCCGGTATAAACAGGATCCAGAATAAGGCCTTCTGTACGGCCAACCAGCTTTATCGCTTCAGCGGCTTCCTGACTGGGTATGCCATAGCCTTGACCAATAAATCCACCGTAAACAGGTGCATCCTGGATTGTAAAAGCCCAGGCCAGTTTCAATAATGCAGCTGCTTCGGTAGCCAGATCAGCGACTTGTTGGCTAACCTGTTTTGGCTCACGGCTGACGGTGTAGCAAAGCATTTTCCATGGCAGATTTAATAACCTGATGCCCAGCAACCACCCCGCATAAGTTCCGCCAGAACCCACGGCAAGGACAATCGCATCGGGCGCTAAACCTTGGCAAAGACATTGCTGATAAAGCTCGAAAACAGCCAGCACATGCCCCAATACGCCCCTCACACAAGCACCGCCGCGAGGAATCGCATAAGGCCGATGTCCTTGTTCGCGCAAATTATCGGCAATCAGTTGAATATGCGTATCAACCGAAGCCCGGTCATCGTCATTAGTAAAATGAAACTGGGCATTTAGCATTTTGGTCACGCGGAAATTGCCGTCTACCGTTGCCGGTTGTTTTCCCCAATAAACGGCTGTGCAGCTTATTCCAGCATACGCCGCTACGAATGCGGTCGCCCGAACATGATTGGACTGCACGCCAGCTCCAGTTATTAACCAGCTTGCATTTTGGGCCAACACATCGGCCAGCATCACTTCCAGTCCGCGTATTTTATTGCCGCCCAAGCCGAAACTGATCAGGTCATCTCGCTTAAACCAGAGTTCAGTGCCTTCAAACAGTGCTGTCAATCCATTTGCCCGCATGAGCGGAGTTGGATAGGCTGCAAGGCTATGTCTGGGAATTTGTTCGGCAATATGACTTATGATGGCGGATCTATCAAGCTGTAGGCTTTCTGAATTCATCGCCGCTATCCCATCAAGGTAACTGAATCTTTGAAATAACCTGATCGACCATGTCTGCACAAGCACCTGTGCTGTATTCAAGATCAAAAAACTTGTCGATGTCAGTTTCATTCATGATAGCGCTGATTTGCGGATCATTGATCAGCGCTTGTTTAAAATGTAATCCTTCGCTTTGGGCTTTTAGCGATACCTCATAAACAAGCTGATGAGCGCTTTGCTTGCCCAAGGTTTTTGCCAGTGCCAGCATCACCGCCTCGGCATGAACAAAGCCGTTCGTCGCCATAATATTGTTGAACATGCGTTGCCGATTCACCTGCAAGTCCTTGAGCAGCAGCTTGAGCAAGTTCAGTGATTTACCTGCAGCCAGAGTTGCATCGGGAATAATCATCCATTCACCTTTCCAGGACCGTCCATCCCGTTCATGGCTATGCACCAGATTTTCAGCCATGTGCGCGGCGTGATGCCTGACGACTCTCGATAAGGTACCCAGATGCTCGGAAATTTCCGGATTACGTTTTTGCGGCATGGTAATGCTGCCCACTGCTCCAAAAACAAAGCCTTCGCTCAGTTCGCCGATTTCAGGCCGTTGCAGGTTAACAACTTCCTGACCAATACGATCGCCAGTGGAGGTTATTAACGCAAGTGTATTCACCCATTCGCCATAGCGGTCACGGGTACTGGTCCACGATATTGCCGGAGCATTCAATCCCAAGCGTTGCATGACGGTTTTTTGTAAAGACAAAGCCTGTGGGCCGAGAGAAGACAAACTACCGACGCCACCACCCAATTGGCCTACGCCCAGCCGCGATTTAAGTTCGGATAAACGCTGGCGATGACGCTCCAGTTCATCCAGCCAGGTGGCGGCCTTAAAGCCAAAAGTAATCAACAATCCCGGTTGACTGTGCGTCCGCCCACACATGACGGTCTGCCGATGTCGGCGGGCCAAATCAATCAGGCTATGCTCAATCGCCGTTATTTGACTGACAAAGTGTTCATGGGCTTTCAATAAAGTACGGATACTGTGAGTATCGCTAATATCCTGTACCGTTACCCCATAGCAAAGCCATTCACCGCCGGAAGGTCCGCATTGATGCTTTACCGCATTGATTAGTCCCATCAGGGAATGATGGGTTTTGACGAAGCCATCCCCCACTTCTTTTAAAAATGCTTCATCTATTTGCAGATTTTCGTATGTGGTTTTTATTTCTTCAGCCGCTTGTTGTGGAACCAAACCGAACTCGGCCTGTACTTGTGCCAGTACAACCATGATTTCAAGCCAGCCTTTGACTCTGTTTTGCTCGGTAAATAGCGGGCGTAGCTCGGGATCAGTCCAGGATGAGCCGTAAATGGTGGAATCGTTTATATGGACTGAGTCGATCATTTGCTGATTTCCTTTAAGCCATTAACCGTTGCGAATCAAGTCGGCTGCTTTTTCCGCGATCATGATAATCGGTGCATTGGTGTTGCCGCTAGCGATAGTCGGCATAATGGACGCATCGACCACCCGCAAGCCTGAAACGCCATTGACCCGCAATGCCGGATCGACCACGGCTGTTGCATAGGTTCCCATACGGCAGGTCGAGGTCGGATGCCACGTGGTGGATGCCGTGCGCCGCACAAACTCTTCCAAGCCCGCATCATCGCGTATTTCCAAGCCGGGCGACAGCTCCATGCCTCTTATATCGTCAAATGCCTGTCCATACAGAATTTTAAGATTCCAGCGTACCCCCTCGACCAGACAGCGAAGATCGTCGGGATCACTGAAATAACATGGATCAATACGCGGACGATCTAACGGATCCGCAGATGACAGCGTTACCTGGCCGGTGCTGCGCGGTCTGTTGACATACGCGGTCAGGGCTATGCCATGACGGTTCGTGGATCCGGCTTCAGGATATTCCGGCGTTAAATTGCCGAAAATAAACAATTGTAGATCGGGATAAGCCAAATCCGGGCGGCTTTTGACAAAGCCGCCTGCTTCCAGAAAATTAGAGGCATAAGCACCCATTTTGGTAGATTCGTAATCGCCAGCGGCGACAGCTTTATCATCATTGGACAATGCCGTAAAGGTCAGAGGCTGTGTAAGCTCGCAGCGCACGCGGGCATGGATGTGATCCTGCAGGTTCTTGCCCACTTCCGGCATGTCCAGTTTCACGTCGATACCCAGCTTTTCAAGCTCCGTTGCCGATCCCAAACCGGACAGCATCAGTAATTGCGGTGAGCGAAAGGCCCCAGCAGACAAGATGACCTCAGCACTGGCATAAGCTTGCTCAACGATGCCCAAGCGCAGGTATTGCACACCAACCACTCGATGATTATCGAATAGCAGCTTGGTGACCTGTGCATGGCTGATCACTAGCAGGTTTTGGCGGCCACGCACCGGGTGCAAATACGCATTGGCTGCGCTGCATCGTGAGCCGTCAGCGATGGTTCTTTGTAAAGGGCCGCAACCCTCCTGGTGTTCACCGTTAAAGTCCGGATTGTAAGCAATACCAGCTTCCTGTGCCGCAGCAAGATAACGTTGCGTTACCGGACTCAGTTGCGGATGACTGGAAACCACTAGTGGCCCTGACTGACCATGATAGCCATCGACAAAACTTTGATTGGTTTCAGACTTGATGAAGTATGGCAATACATCGTCATAGCTCCAGCCGATGTTGCCAAGGCTGGCCCAGTGGTCATAATCAGCGCGGTTACCGCGTATGTAGATCATGTAATTGATGGAACTCGAACCGCCCAAGGCTTTCCCTTGTGGGATATAAATACGGCGGCCATACATGGCGGGTTGTGGCAGGCTTCGATCGCTCCAGTCATAGGGACTGTCCTGCAATTGCGAAAACAAGGCAGGGGTTTGAATAGTTGTGGCGTCGTCTTTACCACCTGCTTCAAGCAATAGCACCCGGCAGCTTGGGTCTTCGCTCAGACGGTTGGCCAGCACACAACCGGCCGAGCCGGCACCAACAATAATATAGTCAACGCCTAGTCTGGACATGATTCATTCCTGGCCGATTTCATTTATGGCACGATCCAATACAGTCTGTTGCTTGTTGGCAAAATAAACTGTGTTGGCCTGGTTTTTTTTATGATGGCTTGTTAATTTTTCGCGGCATTGCGTGATCATGCTGTCCATACAATGGCTTGCCGTAGCCCCGGGTTCTGAGCGCATCTGTATGGCCAGATTGGCATCCAATGCAGTTTTTAGCTGCTGTTCAGTTACATTAATTGAATGCCCAAGAACCTTTTCGGCAGATTGCATTACTATCTTATGATCGAGTTCCATTATGCTTTTGCCTTGATATTCGCTCGCCAGATAAGCGACCAACCGATGTGCATGCCTAAAATCCAGTCCACATTCTAAAACCAGTGTCTCAGCCAAATCTGTTGCCAGTATCCAGCCCGATGCCACCAGCGCTTTGCCTCTGCTGGTATTGAATTTTATTTCTTGCAGCACTTCGGACATTAGCGCCACAGCATTATTGACGGTTAGCATGGCTTCAGGTAATTCGCCATAGATCGACAATCTATTGTCCGGCTGACCGGAGGGTGTTCTGGCGCTTGCGCTTACTGTAGCCAATACGCCGATCATTTTATTGGCAACGCCCCGGATATGCGTTAACGCAAACGGGTTCTTCTTTTGCGGCATGATTTTACTGGCGCGTGCATGTTGGTCATCCAGTTCGACCAGCGCAAATTCTTGAGAGCTGAAGACTTGCAAATCTTCCCCCAGACGGCTGAGATTGATACTGCACGTTGTCAGTATGGACGTGGCTTCAATAAATAAGTCGGCTTGCCACATGGCATCGCGGGCATGGGGAATCAAGCCGTTAAATCCCAATAGTTCGGCCAGTTTTTGCCGCCCTTGCGGTAATCGTGAGCCATTGGTGCTGCCGCAGCCCATAGGACTGAGGTTGAGCCGATTCATAAACGACTCCAGGCGCTCCAGGTCTCGAAGTAACGGATAAGTGAAGCCCAACAAATAATGTCCGAAGGTGGTCGGTTGCGCCGCCTGCAGATAAGTGTAATCCGGCATGAGGGACAAGGCGTGCTGTTCTGCTTTTTGTACCATCGCCGTAGCCAGGATCATCAAGGTTTCGATAAATTCCACAAACAATTGTCGCATGACTAATACAAACGCGGTTGTCGTTGCCTCTCTGCGGGCACGGCCTGCGCCGAGCCATCCTACCGCGTCTGTTCGCTCTGCCAGCCAGGCTTCACGGTTGGTATAAATATCACCTCTGGATGGTGATAGCACAAATGAAGCCGGTTTATTTTGCAGTTCAAGCAACTGTGTCAGTAACTGATAACCGTCTGTTTTCGGGATGGTCTTCAGTTCGATGGCAATCAAGGTATGGGCAATATCTGCCAGTCCCATAGCCTCAAATAAATGCGTCTGATGGCTTAACTCAACACCAAACACCGAACTGATCATTCTATCCGATGGCGCCGTCTTCAGTCTTGTCCCAATCTCCAGAACTTTTTGCTGTATTAACGCGGGCTGTTGTTGATCGCTGGTCATTACGTACTCGTTCCGGCCGGGCTAGAAGAGTTGTTGTTTACGCCATTGGCTTCCACCTGATTGGGATCCCACGAGCCTTCGCGTAATAATTTGCCTGTAACGCGGTTTAACGTATCGAAACGCAATCCGTTGCGTAAAGCTTCCAATGCCAGTACCTGATCCATCGGGATATTACCCAGCCCGACATTAGCACCGAATTTTTCGATAAAAAAAGTCTGCTGAGATTTAAGCGGCGCTTCCCAGATCAAGGAATCCCGTTTATTGCCAATCCTGTTGACAATCATGTCAACCTCAAAATCGTCAACATTACCGGACTCATCGAAGACACCGACGCCCTGGCCGCTTTCGCGGCCCTCTATAATGACCCAGGCGGCGCCCCATTCCAGATCCTCCATCACTTCATCCGCGATTTGATCTGCTGTAGGCTGCCGTTTGGGGTCTTTTTTGCCGACTTCGGTGATGGGAACAAGACCCGCATTCAGTGCGCAATCGATAATTCTTTTACGCCTGAACCGCGGAATGGGTAGCGTTCCGTCTGAAACTTCCACCGCGCTAAATCCTAATGCTTTGGCATGACTCATATAAACACGGCAATGATGGCTAAGCAGCGCAACCTCCAGCAATGTGCCGCCGGGAAATGTCAAAATAGTGTGTTCAGCCAGCAGTTGCAGTTTATGCTGCAATAATTTTTTTTCCATGAAAACCGACGTACCAAAACCAAATTTCCAGTGATCAATATAGTTTGAAGCAATTTCCAAAATATTTTTGGTTTCGTCCAGACTTTTACCGACGTCCATCACCATCGTGCAACCGCTTTTACGCGGTTTTGTCTGTCGTGGCTCACGCTGGCCTGTTATGATATTTTCCCAGGCGAGTTCAACCATGGCCCGCGCCTCCACAAAACAGTTGACGCAATGCATTTTCTATCAGCTTTAAATCTGTTCCCCAAGGGACTGTCATTACCTGACCTTGCTGCTCAAAATCATATTCCAGCAAACAGCACTTCAAAATAGTTGCTTGTCCGTTAGGTTTTACGAGCTGGCGTGGACACATTTCCACGCGCGGAGGGGCGTCGCCATAATAATGACAATGAAATTGCAAACTGCGCTCACACCCTAATAGCGTCCAGTTTTGGCGTTGTTGGGGGCGCTCATCGAGAAAATAAACCGGAGCACTTAAATCACTGAGTCCGCCTGATCGACAGGGCACCAAATAAGCTTCAGGCCTTACCGTATCGGCAAGATCACGCAGATCGATAACCTCCAGTTCCAGCAGAACAGGCGGTAAATCGGCATAACTTAATACCTGTTCAACCATGTGATAAAGTTTGGGCGGTTCAGGCGGGATCACTTCAATCACCCGCAATACCAAAGGATTGGGATGATGAATAATATTGACATGATCGAAGGCGCCAATCACGATGGCTGTTTGATCAGCAGAGACAGCATGCTTAACGGCCAATTTTGCCAATGCCGACCGATTGCCGGGGTCTGTATTGGGATCGCTAAGAAAAACGCAGCTCTCGGAAAGGGCCAATACTTCCACCTTTTCAACAGGGGTGAATAAAGTATCAGAACCGGCGCGCTGCACAGCGGCAACGGCATATTCTTGATGTGAATTGTGCAAGATGACGATATCCGTGCGACGGTACACTTCTCTGTCCAGCAGATACCGCTCTATCACAGCCGCATTCATTTCACCTTCATAGGGCTGAAAGCTTACGCAACGGTAAGGCAACGGAACAAAGTTTTGCTGCTGCTTTAAATTCCCGACTTGTAGAATTGCACCGTTCATCTGCTACGACCCGTTTAATTGAAAAAATCGTTCACAATCAGCGGGGCTGAGCTCTCGTTGATGTATTTTCATCGGATCCAGGTGGCGGATAAATTCGATCATGTCAGTATCCGGCAAGCGTGTAGCGGTAAGATTTTCGGCGACAGGAAAATCAAATCCTGTGTGTTCGGCAACCAGTTCAACGCTGGTGTCTGGATAAATGGCGCGTAATTGCGCATGCCCTTCATGATTAAAGCCAAAAATGCCCAGGTCCGTGATGATGCAGTCCGGCCCGCGCCCACGAAAAGAGAGACTGGAGCGCCCCCCCCTTCTGCCGTCCTATGCCCCACACTGGTCACAAAATCACAGTGATC
>JABFSH010000006.1 GCA_013140705.1 Methylococcaceae bacterium
TCAACTGCCACTTTTGACTTAAATTCCGTTGTATGCTTTTTTCTCATATTGGCCATTTGTTTGTTGCCTCTTTGATAAGGCCTTCTATCTTAATCCCTGGTCTAAAATATGGGGAGTATCATAAACAGCTGCAACACTTATTTATATAGCGATCAGCATGGATGGTCATAATGTGGATAAACGCTTAATACGAATGATCACCGATTCTTGGCTCAAAGTAGTAAAGAATGAGTGTGTATATACGGGCAGAAATGTCAAACGCTCGATTGCAGCAAAAGATGCAAGTAAGAAAGACGTTAGGCTTGAGCATGCAATTCCTATGAAGGTGCTTATAGAAATACTTTTAACGACGAAAAACTTAACTGCTGAAAAGGTTGAAGAGATACTCCACCAATTTTGCGTTGTTATGCTGATTACTAAACATGAAGATTCATTATTAGACGCCAGCTACAAATCAACAATGCCGTCGGGGTGGAATGGTACCGATGTTTATGCCCGGTATACTGCTGTTGGAATTCAGTTTTAAGACAATCAACTGAAAAATGCTTCTACATAATGATTTTTAAATGGTTATTCCAAATTAGCTAATTGTTATGCCTAAATCATGAAACTCCGTTTTCTAGAATCCGAAATCCAATCGTGGGCTAAAAAATACCAATACCCACGAGGGGAAACATCTTTGCTTGATCTTCGAGCCGAAGTTCAACAGGCTGGTTATATTACAAAAGACCAATTAAGTCTGGTTGCACACTGGAAGGCACCCCGTAGCGCTGGCCATGTCGAAAAAAACTCGGAATGTTATGTAAAAGAAATTACCTCTTGGGCATTTTCCGCAAAAGAGGAGAGATCAAGAATTGAAGTGCTAACATTGCTGAATGGAGTGCTGTGGCCATCTGCTTCGGTTATTCTTCACTTGTTTCATAAAGAGCCTTATCCAATTCTTGACTTTAGAGCTTTATGGTCCATAGAACAAAATGTCCCAAAGCAATATTCGTATTCGTTTTGGTGGGCGTACGTTAGATTTTGTCGGGCTGTTTCTGTCCGTAATTCTGTAGATATAAGGACTTTCGATCGAGCGTTATGGCAGTATTCCAAAGAAAATCAAAATGCATTGCTTGGCGATCAAGACGACGCTCCGCTACGCACCCCTTAGCTTTGCGTAAAACGACAGCTTTCGGCTTATCAGTCGCCAGCTGCATAAAATCATTGGTTGACTGCAATTGGCCAACCCTTCCAACTCAAACCTTTCATAATCTACCTTCCTTATCTTCCAACTAACCCACTCAAACTTTCTTCACAAACTCCGATTTCAGCTTCATGGTGCCGATGCCATCAATCTTGCAATCAATATCATGATCGCCGTCGACCAGTCGGATTAGTCCCAACCTTGACCGCCAGGGAAGTGCCTTTTACTTTGAGGTCTTTGATGACAGTGACCGTGTCACCCTCTTGAAGGACAGTGCCGTTTGCATCTTTGATAATCTTATACTGCTCTGATACATCGCCGACGGCTTCCTTTGGCCATTCGTGCGAGCATTCGGGACAGATGAACATATCCCCATCTTCGTAGGTGGATTCGGAGTTGCATTTCGGGCAATTGGGAGGTTACTCGTTTTTTAGTTCCGAGTGAAATTCCGATCGATTTCCACGTTCGGCTAAGGATGGATCAAGTTTAGGTTAAGAGCCCCCCATAAAGCTATAGGCAATAAAAAAGGCCCCGATTTCTCGTAAGGCCTCTAGTCATTTGGCGCGCCCGGAGAGATTCGAACTCCCGACCAATCGGTTCGAAGCCGATTACTCTATCCAGCTGAGCTACGGGCGCTTGATTGATAATGACTTACAGCAGGTTGTTATACCTTGCAATTGGATATCTTCGGAAATGTTCGACTTAGAGTTCCTTCACCGACCTATGCCGACCCAGTGACTTCCGAAAAACGTGCTCCCATCGATCCAAAAAAAAGGCCTACCTTTGACAGTAAGCCCTTTCAATATCTGGCTCCCCCGGACGGGCTCGAACCGCCGACCTAGTGATTAACAGTCACCCGCTCTACCGACTGAGCTACAGGGGAATAAACTTTTATTGATTCTTCAATGGCACGCCCGGAGAGATTCGAACTCCCGACCGCTCGGTTCGTAGCCGAGTACTCTATCCAGCTGAGCTACGGGCGCATTGTTGAGTCGCATATTATTATGCGTAATTAACTGGATGTCAAATTTACATTAATACGAAATTCTCATTCAGTTTCCCAGTTCATAATTTCTGAATCACCATGCCAGGCCTGGCAAGCGCACATATTATGACATGCAGCAGCTTGACTTAAAATCCAGAAAAACCTTGGGAATCAGTGAATATTTTTGTATTGATGCCGGAGTTCTTTATTACTAAAACCTGCAAGTGATTGAATGCCTGTCGTCAAAATAAAGCCGAATATGTAAAATTCTCGACACTCTTCTGCCAGCATCGGAAATTGTCAGTGCCTTTCTTTTGCGGACAGGCAATATGGCCGGTGACATTCAATTAAACGTACGCCCGACTGTCAGGATAATTGCCCTCAAGCCAACTGTTCAGGTTGACTTGTGTGTTCCATGCAAGCGAATCAGTAAAGCCGCTTCATCATGGCTCAAACCGGAACTTTGCATCAAATCATGGATACTCGCTCCGGATCGAACTTTCTGGATATCCGTGCTGTAAGGATGAGGGACGGAATCAGTTTTTTGAAATTCGGACATTTTTGCCAGTAAGGCCTTTAACTGCTCATCCGTCGTCACGATGCGGTTATCCACCATCACTGCAGCCGAGCACAAACCAGCCATATCGTTAGTGATACTTTGCAGCAATTTTTTTAAAGTCCGATTTTGTTGTTTAAGCTGCGAATGAGCCCTCACCAAACCTAACAGTACAACCAGATTCGTGAGTGTCGCAGCTATGATCGCAATCAGTATGGGTGTCGTCATTAGACCTGTTCGTCAATATGTTTTAATGGCTCTGAATCTTGCTCATCCGGTGATGGCTTGTTATGTGGGGGCGGCTTTTTTTGCGAGTTTTCGTCCTTTTTAATTTTAACCGGTTTTACAATCGGATAGGACGGGGACAATGGTTGTATTTCGGACATAACAACCTCTCTGCTTCAGGTTAATTTAACGTTCCATACGAAATTCATGGCTAGAGTTTCTTTTGAAGATGAGACACTTCCGTTGGCACCAAGTTTAACAATTTAGCACGCTCTTCGTCATTAGCACCATAACGGGAAAACGCTTGTGACATTAATACGAGAACCACCCGTCTATTCTTGAAACGGCCTTCTTCAGTTTTATTATCACCGATGGGGTGAAACTCTCCATAACCAATCGCAGACAAACGCGTTGGGGTGATGCCTTCTTTGACAAACTCATGAACGACACTCGTCGCCCTGGCAGAAGACAAATCCCAGTTTGAACGGAACTTAATGTTTCCAATAGGCATATCATCTGTATGCCCTTCAACATTGATTGCGTTCGGCAAGGCGTGTATCACGCCAGCTACTTTTTTTAGCACCGGTATCGCTCTTTTGGATAGCGCTGATTCGCCACTTAAAAATAGCAATTCACTATTCATCTCAAGCTCTATCCAGTAATCATTTTTTTTTACTCCAACCAGTTTCTCCTCAATAAAAGGTTGCAATTCGTGCTCAAACTGTTCAGAAACCTCAACTAATTGCTGTCTTTCTCTTAAAATTTCTTCGCTCAATTGTCGCTGCTTTTCCACTTCCAGAGGATTTTCCAAAGGAATGGGTTGAATGTCAGTCGGTGGCTTTCCAATCGGAATGGGTTCCGGAATCACTTGCTGGCTTTGTTCCGGATTAGGTTCTGCGGCATTATCAGGCTGACCGACTTGCTGATGGCCTTCCTTTGAAAAAGCATCACCCAGTGAATCCGTCAGTCTCTTGTATTTTCCTTCATTGACGGACGACATTGAATACATCACTACAAAAAATGCAAACAGCAAGGTTATAAAGTCTGCATAAGACACCATCCAGCGATCGTGATTATCGGCTTCAGTATGAATTTTTCGCCTTCGTCTGGTCATGATAATTTCAGTTATTTATTATGCAAAAATCCGTCAAGTTTCATTTCGATATTTCTTGGATTTTCGCCTTCAGCAATACAGACAATTCCGACGGCAATCATTTCCTTGGCTTGTGTTGCGGTAAAAATATGGGCTTTCAACTTATTGGCAATCGGTAAAAAAAGTAAGTTAGCGGATGCCACGCCATAGATGGTTGCAACAAATGCAGTAGCGATCCCCTCCCCTAATTTGGTGGGGTCGGCCAAATTTTGCATGACATGGATTAATCCCATCACGGCACCGAGAATACCTATCGTCGGCGCGTATCCACCCATGGCTTCATACAATCTGGCAGCCTGATAGTCCAGATTCTCCTTGGCAGTGAGCTCGACTTCCAGAATATCGCGAATGACTTCCGGCTCATTTCCATCGACCAAAAGCTGTAAGCCCTTGTGTATGAAGGCGTCCTTTTCTTTCTCCAGTTCATTTTCCAGGCCAAGCAAGCCCTCCTTGCGTGCTAAAACACTCCAATTCACGATTTTGACAATAATGCTTTTCAAATTTATTTTTTGAGGCACAAAAATCCATTTGGACATTTTCAGGCTCCTGGCAAAAACCAGCGGCGGAAAATGTAAAAGCGTGGCACCAAACGTACCACCGAATACAACGATCAGCGCCGATATATTGACCAATGAGCTAATATGGCCACCGTCCAGCAGATTACCCACCAGTAAGGCACCAACACCCAGTAAAATACCTAAAACACTCAAAATATCCATGCGCTAATTTCCAGAATAGGCACAGGGTACAAAAAGATGGCGGTCTTTTGTCGTTTTCTTATTTCCTGGCACCCGTATAGAAATGCATACGACGAAACCATGCCCTTTCGCCTTAATCATCCATCCACCCCGCCAATCTTGAGCGCAATCTCAATACTGCCTGCGAGCTTATTTGACTGACTCTGGATTCACTGATGTTTAATACCTCACCTATTTCACGTAAATTGAGTTCATCGTCGTAATAGAGTGAAATAACCAGCCGTTCACGCTCAGGCAAGCACATAATCGCTTTTGCCAAAGCTTGCAGAAAACTTTCCCGACCCAAGCTGTCATCAGGCTCCACATCATGGGCTTGGGATTCTTCCAAATAATGATCACCGCTTTCCGCTAATTCTTCCATACTGAAAATCCTGCAACTATTTGAGTCTTGCAGGATTAGATTGTATTCATCGAGGCTAATACCCAAATATGCAGCGACATCGGTGTCTCTGGCCGCAGAGCCCGTTTTATTTTCAATGGCTTTGATAGCTTCGGAGACCATTCGTGATTTTTTATGGACCGAACGCGGCGTCCAATCAGAGCGCCTGACTTCATCCAGCATGGAGCCCCGAATACGAATACCGGCATAGGTTTCAAAACTGGCGCCTTGGGTCGCATCAAAATTCTTGATGGCTTCAAGCAAGCCGAGCATTCCGGCTTGAATCAGATCATCAACCTGAATCGAATCCGGAAGCCTGTTTAACAAGTGGTAGGCAATACGCTTGACCAAAGGCGCATGTTGCATGACCCGTTGATCAGTACCCCCTGACTGCACAGAGGAATACATCGCCACACCACTCATGCAACATTCTCCTCCGAACTATACTGAATCATTCGTTCTATAAAAAATTCGAGGTAGCCACCGGCCTGGGTTTTAATCGGCCAGGCATTAATTTTGCCGGCGATAGTCTTGATCGCAAGAGACGCTTTGCTTCTCGGAAAACCAATCACTACCGGCGTCTGTTTTTGCACGGATTTACGCAAATATTCATCGTAAGGAACAGCACCTGCAAACTGCAGTGTCACATCCAGATAATGGTCCGTCACTTTGGTGAGTTTCTGGAAGAGCGCCTGTCCCTGTTGTAAGGTTTGCACCATATTGGTCACGACATGAAAATGAGACAACCCGTAGTCTCTGTTAAGTAACTTGATGAATGCATACGAATCCGTCAACGAGGTAGGCTCATCACATACCACAATTAAAATCTCCTGACAGGCGCGGGCAAAATTGACTACGCTAGCCGAAATACCTGCTGCCGTATCGACAATCAATACATCAAGATCTTGATCAACTTCGCTGAAAGCGCGTATGACTGCTGCCTGTTCAATAGTGGAAAGCTCAGACATTTTCTGAATACCGGAAGCGCCAGGAATGACTTTTAAACCGGAAGGCCCCGTCAACATGATGTCATCAAGGGTTTTTTCTCCCGATAACACATGAGAGAGATTAAATTTCGGATACATGCCCAGTAAAATATCGACATTCGCCAATCCCATATCGGCGTCGAGTAAGGCAACCCGCTGCCCTGTTTGTGACAGGGCGATGCCAAGATTAACGGATAAATTGGTTTTGCCCACCCCGCCTTTGCCGCTCGTTACCGCAAATACGCGAACAGGCTTGATTTTATTCATATTTCGTATTCCGGCTGCTTGATCATGTTGCATAAGCGTAGTCCTGGCTCATCCAGGCTTTAGTTGTTACTTCATCGGTATAGTCATCACTGGCTAATTCGGCCACGCATTGTTCGATTAACGATTGGGGGCAAGGAATGACCATGTCTTCAGGTACTTGCTGACCATTGGCAATAAAGGCTAGTGGCAAATTTTGTTCGATTATCGAAGAAATCGCTGAACCAATGGTGACTGCTTCATCTAGTTTAGTCAAAATACTGGCTTGTGGCTCGAAAACTTGAAACGCCCTGATGATTTCATTCATGGCCCTATATTCAGTGGCAGCCGACATCACCAGATAAGACTTGATGGATAAGCCGCTTAACTGCAACGTACTAATTTGTTCGGCGAGCTTCATGTCACGTTGACTCATACCCGCCGTATCAATCAAAATCAGACGTTTATCAGAAAAACTGTTGATCAGGTAACGTAACTCGTCGGCACTGGATGCGACCCGAACCGGTACATCGAGAATACGTCCATAGGTACTCAATTGCTCATGAGCGCCTATCCGATAGTTATCGGTTGTTATCAAGGCGACTTGTCTAGGTCCATGCTTCAAGATAAATTTGGCAGCCAGCTTGGCAATGGTCGTTGTTTTACCGACGCCGGTTGGCCCAACCAATGCCGCAATACCACCCGTTTCCAGTAAATCATCATCAGCAATAGGCAATACTTTAGCCAGCATTTCCTGTGCTTTGGCGAATACCAGATCTGCATCGGTATAGTGTGTAAACCGATTGGCAATTTTTACACTCAATTTTTTTGAAATACTCATGCCCGCCAAACGCTGGAGCAAATCACTCCTGATGGAATTAATCGGTGGCTGCTGCGTCCAGCTGAGTTCAGATAAACGGGTATCCAGGGCTGTTTTTAAGGACTTCAACTCGTTGCTCATTTCTATCAGTAATTTGTCCGACAAACTTTCTGTTTTTTCGGGCAATTTAACGGCTTGGACGGGATTTGACTTCATCTCGGACTGTTGCAGTTTATTGACTTTTGCCGCGAGTGTCGCTGCATTGCCACGTAATTGCACTTTCTCTGCATACCCCATGTACTGGTCAGCTTTGTTCGGTACCGAGCGATCGGGCAAAAATCCTTCGTTTGTCGACTTTCTTGAACTGCTTAGAATATGAAGGCGCTTTTTTTCGGCTTCAAAATCAGGTAATTCAATTTTTTTGGTTTCGGCCTGAGGATGCAGCGCTAGTTCAACCGACTGCAGCTCGGCAGCCTGTTTTTGTAATTTGTTATGAATCAATTGTTCGTCAAAATCTCGGGCAGCAACGATTTCGACACCATTTTCGACAGATCTATTGGACATGATCACGGCATCCGAACCCAATTCTTCTTTAACCATACGCATTGCTTGACGTATATCCGGAGCAAAAAATCGTTTTATCTTCATAACATCGCCTCATGTGTCATACCCGTCTTCCAACCGTTGAAACTACCTTAATCTGCCGATCGGCAGGTATTTCGTTGTAAGACAAGACATGTAATGGTTGTATAGAATGGCGAACGAATCGGGATAACCAAGGCCGGATATAGGATGACACCAACAATACCGGTGTCTGTCCTTCCATTTCCATCTTCTGGGTACTGTCCTGCAATGATTTATGCATCTGCTCCGCCAACCCCGGTTCAATCCCGACACCGCTTTCGCCTGCCGTCTGTAATGATCTATGCAACAACTGTTCCAACTCATGATCCAGCGTTATGACTGGTAATTCATTTTGTATACCACTGATTTCACTAACAATTAATCTTCCAAGAGAAGAGCGAACTGCCGATGTTAAGATGTCGGGATCTTGACTCTTGGCACCGTATTCTGCCAAAGTTTCGGCAATACTTCGGATATCCCTGATAGGCACCCCTTCCTGCAACAGATTTTGTAATACCTTGACCACAACACCCAGAGGCAAAGTTTTAGGCACCAAATCCTCAACCAGTTTCGGCGCCAGCTTGGCCAGATTGTCCAGAATTTTCTGGGCTTCCTCATAGCCGAACAGTTTATAGGCATGGGATTGCAGCAAATGGCTCAAGTGTGTCGCAACAACCGTTGCCGGATCAACGACGGTATAGCCCAAAGTCATGGCATGATCTTTTTGACTGGGCTCGATCCAGACCGCATCCAGGCCAAAGGCGGGGTCTTTACAGGTTTTGCCCGATAAGGTCCCAAAAACTCGCCCTGGATTAATTGCCATTTCCATCTCCGGAACCATATCGGCCTCGCCCACGGTCACGCCCATCAGAGATATCCGATATGTGGTGGGACTTAAATCAAGATTATCGCGAATATGTACCGTCGGAATTAAAAAACCCAAGTCCTGGGACAATTTTTTCCTGACACCCTTGATACGCGTCATTAATTGTCCATCCTGGTTTTTATCAACCAAGGGTATCAATCGATAGCCCACTTCCAGCCCAATTACGTCAACCGGCATCACATCGTCCCAACCCAGTTCCTTGATTTCCATCGCTTTATGAAACTGCGCGACCGGCAGATTATCAATCTCGACCAGTTCAGCTGTTTTATGACGTTTGTCTATCCAATAACCAGAACCCGCGAGCGCCGAGGCCAGCAGGATAAAAACCAGGTTCGGCATACCTGGAATGATGCCCAGCAAGCCAATTACACCCGCTGTAATAAATAAGGCTTTGGGATTTTCAAATAATTGCGCACTGACCTGTTGGCCAATATTTTGGCCACTACTGCCCACTTTTGTGACTACCAACGCAGAAGCCGAAGACAACAGTAATGACGGAATCTGGGCCACCAAGCCATCGCCTATCGTCAATAATACATAGATTTTACCGGCTTCAGCAAAACCCAATCCATGTTGGGCCATACCGATGGCTAAACCACCAATGATATTGACAAACAGAATAATAATGCCGGCAATAGCATCACCACGTACAAATTTACTGGCTCCATCCATAGAGCCGTAAAAATCCGCTTCCGTCGCCACTTCTGCGCGCCGAGCCCGTGCTTCATCCTGGGAAATCAAGCCAGCGTTCAAATCCGCATCAATCGCCATTTGCTTGCCTGGCATTGCATCAAGCGTAAATCGAGCCCCGACTTCAGCCACCCGACCCGCACCCTTGGTTACGACGATGAAATTGATCACCACCAGGATGATAAAGACGACCAGACCTACAGCAAAATTTCCGCCAATAACAAATTCACCAAAGGCCTGGATCACTTTTCCTGCAGCATCACCACCGTTATGACCTTCCAGCAAAACAATTCGCGTTGATGCCACGTTGAGCGCCAAGCGTAGCAGGGTTGCCAATAAAATGACTGTCGGGAATGACGCAAATTCGAGTGGTTTCAGCGTATAGATAACAACCAGTAATATGATTAACGAAAACGCGATATTGAAGGTAAAAAATAAATCGAGAATGAACGCCGGCAACGGCAATATGATCATTGCCAGAATCATCATAATCACCAATGGCGCGCCTAATTCGGCTTTGCCCAGTAATCTGAGTACTGACATTATTCTCGTCATATTGATACCTTACCTATCTTGTTTGAATTCTTCAGGGACTTTAATATTTCGAGGCGGCAATGGCTCGTCCCAACGATTTTGTCGAGCCGCCTTGAGCTGATACACATACGCCAGAACCTGGGCGACCGCCAAATAAAGACCTTGTGGAATTTCTTTGTCGAGGTCGGTCGCATAATACAATGCTCTTGCCAAAGGCGGGGACGCCAGCAGCGGCACGTTGGCTCCAATAGCAATATTCCGGATTTGCGCCGCCATCAAATCAACGCCTTTCGCCACCAGTTTGGGTGCGCTATTGGAGTTTTGGTCGTATTTTAGTGCGACGGCATAATGATTCGGGTTAGTCACAATGACATCGGCTTTCGGCACCTCCGCCATCATTCGGTTTTGTGCCATTTCCATCTGCATTCTCCGTAAACGGCCTTTAACTTCAGGACTGCCTTCGGATTCTTTCATTTCGTCCTTGATTTCCTGTAAGGTCATTTTCAGTTTTTTGCTGTGATCCCATAGCTGATAAGGCACATCAATTGCTACCACCGCTATCAAGGATGCACTGAGTACCAAAAAACAAATACCGACGATGTGAGTGCCATGCAAAATCGCTTGATCAACATTTTCCGTACCCAGGCCTAGCAGTTCATTGACAAAGTGTTTAATCAACAGCATGGCAACCGCAAAGATCAGAAAAAATTTGAGCAAGGCCTTCACTAATTCAATTAAGCCGCGCAGCGCAAACAATCGCCCAAGCCCTTTGATGGGGTCGAGTTTTTCCAGTTTGGGAGAAATGGCTTCCCAACTGAACACCCAGCCGCCAAGCGCCAGTGGTGCAATAATGGCTGCCACGACCATCACGGCCAGAAATGGTGCGCTCAACATGACACCATCCCACATGACCTGTTTAAGATGGGTAATGGGGCTGGTCGGATCAAAAATGCTTTCACGACTCAGCTTGAACTGCGATCGCATCATTGTCAGCAGACTATTGCCCATTTTTCCACCCAGCATCAGCAATAATAAAGAACTGGCCATCAATATGACAAAGGTATTCAACTCTCTGGAACGGGCAATCTGGCCTTTTTTGTGGGCATCTTCCAGCCGTTTACTGGTGGGTTCTTCGGTTTTTTCTTGATCAGAATCTTCGGACATAATCCTGCCTAAAGTCGCAACAGTCTACTGATCAAGTCATAGGCTCCAGTTAAAATGCCAGTGAACTGATCCAATACGTCCGGCAAGGTTTGCCACATCAACAGTATACCGAGCATTAATGTAACCGGGAAACCCACAGAAAAAATATTCAACTGAGGAGCTGCGCGGGTCGCCACACCAAAACTGACGTTAATTAATAGTAAACTGATCATGACCGGCATCGACAACAGCAAGCCACCAGCAAACATGCGAGTGCTCCAGGCCAGAATCGTCCACAGATCAGTTCTAGTAATACCTTCCAGGCCAATAGGCAATGACGTGAAGCTATCCAGCAACATCTTGATTAACAGTAAGTGACCATCCAGACTCAAAAATATCAACATGCTGCAAATCACGTAAAATTGTGCGACCACCGGAACCTGTTGACCGTTTTGTGGATCAACCATGGAGGCAAAACCCAATCCCATGCTTAATGCAATGCCCTGACCGGCGAAAACGACGGTTGCAAAAACCAGCTGCACGATAAATCCAGTCAACAAGCCAATTGCAATCTGCTGTACAGCAACAACCAACCCGTCTGCACTGAACATTTCAACTGCAGGCAGGGGCGGAACTAACGGCATCACAACAAGCGCCAAAGCCACGGACAGAATTAATCTGACACGCGCAGGGACAGCCTGGATACTGAATACCGGTACAGCAACAAACATTGCACTTATACGCAATAGTGGCCACAAAAATGCAACGCTCTGTTCTAAAATTTGCGCTTCGGTAAAATTCAATGAATCAGCCTATCATCTGCGGAATTTCGCGAATTAACTCCTGAAAATAGTCGAGAAAGACCTGTAACATCCAGGGCCCAACAATTAATAAAACCAGTCCGATAACGATTAATTTCGGAACAAATGTCAATGTGGTTTCGTTAATTTGGGTTGCGGCCTGAAACATCGCAATAATCAAGCCGACCGCCAAAGAAGGCAGCAAAATGGGCGCCGTCAGTTTTACGGCCACCATCATCGCGTCCTGGCTAACCTTGTAGATCGTTTCCGGTACCATTTTGCTCCTGTGTTGTTAAACTGGCGTCTATTCTATAAGGGGGGCTAAAGCAGCTTTTGAACCAGTGTGTCCTCAGCCAACATAAAAGCTGGCTGCCAGCATTTCCATGATCAAAGACCAGCCGTCGGCCAATACAAACAACATTATTTTGAACGGCAATGACACAATCATCGGCGACAACATCATCATACCCATTGACATCAGCACACTGGCCACGACCAGATCGATAATCAAAAACGGCAAAAAAATCAAAAAACCAATCTGAAAGGCTGTTTTCAGTTCACTCGTCACATACGCCGGTAACAATAACGAAAATGACACATCATCTGCAGACTGCAATTCCGTCTTACCGGAAATCCGGATGAATAATTCCAGATCAGACTCGCGGGTCTGCTTCAGCATAAATTGCCTGAATGGCTCAGACGCTTTAGTCAGCGCCGTTGTCACATCAATTTTATCTTCCATATAAGGCTGGACCGCATCTGTATTGACCTTCTCCAGGACTGGCATCATGATGAAAATAGTCAAAAACAGAGACAGTCCCAGCAAAACCTGGTTGCTGGGCGCCTGCCCAGAGCCCAACGCTTGCCGCAACAAACTTAAAACGATGATGATCCGGGTAAACGATGTCATGGTCAGCAACAACGCCGGCAACACCGTCAGCATGGTCATCAACGCCAGAATCTGAATGGTTACGCTATACGTCTGCCCACCTTGCTTGTTGGTAGTCACCGTTAGCGCATCAATGCCTGGTGCAGCCCAAAGCGTGCTTTCGGGTAACCAAAAAATAACCACAATTGAAAGTAACTGCAGCGCTTGGCGTTTATGCATCGGTTTGCCCTTTCATAGCCTGCATCAATTTATTAGCGAATCCGTCGCTTCCTTCGATCGGCGCTGCCTTTATCAAACATTCGTCATTTTCCAAGACATGCAATTTTTCTATACGCCCAGGTGTTACACCTAAAATCAGCTGCTTTTTCCCGACTTGTAACAGTATGATTTTTTCGCGCATCCCTAACGAAAGGGCTCCGACGATGCGCATTTGTTCCGCGCGATTCATCGAGAGTCCATTCAGTTTGCGCATCGCCCAAACGGATAGAAAAAATACACTCAAAACAATCAGTAAGCCCAGACTCCAATTGAGTACATTCGCTGATACTGTAGCCCTGGCCGTCGATGGAACATTTCTTGTGCCCTCTTCGGCCAAACAATAGGTTGGCCACCACATAAGCACGAACAGAAACATTTCTTTAAACATGCACATCCGATTATAACCGCTTGACGCGTTCAGAGGGACTGATAACGTCTGTCAAGCGGATTCCAAATTTATCGTTTACAACAACCACTTCGCCATGGGCAATTAAGGTTCCGTTTACCAAAACATCCAGGGGCTCGCCAGCAAAGCGATCCAGCTCGACTACCGAGCCTTGATTCAGCTGCAATAAATTCCTGATGTTGATCTGGGTTCGCCCAATTTCCATGGACAAAGTTACAGGTACATCCAGAATGACATCCATATTAATTTCATCTGAATTGGTCGAGGATTTAGCATTATCGGCCTGACTATCAAATTCCTGAAAAGCGGCTGCTTCAAAATCATCTATTGTTTGCTCGTTAGGATCTTCGCTCATTGTCCTGTTCCGCTATGTTGTAGGTAATCGAAAAAATTGGAAATACTATTAATTTTTGTAAAGCGAGTGGTAATTGTTCTTCCACGGCCTCAGCGCGACCGGTGGTTGTGTTGAATGTGTTCACTTTTTTCCGTTCGTGGTCAGCCTATCGAAGCACGATTGGATAAATTTTAGAGGTTCCCAAAAAATTTTGGTTAGCACCTCTTAAATTTAAGGAATTATCTTGTCGATAATTTGTAAGGCATAATTTCCATCGGAAATGCCTACTTTCGCCTCAAGCACAGGAATGCCTTCCGCTTTAAGTTTGACCGTTTCAGGCATGTCGATCGGTATCACATCACCTTTTTTGAGACGCATAACCTCTTTAAGGCTCATGTTTTTCTCAACCAACAGACTGCTTAAATTCAGTGGAGCCCTTAAAATTTCATTGCGCAAAGCAAATTGCCAACTACCATCAACATCCCCACTATCCCCGCTGATGGCATCCAATAAATCCCGGATGGGCTCCACCATGGAATAGGGCATGGTTATGTTGATATCGCCGCCACCGCCTTCCAGTTCAACATGTATGGTAGAAATCACGACAATTTCTCCAGGATCTACAATATTGGCAAAGCGGGGGTTAACTTCAGAACTCACATATTCAAAATTGAGTTCCATTACCGGCTTCCAGGCTTCCTTTAAATCCTTAAAAATCATTTCAATGATCAAGCTGATGATACGCATTTCTGTTGGTGTGAACTCCTTGCCTTCAGCCTGATTGTAGAACTGTCCGTTTCCGCCAAAAAAATTGTCCACCACGGTAAAAACCAGCCTGGGTTCCATAACAATTAATGCGCGTCCACGCAATGGATTAAATTTGACGATACTCAAATTCGTTGGAACAAGCAGGCCTTGAATGTATTCGGAAAATTTTTGAACTTGAATACCCGAAATAAAAATTTCAGCGGAACGGCGCAGAAAGTTAAACAATGAAATGCGGAATAACCTGGAAAATCGTTCATTAACCATTTCCAGGGTCGGCATCCGACCCCGGACAATTCTCTCCTGACTACTGAAATCGTAAATTCTGTAACCACCACTGTCTTGCAATTCTTCCTCATCAATGCCGATTTCCGTATCAAAATTGATATCTCCATCATCTACACCATTGAGCAGTGCGTCAATTTCAGCCTGAGAAAGTAAGTCACTCATAGTTATTGCATAACAAAAGAAGTGAAAAATATATCTTTTACATGACTCTTCCCTGTCATTTTCTCCAAGACTTCTGAAACATTTGCCAAAATTTCGGCACGAAGCTTGTCTTTACCTTCTCGAGTCTTCAAACTTTCCACCCCTTGAGCGTTAATCAACATCAATAAATTATTTCGAATCATGGGCTCATTTTTTTTCAACGCGTCAATAGTCGCCGCACCTTCAACCAGAAAGGAAAGTGAAATAGACACAAACCGGACTGATGTTGATTTTGAAAAATCAACAACAAGCGGTTTACCCAGATCATGATAGAGCCTTTCAACCTTGGCATGTTCTTCGTCAGTAGGCTCTGACTCTTCTTCGTGCTTCTCTTTGGACTTTTCTTTATGCCCCCCCTTTTTATCGTCTCCAGCTTCCTTGGCGCCATGCCCACGTATGAAAAAGTAATAGCCGGCACCACCGCCACCTGCTAACAAGATAACTAATGCAACAATGACAATAATCAGCTTTTTGGACGATTTATGTTCTTCTACATTTTCTTTTTTGTGTTCAGCCATAAGTTTATCCTTTGTTAACCCTTAAATAAGCAATTTGAAGACCATAAAAAACAATGCGTGTAGAAACAGTAGCATATATTTTTCAACTTACTTAACCCGCTTTAATAGATTCTTTTAAATCTAAAGCTAGTATAGAAGATTCCTGCATAATTACGCTTAGCTTATAAAAAAGATCATTATAAAATAATGGGATAGCGCTAACATACAAAATCAGTTACCATTAAATCCTGACAAGGGCATAGCTCAAAGGATGACTTCATTAATACTTGTCCTTGGACCATACAGTGCCATTAGAACCTTATTATTTAGTCGTGACAATATTTTGACATACCAAGCATTAAGCATTCCGACCATTAAAAATCCGACAGACTTCTTTGATGTGTTATTTGCCGGTAATCGACTTAAGGCTGCGTTATTGGAATCCCGACTGGATCAAAAAACATACCGACTTGTGTTCGCCAGACAGGAACAGGACGTCCTGGTACAGCTACAAATGCGGGCATTTGACTTGATCGTACTAGCATTTAATAAAAATATCCTGGAAATCATCAAACTGACCAAAAGCGCCAACATCCCTAACAACAGAACTCCAGTTGTGGCATTATTAAATCCACAAGAAATTAATCAGAAAATACATTTACTTGATGCAGGCATTGAAGATTGTCTGATAGGAGACACTTTTGAAAATCAGATCATTGATTTAATTAATGACTGGAAAAGCAAGAAAAACAATACAATGGCTTTGAATTATATTGCCCTTATAAGTGACAGAACAAAACATAACCAACGCCTAACAGTAACTATTTTTAACAAACTATTCGAGGAGCTCCCCTGGCAAATTAAAATCATCAAGGAAGCTTTAGACAGACAGGACTATAAATTAGCCGTGGAAACAGTACATATTTTGCATGGCTCAGTGAGTTTATGCAATTTGGAGGAAATTAGAAAAATAGCGTTTTTTTTAGAGAGTTGCTTAAGAAGTAAAAATTATGATGCCGTGTACGAATATTTTTTAATGCTTGAGACTTACATCCTAAACTTTACCAGCTATAGGAATTTAATCCTTGCCAACCTTCAATCCACTCCATGAGTCACCGGCATTAATCATTCCAAATCAATCAAAAGCGTTTGAGCCATTTGTTTTTGCTCTGATGAGCCTTTCTCAAGAACTTCCTTAACAATATCAATGGCCGAATCGGCATCCCCCATATCAATGTAGGCTCTTGCCAGGTCCAATTTTGTTTCCAATTCATCCATATCAGTCAAATCTGAAACACCGTGTTCACTGTATTTACTGCTTGTCGAATCAAGTGGCGTTTCAAAATCGAAGTCAAATTGAAAATCATCGTCTAATGCGATCTTTTTAGTTTCTTCATCCAAACCCGGTGACTCATCAAAAGAAAAATCAAAGCCTTCTAAATCAGCATCGGCTTCAATGGAAACCTTTTCATCAACGTTTTTAGTGATCGCAGCATCAACAGAACTTGAATTAACATCGATGCCACCAGGTATGGCATTAAAATCGAACTCTACTACTCTGTTAGCATCGGAGAGTTCTAAATCTTTTTCAACTGCATTATTTTCGTCGGAATCGGTAGGGAATATACTTAAATCAAAATCGATACTCGTGTTATTTTCGGAGGCTCCTAACTCGTCATCCTGTTCGGTCGGAAAGGGAGGCAGTTCAAAATCAAAATCGGCCACATCTGCCGATGTTGCTTGCTCATCAAGATCTGGCCCCAAAATGTCATTGTCGATTGTAAACTTACTGGGTCCTTGCTCAACTCTCCCTTGTGGAGCAGTTTTTTTATCCAGGTTTACAGTTGTAGGTTCAGGTGGTAATTCCGTGCCAAAATTGATTGGTTCAGAAGCAAACAAAATTGAATCCGGACAAATTTCATGGGCCATTTCAGTGACCTTTCCCCAGAAAATCAGATCTTTTTTCTTGCCTGAATCCGCTAATTCCTTCGCATAGTTCTCAAACGCAGTTTTGTTATCGGTCGTTTGAAAAATTTCGAGTAATTTCAGCTTACAATCATCGCGGACAGGAAAATCACTAATGGCATGCCGTATTAACTCTTCAGCTTGGTGGAAGCGGCCATAGGCTAAATAAACATCAGCCTCAGACAACGGATCTATTTCACTTTGATCAATATCAAACGTAACAAAATCCGGAGATGAAAACTCACTTAAGAAAGAACTCTCGGTTGCCAACGGGGGAGCAGAACCACTTCCACTATCATTAATTACCCCGCCTGTTGAGCTCAATGCTTTACTGAGTGTTGAAGAAGCAAACATGCTTTCCGAATTCATTTCTTCTTCAACCTTGCGTTTCCGCCACCATAACCATCCAATGATCGACAGCATAGAGGCACCGATGCCACCCACAACTTGGTAATATGAAACAGTGGAATCCTCTGTTTTCGGTGGAACCGCAGATGGGATAACAGGTTGGGACTTATTTACAACAGGTTTTGGTATGACGGTTGGCTGCTGTTCAGCAACCGGAACTGACGTTACCTGTGTGGGTTGAACTACAGCGCCCGGTTTTACTGATTGACCCTGAATAACTGTCTCTGATTTAACATTGCTTGTTTTATTGTCAGCATCCGACTGCGTTGACTGAGTGGTTGACTTAACAGGTTCATCCGGAACAACCGGTATTGCCTGGGTTTTATTTTGCAATTCTGCTAATTGTTGATCCTTTAAGGTGATAATCTGTTGCATGGTAGCCAACTGTTTTTCCAGCGCGGCTATTTTGCTTTGGATCGCATCGTTTCTATCGCTGCCCTCGGCTTCACCGGAAACCGTTGCCGAAGATTTTGCATTCTTCTCATCATTAGCGGCAACCTGTTCATCACCCGGTGAAATAACGGCAGCCTCATTGACTACAGCTTCTGCCGGCGCATCCAAAGTCAAGTGATTTTCCGGTCCATTTTCCTTAGCAGGCGCTGATGCAATGTCTGTTGGAGCAAGGCGGTTTCTCCAGGCTTTTGTCTGTCCATTAAACTCGGCTAACGCCTGTTTACGAGGCAATCTTAAAATAACTTCTTTCTCAGGTACCTTTAACGTTTTTCCGGCAGCAAGTGCGTTAACATTATCCTGATAAAAGGCTCGGGGATTTGCCTGGTAAAGAGCCATCATTACTTGTTCGACAGAGACTTCATTATCCGGTCTAACCTGCTCCGCGATTTTCCAAAGGGTATCATTTTTTTTGGTAGGACCGTATTCACCATCGGATGCCACAAAATTCGTCTCAGACTCTTTCGCGGAAACAGCGCGTTCAGGCCTGGCATATCGTTTTTCAGGTTGATAACTTTCAGGACTTGTGACTACAGGAACCGTTGCTTCTTTATAGACGGCAGGAGGGTCCACTAGAACTGTAAACTCACGATACAAACTGCCTTTTGGCCAACTGACTTCTAACAACAAATCTAAAAACGGCTCCTTTAATGCTTCACTGGAAGTAAGCTTTATAACAACAGAGCCGTTGGCATGAACGATCGTTTGAAACTTAATTTTTGATAAGAAATAAGACCACGGCACTCCTGCTTCATTAAATTTATCAGGCGGCGCCAATTGAACCTGGATATCAGATGGCTTTTCACCTGAAAGAACCAATGAGATTTCTGCATTCAAATTTTGATTAAGGACTGAAAGCAATTTAATTTCACCTATCCCTAACGGATGGGCACTAATCGGTGCCAGTATCGAGACTACCGCTATAGTTTTAGTTAAATTGCGCACACTTCTCTCCTTCACAATTGTTACCGCCGCTGCATTACACAAACAGATAAATATCAAAGATAAAGCTAAGCTTAGCCTAGATGAAATTTTTTACCAGAAGTTCTGCAATTTGCACGCTGTTCAAAGCAGCGCCTTTACGGATGTTATCGCTGACTACCCATAGGTCAATTCCGCGCGCATGGGAGATATCGTCTCTGATGCGTCCAACATACACATCGTCATGACCAGACGAGTCCGTAACTGCTGTAGGATATCCGCCATTTATACGCTCATCTACGACAGTTACCCCGGGAGCTTTTTCCAACAGTTGTCGCACAGTGCCTGCATCGATTTTGGAGCGCGTCTCTATATGCACTGCCTCCGAGTGGCCATAAAAAACCGGGACTCGCACTGCGGTAGCATTCACCTTAATTTCCTTGTCATCCAAAATCTTTTGGGTTTCCCAAACCATTTTCATCTCTTCCTTGGTATAGCCATTGTCAAGAAACACATCAATTTGTGGCAGGACATTAAAAGCAATCTGTTTGGGATAGACATTCGGTGTAATAGGTTGCAAATTCAAGAGTTGCGCCGTTTGTTTACCGAGTTCTTCAATGGCTTCTTTTCCGGTTCCAGACACTGCCTGATAAGTGCACACATTAATTCTTGCTATGCCAACCGCATCATAAATCGGCTTTAAGGCAACGAGCATTTGAATTGTTGAACAATTTGGGTTGGCAATAATTCCCCTGTTTTTGTAGTCAGCTACCTTTTCAGGATTGACTTCAGGTACTACCAACGGAATATCATCGTCATACCGGAACTGTGAAGTGTTATCAATAACAATGCAGCCCGCTGCTGCGGCTTTGGGTGCATAAATTTCAGAAACTGCTGCACCGGGAGAAAAAAGCCCGATTTGGACTTTCGAGAAATCAAAGGTTGCCAAGTCTTCGACTTTTAATGCCCCTCCCTTGAACGGTATTCTTTTGCCGACGGAATTGCTACTGGCCAACGCATAAACCTCACCAACCGGAAAGTTACGTTCTTCCAAAATTGACAACATGATTTCGCCTACAGCACCGGTTGCACCGACAACGGCAACGTTATAAAGTTTACTCATTATATATACTACCTTTTATGAAACTGTCACTAGAGCAATGTCAACCACAATATCGTTATCTGAGATGTGTGGCGATCAACTTAGCCTAAAATGGCAAAAACTTTCTCTGTTATTTCGTCAACAGTGCCTACACCGGCAATCGAGCTAAATTTTGCTGGCCTTTCTGGTGAAGCGTAATAGCTGACTAAGGGTTTGGTTTGATCATGGTAAACCTGAAGACGTTTGCGAACTGTTTCTTCCTTATCATCATCGCGCTGAATCAACGCTTCTCCTGTCACATCATCTTTCCCCTCCGCTTTAGGTGGATTAAACTGAATATGATAGGTTCGACCGGAAGATGAGTGCACTCGCCTACCTGCCATGCGCTTTACTATTTCTTCATCAGACACGACAATTTCAATCACCGTATCGATTGTTACGCTCATTGCCTCCAAACCTTTTGCCTGAGCAATGGTCCGTGGAAAACCATCCAGCAAAAAGCCTTTGGCACAGTCCGGCTGAGTAATTCTCTCTTTGATCAAAGCAAGAATAATGTTATCGGATACCAAACCACCGGCATCCATGACTGTTTTTGCCTCAACACCCAGAGGAGAGCCCTCACGAACAGCAGCTCGCAACATATCACCGGTTGAAATCTGTGGGATACCGTATTTTTCGGTAATAAATTGGGCTTGTGTTCCCTTACCGGAACCAGGACTTCCCAACAGGATAATGCGCATACATAAACTCCCAAAATAGCTAAATGGATATTGACTTAATTACTACGATGTCTGGCAAGATAATCATTTGTGCTCTAATCCCTTAAACATAACTCGTGATTTAAGATGAATTCTATAACACATCGAATTTTAACTCTTGAAAATTAAATTATTCCCGCACGACAGAAATGCAGTAATTACTAATCCCAACGGCTGTCCCTAACTTGAACTTTTCCGTTTTCAATCCTAACCGGAAAACAAGCGATCGCTTCATAAGCGGGCGGTGCCGTAACCGCTCCGGTTTTCACACAAAAACGCGCGCCATGTCGAGGACAAATAATCTCATCGCCAACAAGTTCGCCACTGGCAATTTCCGCTCCATCATGGGTACAAACATCTTCAATGGCATAAAATTCACCCTCAATGTTGAAGACGGCGACATCGGTGCCATCAACATCCACAACAATATTGCCACCCTCTGCCAAGGCGTTTTGATCGATTACTTCAATCCAATCCGACATGTTCAACCTTCATTCTTTGAAATAAACGTCATATCTTAACAATTTTCCCTGAATACTTTCATTGGGTTTCCCGCCCAAAGGAGCCGCATAATCAGGACTTTTTACGACTAGGCGTTTTTTTGCCGTCTTAAAAGCCACTTCAAAAAGCTGTTCTTTGTCTTCGTCATCACCGAGCAGACCCCGCAAAACCATCATCGATTTTTTAGCGAGCGCGGATTTTTTCCGTTTCTCGGGAAACATAGGATCGAGGTAGATGCAATCTGGCGCATTATCCAGGGAAAGAAGAAGATCAATGGCATTGCCAGTTAGTAATTGAGGGGGTTCCAGATTTCGCCTTCGCACCCAGTCTTGTTGCGACAATCGGTTGAAACCGTCCAGTAACAATTCCGACATCACGGGAGATCGTTCGATACAGCGCACATCGTAGCCCATCCGAAAGATATGCAGACTATCCTGCGCCCAGCCGGTCGTTGCATCAATCACCGTTTTGGTTTTTCGGCCCAGGGCTTGAGCCAGTGATCCTTGTTTTGGCGCTGGAAATGAGCGTTGCTCTCCAGGACGCGGATGTATATCAACGAATAATCCGCCTTGCTTGAGCAATTCTCTATCGATTAATTTTAAAGTCCCATCGCGCCAGCTTAAAAAAAACTCTTCCGGACTATCGGGGCTGTGGGATCGATAAAGTGGCACAGCAAGCCGATCTGCCAGTTGCCTGGCTGTTTCAATCTCACCGACGCCTTCGTAAAGAACTGCCAGTTTTCCAACAAATAGTGGTCTCGTAGAATCGACTTTCAAAACTCTCCAAGTGGATAAATCAACACATCTTGTTTTAAATTGAACGATCTATTATTCGGTAGAAACCGCATTTTGTTCGTTTTTCAGCGCCGCATCCAGCGTATGCCAAGCGAGAGTCGCACATTTTACCCGCGCCGGATATTCGCGCACACCGGCCAAAACAGCCAGTTTCCCAACCGCTTCCAAATTGATTTGCTCGTCCTTTCCAGTCGTCATTTCGTGGAATATTTTAAACAAGTCTTGAGCTTCCTGATCGGTTTTACCTTTGACAATCTCCGTCATTAAAGACACAGAGGCCGTTGAAATGGCACAACCGGAACCCTGAAAACTGGCATCGACAATAGTCTCGCCCTCCATTTTTAAATATAAGGTCAGCCGATCGCCACAAAGAGGGTTAAACCCTTCCACTTTTCGATCAGCATTGTCCATGACGCGAAAATTGCGCGGATTACGGTTGTGGTCAAAAATCACTTCTTGATAAAGATCACGTAAGTCGTCAAACATCAGCCAAACACCTCAATCAGGGATCTTATCCCTTCCATTAAACTATCGATTTCTTGCTTCGTATTGTACATTGCAAAAGACGCTCTTGCCGTTGCCGGTACCTGATAAAAAACCATAACCGGCATAGCGCAATGATGACCGGCCCTGATTGCAATACCCAAACTATCCAGCATTGTGCCGATATCATGTGGATGAATTTTATCCAGCACAAACGATAAAATCGCACCTTTTTCGGCAGCCTCGCCGATAATGCGAAGTCCCTTGATGTGCTTCGCCTGTTCCGTGGCATAAGCCAGTAACTCGGCTTCATAAGCAGCAAGCGCGTCCATGCCGATCTCATTCAAATAATCAATGGCGGCACCTAAACCAACGACATCAGCAATACTCGGCGTTCCGGCTTCAAATTTGTAAGGCAGGGCATTATATTCCGTCTCGGCAAAAGTTACCTTGCGAATCATGTCACCGCCCCCCTGGTAGGGAGGCATCGCTTCCAAAAGGGCTCGCTTTCCATATAAAATGCCTACACCTGCTGGTGCGTAAAGCTTATGTCCGGAAAACACATAAAAATCACAATCCAGATCCTGAACATCAATTTTCATATGCGGAATGGCCTGCGCGCCATCCAGCAGCACCGGGATATTTTTGGAATGAGCTGAGGCAATGATTTTTTTAACCGGATTGATCGTCCCCAGCGCATTGGACATATGGACGACGGCTACAAGCCTGGTTTTATCGCTGAGCAGTTTTTCAAATTCTGCAAAAATCAGTTCGCCCTGTAGATTGATCGGAGCCACTTTCAAAACGGCGCCGGTTTGTTCACACAGCATTTGCCAGGGAACAATGTTTGAATGATGCTCCATCGCAGTAATTAAAATCTCGTCACCGGCTTTAATATTGGCCTTACCATAAGTCTGTGCAATCAAATTGATGGCTTCCGTTGCTCCTTTAACAAAAATGATTTCTTTCTCGTTCGAAGCATTGATAAATTCTTTGACTTTAGTACGCGCGCCTTCAAACTTGTCAGTGGAACGGACACTCAATGTATGCACGCCACGATGAACATTTGCATAATCATGGCTGTATAAATGCACAATACTGTCGATCACCACTTTTGGCTTTTGGCACGTGGCTGCATTATCCAGGTAAATCAATGGTTTATTACGTATTTTTTCGGCCAGAATCGGAAAGTCGGCGCGAATTTTTTCTACGGGAAAGTTTGTCATAGTAATGTCTGTTCGGATTTGCTCGTGTTGCTTATTTACTTGCGACACATTATATTTATCTTTGATTCAAAATTTATTTAATTGTACTTATGGCTACTGCTAATTCGACGAAACATCTAACCAATCTCGATGAATGGCGCAGATTGGGCGAAGCTAATATTTTTCCGCCTGGAAGCCGTGTAGAACTAATAGATGGAGAAATTTTAGATATGGCACCGATAGGTTTTAATCACTCAGGACATCTAAATCGTCTCAATAAGTTACTGACAAAGCTCGCTCCAGATGATGTCATCGCCAGTGTACAAAATCCACTCCAACTTGGCGCCCTTTCCGAGCCTGAACCGGATTTCATGCTGTTAAAACCCAATGATGATTACTACTCATCCCGTCATCCCACTGCAGGCGATGTATTGTTATTGATTGAAGTCGCCGATAGCTCGTTAACATTTGACCAAAATCAGAAGCTGCGTTTGTATGCACTGCACGGTATTCCTGAATACTGGCTGCTTAACCTCAACGACTCGTGCTTGGAGGTATATCGCAAACCCAACGGCGAGGTGTATGCCGAAAAAACCACGTTGCACATCGGTGATACCATCACTTTGTCACAACTGGCTGAAATCAACATCCGCATGACCGATATTTTATAGCCGACAAGAAAAGGCTTTCTTGCCTTGAGCCGTTCCCCCTTAATCCTCATTTATAACCAGCTCTTTTCAACACCTTCCTGTGGGAAGCGGACTAATACCTGCTCCAACACCTTGTCATGCAAACTTTTTATCTTGATCTTATCGACCATTTCGTTGGCAAACGCAAACGTTAACATGTTACGCGCCGTCTCCTCATCTATGCACCGAGACTGCAAGTAAAAAATCGACTTTTCATCCAGTTGACCGACCGTTACGCCATGACCGCATTTGACATCATCGGCATAAATTTCCAATTGTGGCTTGGTATCCGCTTCCGCCTCGTTTGACAACAACAAATTACGGTTATTCATTTGCGAGTCGGTTTTCTGTGCATCTTCAGCCACAATGACCCGGCCCTGGAACACGCCTCTGGCTCTATCACCCAGCACACCTTTGTAAATTTCACGACTACTGGCGTGAGGTTTTAAGTGATAGATGCGGGTATGATTATCGATATGCTGACGATTGACTCCCAGATACAAACCGTTCAGCTCGCACTCTGAGGCTTGATCCAGATCAACATGAATATCGCTACGCGCCAATAAACCGCCAAAAGCGAAATTGTGATGAGTAAACCTCGCATCCTGGGCCTGTTTAATGTAAATGCCACCAAAATGGTATGCTTTTTCAGACTCGCTTTGCATTTTGTAGAGGCTGTGATCGGCGTTTCGACCGACAAAAACCTCGGTGACTGCTGCAGTCAGGTAGTTGTTATCACCGACACCTGCAAATGATTCAATAATTCGCGCCTCGGCCATGTCATCAATAATGATGACATTTCGCGTAATCGCCATAACATCTGATTGAGTGACTATATGCAAAACCTGTATCGGCTTCTCCAATACCTGTTTGGCCGGGACATGAACAAACAAGCCATCTGTGAACCATGCGGTATTAAAAGCAATAAAGCCATGTTCTGTATTATTTACTGCGCGACCCAGATAGGTTTCCAGAAGTTCCGGTTGTTTTGTCAAGGCATCAGCCATGCCCATGACCGAAACGGTTTCGGGCAAGCCATCCAAGTCCGAAAATTCTGCTGAAAAATGGCCGTCGATTAAAACTACAGACCAGGTATCTTCCAGTTGGAACGATTTCAGCCACTCTGCATCAACAACCTGTAGCTTAGGAAGAGGTGTCTCCCTTGAAACGGTAGCAAATAACTTCTTTTCGATTACCGACACATTGGTATATCGCCATTCTTCTTCACGCGGTGAGGGAAAACCATGCGCTGAAAATTTTTCTAAAGCATCTGCCCTTAATTCCTTTAACCAAACCAGTGCCTGCCCAGGCAAGGTAGCTGCTATCGCTTGATATTCTGTCGTGTAGCGACTGGCTGAAAAGGTACTCATCAAGCAGCCACCTGATCGCTTTCAAGCCAGCTATAGCCCTTTTCTTCCAGCTCCAAAGCCAACTCAGGACCGCCGGATTTTACAATTTGACCATTCGCCAACACATGAACAAAATCCGGCTTGATGTAATCCAGTAAACGCTGGTAATGCGTTACCATGACAAATGAACGGTCCGGTGAACGCAATGAATTAACGCCCTCCGATACAATTTTTAAGGCATCAATGTCAAGGCCGGAATCGGTTTCATCCAATATGCACAACCTGGGTTCCAATATCGCCATTTGCAGGATTTCATTACGCTTCTTTTCACCGCCGGAAAAACCTTCATTAACGGCGCGATACAAAAACTTCTCATCCATTTCCAGCAAACGCACTTTGCCTTTCACCAGCGTTAAAAAATCCATTGCATCGACTTCGGAGAGTCCTTGATGCTTTCGAATGGCGTTCAGCGCCGCTTTTAATAAATAAATATTGCTGACGCCGGGAATTTCGACAGGATATTGAAACGCCAGAAAAACACCTTCACGGGCCCTGATTTCGGGCGCCATGTCGATCAGATCTTTATTGTTGTAAGCCACTGATCCGGCAGTAACCGTATATCCGCTTTTACCCGACAATATATGAGCCAGGGTGCTTTTTCCTGAACCGTTAGGCCCCATGATCGCGTGAATTTCTCCTGGATTAATCTGCAAATTAATGCCTTTAAGAATGGGCTTATCACCGACGTTAACGTGTAAATTTTTTATTGTGAGCATAGCTTGCCTACCTGATTTCCAATTTAGTGTGTGGGTGTAATTTCATTCAATGAGACGGTAAAAGCGCGTATTGCAGCAATTAACCCACCGAACCTTCCAAGCTAAGGCCTAACAAAGCTTGGGCTTCTACGGCAAACTCCATCGGAAGTTCCTTGAACACGGCTTTACAGAAGCCATTGACAATCATCGACACGGCATCTTCTGCCGAAAGCCCGCGTTGCTGGCAAAAGAACAGCTGGTCTTCACTGATCTTGGATGTCGTCGCCTCGTGCTCGACCTGAGCGGATGGCTGTTTGACCTCGACATAGGGAAATGTATGCGCACCACATTTATCACCGACCAATAAAGAGTCACACTGGGTATAGTTACGGGCATAAGCTGCACTTTTTAGCACCTTGACCAATCCGCGATAGGTATTCTGGCCTTTGCCCGCAGAGATACCTTTGGAAATAATCGTGCTACGCGTATTTTTACCGATATGAATCATCTTGGTGCCGGTATCCGCCTGCTGATAATTATTGGTCAAAGCCACCGAATAGAATTCTCCGACAGCATTGTCTCCGGTCAAAATACAGCTGGGATATTTCCAGGTAATGGCCGAACCAGTTTCCACTTGCGTCCATGATACTTTGGAGTTATCGCCTCGACAATCAGCACGTTTGGTGACAAAGTTATAAATGCCGCCTTTACCCTCTTTGTCACCCGGATACCAGTTTTGTACCGTAGAGTATTTAATGGTTGCATCCTTCATGGCCACCAATTCCACTACTGCCGCATGCAGCTGATTTTCATCACGCATTGGTGCTGTGCAGCCTTCAAGATAAGAGACATGACTACCTTCATCGGCAATAATTAAAGTCCGTTCGAATTGCCCGGTATTGGCAGCGTTGATTCTGAAGTAAGTCGACAATTCCATCGGACAGCGCACGCCTTTAGGGATATAAACAAACGAACCATCGGTAAATACCGCCGCATTTAAAGCCGCAAAATAATTATCAGTATGCGGCACGACTGAACCCAGATATTGTTTGATTAAATCAGGATGATCGCGCAGCGCTTCGGAAATGGGGCAAAAAATAACTCCGGCGTCTTTCAGTTTGCCTTTAAAGGTCGTGGCCACTGACACGCTATCAAACACGGCATCGACGGCTACTCCGGCCAAACGCTCCTGCTCATCTAAAGGTATCCCCAGTTTTTTATAGGCCTCCAGGACTTGCGGGTCAATTTCATCCAGACTCTTGGGCCCGTCTTCCTTACGTTTTGGGGCTGAATAATAACTGATGGCTTGATAGTCTATGGGGTCGAACTTGACGAACGCCCATTCCGGAGACCTCATCGTCTGCCAGTGACGGAATGCCTTCAATCGATATTCCAGCATGAATTCGGGCTCATTTTTAACCTTGGACAGACGATGAATCACTTCTTCATCCAACCCAGGAGCGAAGGTTTCCGTTTCCAAAACCGTTACAAATCCCTGCTTGTAATCCTGGTTGATCAGGTTATTGATTTCTTGCGTGCTTGCTGACATAAAATTACTCTAAATTTGTATAGTCTGAAAATGCCTGACGTGTAACTCAGTGATATTGTGATCTCAGAAATCCAGAAACATTCTTACTTACCGGAATAAACTGGCTACCGGCACCCTGATTTCCTCGGGTGCCCCAGTAGGTCTGATCATATCGGCCAAGGTTACTGATTCCAATGCATTATGAATTGTCAGGTTAATCAGGTTCCAGTTACTTCGGATGCCACACCCGGAGGCTTGCTCGCAGCCCTGATGAGAAATACTGCATTCGGTCAGTGCAATAGGCCCCTCTAATGCGCTAATAACAGTAGCCACTGATATCTTTTCCGGCAAACGCGCCAAACCATAGCCGCCTTTAGAGCCGCGAGTTGAAACCAGCACGTTTGCGTTAACCAGCAATTTAAGAATTTTACTGACCGTAGGTAGCGCAATACCGGTTATTGAAGCAATCTCGATTGCCGCATGGACTTGCTTACCATTCTTGGCCATATGACTTAATATTACCGTTGCATAATCAGTCAGTTTACTCAGTCTTAGCATAAAAAAAGGTCCACAAATTCACTGTCGCTAATTCAAGAATAATGATCACCAAACCATTATTCCCCCCGACAATAAATTTCTTTATTGTCATTCAAATTCAGGACTATTTTAGTACTATTTTATTTCATAGTAAAGAAGTTGGTTATTATTTATTGGGGGGATTGATGTTTGCTTAATTTTTAGCGATTCGGCAAAACGAGGCGTTCATAGCAACTAATGTCGACAAATTTCCATAGGTATTTTAAAGATCATTTAACATCGCCTCCACATTTTGAGCCGCCTTATCACAGGCTTCAGCAGATTTTTCAACACGCCGCAGCAATGAAACGGCAATATTCAAGCCATCAATATCGCGAGAAGCGTATTCATTGATTGGACTACAAATTTCCTGCATCTGCTGTTCAGCCTTTACCAATGACTGCTGCAATTCAATTTCACCACTTTCCATCAAGATCATGATTTGACTGGTAACATGATTCTGCAATCGGAATACATCTTCCACATACTTCGCAAATTCTTCCCGAGTTCTACCCTCAGATCCATACCCTCCAAATAAAGGAATGGAACAAGCAGACAAAAACGATATCAATAAAAAAAGGATGGTCCTGATAATGTGATCCAATTGTTTATTCCATTTTGCCATGTTATCGACGAACCCATTAGAGTCAGCTTGTTTCTTGCTAAATATACTATAAATCGACCGCCCCAAGCATTCATTGTATTGCAAAATGCATTAACCTCAGCGACTTAAAGCAATTAAAAATCCCTTTTACATTTTCCTCGTTTTTTGTATGATCCATACATTGGTCAGTGTATACTTCAGTACCAAAATAACTATAAAAAACCTAACAAAAAAGGTGGCAACCTGATGACTGAGAAGACAACAAGCAAATATCTGCTCAACCTTGAAAAACACTTTGCGAATGACAGTCCTGTATTGCTGAAAGCTGCGAAAATCTTTCACAGCCTTGACCAGGTAGAATATGATTTAGGACTCATTGAATCGGAAGAAACCACAGCTTGCAAAAATTCATGGTGGCCAATAATCAGCCTTATCGGAGGCAATTCTACTGCCAAATCCCGATTTGTGAACAGTTATCTTGGCTCCGAACAGTTACTATCCGGCATCCAGGCATCCAGTCACAAATTCTCCGTCTTTCTCAATAATAACCAACCAAACTCTACAACATTGCCGGGCACGGCTTTAGATGTCGATCCCCGCTATCCTTTCTATCAGATAAGCCGTAAGCTTGAACAACAACAAACGGGCGAAGGCAGTCACGTTAATTCTTACCTGGAAATTAAAACGGTTAGCAGCGAACGATTAAAAGGAAAACTCATTATTGATGCTCCGAACTTCAGCGTAGCTCAAGCCACCCCTGTTATTTCTTTCTTAGCCAAGCATGTTGTCGAGCAGTCAGACCTGATATTTGTCTTTACCGATACATTTGACACCCCCACCCCCCTGGTTGATGAGCTCATACAGTTGATCAACGAACACCAAGATTCGAACAAGTTTGTTTATCTTATTGACGCACCATCGACAACCTTCTTCCCAACAAGTAACACAGACCATCTTGTTTCATGGCAGAGAAAACTGGCGGATCTAGGCTTAAACACAGGGCAAATTATTGTATTGCCAAGCACCCAATCTAACACTGGCAGCCAAAATCAATTGGCTTTTGCAGAAATTGATCAACGCATGGCTAATGTTGCTCATGACAGAACCTATCGTATTCTGAATTCGTTGGAAAAGAGCATCAGTGATATCGAAGAAATAGTCATTCCTGAAGTCAGAAATGCCAACGCTATCTGGAAAGAACGCGTTAACATATCCAGTTTAGTGATTTTGGCATTTATCATCACATTGAGTCTATTTGCAGAAATCAATTCCGGCATCGTATTATCGACCCTTGTTGACCCCAT
This sequence comes from Methylococcaceae bacterium, assembly GCA_013140705.1. Classification (GTDB taxonomy): domain Bacteria; phylum Pseudomonadota; class Gammaproteobacteria; order Methylococcales; family Methylomonadaceae; genus JABFSH01. The sequence goes on from JABFSH010000006.1 coordinate 30,999, forward strand.
TCTAGGACCGGCATCCCTTCTCATAGTCTGTACGTTCATGATACCTGTGCACATTGTTTCCAGTAGGATGCACGCCAAATTCATTATTAATCAGTTGACCGCAAGACAAAAAGAACTGCACTTGCTGGAAAATCTGTCCAGCTTATTTGAAAAAAATCTAACGTTTTCTCGAATGCTACTTCCGTTGAGCGAACCAGCCGGCTGGACTAAAAAAACTAAATCACGGCTTTCGCAACTATCTGATAAAACCAAAGAACTGGTGCAATCATTAAATGATAGCTTTGGCGCTTATGATGAAATAACGGGGATAAATTCAGACCCTCATAATTTTAAAGACTTCCCATAATGGCTGGTTTTTTCAGGGATATCAAAATAACAATAAAAACTGCTTGGTCTCTCATTCTCAATGGATACTTTGAAGCAATACATACAACTCTGTTGGTTCCGCAATAATCCACTGGAGTTAAAAAGGTCCGCCAGTTTATTTAAAAAAAATCTGCTGTTTTCCTTCATTATCGAATACTTGATGCAGGCGAACATGACCGATGATCCTTTAGAGTCGTTTTATGAAGTCACTTTTGAAACACTATTGACTCTATTTTTTATTGGCGTCATCCTTTTTTTCAATAAAACCTTATACGCATATATACAAGTATCGACAGCGATCTTGGTTTGCGCAAACGTAGTCTCTCTGTTTATTGTGCCAGTTGCAGTATGGCTAACTGTCAGTGAAGATGCGTTGAGCTATTATGTACTGAGCCTGCTTGTAATCTGGGATTATGCGCTCGTAACCTATATTTTCAAACAGACGTTAAATATCAATCTACCTGCCAGTATTGCTCTTGCCCTTCTGTACTTTACTCTGACTTACTTCGGTGCATTTGCTCTAGGCCAGATGATTTGACCATTATTCAATTTGCTTGCCCGCACAACAATTAACACTGTAACATTTCCATAAAAGAAGGTAACAACAATCTTAAATCCGGCAGATTGTAAGGCACGTTTTAGCAGTGCCGTTGCTACTTACTCAATAAACAACTACAGTTAGTGCATGCTTTAACTTTCTGCTTTAAACCAGATCATTGATCCAAACTCAACGACTCATAACCAAGAGATATTTCATGTTATCAAAAGCTTCCATTATTCCCGTTCTGTTGCTGGCTGCATTAAGCAGCTGCGGAATTAACCGCTATTTCGATGCCAAAGATGCCGATCTAATCGAAGTTAGTAACGATGTTACTGACGAGTTAAGAGAAAAAGCAATGCGCTCAATACCAAAGAATTCTTTAATATTGGTTAGCACCTTGCTGAATGTGAATGATCGACAAGAAACATCCGCATTTGGCCGAATAATTTCAGACCAGATCGCATCTTCCTTTCATAATTCCGGCTTTAGGATTATCGGCATGGAACTACCCATTGATCTCTTTTCAATGAAAGAAGGCGGCACACTTCATCTCACTGATGAAATAAAAACAATGCTAAAACCATACAATGGCGCAGTTATAGTAGGCGGTGTTTATGCTGCCGGTAAACGCAATACGTATGTTTCGTTAAGAATTGTGGATCTCTATACCAAAAACATCATTTCATCCACAGACATTTCCATCCCCATGGGGCCAGACGCTAGAAAACTACTTCAGTCAGAGAAATTAAACCCGGATGGGTCACCCATTTCTTCAGATAAAGCTCCTGCAGAAAGCTTGACCCCAGCCGACAGCACAAAAGCTCCTGAAGAAACGGTTGAGGATTACCAAAAATAATACGCCTAACTAATCATTTTTCGACATTCAAATTTCGGACAGTAACTTTGTTACGCCGACATCTGAATTTTGGAGAACAGTACAGACCATTAAAAAGCCATCGCTTTGGGCTTTTGTTTAGACCATGTTTTGAACCTATTGAACACGGTCTAAAACATTTTTTAGATTAGCTCATGACTTCAGCGAAAGCGTCTCGACACGGCCTATTGTTTCAATTAGTAATTTATCTTCTTTTAACAACCAACCAATGACTCGCTGCACGTCATTCTTACTAATTTCGGTTTCATTGGCAATCTTTGACACACTTGTGGGTCCATTCTTATCCAGATAATTCCAGATTTTACCCGCAGCAACACCTATACTATCAACCATCTCAAGTCTCCTTAAGCAAATATAAACATATTATTTATGAAATGAACTCATTATGAATTTTTTGCATGAATATCTGGCAAAACTATATTCAATTCAAGCGTTTCCTGCTCATCATCTTGTTCAAAATTTACCGATATAGCATCTTGACCAACATTAATATATTTCCGGACGACTTCCAATAATTCTTTTTGTAATTGAGGAAGGTAGGACGGTTGATTGCGAGAAGACCGTTCATGAGCAACCAGAATTTGCAGCCTCTCTTTTGCAAGCACCGCTGAGCTTGCTTTAGATATTTTAAAATAATCCAGTAAACTCATTATTTACTCCGGTTGAAAAGCTTCCCAAAAAACCCTTTTTTATCATCGATGAATCGATGCGGCCTGTCTTCGCCCAAATAACGAGCAACAATATCGATATAGGCTTGACCCGCATCGCTTTTTTCATCAAGAATGACAGGCAAACCTGAGTTCGATGCATTTAATACAGACTTTGACTCTGGTATCACGCCCAACAAATGGAGCGACAATATTTCTTGCACATCATCCACACTTAACATTTCACCCAACTTCACTCGCTCAGGAGAATAACGTGTTAACAACAAATATTCTTTTATGGGTTCTTGGTTTTGCTCAGCTCTGCGCGATTTGCTCGACAAAATACCTAGCATTCGATCTGAGTCACGGACGGATGATACTTCGGGGTTGGTTACCACAAATGCGTCATCCGCATAGTACATGGCTAAATGAGCTCCTTTTTCTATGCCCGCCGGTGAATCACATACAATATATTTAAAATCTTTTGCTAAATCCTCAAGTATTTTTCCTACGCCTTCTTGACTTAGCGCATCCTTATCACGTGTCTGGGAAGCGGGCAGAATATAAAGCTGATTACAGTTTTTATCACGAATTAACGCCTGATTTAAGGTGGCTTCTCCATTAATAACATTGATAAAGTCATAAACAACGCGGCGCTCACAACCCATAATCAAGTCCAAATTACGCAACCCCACATCAAAATCTATGACGGCTGTTTTATGGCCTTTTTTGGCTAAACCCATAGCGATGGCTGCACTTGTTGTTGTTTTGCCAACCCCCCCCTTACCAGATGTTACTACAATAATTCTTGCCAATTGATTTTCCTCTTCGTTAGTGAAATTACAAAATATCTTTAATTATTAAATTGTCGTTTTGTAAGTAGACCTGAACAGGCTTATTGCGTACTGTTTCATCCAAATCTTCGCTGATCTTATAAGTTCCGGCGATTGAAACAAGCTCCGCCTGCAAATCCGAACAGAAAATTCGTGCCTCCAGGTTACCTTGCACACCCGCTAAGGCTCGCCCTCTCAGGACACTGTAAACGTGAATATTGCCTTCTGCCATAATTTCGGCGCCCGCACTGACTTGCGCCAAAACAACCAAATCGCCTGACGCATAGATTCGTTGCCCAGAGCGGATGGGTTGTGTAATCAATGTAGTCGATGAGTTTTCTGAGCCTATCGATTCTTTAGATGTTTCAACAACAGGATAGGGCTGAATAGTTTTTTGTTTCTGGGACTCGATCAAACCAGCGCTACTGGTTATTGAATAAACAGGAAGCCCTAAACCAACTGCCTGCGTATTTTGCTGTACATTGCCGCCACGCACGCCCACCGGCAACAACCCCAGATTCCTAATGAGTCCAATCAATTGTTCAACTTCAAAGTCAATGCTTTGTTTGTTTAATTCCTGTAAATCCAGGATTAAAGGGGAATTCTTGAAAAACTCTGGCGCCAACTGGATTTTTGCCTGGAGCTGCTCATCAATAAGCGTCAGATCGTTACTAGTTAAAACTAATACCGGTACTGAAAAAGTGCTGCTCTTAAATTCCAGAACAGGTGGGTTATAGGGTGTTTTTTTCGAGTCTGTCGACATCCGTTAGTTCTGATAAGTCATTTGTGAATTGATTCTAACATTTGTACTAAAAAAAATCATTTCCGAAAAGTTAATAATTTATCAAAAAGACAACAGATTAAGTCATTAACCTCAAGAAAATTATAAGACGTGCACAGCCGATAGTCTAAATGCAATAGAATCTGGCCCGGGAAATCTTGTCCTATCTTAGGAATTCTGGCATAAAAAAAGGCAGCATCCCTGCGAATGCTGCCCCAGCGTCCATGATAACAATTAACGTTTTGAGTATTGAGGACGCTTTCTAGCTTTATGTAAACCGATCTTCTTACGTTCTACGATACGAGAATCACGGGTAACAAAGCCAGCTTTTCTTAGAAGCGGCCGCAAGGTCTCATCGTATTCCATCAACGCACGTGTCAATCCGTGCCTTATTGCTCCTGCCTGACCTGATGGGCCACCGCCCGATACAATAACATTAATATCGAACTGGCTTTCCATGCTCACGCATTCAAGAGGCTGACGAGAAACCATTTGATCTGTCTTACGACCAAAATAATCTTCGATTGCTTTTTTATTGATAATAATTTTCCCAGTACCAGCTGTAGCGTAAACACGTGCTATTGCACTTTTACGACGACCGGTACCATAATATTGGGTTGATGCCATGGTCTTACTCGCTTATATAACTAAATTTTTTGGCTGCTGCGCCTGATGCTCATGATCAGGACCGGCATAAACTTTCAATTTTTTAAACATCGCACGACCCAGGGGATTATTGGGCAACATACCTTTCACTGCATTAGTGAGGATACGATCAGGGAAAGTTTTTCTTAATTTACCCAAGCTGACGGTTTTCAGATTCCCTATGTAACCGGTGTGATGTTGATATAATTTGTCCTTTTCTTTATTGCCGGTCACGCCAATTTTTTCTACGTTGACAACAATAATATAGTCACCGGTATCAACATGCGGCGTATATTCTGGTTTATGTTTGCCGCGAAGCCGATGCGCAATTTCAGAAGCCAAACGACCCAGCGTCTTTCCTTCTGCATCAACCACGTACCAATCGCGTCTTACTTCTGCTGGTTTTGCACTAAATGTTTTCATCGTTACTTCGTCTTTGTGTAAAGGCTCAATAAAAGAGGTGGAATTCTACTAGAGAAATTCAATATTTTCAATGTTTATTTATTTAAGCTCATGAAATAAACAATATTAGGTAACACCCGTACTTATAATTTAATATTCAACGAATGTAATTTCCTGTAAAGATGCGTTCGCTCCATTCCCACAGCAGCTGATAATTTTGCCACGCTACCACCCGTTCTCTCAAAGTGATATTCCAGGTAAGCCTTTTCAAAATGGTCTCTGGCATCCTTTAATGGCAAATTGAAAAAATCCGGTACCGATGGCGACGCCAGGACATCATTATTAACTGTTCCCAGGGCCAACTTGACTTCGTCCAATTCGATATCCTCACCGACACCAAGAATCATCAAGCGCTGAACCAGATTCTTTAATTCCCTAACATTGCCACGCCAACTGTAATTGCGTAAAAAATTTTGCGCTGCCATAGAAAATTTTCTAAAGGGTAATTTGTCCTGTTTAACAAAATATTCAACATAGAAATTCAACAAGCCGGGTACATCTTCACTGTGCTCCCTAAGCGAATGAATGTCGATTGAAACTTCATTGAGTAAATAATAGAGATCTTGCCTGAATCGACCAGATTTGACTTCTTCTGCCAAATCAATTCGGGTAGAGGCAACTACTTTTACATCAACATGAACGGCCTCACCACCTCCGACGCGTAAAAAGGAACTGGATGCTAAAGCACTTAACAATCTCAACTGCGTCTCCTTGTCCATGCCTCCAATTTCACCTAAAAACAATGTCCCCTTGTGAGCTCGCTCCAGCAAACCGCGATAAATCTTGCCACCGCTTTCTTTACCAAAAAATTCAACTGCGGAATTCTCTGGTGCAATACTACCTACGGCCACGTCTACAAAAGGGCCATCACGATGAGGACTGTTGTTATGCAAGTAACGCGCATACATTTCCTTACCAACTCCGGCCTCCCCTACAAACAGCACCCGCGCATCATGCTGCGCCAATCGTTTCAACTGATCCTTGGTTCTTGCTACCGTTGGGCTCTTGCCGACCGGCTCGATATCATGCGCCAATTGCTGCTTGAGTCCGGCATTTTCCATTTGCAAATTGCTGGCTTCCAAAGCACGCCCAACGATTAATAATAATTTTGCCAATGACAGGGGCTTCTCAAGAAAATCGTAAGCCCCAAGCCGAGTCGCCTCCACTGCCGCTTCTACCGATCCATGTCCGGACATCATTATGACAGGGCACAGCTTTGATCCTTCTGCAACCCATTCCTTCAACAAAGTAATTCCGTCTGTATCAGGCATCCAGATATCCAACAAAATCAAACTGGGGATACTTGTCTTTTTCAAAGCCCGAGCTTCACTGGCATTTTCTGCCGTCGAAACTTGATAACCTTCGTCTTCCAGGATTTCGCCAACTAGCCGACGAATATCCGGCTCATCGTCAACGACTAAAATTCGCGGGGTGTTCGCATTCATGTATTGTTTCTCAATGTAATAACGCGGGTAACTGAATTATAAAACCCGCACCAACTTTACGGCGGGTATCAACCCAGATAGCTCCGCCGTGCTCTTCGATTATTTTCTTTACAATTGCCAACCCTAGGCCGGTCCCTTTCGCTTTAGTTGTAACATAAGGCTCAAATATTTGCTCAATTTGTTCATCCTTGATGCCAGGCCCGTCATCATAAAGAGCGATTTCTATAAAATCTGTATTATTTTTTTGCACTTTGTGTACACTGATTTCAACAATCCCTTTCGCATCGATAGCTTCCAAAGCATTTTTTATCAGGTTATGCAATACTTGCCTGACACTCACCGGATCGCCTTTGATCTTCAATAGGCCGGACTCATAATCCGCTTTGAACGTGACCTCTGATTTTGATACATAAAGCGTAAGAACCTCTTGCACCAATCCAGCCAAATCGATCTCGGCCGCCTGTTTCATGGAGGGCTTGGCATATTGCGAAAAATCATCGACCATTACTTTCATTGCCTCAACCTGCTGCACGATGGTTCGTGTAGAACGCTGCAAAATATCCGCATCAGCCGATTCAAGTTTGGAAGCCAGCTTTAACTGTAACCGCTCTGCCGACAGCTGGATTGGTGTCAATGGATTTTTGATCTCATGAGCCAATCGACGCGCAACCTCACCCCAGGCCGCGTTTTTTTGCGCCTGAATCAAATCAGTCACATCATCAAAAACAACCACAGCACCAACTCGTTCTCCTTCCTGAGAAAAAAGCGGCGTTCCTCTGCATAACAATTCCTGACGGCCATTCGGCCCTAAAAAGGCTATCCGTTGTTGCCAAATATCATCGGCCTGCTCAAGCAAGCGCTGAATCGACTTTAATGGCTCTGCAAGTTCGGCATAGCCTTGAACAAGTTCAGTCAAGGCCTGGCCGATAAAATGATTGACATGTATGTGAAATATTCTGTATGCCGCTTGGTTTGCCGTGCGAATTTTATTGCTACCATCAAAACTAATCACGCCCGCTGTTAAATTGGCTAGTATAGTTTCCAGGTAAGCGCGCTGATTTTCCACTTCAAAACCCGCTTGCCGGGTTTCATCACGAGCAATCGCGATTCGGTGTGTCATTTCATTAAACGATTCAACCAAAAAACCAAGATCATCCTGCGCAATAACCGGCAGTTGTTGATCGTAATGTCCGGAAGCGACAGCCTGCGTGCCCTTAACAAGTTCTTTTACTGGCGCTACGATATTGCGGATACTTATGAAGGCCACCCATATCGCAGCCAACAAACTCATGAGCAGAACCAATGATAGGGCTAAAGAAAAACTTATTTTTAAGGAGTCCCTCAAAAAATTCATTTCCTGATAACGCACAAAGGCAAATTCGACTGAATCCGCCAAATCGGCCATCCTCACCGGCACGGGGTATAAAGCCTGCAAATAACGCGGCTCTTGTGCTTTTATCGTGACAATCACTCTGATCATCAACTCGTCTTCTCTGACAGGCGCCAATGCAACATATTCACTGTTTTGGCGCAGTTGCAACCAAATATGCTCGTCAGGCAAGCTCGGTAAAATATCACTGGGATTGTTACTGCTTGATGCGATAATTCGGCCTTGACGCGAAAACAGCGTCATTTCCGATGCACCTGACAAGTCGCGGAGATTCTCAATTTCCAGAGTCACCAGATTTTCCGACAACTCTTCCAGTTTTTGCGTTAACTGCTGCGTCTGCTTCAAATGCCAACGCATACGCTGGTCCAATGAAGCCTGACTAAGCTCCAGCGCATCCTCCATGGCCCTATCGATTTCAACATTAAACCAGCTATCGATCCCTTGATGCAAAAACTGCATGGAAAAATAAAACACGATAGCGGCCGGCGCCAAAGACAGTAAAACGAAAAGCGACACCATGCGCGTCGTTAATCTGGAACCCGCCTCGCGCTTCTTCAATTGCCGAACCATGGAATAAATATTGGCACCGACCAGACCCAACAATACAACCGAGCCCAAGGTATTAACTAAAAGCAGCCATGAATACATCGCGCTTAATTCTGAAGATTCCTGCGTTGCTGAACTCATTAACTGCAATGACAGCAAAATGACGCCAAACAGAAGGAAAATCAAAAGACTGATGGGGGGTTTTATTTTGTCAGTGGCCATAAATATTTGTCGCTGGATAAATACCATTGCGAATTCAAATAAGCTATTGGACGCAACGGCAATGGCAACGCCTCGCGATCAAAAATAATCTTCATTTCAGCATAATAACTAAATTCCGGATTAAGCGTTCTCTTGCCCATGATCGGATAGTTTTGCAGAACTGAAGCCAGCTCAAGCGCCGCCGACAGAGTAGAAAAATTTTCCACGTGCCCCGTACCCTCATTTCTGACTCTGTACATATTTAACAAGGCATGGTATTGAATACGATAGCGAATTATTTTATCGACGATGGTCTTATCCCAAAAAAAATCCCGATACTGCCGGATCATAATTTGTACATCCCAGAATAAGGGCACTCCACTTTGCAGCGCATCTTTTGCCCCTTCACTCAGGTTATAACTCATTTCTGCAGATAACACATAGCTGTCAGCACTCAGAGTGAGTTCAGCTTTTTTTATCGACACCCCAAATGCCTGACCATAACAAAAACCTGAAACCAATCCGCACATCAAGCCGCTAAGGAGAAAAAATTTAAATTTGCTGGATCTAACCTTCCGCATATCGGCTCTCTATGGAACCAGGAGCTTATTCATGTTTTCTGAGTCTTGCGTAATAAAAGCCATCCATGTTCGACTCTCCGGTCAAGATTTGACGACCGCAGTCTCTAACAATCCCCCACTGTGTTTCAATCGAAACCTCCTCTGCATCTGGATGTTTGGCTAAAAAAGCTTTGATTTGCTGTTCATTTTCCAGCTTAAAAACAGAACATGTCGCATAAAGCATAACACCACCCGGCGCCAGTAAAGGCCAGATGGCATCGAGTAATTTACTCTGCAACAACTGTAAAGTCGGAATATCCTCGGCACGGCGTAATATTTTGATATCCGGATGGCGACGGATAACACCGGACGCCGAACACGGTGCATCGACTAATATTCGATCAAACTGCCTGCCATCCCACCATGCTTCAGGCTTGGTTGCATCAGCAACAATTAGATGAGCCTGCAATCCGAGTCGCGCCAGATTCTCAGTAACGCGCTGCATTCTGGTCTCGTCAATATCAACAGCAATCAGTTCTTTCAGTTGCGATTGAATTTCAAGCACATGGGCCGCCTTACCGCCGGGTGCCGCACAAATATCCAGCACACGATGACCGACCTGGACATCCAACAACTCAGCAGCCAATTGAGCACCAGTATCCTGCACTGAAACAAAACCGGCATCAAAATCTGGCAATTGCTCAACCGGCATCGGATTATCGAGAATAATCGCTGAGCGCGTAAAACCAACCGATGCAGCACTGATACCCTGTACCGTTAGCTTTTTCAAATAATCATCACGGCTGGTTTTAGAAAGGTTAACACGCAACGCCATCGGCGGCGGCAAATTGTTAGCCTTCAAGCAATCTTGCGCTTGTTCAGACCAATCCATTTGCAACTGCCTGATTATCCAGTCAGGATGACTAAGCGCCGAAGTTTCCGAAGCATCGACCTTAGCTTCAAGATTATCCTTGTCGCGCAAATAGCTTCTGAGCACCGCATTGACTAACGCTTTTGCCCATGGTTTTTTATGAACAGCCAAAACCGTTTCGGATACTGCAGCGTAAGGTTTGACTCTCATGTAGGCTAGTTGATACAAACCAACCAGAAGCAATGACTTTACCTCAAGATCCTTGATGGGCTTGCTCACCAGAACCGTCACAATGGAATCAAGCCGATGATATTGTCGGCAAACACCATAACAAAGAGCCTGAATGAAGGCTTTATCGTTCGACTCCCAGGTTTTGCCAGTCTTTGTATCGGCCACCGTCCGATGAAATACACTGTCCAATGCCGCCGTTAATGAATCCCCCTGCTGCACCACCCGAGTCACCACGCGTGCCGCAACTAATCTCGTATTCACAGTGTTTTCAACCTAGGGTAATGCCGTTAACATTATTAGAATTCAGGAAAGCCTCGACGGACATGCGTTTGCCGCCCGGTAGTTGAACCTCATGAAGTCGCAAGAGCCCGCTTCCAGTTGCAACATCCATATGCTTTTGCAATGAACGAGCAGTACCTGGCTTAAGTTCAGTTTCTTGTTGTATCGCTTCTGCCTGCCAGATTCTGAGCACCTGTCCTTCATAAAGTGTTTGAGCAACAGGCCAGGGATTCAAACCTCTAACATTTCTGTCTATTTGTTCTGACGATTGCGTCCAGTCAATTGTTGCCTCACATTTTTCGAGCTTAGCGGCATATGTGACCTGGGTTTCATCCTGCTTATTCGCGACTACTGTCCCTATCTCCAGTTGAGTCAGGATTTTTGATAAACCTACTGCACCTAATTCGGCTAATTTGTCGTGCAAAACACTGGCCGTATCGTGAGCTTCAATGACACATTCTTCCTTGTGCAACATATCACCGGCATCCAGTTGACGAGCAATCTTCATGATGGTCACCCCGGTTTTTTCGTCGCCCGCCATAATGGCCCGTTGAATGGGGGCAGCTCCGCGCCAGCGCGGCAAAAGTGAAGCGTGAACATTGATGCAGCCCTGCTTGGGCACATCCAATACCGCTTGGGATAAAATCATGCCGTAAGCGACCACCACCATCAAATCAGCACCCAATGCGACAATATGCTGAACATCTTCTTCTGCCTTCAAGGTCAGCGGTTGAAAAACCGGAATGCCCGATGCCAAAGCCAACGTCTTTACGGGGCTAATGTGCAAATGACGTCCTCTGCCTGCAGGACGGTCGGGTTGGGTATAAACGGCACAGACTTGATGCTTGGATGCCAATAACATCCTTAAAGTCGGCACGGCGAACTCAGGTGTCCCCGCAAAAATGATCTTCATGCCGGACTATGTTCCATTTTATGAATTTTTTCCAGTTTCTTTTTGATACGCTGACGCTTTAATGGCGAAATATAATCAACAAATAATTTGCCATTCAAATGATCGATTTCGTGTTGCACGCAAACGGCCAGTAAGTCTCTGGCTTCAAACTCATAAGTTTGTCCGTCCCTGTTGAGTGCTTTTACCCGGATATGTTCTGCACGCTTTACTTTTTCAAAGAAGCCAGGCACCGAAAGACAACCTTCTTCGGATTCCTCTACGCCATCCTTTTCAATTATTTCAGGATTAATCAAATAAAGTGGAGTATCTTTATTTTCACTGACATCAATTACAATAACACGCTGATGGACATTAACCTGCGTTGCGGCAAGCCCAACTCCACGCGATTCATACATGGTTTCAAGCATGTCATCGGCCAATTTTTTGATTTTGTAGTCAACCGTTTCGACTTTTGCGGCTTTTTTTCGCAACCGTTCATCCGGAAACTCGAGAATGTTCAGAATACTCAAGAATCTCTCCACTAAATAATTGAAACTGGAATTCTATATGAATTCATCTAAACTTTGAATTCATGCAGACTAAAAAAGAACTGGCAGGAATCAACATGACTTTTCGATCATTCCCAGGATTCATTATTGCTTTGATCTTCAGCACAACGATTTGCGCTGAAGAACTCCAAATTAATCCATCTCATCCTAATCAATACACCGTTGTAAAAGGTGACACTTTGTGGGATATCTCAGCCAAATTCCTGAATCATCCATGGCAATGGCCGGAACTTTGGAAAAACAATGCTCAGATTGGCAACCCAAATCTGATTTACCCCGGGGATACAATTTATTTTTCCATTGTTAATGGCAAAGCGCAGCTTAGTCTAACCCGAAATGAGCAACTCTATTCATCGTTATCAAAAGCAAATGGCCCCTGTGTTCTTAAAGAAGATGATTTAAAACACGGTCGAACTGAATTCCTGACATCAGAAGACGGCAAATTGTTGCCTTGCATTCGGGAAATACCTATTAAAGAGGCAATCAGCTTAATTCCATCGAGCGCAATTGCCAAATATCTATCCAGCCCCAAAGTAGTTAGTGAAAATGAACTTAACAATTCTCCCTATGTAATAGGTTTCGCGGGTGAGCATCTGCTTGCCGGCATGGGTGATAGGGTCTACGTGCGTGCAATTGATTCGTCAGACTCCTTTTCCTATACGACTTATCGAAAAGGAGATACCTATACCAATCCGGAAACAGGTGAAATACTTGGTTATGAGGCCAAGTATGTCGCCGACATGAAACTGGAGCAAGCCGGCGATCCAGCGACACTTTTGATAACAAAAGCAAGCGGGGAAATTCGTATGGGCGATCGAATCATGCTTAGCCCGGAAGAAGATATAAACTTAAACTACTTCCCCAAGCCACCCGAACAAAAAATTCTCGGCAGCATTATCAGTGTTCTTGGTGGCGTTTCTCAGATCGGCCAGTATAATGTTGTTGTAATAGACAAAGGCGTTCAGGATGGCATACAGATTGGTCATGAATTGGATATTTACAAACGGGGAAAACTTACTCGCGACCCCTACACAACTCAAAAAGACGCTGCCGTTAAACTACCCGATGAACAAGCCGGGACTTTGATGGTTTTTCGCCCATTTGAACGCATAAGTTATGCGTTGGTGATGAAGGCTCATCATGCCATCCATATTTTAGACAAAGTTCAAACTCCCTGAATATTAAATCAGATCAAACGCACCAAGATTTAAAATACTGGCTTGCGTTACTCCGCACGCCAGGCATCGGTTGCCGAACGTTTCAAAAAATACTCGGCACCTTTACTCCATTTGAGTTCTTATCCGAATCCTCTCAGGCACTATCGGCATTAGGATTGAAACATGAACTCATTCATGCAATCAAAAATCCAGACTGGACTGCTATTGACAACGATCTGGCATGGCAAGAACAGCCAAATAACACCATCATTATCTTTAATGATCCGCTCTACCCCCCACAGTTAAAAGAAATCTCCGACCCACCACCCGTTTTATTCGTCTGTGGCCATACTGATATCTTATCTTATCCTCAAATTGCCATGGTAGGCAGTCGCAATCCCTCCACACAGGGAAAAGAAACCGCTTTTAACTTTGCCAAAGCCTTGTCACAATCAGGGTTCGTTATCACCAGTGGCTTGGCCTTGGGTATTGATGCCGCTAGCCATGAAGGTGCATTGGGGGCCAACGGATACACTATAGCCGTTGCAGGGACGGGCTTGGACCATGTTTATCCTGCCATTCATAAAAATTTGGCCACAGAAATTACCCATTCCGGCGCCCTGATTTCAGAGCTACCACTAGGCACAAGTGCTAAAGCTAACCATTTTCCAAGACGCAACCGTATCATCAGCGGTCTTTGCCAAGGATTACTGGTTGTTGAGGCGGCTAAACAAAGTGGCTCCCTGATTACCGCCAGAATGGCATTGGAACAAAATCGTGAAGTTTTTGCTATTCCGGGTTCGATCCACAACCCATTAGCCCGAGGTTGTAACGCATTAATTCGAGAAGGAGCAAAGTTAATAGAAACTTATCAAGATATTCTTGAAGAATTAAGCTATTATAATCAAATAGATGCAAACAACCCACACGCCGACTCGCAATCAATGCTTGACCTGGAGCAACAAACATTATTGAATTTAGTCATGTTCAGCCCAACTTCTATTGATAATCTGGTTGAAAATACCGGTATACCTGTCGAATTGATTTCGTCAACGTTGCTATATCTTGAATTGCAAGGTTACATAGAGGCAGTCCCCGGCGGCTGCTATACTCGAATAAAATAACCAACAAACTATTATGAAAGAAAACATTTTTGATGTCCTGATGTACTTATTCGAAAACTACATGGAAGATGAAATTGATATACTTCCAGACAGCGAGGTCGTCAAAACCGAATTGGAAGAGGCAGGCTTTGAACAAATTGAGGTCAACAAAGCTTTCGAATGGCTTGAATCACTCAGCGTACAAGGCTTAATCAAACCAACACAAGCCCCTGCATTTCGCATTTTTTGCAGTCAGGAACAAGTAAAACTGGATATCGAGTGTCGCAATTTATTAATCTATCTTGAATCTATCGGCATATTAAATTCTGCCAACCGCGAAATTGTTATAGATCGTGCAATGGCATTGGAAAATGAAGAGATATCCATGGAAAAACTAAAATGGATCGTTTTGATGGTATTGTTGAGTCAACCCGATGAAGAAATTGCGTTCTCCAGAATGGAAGACATTGTATACAACCTTGTGCCGACCTATATTCATTAACAAACAAACTGGCGCAAGGCCAAAGGTTAAAGGCAAGAAATCATAGAACTTTAGCTTTTAACCTTGCCGCCCTTGTACCTTTCTCCTTGTCCCTGAAAATTAAATGACCAAGAATCTTGTCATTGTTGAATCGCCAGCAAAAGCCAAAACTATTGAAAAGTACCTGGGCAAAGATTTTCAGGTACTCGCTTCCTATGGCCATGTCAGAGATTTAATTCCCAAGGAAGGCGCTGTCGATCCGGACAATAATTTCGCCATGAAATATGAGCTGATTGAGCGCAATCAACGCCATGTTCAGGCTATCAGCAAGGCGCTCAAAACCGCAGACACATTGTATCTTGCGACCGACCCTGACCGGGAGGGTGAAGCGATATCATGGCACTTATTCGAACTATTAAACGAGAAAAAACAACTTAAAGACAAACAAGTGCATCGCGTTGTCTTTCATGAAATCACCAAAAAGGCAGTGACTGATGCAATTGCTCACCCTGAGCAATTGGCCACTAATTTGATTAATGCTCAACAAGCTAGACGAGCATTGGATTATCTGGTTGGCTTCAAATTGTCACCTTTATTGTGGAAAAAAATTCGTCGCGGTCTATCGGCAGGCCGCGTCCAAAGTCCGGCATTACGCATGATAGTCGAACGGGAATTGGCAATCGAAGCTTTTAAAACCAAGGAATATTGGACCATAGAAGCCGCCTTGACGGCTCAAGCACAAGCTTTTAAAGCCAAGCTCACGCATTTCAATGGCGAAAAACTGTCGCAGTTCAGCATAGACAATGCAACACTGGCGGAGAAAACCAAGCAAACCT
Source organism: Methylococcaceae bacterium (assembly GCA_013140705.1). GTDB lineage: Bacteria > Pseudomonadota > Gammaproteobacteria > Methylococcales > Methylomonadaceae > JABFSH01. The sequence continues at coordinate 46,730 of JABFSH010000006.1, forward strand.
TACTGGATGCGGCCGACGGTCAACTGCTGGTTTCAAAATTAGAAAAGAAACAGCAAAAACGCAACCCAGCGCCCCCCTTCATCACGTCTACCCTGCAACAGGAAGCAGCACGAAAATTAGGCTTCACAACCAAGCGAACCATGATGGTGGCTCAACAACTGTACGAAGGCATTGACATTGGTGGCGAAACAGCCGGTCTGATCACCTACATGCGTACTGACTCAGTTAACTTGTCGGTGGAGGCTGTCCAGGAAATACGGGAACTGATTAAAAATCTCTATGGCGCTGATAATGTGCCCGATGAACCGAGGCTATATAAAACCAAATCAAAAAATGCTCAGGAAGCACATGAAGCAATTCGTCCGACCACACCCAGGCAACTACCCAACCAAATAAAAAACTATTTGAGTGCAGATCAGTTCAAACTTTACGAATTGATCTGGAAACGTACGATAGCCTGTCAAATGACGCATGCCACACTCAATTTGATTGCCGTTGACTTGACTTGCGATGATGGCAAACATACTTTCAGGGCGACGGGCTCTTCCATCGCCTCACCAGGATTTATGGCTGTCTATCTGGAAGGAAAAGATGACAGTAAAGAAGCTGATGATAAGGAAAGTTTTTTACCACCATTGGAAGAAGGTCGGCCTGTATCTTTGGAAGACATCATTGCTGGCCAGCACTTCACCGAGCCACCACCACGTTTTGGCGAAGCCAGCTTGGTCAAAGCCTTGGAAGAACATGGTATCGGTCGACCATCGACATATGCTTCGATTATTTCGACCTTACAAAATCGCGAATATGTAACACTGGATAATAAGCGTTTTTACCCGACCGATGTCGGAAGAATCGTCAACAAATTCCTGACCGAACATTTTACAAAATACGTTGATTATGATTTTACGGCGAATCTGGAAGATGATCTGGATGCCGTGTCACGCGGTGAAAAAGACTGGATTCCATTAATGGGCGATTTCTGGAAACCCTTCAACAGCCTCATTCAAGACAAGGAAGAAAGCGTTCAACGTAAAGATGTAACACAGGAAGCCATTGATGAAAAATGTCCTGAATGCAACAGCCCCTTGTCCATCCGCTTAGGAAGAAACGGTCGGTTTATTGGCTGTACCAATTACCCAACCTGTTCGTATACTCGTAATTTAAACGATGACGCAGTTCCGGAGGAACCAGAAGTTATAGAAGGTAGAACTTGCCCTAAGTGCGAATCGCCTTTAATTATAAAAACGGGCCCCTACGGAAAGTTTATTGGCTGTAGCGCCTACCCAAAATGCCGGCATATCGAACCACTTGAAAAACCTTCAGAAACTGGCGTTGAATGTCCAGTATGCAAAAAGGGCAACATATTAAAACGCAAATCACGAACCGGTAAAATATTTTATTCTTGCTCGGAATATCCAAAATGCGACTATGCTCTCTGGAATGCACCGGTTAAAGAATGCTGTCCAGAATGTCAGTGGCCAATATTGACCGTTAAAGAGACCAAACGGCGCGGCGTGGAAAAAATCTGTCCACAAAAGGAATGTAAATACGTCACTCCCTATGAAGGTGATCCAGCTGATGTCAATGGACCTCAATAGCCGTAAACAATATTATCGTTATTGCGGAAGGTGGAAACCTGTACGGATCATTGATGACCTACGCGACGTACATCAAGAAGGCTTGACATTTGGAAGCCAGACAAGTTACTACAAAAGAAACTCATTAAAATTCACACTCACTTTATATTGCATCGAAATTCTAGTCATGATATAAAATGCATGTGCTTTAATAATTGGCGCACAATAAATAAATAAAATAATTTAAACCCCTTTGGAGGATACTATTATGAAAAAAGTTTTATCACTTTTAGCAATTGCATTGATGGTTGTTGGTTTATCTGGCTGCAACGATAATCCAGATGGCGCCAAACAAAGAGTTTCTAGCTCTATAGCGCTGTAAAAGCCAATCTAAAAACCAAAAAACCCAGCCTAATCGCTGGGTTTTTTCGTCCCGCAAAAATCCTATTCGCCATCTAATTCTTGCTTACCATCCTTTTAGTATCGCCGTACGACAAATTAACCAACTGCATTTGATTCATTTGTTTGACTTTACTTCTTTAACCATATTGCCTTGAATCCTTTTTCTCTATTTGTTCAACGATTCTGACAGAAATCATTATTGGTTATCATCTATAAAATATAGCCTACCAAAGACTATCCTTATATCAGTAATCAATACAACCAATGGATTGGCAGATCGCATATTAACGACACTAAGTATACGCAATAGATTTAACAATCTTCAGCTGAAATAGCAAAGACTCAAGTAGCCATGCCGGCATGGATTGCCGGTCGACTGCAAGGATGCAGGAGGTAGTGCACCGACAGTAGGCGCTTTAGGCGACGCAAGAGCAGTTGCCGGATCCAGAACACAGGGATGTGACTCATCAGGATAGTTAACCGCCAACCGCCGGGTTTACATCCGTGTAACCTGGACCCCGGCAATCCGCCGGGGAGACAATCTTTGGGAATCAGTGAGATCATCACCGTTTCTATTTCGGCTGAAGCTTATACGTAATCAGGTAGATTTATAGTGAACAGCTAAGGTTTAGTACCCCCGGTCGTAGGAGTTGAAGTACCTGATTTATTGCCATCGGCAGCATTTTTAATGAACATCTGTTTCAGTCGATTGAAAGCAGACCAAAAATTGGTATCCATTACGATTTGGTTACCGATAGATACAATAACTCTAGCAAGTTCAGGGATTCCGTTTGTGATCGAGACCATGTAAACCGGTTGTACATAGAGCACGCTATTTCCCATCGGCATGATAATCATCCGGCCTAAGCGAATATTTGAACCTCCCTGATCCCAGAGGGTAAATTGAGCAGATATTTCTGGATCTTGTTCAATCAGTGACTCAACCTGTGCAGGACCGTTGACTTGAACATCCTTAAGAAATTTAAAAATTGTAATGTTGGGTTTATAAGCAGGGCTGCAGGTTTTGGTATCTGTTACGCCTGCAACACCTATCATGCTGAGATTATTGCTGTTGACGGGTGTCATCGGGTTCAACATGACAAACTCCTCTTTGTCATTACAATTGCCGAAATCGATGGTTTGATAGTAGGGCTTTACCGGTTGTCCCCGAACTTTAGCAAACTGCCAGGTTTCCGCCTGCTCGTAAAATAGCTCGGGTTTCTGCTGATTATATTTGGCATATACTTTCATCTGTAGATAATACAGATCTCTGGGATAGCGTAAATGCGATTTTAGCTCAGCTGGCAGTTCATCGAGGCTTTTAAACAGGCTGGGATATGCAAGACTGTAAGCCTGAATTATTACATCCGATGGATCGGATATAAAATACTGTACGCCGCCGTCAAAAGCATCGACGACTATTTTTACAGAATTGCGGATATAATTAAATTTATGTTTCCCATCGAGAAAATCGTCGTCAGCCAGCTTGGAGACTGGATACCATTTAGATAATGTGTACCCGTCCAATATCCAGTAAAACCTGTCTTTGGTCATTACCAAATAGGGGTCAGTATCCAAATGCACAAATGGCGTCAATTTTTTAATGCGATCAGCAATATTTCTGCGCATTAAAACTTGGCTTTCTTGCGTTATATTGGTGGAAAAAAATATCTTCTCGTCGTGGAAATAAAAGGAAAATAATGCTTTTCTGAACAAAGACGGGATAGGAACTCCGCCTTTACCTTTATAGGCGCTTTCTACACCAAGATCAGAAAGCGTACCGGTAATTCCCATAATTTTAAGTTTGTTGGGTACTATGGCGTAAGTGTATTGCTCCTGTCCATAGTAAATATCGGGATATTTGACCGATAAGCCAACGCTCGAACTTAGATTTAAATCACGCATATACCAGACCAAGGGTTTACCTGCGTCTTGGGCCGCAGGGGTGACCACAGCGCCATAACCGTGCGTATATCGCAAATGCGTGTTTTCCCAGTTTTGCGCTTCAAGTGGTAATCTGGATATATTGTTTTCCCTGGCCGACAAATTTACCTGTCTAGTGTGATCAAGCAGAAAATAGCGATCTTCATCAACGGATAGGAATTTGTAGTAAGGCCTTATCGACTGCAGCTGGTTATAAGTATCAATCAAGATTTCTCTGTCCCAAACGGGTATGTTTTCAAAATATTTCTGCTTACTCCATGCCTCGATGTCATCAACGGCATCCAGCTTAATAGGCAGATCAACTGTTTTAATGTTTTTTAAATCATAGGCGTCCAGCGTCGCATCAATATTGTTCTGCATAAACGGTTTTTCCATTTTTACAGGATTTGGATTAACAATATATTGTTGTATTAATTCGGGTATATACTGGACTTTAGCCAACCCTAAAACACATAAAAAAGCCGTAAACGCAATTAAAAACGGCGTCTTGATACGGTGTTTTTCTGAAAAAATAAAGAGGCTTGCAGTAATTGCTGTCGCAAGAAACGTTACGATCCCCAACCAAATAAGCGGCAATTGATAGCGTATTTCTACAAATCCTGGGCCATAAAATATTGGCTCATGGTTATCGGTATATAACAATGAAAACCGTTGCAGCAAAAACCCCCAAACCACAAATAAGACGACGAAAACGATTAGAATCGACAAATGAATTTTGGCGCCTAACGGGAACTCTTTACTTTGATTGGGAACAAAAACATGTTCCAGCCAATACAGAACTCCAACCATGCAGAACAAGAGACCGGCTGTGGTTAACATTTCCTGTTGAACCATCATATACAGAGGATAAGACAGCAAATAAAAGCTTATATCGTATTTGTAAACTGGCTCGGTTACTCCTGAAGAGCCACCGAATAGATACAATAATGCCGATTCCCATTGCTGATAAAAAGGTATGGCAATAAAAATGGCTAATACCAACGATATTGGCGTGTAGATTTTTACCGAGCCATTCATAAATGTATCGGCAAACCGCTGAAAGCGTCGACGTTTGTCTATATTATTGAGTATCTCATCCGGCGGATTGACTCCCAAATAACGCGAGGCAATCCAGAAATGAAAAAAGAAAATTAAGAAAAATAATAGCGTTACACCGCCAGAAAGAAAAAAACGATACAGTAGCCTCAACCAAAAATAGGCTTCAAGTTTTAATGATTGAAACCACCATAAGTCAACAAACAAATCAAGAAATATGAAATGGAAAGCAACGTATAAAACGGTAGCGATTATTAACGTTGCCCCAATGATAGCGGGTAAAAGCTTCAAACTCCGCATGATATCCTCGTTAAATTGAATATATTAACAATACCTGGATAATATACAGAGAATACGCGCTTAATTCCATACTCAATAATGATCACAATGTCGTTGCTCGTCCAACTACTGGTAGGGAAGAATTTGGTTTACAGTAGCCTCATCAACTTCATAATAATAAGTGGGCTAAAATTTTATGCAGAATAAAAATGACCATTCACTATAAAATATCATAACCTGGTGATCTTAAAATGCGCGTTTACAGAACAGGGCGTCTAAGATGACGAAAACGAATTAATGCCCAAGGAGTGTCGAGAAATATATTGGGAGAAAATTCACTTAGCGAAAAATTAAAATATGTTTATTCCGCATACTTGTGGATACAAACGAATCTTTCCATAAATATCAGCTAGTACAATCATCCTTAAATATGCTGGATAATACACTGTTTTAAATAACAATCATTAGAGCAGATGGCACGACCTTTACCTCCACTGAAACTGAATATTGAGTTACAAGAAATTTTGCAAGCAATC
>JABFSH010000045.1 GCA_013140705.1 Methylococcaceae bacterium
GAAGCCCATGCGGAAGCGAGACGATCCCGATGAGGCAACTATCGACTGGAGAGCCGTGTGCGGGAAAACCGCACGCACGGTTCGGAGGGAGAGGAGAACTTGGAAAAGCTCTTCTCTACCCCTATAGAACACAGGGATGTGACTCAACAGGAGAGCTAATCGCTGGGTTTACATCCGTGTAGCCTGGACCCCGGCAGTCCATGCCGGGGCGACGTATTTGGAAACTTATGTCTCTTTGATATGGGCTGAAGCTTATACGTAATCAGGAAATCTTAATCGAGATGTGGGACTGTAACATTGCCCGAATTGAAGGAGGCAATGTTGCGTTTAAACAAACCGAAAATCGCTAAGCACTTGGATAACACAACTTCCCGAAATACCGTTTCTGTAAAGTTTTTCCCATTCCAAGCCGGGAAATTAGGGTTGACCGTATCCTAAGCGAGAATCAAACTGTGTGGTTTAGCAAAAATGCAAGTTCTTAATGGGGGTAACTATTCAATGCAAGAAAATGACAGCTTTTTTATGCAGTTTTTGAAATTGGCCGGGCCTTTTTGGAATTCTGAGCATAAGTTAGCCATTCGGACAGAAACCGTCTTGCTTGTTGTTCTTACGCTGATGCAAATTGGGCTGGCTGTTTTTATTACTCAATGGAATGCGGCTCTTTTTGATGCACTCGAACAACGTTCAATGACTGGTGTAAAAGCTCAGATAGGGGTATTAATACTTATTTTCGCCGCCAGTATAACAATTACGACAACCCACTTAATCGTTAAACGACGTTTATTGATTGGTTGGCGGACATGGCTTACAGAAAAAGTCATAACCAAATGGATGCATGAAGGCCGGCATTATCAGATCACATTTCTATCAAATGTTGACCATGACAATCCGGATGGCCGTATCGCAGAGGATATACGGATAGCCACTGAAGATGCCATTTCGCTTAGCCATTCAATGTTTTACAGCTTGCTAATGCTAGGCAGCTTTACGAAGATACTTTGGGACCTATCCGGAAGCGTGGTGTTTGATTTCGGTTTTATTTCGATTCCAGTGACGGGTTATTTAGTCTGGATAGCAATCAGTTATGCGGCTTGTGCCTCGATTTTAGGCTGGTGGATGGGAAAGCCGATGACGGCGGCAACCCATGCTCGGCAAACCAAAGAGGCTATTTTCCGGCATGATCTCATCGATTCACAAAGAAATTCTCAAGCCATTGCTTTAATTCGTGGCGAAAGCAAGGAGCAGGAGCGTCTGCTTGACGCATTTCAGGCGATCATAGAAACGTATGCTCAACAAACTGTTGCTTGGAAACAAATCCAGATATTTACCTCGGGTTATTCGATCACATCCATGGCGTTGCCCATTTTAGTCGGGTCGCCTCGTTATATTGTCGGCGCTATTTCGTTAGGGATGTTGATGCAATCCGTTCAGGCTTTTCAGCATATGGTTTCCGCCTTGTCCTGGCCGGTCGATAATATGGCGCAAATCGCTAAATGGCGGACGTCGGTTGAGCGAGTGCTGGGTCTGGTAAACGCCCTTGACCATTTGCAGAATGACATTTCCGGTCTTGATTCGCGTCAGATTAATGTCAAAAAGGCAGGTGATTCGTTACTAAAGCTAACTAATGTCAATATAGCCAGCTTGGCAGGTGAAACCCTGTCATTGCCCATCCATGATGAAATCAAAGCGGGTGAGCGTGTGCTGATTTCAGATAAAACCAATAGCGGGTCAAAGTTGTTTAAAGCGATTGCCGGATTATGGCCATGGGGCTCCGGGACCATTGAAGTCCCGGAGCACGACACACTCTTTTTTATGCCTCCCAGACCTTACTTTCCGGTCGCATCGTTATTCACAGCTATTTGTTACCCCAAATCAAAAGCCACATTCGACCAGACGCTTGTTGAAAGATTGCTGATTCAGGTAGGTCAAAAGGATTTGGTCAAGCAACTGGACCGAGTCGATTCATGGGAACATTTGCTATCCAATGAACAACAACAATGTTTGGGCGTAGTCCGGGTATTGATACATCGGCCGCAGTGGATATTTATTCAGGAAGCCCTGGATTCCCTGGCTCCAAGTGACGAGACGCAAATGCTCGAGTTATTGAGTGAAGAATTGCCCCATGCAGGCATCTTGACTATTACTCATCAGCCGGCTGCTGAAGCCTTTCATCAACGTAAACTAAAAATTTAGCTTTCGGCCAGTGTGTTTGGATGGAGAAATTAGCTTGTTGAATGTGCGCTCTATTCGCATGCCGCACCAGGTCGTTAAAGGCCTTGAGAACGGCGTTATCAAAGATGTCTGTCAATGACCCGACTTTGAGATGGGTTCGATCAAATCTCTGAAAATTGTTGGTTGAAAAACACGAAACCGGTTAAAAGCCTTAAGATTATAACTAATTGATAAGAAGGGCTATTTGTTCTAATATTGCTCAAATTAGGCATTCCTCTTGGATGCGGAATGCCGATCGTGGAAAATGGTGATTCTTTAAGCAGACAAAGTAGAATCAGCAGGGGACATCGGAAAGCACTTTAATTTCCAATGGCCGATTGGTATCCAGATGGACATCGCGTTGTGAAAATGCAATCACAATATTGTTCTCGGCCAAGACTTTGCTAATCATGTAACGCAGATCACTAGCAATAGTTTTCCAGGATACCTCGGGATTAATTTCGACCCAAACATATAAACCAAAAAGCAATGCGTCGTTGCCAAAGTCCTCAAATAGCACCTGGGGAGCGGGATTGTGCAGAACCAGTCCATGGCGTTCGGCAACTTCAAGAAGCAGTTTGTTGACTTCTTTAATGGACGAGTCGTAGGTTATGCCAACATTGACCACGATTCGAACCGATCGGCTGCTCAGAGTCCAATTGGTAACGTTCTCTTCGATAAAAGTACTGTTGGGAATAATGGTTTCAATGCCGTTTCCATCGAGAATTTGCGAACTGCGGACTCCAATGTCTATGACTCGGCCACGGATGCCGCCAACCTCGACGACATCCCCAGGTCGAAATGGCCGCTCAAACAGCAGCATAAGTCCACTGATCAGGTTCTTGAGCAGGTTTTGCATTCCGAATCCTACGCCGATAGCCAAAGCACCGCCCATAAAAGCGAATATCGTCAACGGAATCTTGACCACCATCATGCTTAATAACACCAAGAGTATGACTTGAAGGAATAGTATCCAGCGTCGCGCAATTCGGGCAAGACTCGCGTCCATGCTTAACCGACTCACTGCGTGCCTTTCGATAAAACGAGACAGGTGGGCGGCAAACCAGTAACCGACGATCAAAATCGCAAACGCCGTCACTACCTTATCGACAGTGACACTGCGTTTGCCACTAATTATCCGTCCATCGACCTCAATATTGTCCTGAACCGCAAAGATTTCGAATGTCCAAATTTGCGATGTAATTTCTCGGATCGTCAATAATGTACTATCCAGGTAATCAGTTAATGATTTCTCATGTAATCTCTCATCCATGTCCTGCTTGCAGCGTTCCAGCAAGCTTACGGTTGATTCAAGTGCTCCGAGCAGGCGTGAGTATGAAACCAACTGATCCAGCGCAAGTTTTCTTAAGGCATCTCTCAACGTATTCATTTCGGTCACCGTTGGATCTATCTCTTTAACAGATTGAATGGTAATCTGCTCCAGAATGCGTTGACGTTGTTGAAAGACATATTCTCGAATTGCTGTAGTTAAACCGATATAGTTGGAGATTTTGTCATAGGCTTCACTGGCTTTTTCACGGTCAGTTACTTTGGCATACATCCAGCGAATATTCCAAATATCCCGCTGCATTTGCAGGTAAACCAGAACCCTGTTCAGGACTTGCAATTTAACATCGGTATTATTGTGTTGAGCCTGGTGTAACTGCTCTAACTGTGCTGGTGTTAGCGCATTAGTGGCATTTGTTGCAGTCTTTTCCTGTTGGGCAGATTTATTCTCAAGTTCGAGGTCGGATAGCGCCTGATTAAGCGCAGCAATAATATCTTGACTTTCAACTTCTATATTTTTGTATACCTGATCGATGTCTTGCTGGGTTAACTCCGCATGTTCAGATGCCACACTGAGCTGCTTACGGGCCAGTTGCAATTGCGCCCGGGTTTTTAATAATTCTTCCTGAAGTGTTTGTTTTTCTATCTGAAACCCTAAGGTGCGGGCTAAATTAATTTGATTTTGCACAAATAATAGATCGCGTTTCCTGGTCAGGCGCGCTTGCAGTTCAGGTGATTTTGAAGCCTGCTCTACGGATTCATTCGCCTGCCTCAACCTTATTATGGAATTCTCAGCAATATTTACGATCTGTGTTCCAGCTATTTCAAGCGTATGGAGCCATAAGGCAAGTTCATCCACTTGTTTGCCAAGGGAGGCCACTGATACTTTTAGTTCGTCAGCTCTTAGGAAAGGATGGGCAGACGGTTCATTAAACCCAGTCCAGTTGTCTGCTTTGTTTTCCAGCTCGATACGATCTTTTTGAACCGCCTGCAAATTTGGCAGCCGAGAAAGCTGACCCTGATAGATGAACAAGAGTTGTCTGAGATGTAATCGGCGAGCCAGAATATCTTCATTTGCAGGCAGTCCGGTAGCTGGATCACCAGTGACTGCCTCAGATGGTACGGCTGCAAATTCTGCTTGAGTTGCGGCGAGTTTTTTCTTGATATCATCAAGGAGTGATGCCGGATCGAGCGCGGTTTGAACTGGGCCACCGGTATTGGAAGACTTCAATAACTCACCGACAAGCGCAGAGGTAGGAGCAGCCGAAACAGGTGCCAGCAACAACAGTATCAGCAGACAAATGAGAGCCCGGATGACGTTAAACTTTATAGACCTATAAGCAATAGGATTAAGAACGATGAGGAAATTATTCATTTTAACGACCTTGATAAATAAGCTGGCTAATAGAGTCGGCCCTGTAAAGTTTTAACTCCGTTCGCCTTGCGCTTGTCTAAAGGTCAGGGAGCTTCGGCAACCGGCTCGAACGGTTTCAAATATCATCAGGTCGATTCAATAGTGTGATGCTGCCGACCAATCTAACATAACAAGTTAATGCATAGAAAGGGTTAACGTAGGCCCAATGCACATTACCCTATATAACGACAGTTCACCCAGGGTATATAATAAAACCTGCATGAATTACCTGGGCTAATTCATGATCTCACTTTGGCGTAAAATTGATGAAAAATACCTATCCATGAGATCCGCAGACACGGGTCGTGCGATCAGGTAGATGCTCTTCAGCAGGCGAAGGGTGGTTGTCGTGAATTTTTCCCGTTCGAGGTGGGCTCTTCGGATTGGTTAAGGGAAGCTGGTAGGCCACAACATGCTTTTTACAAGTATCACCAGGGCCAATGGTTTATTTATTTAAGCAAATGGAGATAATGAACCAATTCATGGTCTATGATAATTTAGAGACTTAACAAACAATTGTGGGAGTTTTGATGAGCATATTTGAGCACTACAGGTCAAAATTTGAAGAACTGAAAGAAGAAGAGCTTTCACTTCAGGAATATCTAAATCTTTGCAAGAAGGATCCCCTGGCATACGCAAGTCCAGCCGAGCGTATGCTTAATGCTATAGGGGAGCCGGAATTGCTTGATACGCATAATGATCCAAAACTCAGCAGATTATTCTTGAATAAAGTCATTAAAATTTATCCTGCATTTCGTGAATTTTATGGGATGGAAGAAGTAATCGAACAAATCGTTTCTTTCTTCAAACATGCATCCCAGGGCCTGGAGGAAAAAAAGCAGATTCTGTATCTGTTGGGACCCGTTGGCGGTGGTAAATCATCACTCGCCGAAAAGCTTAAGTCATTAATGGAAAAGACACCCTTCTATGCGATCAAAGATTCGCCTGTGTTTGAATCGCCGTTGGGGCTTTTTAATGTCAACGAGGATGGCGATATTCTTGAGCATGATTATGGAATACCCAAGCGTTACCTGAATACGATCATGTCACCTTGGGCCACAAAACGACTGCATGAATTTAACGGCGATATACGTCAATTTAAAGTGGTCAAGATACGTCCATCGATCCTGAAACAGATTGCCGTTACCAAGACTGAACCGGGTGATGAAAATAACCAGGACATTTCCTCATTGGTAGGTAAGGTTGATATCCGTAAACTGGAAAAATACTCACAGGATGATCCGGATGCGTATAGCTATTCAGGTGGCCTTTGCCGGGCAAATCAGGGTTTGCTGGAATTTGTAGAGATGTTCAAAGCGCCGATTAAAGTATTGCATCCCTTACTGACCGCTACTCAGGAAGGAAACTACAAAGGCACTGAAGGTTTTCCAGCAATACCTTTTCAAGGCATAATCCTCGCCCATTCGAACGAATCAGAATGGCAAGCTTTCAAAAACAACAAGCATAACGAAGCCTTTCTGGACCGAATATATATTGTCAAAGTGCCTTATTGCCTGAGGGTTTCAGAAGAGATCAAGATTTATAAAAAATTATTGGAAAACAGCTCACTGTATGATTCGCCCTGCGCTCCCGGCACTTTAAAAATGATGGCGCAATTTGCGGTGTTATCACGTTTAAGGGAACCAGAAAATTCGAACCTGTTTTCCAAAATGAGAATTTATAATGGCGAGAGCCTTAAAGACACTGACCCCCATGCCAAGTCTTTTCAGGAATACCGTGATTTCGCCGGCGTGGATGAAGGCATGACAGGACTGTCTACGCGCTTTGCCTTCAAGATTCTATCCAGGGTATTCAACTTTGATAACACGGAAGTTGCGGCTAATCCAGTACATTTATTATATGTTCTGGAGCAGCAGATTGAACGCGAGCAGTTCCCTGTCGAAATTGAAGAAAAATATCTATCATACCTGAAAGGCTACCTAACTCAGCGATATATCGATTTTATCGGCAAGGAAATACAAACGGCCTATCTGCAATCCTATTCTGAATATGGACAAAACATATTCGATCGTTATGTGACCTATGCCGATTACTGGATACAGGATAACAATTATCGCGACCCGGATACCGGTGAAATGTTCGATAGAAGCGCCCTGAATGATGAATTGGAAAAAATTGAAAAGCCTGCTGGTATCAGTAATCCAAAGGATTTCCGTAATGAAATCGTTAATTTTGTATTACGAGCTCGTGCAAAACATGAAGGCAAAAATCCTGCATGGACCAGCTATGAAAAATTACGGTCGGTTATTGAAAAGAAAATGTTTTCAACCACTGAAGATTTGTTGCCCGTGATTTCATTCAATGCCAAAGCATCTCCCGACGATCAAAAAAAGCACAAGGAATTTATTGATCGCATGGTTGAAAAGGGTTATACCGAAAAACAGGTGCGTTTACTGAGCGAATGGTATTTAAGAGTTAGAAAATCGTCTTAGTTTAGGGTGAATTAAGTGGTTCAAATTGTAGACAGACGTCTGAATGGGAAAAACAAAAGCGCTGTTAACCGGCAGAAATTTATCCATCGTTTTCGCTCGCAAATAAAAAAGGCGGTTAGCGATGCGATAAATAAGCGCAGCGTGACCGATCTGGACAAAGGTGAAAAAGTCTCCATCCCGGCCCAGGATACCTCTGAACCTTTTTTTCACCACGGTCGGGGGGGCTATCGTGAGCGCGTCCATCCGGGCAACAAGGAATTTCAACAAGGTGATAAAATCACCAGACCTGACGAAAACTCCGGCCGAGGTAATCAGGCCTCAAACAGCGGCGAAGGCCAGGATGAATTCAGCTTCGAACTGACACGGGAAGAATTCCTCAATTTCTTTTTTGACGATCTTGAATTGCCCTATCTGGTAAAAACCCATTTGGCAGTTCTCAATGAAGCTAATAAAGTTCGCGCGGGACATACCAGTACAGGCATTCCAAGCAACATCAACGTCATCCGTTCGTTACGAAATGCAATAGGACGGAGGATGGTTCTGCGTGCGCCACATTATGACAGCTTGATGGAGGCTGAGAAACAGCTGGAGGATTTACTCAAAAGTCATGATGAAACTGATACGGTTGTCATCCTGTTGCGCAAAGAAATTGAGCACCTCAGGGGCAGGATAGCAGGCATTCCTTTCATAGATACCTTTGATTTAAGATTTGACAACCGTATTGATCGCCCGAAACCGATTACACAAGCCGTCATGTTTTGCATCATGGATATTTCAGGATCCATGGGCCCTGAAGACAAGGATATAGCTAAACGGTTTTTCATGCTGTTGTATCTTTTTCTTATGAAGACCTATGAAAAAATTCAGGTCATTTTCATTTCGCATCACACTGAAGCCCAAGAAGTTGATGAGGAAACTTTTTTTTATTCCAGAGAAACCGGCGGGACGGTTGTTTCCAGCGCCCTCAATCTGATGAACACCATTATTCAGGATCGATTCTCTAACTCCGAATGGAATATTTATGCTGCGCAAGCTTCAGATGGAGACAACTGGGATAACGATTCTAAAAAATGTACACAAATTTTGTCAGAAAAAATAATGCCCTATTTGCAATACTTTGCTTATATTGAGATTACCGAAGACAGACATCAGAATCTCTGGCAGGAATATTTATCCATTAAAGAGCAATGGAATAATTTTGCCATGCAGCGTATTGAGGCCTTGACAGATATTTATCCTGTATTTCGAAAACTTTTTGAGAAGCAAACGCATGTCAAATAGGCCTCTATCAGAAACATCAGAATGGACTTTTGAGTTGATAGAAAAATATCATAAGGAAATTGCCCGTATTGCCGGAGCATTTGGCCTGGATACCTACCCTGTTCAACTGGAAATTATAACGGCCGAACAAATGATGGATGCCTATGCTTCTGTTGGCATGCCGATAGTTTATAGCCACTGGTCATTCGGTAAAGAATTTGTCACTAATGAAGCACGCTATAAAAAAGGTCAAATGGGTTTGGCCTATGAGATTGTTATCAACTCAAATCCCTGCATCGCCTATCTGATGGAAGAAAACAGTATGACCATGCAGGCATTAGTGATTGCTCATGCTGCTTATGGGCATAATTCATTTTTTAAAAATAACTACTTGTTTACCACATGGACCAGTGCTGACTCCATAATTGATTATCTGCTATTTGCCAAAAATTATATTGCAGAGTGTGAGGAACGTTATGGCGAAAAGCAGGTTGAGGAAATACTTGACTCTTGTCATGTATTAAAAAATTTTGGTGTTGATCGTTACAAACGGCCATCCCGCTTGTCCATGCAGGAAGAACAGGCAAAGCAAAAGGCTCGTGAAGAGTATCTGCAATCTCAGGTCAATGAGCTATGGCGGAAAATTCCGACAAAAGAAGTATTGCGGAATGATAAAAAAGACAGCCAATTTCCAGAGGAACCTCAGGAAAACATTCTCTATTTCATAGAAAAAAATGCGCCGTTTCTGGAGCCCTGGCAACGAGAGATAGTGCGTATTGTGCGAAAAATTGCCCAATATTTTTATCCGCAACGACAGACTCAGGTCATGAATGAAGGCTGGGCTACATTCTGGCATTACACACTGCTTAACCAGCTGTATGCAGAGGGGTTAGTGACAGACGGATTCATGATTGAATTTTTGCAATCACATACCAACGTCATTTATCAACCAGCTTTCGATAGTAATTATTATTCAGGCATAAATCCATACGCGTTGGGTTTTGCCATGATGACGGATATTCGGAGAATTTGCGAAGATCCTACAGACGAAGACAGGCACTTTTTCCCGGATATTGCCGGCAGTGACTGGAATAAAACGCTGCATTTTGCTATGCAGAATTTTAAAGATGAAAGTTTCATAGGTCAGTATTTATCACCCAAAGTCATTCGCGATTTCAAACTGTTCTCGATCCTTGATGACTACAAGGAAAGTGAAATGGCGGTCACATCAATACACAATGAAGGCGGTTATCGATACATTCGGCGGGTTTTATCAGAGCAGTACAATCTTGGCAGTAACGAACCCAATATCCAGGTTTATGATGTCGATCGAAAAGGCAACAGGACACTGATCTTGCGACATACACAATATCACGGTATGCCGCTAGACAAAAGTATTGATGAAGTATTGAAACATGTCGTCAGACTATGGGGGTTTGGTGTGCGTCTTGAAACTCTAGGCGAGGATGGCTCCATTACTAATATCTATGAGTGTAAGTAATCATTTCAGTTGCTCTTTTGGGGGACTGGAAGTCGGCGGATGGTGGTGAGTTAACATTGAACACAATGACTTCTATACTTATTTTACATCCGTGCATTGGCTTGCGCTTATTTGCCGGATGCTCGTCGAATGGTGCGAAAAGTCTTACTATTGTTGATGCTTTTGGTACAATTTGAATGTATTTTCTTCAATCCTCAACCAAATAGGAAATAATATGTCAGAGCTCGTTGGTATTACTGCAGGCACCGTCTGGAACTATCTGAATAATCAAGGTCCCACGACTGTGGCGAAGTTGATTCGGGAACTCCAGGAAGATGAAAAAACCATCCAGCGCAGTATTGGCTGGTTAGCCCAGGAGGGCAAAATTAATCTTGAAATTGTCAATCGAGCTGAAACCATCTCGTTGAAATGATTCCACCGGGATCAGCAGATCAGTTCTGGCATGCCTGCTGAGCTGATCTGCAAAACATGGTGGAGCATCTTTTCCTGCAAATGGCCCAAAATGAAAGTAACCGAGTGCAAACACTTAAAGGTACAAGCTTAAAACAGAAGATCGACTTCCTTCGGATTCATGATTAAATAATCTTTTCGCCGCGGGCTAGCTTGGGTAAATTGCCATCCAGTCCCATAGCACTTCGCATGACAATATTTTTAACAGGCTTGAAGCGCTCGGCCAGGCCCAATCCCAAATTACGGATGAATTTAATCGGCATGATTTCATTGCTAAAGACCCGATAAAAAACATCCATGACCGTCATCATTTTTAGGTTTTCATTTCGCCTTGATTTCTCATAGCGTTTCAATACGGTGATATCACCGATGTCAAGGCCTTGTTTGTTTGCATCAATTAATACTTCGGCCAGCGCTGCGGCGTCCAGCAGGCCAATATTGACACCTTGTCCGGCCAAAGGGTTAATCATGTGCGCGGCATCACCAACCAGCGCAACGCCAGGTTTGACATAATTTTGTGCATGTTGTCGTTTGAGCGGAAAGCTGGCTGTAGCCAATACTTTGTTTATTTTTCCAAGGCAATCAGGGAAAGCGGCGACCAATTCATTTTTCAATGCGTCGTTTGATAAGGCCTTGAGCCGTTTAACCTCATCCGGTGAGTGATACCATACGATTGAGCCGAAACAACCCGGCAATGGCAAAAATGCCTGTGGCCCGCTTGGTACAAAGCGTTGCCAGGTGATGTCCTGTTGTCCATAAGCTGTTTCGATATAAATGACCAAGGCATGCTGCTGATAATCCCAACTGGTGACGCCGAGGCCAACGGTCTGTCTGACCCGGGATTGCCCGCCATCAGCTGCAACCAACAATTTTGCAGACAAGGTTCGACCGTTCCCCAACTCCACCACAGGTGGCTTGCCAATGATGTAATGAATTTTACTGATACTGGCCGGGCAGATGAGTTCAACATTGCCAAAATCGCGTAAGCGATCCAGCAGTGCTAATTGCGTGATTCGGTTTTCAACGATATACCCTAATTCCGGATAATCTACTGCGTCACTACAAAACTCCGTATCGCCAGCGGTTTCCCAAACGCGCATTCTTCTGAACGGACACAAGCGCCGGCTGCTTACACCTTCCCAAGCACCCACCATCGATAATATGTTTTTAGAGGCAATGCTCAGCGCTGATACCCGCAAGTCATGCGGTTGTTCGGGAGCGAAAGCCTCGGGTGGCGAGTTCTCGATGACGGCGACTTTTAATGTGCTATTGCCTAGACAACAAGCTACGGCTGCGCCCACCATGCCACCGCCCACGATTACAACATCAAATGTTTCGTTCATAAAAAACCTGCTGCAAGGGGCCTCCTAACAAATGAAGAGGCTGAAATATTGAGTGTATATTAAACCGACTTGAGTTTAGGGTCATTGCGAATCTAAATTTTTGACTTGTAAGCGTTCCTCCATAATTGCACTTCGACAAGCGCAAGTCTGAAAATACTAAATTAATTCATCAGCTTACTCGTGCTTCTTGGTCGCGCCGAAGCAAGGTGGGTGAATTAGAGTGGCTCTGGTTTTTAAACGAGGGAACAGGTTCAATGCTACCTTCAATTATTCGCTGGACATTCAATGTGCTGCTATTAGGCCACAAAGAGTTTCCTAAAGATGGCGAATGTTTTGCCCAATTGTGGAGGTGTTATTGATACGATGATTACTTGAAAGCCAATATTTGGCCACATAATTTTTGGCCATTTTAATGAGAATTAAACCCAAATACGTTGTTAAATGTAACTAATTGATTTATGCGAATTTTTCTATTACGATAGAAACAAGGCGATTACCCTGTCAAATTAAATTTAACTGAAATATAAGCTGAAAAGTTGAATGACTCTTGGACGTGGTATCAAAATGCTGGCGTGACATTGAGGCGTTTGATCTGTATAATTTAGCAGTTTTGCTCTGCTTTGCGGCTGCTTTAAAAGCTGTGAGTTGGATAACGAGGGTTTTAAGGGGATAATCGTAGCCCTTGCTTAGTAAATTTTGGAGGTAACAATGAGTCAAAGTAAGCTGCCGGCCAGACAGGGTTTGTATGACCCGCGCAATGAACACGATGCATGTGGTGTTGGTTTTATCGTACACATCAAAGGTCAAAAAAGTCATGGGATTGTTCGCCAAGGCTTGGAGTTGCTAACCAACTTGACGCACCGTGGTGCGGTGGGCGCTGATCCTTGCGCAGGTGATGGTGCAGGTATTTTGATTCAGCTGCCTCATGCCTTTCTGCGAGCCGAATGTCAAAAGCTGAACATTGACTTACCCCCGGCTGGTGAATACGCCGCAGGTATGGTGTTTTTGCCTCGTGATCCCGCGAATCGAGCTACTTGCGAAGCCTTATTCTCTCAACTTATCGCTCAAGAGAATGCGGTTCTGCTGGGCTGGCGCGATGTACCGGTCGACAATCGCAGCCTTGGCGAGTCGGTCAAACAAGTTGAACCTGTCGTAAGACAAATATTCATTGGTTGCGGACAGGATTGTGCCGATCAAAACAGTTTTGAACGCAAATTATTCGTTATCCGCAAACAAGTGGAAAATGCGGTTCGCGACTTGAAGCTAGATGATGGTTATTCCTTTTATGTCCCCTCTCTGTCATCCTTGACGATCGTCTATAAAGGCATGTTGCTGGCAGATCAGGTTGGAACGTTCTACCCTGAACTTAATGATGAGCGCATAGATAGTGCGCTGGCTCTGGTCCACCAACGCTTTTCCACGAATACGTTCCCAACTTGGGATTTGGCTCATCCCTTCCGAATGATCGCGCACAATGGTGAAATCAACACTGTGCGCGGTAATGTTAACTGGATGGCGGCGCGTCGTCATTCCATTGCATCGAAAGTGTTAGGTGATGACATTCATAAAATCTGGCCCCTGATTGCAGAAGGTCAGTCAGACTCTGCCTGCTTCGATAATGCCCTCGAATTACTGGTTGCCGGCGGCTATTCGCTGGCGCATGCCATGATGGTGCTGATTCCAGAAGCATGGGCTGGTAACGTGTTGATGAACGAAAAACAACGCGCGTTTTATGAATACAATGCGGCACTCATGGAACCTTGGGATGGTCCTGCGGCGGTTGCCTTTACCGACGGCCGTCAGATTGGGGCCACCCTGGATCGTAATGGCTTACGTCCTGCCCGTTATTTAGTCACGGATGATGACTTTGTGATTTTGGCTTCGGAAATGGGTGTGTTAACCGTGCCAGAACACAAAATCATCAAAAAATGGCGCCTGCAACCTGGCAAAATGTTGTTGATCGATACAGTCCAAGGCCGGATTATCGATGATGCGGAATTAAAAGCCGAATTGGCCACGCGGCACCCATACGCCGAGTGGCTGGATAAAACTCAAATTCATCTTGCCAAGTTGCCACCTGAAATTGCGGCGATGGCTCCGGACGAGCGAACCCTGCTGGATAGACAACAAGCGTTTGGTTACACGCAGGAAGATATCGAATTCTTGTTGAAGCCGATGGCGCTGACTGGCCAGGAAGCCGTCAGCTCAATGGGTATCGATGCAGCCCTGGCTGTTCTGTCTCAACGTTCGCGCTTACTCTACGATTACTTTAAGCAGGGTTTTGCTCAGGTTACCAATCCCGCAATAGATCCAATTCGCGAAGAACTGGTTATGTCATTAGTATCATTCATCGGTCCTCGCCCGAACTTATTGGGTCTGGACGAAGGTGGCACGCATATGCGGCTTGAAGTGGAACAACCCATTTTGACCAATCAGGATCTGGAGAAAATTCGCCGTATCGAAACACGTACCGGTGGGTTATTCAAAACCAAAACCCTGACGCTTTGCTATCCATCCGATTTAGGTGCGACCGGCATGAAAGCGGCGCTCGAAAGATTGTGTCTAGCCGCCAAACAGGCGGTTGAAGAAGGTAATAATATCCTGGCGTTGTCAGACCGTAACATGGATGCTTCTCATGTAGCGATTCCAGCGTTATTGGCAACCTCTGCCGTCCATCATTTCCTGACGCGAGAAGGTCTGCGTACCAAAGCGGGTTTAGTCATTGAAACCGGTGAAGCACGTGAAGTTCAGCATTTTAGCTTGCTGGCTGCCTATGGCGCTGAAGCTATCAACCCATATCTGGCTTTTGATACGTTGTCCGACTTATGCAAAAAACTTCCCGGACTCACCGAGTATGAAGCGCACAAACGCTATACGAAAGCCATTTCCAAAGGCATATTGAAGGTCATGTCGAAAATGGGTATTTCGACTTATCAATCGTATTGTGGTGCACAAATTTTCAATGCCATCGGCTTGGCGGAACCCTTTCTGGATCGTTATTTTACCGGTACGACCAGCACCACTGAAGGCGTAGGACTTGCAGAGATTAGCGAAGAAACCGTCCGTCGTCATCGTAGCGCATTTGGTAATGCTCCCTTATATCGTGAAGCACTCGATGTGGGGGGGGAGTATGCGTTCAGGGTGCGTGGCGAGGCTCACATCTGGACACCAGCAACAATAAGTAAATTGCAGCATGCCACACGCAGCAACAGTCAGGAATTATATGACGATTTTTGCCAGTTGATTGACGAACAAAACGAAACACTGTTGACTTTGCGTGGTTTGATGACATTCAAGGAAAACCGGCAACCTGTGCCGCTGGATGAAGTCGAATCCGCCGCCGATATTGTTAAGCGCTTTGCGACTGGCGCCATGTCATTTGGTTCTATTTCCTACGAAGCGCATACAACACTGGCCATTGCGATGAACCGCATCGGTGGTAAATCCAACACCGGTGAAGGCGGCGAGTTATCCGAGCGTTTTGTACCTTTGCCGAATGGTGACTCCATGCGCTCAGCCATCAAACAGGTAGCATCCGGTCGCTTTGGTGTAACGACAGAATATCTCGTTAATGCCGATGATATTCAAATCAAAATCAGTCAGGGCGCAAAACCCGGTGAAGGTGGTCAGCTTCCAGGTCATAAAGTTGATGCGGTTATCGCGAAAGTAAGACACTCCACACAGGGTGTCGGCTTGATTTCTCCGCCGCCGCATCATGATATTTACTCCATTGAAGATTTGGCTCAGCTTATCCATGATTTGAAAAACGTGAATCCTAGTGCCCGGATCAGCGTCAAGCTGGTTTCTGAATTGGGTGTGGGCACGGTAGCTGCCGGCGTTTCC
This sequence comes from Methylococcaceae bacterium, assembly GCA_013140705.1. Lineage (GTDB taxonomy): Bacteria > Pseudomonadota > Gammaproteobacteria > Methylococcales > Methylomonadaceae > JABFSH01. The sequence goes on from JABFSH010000045.1 coordinate 15,763, forward strand.
AAAGCGCATGCCGACCACGTTACCATAGCGGGCTATGATGGTGGAACGGGTGCTAGTCCAATGACATCCATTAAACATGCGGGCTTACCTTGGGAAATCGGGCTGGCCGAAACCCATCAAACTCTGGTGTTAAATCGTTTACGGGGCCGCATAGCGGTTCAGGTGGATGGCGGTCTGCGTACCGGTCGCGATGTGATTATAGGGGCTTTGTTAGGTGCTGATGAGTTTGGCTTCGCTACAGCACCTTTGATCGTTTCAGGTTGTTTAATGATGCGAAAATGTCATTTGAATACCTGCCCGGTTGGTGTCGCGACTCAGGATCCGGAACTCAGAAAACGGTTTACCGGACAACCGGAACACGTGGTCAATTATTTCTTCCTGGTTGCTGAAGATGTTCGCCGCTGGATGGCCAAGTTGGGATTCCGCCGTATTAACGACATGATCGGTCGCTCCGACATCCTCGACATGCAACCCGCAATAAAGCATTGGAAGGCACAAGGCCTGGATTTCAGTCGTATTTTCCATAGGCCCGAGGTTGATAGCAGTACAGCAGTTTATCAGACCGAATTTCAAGAACATGGTCTGGAAAATGCGCTGGATCACACAATAATTGCCCAGGCAAAATCTGCCCTGGAAAACGCAAAACCCGTAATTATTCAAACACCGATCCGCAATATTAATCGCACGTTTGGCGCCATGCTTTCCGGTGAAGTAGCTAAACGTTATGGCCATAAAGGCTTGCCAGAAGACACGATAGCCATTCATGTGAAGGGTACGGCTGGACAAAGTTTCGGTGCTTTTCTTGCCGAAGGGATAAGTATCCAGCTGGAAGGCGATGGTAACGATTATGTCGGTAAGGGCATGAGTGGTGGTCGTATTGCTATTTTTCCTCCAAAGGAAAGCAAGATTGATCCTTCCGATAACATCATTGTTGGTAACACGGTGCTTTACGGTGCGATTAGTGGCGAATGCTATTTCAACGGAGTCGCAGGCGAACGTTTTGCCGTCCGAAATTCAGGGGCCATAGCCGTTGTTGAAGGTGTCGGCGATCACGGTTGTGAATACATGACGGGTGGTGTGGTGGTCGTTCTGGGACAAACGGGACGCAATTTTGCGGCTGGTATGTCCGGCGGTATCGCTTATGTCCTGGATGAAGACAAAAACTTTAATATTCGTTGCAATTTGGCAATGGTTGAACTTGAGCCTATACCTGTTGAGGATGACACGCTCGAAGCGGTTGCTCATCAGGGTGGCGATTTGGAAACGCATGGACGTGTTAATGTGATGAACGATATGACTCGTTATGATGCACTACGTCTGAAACATTTAATCCAACGGCACAGACACTATACGGGCAGTCAGAGAGCTCAACATATTCTGGATAATTGGGACGCCTATTTGCCTCGCTTTGTTAAGGTGATGCCGGTGGACTACCGCGAAGCACTGAAGCAAATTCAGGCGTTACAAGCATCCGCCGCAACAGCATAACGGTTTAATTTTAGAAGAAGGGTATTTAAGATGGGTAAACCAACAGGGTTTATGGAAATTCCTCGCACGGAACGGCATTACAAGTCGCCTAGTGAGCGCATCCAACATTATCGTGAGTTTACGATTGCATTGGCCGACACTGAAATGTCAAAACAAGGTGCTCGATGCATGGATTGCGGAATACCCTTTTGTCATCAAGGGTGTCCCATCAATAATATCATTCCCGACTGGAATGAAATGGTGCATCGGGGTGACTGGAAGAATGCATTGGACATTTTGCACAGCACCAATAATTTTCCGGAATTCACCGGAAGAATTTGTCCGGCACCTTGCGAAGCCGCGTGCACACTCAACTTGACGGATCAACCGGTAACGATCAAGTCGATTGAATGTGCGATTATCGATAAAGGTTGGGAACTGGGATATATTAAACCGCAAATACCTGCACAGCGCACAGGTAAACGAGTTGCTGTGATTGGTTCTGGCCCGGCAGGATTAGCCTGTGCCCAACAATTGGCGAGAGCGGGTCATGAGGTCGTGTTGTACGAAAAAAATGATCGAATAGGCGGTTTATTGCGTTATGGCATTCCGGATTTCAAAATGGAAAAGCATCTGATTGATCGCCGAATTGCCCAGATGCAAGCGGAAGGCGTCAGATTCAGACCGAATAGCAACATCGGAACAGAAATTTCCGCAAAGAAAATCTTGGCTGAATTTGATGCCGTTGTTTTGGCTATTGGTTCCGAGAAGCCTCGAGATTTGGAGGTTCCGGGACGTGACGAATACAAAGGCGTACACTTCGCAATGGACTTTTTGCGCCAGCAAAATAAACGTAATGCCGGCGATATCGTGCCGGAAGATATTGAAATCAGTGCAAAAGGCAAGCAGGTTATTGTTATTGGTGGTGGTGATACCGGTTCCGACTGCATAGGGACGTCCATACGCCAAGGCGCTACCTCGGTGGTACAGATCGAAATTTTACCGAAACCGCCTGAAAAGGAAAATAAATTGCTTACATGGCCACAATGGCCAAATAAATTGCGCACATCTTCTTCCCAAGAGGAAGGTTGCGAGCGGCACTGGAGTGTTAACACCCAAAGTATTAGCGGTAAAGACGGCGTTTTGAATCAACTGAATGCCGTAAAGGTGGAATGGAAGCAGGAGGGTGGCCAATGGAAAATGAGTGAAGTGGCGGGTAGTACGTTCAAACTTGAGGCGGATTTAGTGTTGTTGGCAATGGGCTTTGTTCATCCTGTGCATACGGGTTTGCTGGAGGAGCTTGGTGTCGAACGTGACGGTCGCGGGCAAATCAAAGCCAACGAAAAAGAATATCGAACGTCGTTGGATAAGGTTTTTGCTGCAGGCGATGGACGAAGAGGACAATCATTGGTTGTTTGGGCAATCCGCGAAGGCAGACAGGCTGCCCGTGCGGTTGATGAGTATTTGATGGGGTCTTCGGAATTACCCAGATAATTTAAGGTGGTGTATCCCTTGATTTCGTTCGTGCACAAAAATCGGTTGTGCACTGAATGGAAACAACACGCACAATCTATATAAAGTCTCAGGTTCTGTTGATCGTTTTTAAAAACTCCACCAGGTGTTCTTCATTGACCGGCTTTGTTAAGTAATAATCAAAGCCACAGGTAAGCGCTTCCTGCTGTTTGCCCTCATCTGCATAGGCACTGATGGCAACCAGTGTCAGCGGATTATGTTGTGATTTAACGATTTTCGCCAGCTCAATTCCCGTCATGATGGGCATATTAAGGTCGATAAATGCAATTTGATAGTGATTTGTATTAATTAAATGCAAGGCCTGCTGACCATTCATTGCAGAATCTACTGAGCAACCTTCCAGCTCAAGCATATGGGCCAACAGTAAAAGATTAATTTCATTATCATCAGCGATCAACACGGGCGTTTGAGAGGGCTTTGTGAGGATGGGTGAAGACTCAGCAGGAAAAGCTAGTCCTGTTTTATTTCTTGCCAGCAAGGGCAAGGTAACTGAAAAAATACTGCCAATGCCGGGTTGGCTTTTAACTGATAATGTACCTCCCATTGAGCTTACCAATTCACGGGTGATGGCTAATCCTAGTCCAATACCCTCCCTTTTAAATTGAGTCACATGGATTTGAACAAACGGTAAAAAAATCTGCTCCTGGTCTTTTTTTGCAATTCCACAACCGGTGTCCTCAATGGCAATGGTTAATTGATTGTCCTTATAATTGGCATTGATGATTACTTGGCCTTGGTCGGTAAATTTAATGGCGTTATTGATTAAGTTAACCAGGATTTGGCGGATACGCTTTTCATCGCCTACGAGATAATTCTGTACGACGGAATTACGTACAATTAAGTCCAGATGCTTTTGATCCGTTTGTAGTCGGAAGATACTGATAATATTGGCTAAAAGCGCGTCAAAATCAAATTCGCTGAGGGTGGGTTTGAGCTGTTTGGATTCAATTGAAGAAATATCCAAAATTTCTGTAATTAAAGTTAATAAATTTTCACCACATTCTTTGATAATGCGCAGTTTATTCTTATCTTCTTCAAGAATGTACGCTTTTTTATTGAGTAATTGGGTGAAACCCAAAATGCCATTAAGTGGTGTTCTTAATTCATGGCTGATATTGGCTAAAATTTGACTTTTGGCCTTATTGGCCGCTTCAGCCGCATTTTTTGCATCCAAAAAAGATGAGGTGCGTTCCTTGACCAGAGATTCAGTTAAGAAATGCCGCCCCGTCAATATCAATAAACCGACGCCCAGCAGGCTGGTAAATACTTGTCCCCCGATAAAGACCAGCCATAATGGCCAGTAACTAATAGAATTATCAGGACTGGAGTCGTGATAAAAACTTAATAACCACTCCTGATTTGCAACGGACAGAGGATAATTCTGGATGTAATCGACAGGGGTGGTTGACGTATTGGCATAAATGATGTTGTTTCCAGGTTTCTGTCGATTTAAAACACTGATCGTTAAAAAACAACTCTGGCTATTGAGTCCCTTAAGTGCCTGGTTAATTAATTCACTGACAGAGATCGCCGTTGAAATGGTCCCTAGCAGTTTCTTTTGCTTGTCCCTACCTGTAAAAACTGGATTAACAATATTCATGATATTGTTGCTTATCGAAACGAAGACTGCTTCTGGGGTTAGAAAGTTTCCTTCTGCCAGTGTATGTAAATGCGGAATCAGCCTTTGATACAGTTTTGATGATGGGTGGATCTGATCATTCAAGATGGAGGTAAACTCGAAATAACCATTACCAGCTGCATTGTAATTGATCCAACTGGTAGACAATACTTCTTTAAATGGCGATAGCGACTGTTGAGTAAAAATAGAAAACTCTTCATTATCAACGCGTTGAGACCCATTAAAAAAGATTCGTACGGAATTGAGTGTATGTATATCGGCATTAATTCTATTCTTGATGGCGAGTGACAACGTAATTGTCTGATCTTTAAAGCGCTTTTCATGTTGCTGGTCTTCGATGCCACGGACATAGTTAAACATCAGAATGACGAGAATGAACGTGACCACCATTGGCAGGGCAACAGAAAATTGCCGATTTAACCAGATATGACGCGGTTCGGAAAATAGGATCAGCATGAGCGGTGCGAACACCAACACGCCTAATGTGTCACCAAACCACCAGGTCAGCCAATGAATTGGCATCTCTGAATAGGGAATGATCCCAGTCAGATGCATGGCAATCATACCAATTGATGGCGGTATCAAACAACTCAAGGGGCCGGCAATTAAAATAAAGGACAGAATGCTTTTATTATCCAGTAAGGGGTTCGGAAACCCAATGGATCGTTTGATTAGTTGGCAAGCCACAAAAGCAGTGAGCGTTGCTCCGAATCCTGTCGCGAAGGCTATCAGAATAGAAGCTTCATCAAAACCGAATACCCATAGGGTGACGCAAAATTCACCTAAATAAATACCGGGCCAAATATGTTTGCCTATGATCAACATGGCAACTAAAGCAATACCGCCAGGCGCCCAAAAGGCACCTGCATTAGTGGGTAGAGGGCTGATTATCAGTCCAAGCAATCCGAAAAGAAAATAAGCGCCGGCAAATAGAACGATGAGTAAAACATACTGAAGTTTGCTAACGACAGACATACAATGGTTAAATACGTTTACAAGAACTAGCGGATGCAGAGATTTGTTCGGACATAAAACTATTAAAACCTGCACGGCAGTGAAAAATAGAGTGTGTGATCGTAGCAAATCCATTCAAAACAGCAATGCTTAATTTTGAATAGGTTGTGGATGGAGGCAGAAATTGGCTCATCCCATGGTTAAGTACAGTCGTAATACGACATGTAGGGCAGACTGTGATTAGAAACGGTATCAATCCGTGCCAATCGTTCTCATACAGAACTATGGGATTTTCAAGTGAAACGAGGTGAATGCTTGGATTGGGTTGCCGTTGTTCATGGCAACTACCCAAACGTTGCTTAATTAATTGGAGCTCAGGTACTCAATTTTAACTTTAGCCACGCCATGCAGACCAATTTGCTTTGCCGCACCGTGAGACAAGTCAATCACGCGACCTTTTTTAAAGGGTCCCCGATCATTAACGAGGACATCCACAGAACGTCCATTTCGAAGATTGGTAACCCGTACTTTAGTGGGGAGTGGTAGCGTTTTATGGGCGGCGGTTAAGCCATTTGGTCTAAAACGGCTTCCCATGGCGGTTCTGTTGCCAGATTCAGATCCGTACCACGAAGCAATGCCATATTCGCTGTACCCGGCTGCAGAACGCATGGGGTAGTAGGTTCTGCCCCTTACCCGGTAGGGTCTATTATAGGGGGCATTGTGGCGATAAGAGTGATGCTCATTGCTATGCGATGAGCGTGGGGCAGGTGAAATCAGTGGTGTATTGGACGCACAACCCGCAAACAAACATGTTATCAACACTAATACACCGATCAGTACAGTGCGAGAAAAAGTCGAATTCCTCGTAAAATCTAATACTTCTGTTTGCTGCATGTGTATCTCGATGGATTAAGCAATGAATTCAGTCATGGCCTGACTTTCATTAAACCATAGGATTTTATATTGATCAAGCTTAAGAAAGTCTTATCAAACGCATCGGATAATGGAATTGCTTACAGCCTCTCAACCTATTTCCATGTGGATGACGCAGGACCACCAAAATGCGATCGGGCTTACAATTGTTTTGTCAGCAATGGACCAACCAGCGCCATAATTTGATTTTTTGAAAAATTTCCAGGATGTCGATATATGATTTGACCGTCTGGATCAACCACCACAGTGAATGGTACAGTGCCTGATGTATCCCCCAATTTGTTAATTAGTGCAATTCCCTCGTCCTCTGCAATAAGAATGGGATAATTAATCTTTATCGTCGTTAGAAATTCATTGACGTCGTTCCTATTATCAATCGCAACCCCGATAAATTGGAGTCCCTGATCTGAATAATCATTCTGCAGCGCTATAAACTCAGGGATTTCTTTCTTACAGGGAGGACACCAGGTCGCCCAGAAATTAATAATCAAAATCTTGCCTTTCCACTCGGAAATGTCGTGTTGTTTGCCAGAGAGATCCGATAAGTTGAAGGCGGGCAGAGGAATCGTTGTTTGTTTGAGTGACCAGCTGTTTCGTGTCAACACGCCAGAAGTAATCGCAAGGGTAGCGATAATGATGAACAATAGGTTTTTTTTCATGACTTTACTCGTTGCAAGGTATTTACAAAAGTTGCTGCATCCTGGTAACCCACCACTCTCAGCGAGGATTTTTCTTGTCCGTCAGGTCCAAAAAATAGCACGCCCGGTGGTCCGACCAGGTTAAATTTTTCCAACAGCGCTTTATCATCGTCCGAATTTTTGGTGACGTCGGCCTGCAATAACACAAAACCTGACAAAGCCTTTTTTACATTAGGATCTGTAAACGTATAGGCTTCCATTTCTTTGCATGAAATGCACCAATCCGCATAAAAATCCAACATGACGTGTTGATTATTGGAAGCTGCTTCGGCAATTTGACTGTCTAGTTCAGATAATGTGGCAACTTTCTTAAAAATAATCCCCTCTTCCCTGTTTTGAGCCGCATTGATGCCGAAACCTTGTAATGGTTTTAAAGGATTGCTATTACCGATACTGAAGCCGACCAATAAAATGAGGCCATAAGTCAGCATCATTAAACCAACGCCTTTCCAGAGCTTCGACCAGCCTGCGCAATTAGGCGGTAATGGGTCAGCAGCGTTAAGATAAATGGCCGGAATAATGAGTAACATAGACCAAAACAACATGATAACGCTGGCCGGTAAAATGCGACCAAGCATCCAGACAGCAACGGCCAGCATAATGACGCCAAAAACCGCTTTGGTTACATTTAACCAGTCACCTGCTTTCGGCAGCAGCTTGCCGGCCGAGACGCCTAGCAGTAGCAAAGGCACTCCCATGCCCAGACCCATTGCAAAAAGCGCACTGCCTCCTAAAACGGCATCGCCGGTCTGGCCGATGTAAATCAGGGCGCCAGCCAGTGGCGCTGCAACACAGGGACCGACGATCAAGGAGGATAACGATCCCATAATGGCAGCGCCAAGCAGGGATCCGTCTCGATGTTTCTCACTGGAGTTATGTATTCTGGCACGGATAAAATCCGGCATCTCGATATGGTAAAAACCGAACATGGATAAGGCCAGAAGTACGAAAATTGCACTGAAGACAATAATAATCCAAGGCTGTTGGAAAGTGGCCTGCAGATTACTGCCAAATAGTGCCGCCAGGATTCCGAAGACGGTGTAAGTTGCTGCTGATGCCAGCACATAACTGAGTGAAAGCAGAAAGGCTCTGGTCGTGGTAATTTTGTGGCCACGGCCAACGATAATACCCGACAAAATGGGGATCATCGGAAACACGCAAGGTGTAAATGACAATAATAAACCGAAGCCGAAGAAGCTAAACAGCGTGATCCAAAGGCTGTCTTGATGCAAAGACTGGACGATCTGATCCTGTTCTGAAAGCCCTTCAACGGCTTGATTCGCGCTGCTTTCCTGAGCAAGCGATTCAGCTGTAGGCAGTATGAGTTCCAGTTTTTTGCTCATCGGCGGATAGCAAACACCTCGGTCAGCACAACCTTGATATTTGGCCAGCAAGGTAATGGTTTGCGGGGTTGTTTTGTTGCGAATGAGCGGCAAGTCAAAACTGAGTTGATTGTGAAAAATCTCGACCTTGCCAAATGCCTCGTCTTCCTTGGGCGTGCCTCTGGGTATTGAATAGTCTCCCAAGCGTACACCGTCGGCATTAATTAATTCAAGTTCCGTTTTTTCCCTATAGAGGTAATAGGCATCGGCAATTTGCCAGTCAACGTGCAAGGTATTGGCATTTTTAACAGTTGCAAAAAACTGAAATGCCTGATCTGGCGGTAATAATTCATCCTGAAACAAATTCAGTTTTATACCGGGGATGCTTTTTATTAACTGGTTGACGTGCATGGCTTTAGCCACCGGCGGTGATGTAGTCGGCAGGCTGATATTCAAAAGTTTATCCTGGGGCGGATAACAAACGCCTATGTCAGTGCAACCTTGATAATGCACCATCAATTGAACCGAAGAGGCAGCAGTTACGGTTTTTAAGAACACAGGCATTTTTAATGTGTCGCGATAGGTGACGACTTCGCCAAAAACATCGTCATGCTTGATTTGCCCATCGGGAAATGCCGGTTTATGTAGCTCAATATCTGCCGTCCTGGATTCGCAACGCATTTTTTTGCGGTAAAGATAATAGCCTTTGGCTATATCCCACGAAAGTTCTACCTGATCGGGCGCTATTGCTTGCGCAGAAACTTTAAAGGCTTGTTCGGGAGGCAGGAGATCGGGGGATTCAAGGGCAAAAGCAGACTGGCTAATCTGAGTCAGAAAACAGAAAAAAATTATTTTAAAGAGTGGCATGAATTAATCCAGTTTAGGTATTCAGATAAACCGTTTGCTATGGAAATGGTAATTATTTCAGGAAGTTCGTAAGGATGAAGTGCTTTGATTTGGGTCTCAAGTTTCGGATAATCAGCTTCATTAGACTTAATCAGCAGTAAATGTTCCTGTGCAGATTCAATTTTCCCCTGCCATTTGTAAATGGACGTTATGCCGGGCACAATGTTGATACAGGCAGCTAAATTGTTCTCAAGCAATTGATAAGCAATTTTTTCCGCCGTTGCATTATCGGGGCAGGTACAGAGAATTATTTCAGAGGTATGCGGCATTTTGTAGAGCACTAAAACGTAAACGTGTATATTATCCTGAAAATTAGAAAAAGTGCCCCATATTGTATAGTGATGATCCTGATATAAGAGTATCGAAATGAAAATATTTCAAATTGTATTCCTGGTAGTTCTGATTATTCCCTTTGCTGAAATTTATTTGCTGCTACAGGTGGGTTCAATCATAGGGGCTTTTCCGACTATTTTTCTCGTTGTCCTGACGGCGGTTATGGGCGCCTGGTTATTGAGGCAACAGGGTTTTGCAACTTTTCATCGCTTCCAAACCAGTTTGGCGCAGGGTGAAATACCGGCTTATGAAATGATTGAGGGCCCCATTATTCTGGTAGGAGGCTTGTTATTGTTAACGCCTGGATTTATTACCGACTTATTGGGCTTCGCTTGTCTGGTACCGCAGTTACGCAAAAAAATCGCCCAGTATGTCATTGAAAATCACCTTGTGCAGTCGAACGGGCCTTTTCAAAAAGCTGCAGGCACGGACAAGAATGTTTTGGAAGGTGAATACACCAAGGAAGATTGACAATCCGCCTGACAAGCAGGTCGCTTCAGTTAAATCGTCATTTTGCCCCAAAACCAGGGGCCGCAAGGAGATGGCCGTTTCAAGTTTATAAGGTTGCCTTTAGAGTAACATCCAGGGCATCCGAGTTCCGGCAATCCCAGGAGGAACGACGGTTTTAGATTGTCTGGAGTACCTTGGCAGCCAAGATTCAGTTTCACCACGAAGAATACAAAAACCAACAAGCTATTGTTACAAGGGCTTTGTAGCGTTATCAGCTGAAATACAATCCGTACGCATCCGATTCTCAATTACTCAACGAATACGGCAACTGTTCTTCTTCGCTGTCCGCTTTCCTGCTTAAGCCTCAATGCCGTCAGCAGATAGTGAATGAACAGAATTGTTGTCCCTATTGCTGGAAACTTTGTATTCTTGGTGGTGATGGTTTGGTTAATGGCTAGTTTGTGTTACAGGTGTTTTTGTTAAGCCCACCATAGACCGGGCAAAAGCCTGAGTAGCCCGTCGCGATAAGAATTATGCCAACCAGTAACAAGGCAATTGAAGCAGTGAAAATAGAAACAAGAAAAAGAGCTGCACCCGCGTACAAACGGTATTTTTTTTCCTTTTCACCAACATTATGTTCAAATTTAATCATGCGTTTGTAATCAAAAGCCATTTTATAACCCTCATTAAGTCTAGTTATTATTTTTTAGTATGCGCATCATGCGATGTGCTGTGAATCGTAATAAAGCGAAGCCTTAGTTCACGAAGACAGAACCCAAAGCAATATACACAGCTTCAAGAAATGTGCAAGAAATAAATGTATGGATGTTACAGCAATAATTGATCCCTTGAACGATGACCAGCGCGAAGCCGTAACAGCGCCTTCCCGTTCGATGCTGATTCTGGCAGGCGCTGGCAGTGGCAAAACCCGGGTATTAGTGCATCGAATTGCCTGGCAAATTCGGGTGCTCGGTGTGCCGATGCACAGTATTCTGGCAGTAACATTTACGAATAAAGCGGCAAAGGAAATGCGCGGTCGCATTGAAGAATTGCTCAACATTTCCGCCAATAATTTGTGGATAGGAACCTTTCACGGTCTGGCTCATCGCCTGTTAAGGCGTCATGCAAAACAGGCCAACCTGCCGGACGCATTTCAGGTCATGGATTCCAGTGACCAGTTAAGAGTGGTTAAACGCCTGTTGACGTCATTAAATCTTGATGAAGGCAAATGGCCACCCAAGCAGGTGCAGTGGTATATCAGCGCCCAGAAAGAAGAAGGCATCAGAGCCAAACACATGGTGGAATCCGGTGATCCCTATCAAAGGCAAATGCTGACAATCTATCGTGCCTATGAAGAAATATGCGAACGCAGCGGTTTGGTTGATTTCGCTGAATTATTACTGTGTGTGCATGAACTATTACGGGATAACCCTGATTTGCTGGACTTTTATCAGCAGCGTTTCAAACAGATTCATGTTGATGAATTTCAGGATACCAATACTATTCAGTACGCCTGGTTACGATTATTGACGAATGGCAGAGATAATCTTTTTGTGGTTGGCGATGACGATCAATCAATTTACGGCTGGCGTGGTGCCAAAATTGAGAATATCTACAATTTTCAAAAACATTATCCGAACCATCAAGTCGTGAAGCTGGAACAAAATTATCGATCGACTGGCACAATTTTAAAAGCGGCCAATCAGGTCATTCGAATGAATGAAGGTCGCATGGGCAAGGAGCTCTGGACCGATGCCGGCGATGGCGATCTAATTTCCCTCTATGCAGCATTCAATGAGCAGGATGAGGCGTATTTTGTCGTCGAACGCATTCGCGCCTGGGTTAATGAAGGCGGTCGGCGTGAAGATGTGGCCATACTGTATCGATCCAACGCCCAATCCCGGCAATTTGAAGAAAAATTATTGGCAACCGGCGTACCCTATCGCGTCTACGGCGGATTACGCTTTTTTGAACGGGCGGAAATCAAAAATGCATTGGGCTATTTGCGTTTGATGAGTAACCGTCGTGACGACGCATCTTTCGAACGAGTGATTAATACGCCCTCGCGCGGCGTTGGCGCCAAAACGATTGATGATATTCGTTTGATTGCCCGAAATCAGAGCGTGTCGCTATGGGAAGCTGCTGTTGCATTGGTAACCCAGCGTACCCTGACCGTTCGCGCCACAACAGCCCTGATTGGTTTTCTGGAGTTGATTAAACGACTTGATGAGCAGGCTGCAGAGCTCGAGTTATTTGAAAAAGTCAAACTGGTGGTCGAAAAAAGCGGCCTGACGGAATTATATCAAAAGGACAAAGCGGATCGCGGTGATGAAAAAATTGAAAACTTGCAGGAACTGGTTAATGCAGCGCGGCTTTTTGATAGTTCCAGTCTTCAGGAGAATGAAGGCTACATGGATGAAAGCGGTAGTGCAACGCAGGGAGCGGTTGCCGACGATAATCTTAGTGCGCTGGATTTGTTTCTGAGTTTTGCAGCCCTCGAAGCCGGTGACATGCAGGGCGATGATTTCGATGATTGCGTTCAACTCATGACTCTGCATTCGGCGAAAGGACTCGAGTTTAAACGGGTATTTCTGGTGGGTATGGAAGAGGGTATTTTTCCGTCGCAACAATCTGTTGAAGATGCCGGACGACTGGAAGAAGAGCGGCGTCTGTGTTATGTCGGCATGACCCGCGCCATGCAGCAACTGTATTTGACCTATGCGGAATCCAGGCGACTCTACGGACGCGAAACCTATCCCAGGCCATCTCGATTCCTGCGTGAAATACCTGCCGAACTGATTCAGGAAGTGCGAATGCGCGCCCAGGTCACTCGAACAGTCGTCACCCCCATTCAGGCACAGACAAAGTTACAGCCTGCACGTAAATATAAGCTTGGGCAAAGTGTGTCCCATGCCAAATTTGGTGAAGGTGTCATATTGCAGATGGAAGGCGATGGTGCCCAAGAACGTGTGCAGATTAACTTCAAACAGGCGGGCGTCAAGTGGTTGATGCTCGCTTATGCGCACTTGGAAAATGTATAGAGATCCCGCGGTATTAAATTTATTAATACAAAATGACCCGGTAATAAAGCCAAGAAGTCCGGAAACATGATGGAAAAGGAAGAAAAACAACTACTCACGCCCATGATGCAGCAATTTATGCGAATTAAAGCGCAGCATCCCGATGTACTGCTGTTTTACCGCATGGGTGATTTTTATGAATTATTTTTTGACGATGCGAAGAAAGCGTCGCAACTGCTCGATATTACTTTAACAAGCCGCGGTCAGGCCGCTGGCCAGCCGATTCCGATGGCTGGCATACCCTATCATGCAGCGGAGAACTATATTGCCCGTTTGCTTCGCAGCGGCGAGTCGGTAGCAATCTGTGAACAAATTGGCGATCCGGCAACCTCCAAGGGTCCTGTCGAACGCAAGGTGGTCCGCATTGTTACGCCTGGCACTGTCACCGATGAGGCATTGCTGGAAGATCGTAAAGACAACTTGCTGGTATCGTTATGTCGATCAGGTAATCTATGCGGTATTGCCTGCCTGGATTTAACCAGTGGCCGCTTCGTCTTGCAGGAAGTGGAATCGGATGATCAGATGCTCAGCGAAATTGCCCGTCTTAATCCGGCCGAATTACTGGTCAGTGAAGAAGCGGTTTTGTCACCGGCATTGCGGCAGCGTTCCGGGTTGTGCAAAAGACCGTCCTGGCATTTTGAATCAGAAAGCGCCAGACAGCGCCTGTTAAAACAATTTAATACTCATGATTTAAAAGGTTACGGCTGCGAAAACAAGGTGGCCGCCATTGCAGCCGCAGGCGCGCTACTTCAGTATGTGCATGATACCCAGAAAAGCGCCTTGCCGCATATACAAGGCATACGTACGGAAAGAAGCGATGACTATATTTTTCTGGATGCCGCCAGCCGTCGTAATCTCGAGCTGGATTTCCATTCCTCCGGACAAATGCAATACACGCTATTGGGTATTCTGGATAAAACAGTCAGCGCTATGGGAAGTCGCTGCCTGAGACGCTGGTTACACAGACCGCTGCGAGATCACGGTGTGCTTGAGCGTCGTTACGCCTGCATTGAAACCTTGCTATTCGGCAAGTTATTCCGGGATGTGCAAATGCATCTCCGTAAGGTCGGTGATATTGAAAGGATCAGTTCCCGTATCGCGTTAAAGTCAGCACGCCCAAGAGATTTATTGGTGTTGCGCCAGACTCTGGCGGCGCTGCCAGGTCTGCAGCAACTGTTGGCGGCGACTGATAACCCGCTGCTTGTGCAATTGTGCGAACAGATTGGCGAATATCCGGACTTGCTGTCATTGTTGCAACAAGCCGTTGTCGATAATCCACCGGTTCTGATTCGGGACGGTGGTGTGATCGCAACGGGCTATCACCCGGAACTGGATGAACTTCGCAATTTGAGCCAAAATGCGGACCAGTTTCTGATTGATATGGAACTCAGGGAAAAAGCCAGTACCGGCATCGCTAATCTGAAAGTTAATTACAATCGGGTTCATGGCTATTACATCGAGATTTCGCATTTACACTCGGAAAAAGTGCCGCCCCACTACACGCGCAAGCAAACCCTGAAAGGCGCCGAGCGTTATATTACCGAGGAATTAAAAGCTTTTGAAAATAAGGTCCTTAGTGCCAAAGACAAGGCATTGAGCTTCGAAAAATTTTTATACGACGAACTGCTTGGATTGCTGGCGTCAGCATTAATTCCTCTGCAACAATGCGCTGCCGGACTTGCTGAACTCGATGTATTGGCTGATTTTGCCGAACGCTCCGACACATTGAATTTGACGCAACCCATGCTGGTCGATAAACCCGGAATTGTGATTGAAGGCGGTCGGCATCCGGTTATCGAGCAAGTCTCTGATATTCCATTTGTGCCCAATGATTTGTCGTTCTCCAGCCAGTGCCGCATGCTGATGATTACCGGACCGAACATGGGCGGTAAATCCACCTATATGCGACAGGCAGCGCTAATCGTTCTGATGGCCCATTTTGGCTGCTATGTGCCAGCCAAAACCCTGACCTGCGGGCCTATAGACAAGATTTTCACGCGTATCGGCGCGTCCGATGATCTCGCCAGCGGGCGCTCAACCTTTATGGTTGAAATGTCGGAAACGGCCAATATTTTGCACAATGCCACATCAAGGAGTCTGATTCTAATGGATGAAATTGGCCGCGGCACCAGTACCTTCGATGGCTTGTCGCTGGCTTGGGCCTGCGCAGATTATCTGGCTAAATCGGTGAAGGCTTTTACGCTGTTTGCCACGCATTATTTTGAATTAACCACGCTGGCGAATGAGCAAAAAACCATTCAAAACGTGCATCTGGATGCGATGGAGCATGGTGATAGGATTATTTTTTTGCATGCCGTCAAAGAGGGACCCGCCAACCAGAGTTATGGCTTGCAGGTTGCCTCGCTGGCTGGCGTACCATCTTCCGTCATCGATAATGCCAAAGCCAAACTCAGGCAACTGGAAGACAATACCTATCTCAACCAACAGGCGGAGAAGGGTATTAATCAGCTGGATTTGTTTTCATCGAAGGAACATCATCCGGTCATCCATCTGCTTGAAGACATTAATCCGGATAATCTGAGTCCCAAACAGGCATTGGAATACCTGTATCGGCTTAAGGGGCTTGTGTGACGATTCATGCATTTATTGCAAAACAAACTTTAATCCAATCAGCAACAGAATCGATGCCAATAGGGGTCGCAAGACTTTATCCGGCACTTTGGCGCTCAAATGACTGCCAATCCAGATACCGGGCAGCGAGCCGATGAGCAGGCTGCCCAACAAAACCAAATCAACATTACCCAGGCTAAGATGGCCAATGCCTGCCACAGCGGTTAGGGGGATGGCGTGAGCCAGATCCGTGCCGACAATTTTCAGCGTTGTCATTCTTGGATAGAGGAATAGTAGGGCCACCGTGCCGAGTGCACCGGCACCAACGGAAGAAAGTGTCACCAGTACACCCAGCACGGCGCCGGTCAGTACGGTAGCGGAGCCATGAAAGCGTTGAAAGCGGGCGGCATTGTTCTCGTTGCTATGGGCATCATCAATTTGCCCCAGCTGTGACGCCTTGCGCAACAACAGACTGCGGATCAAAATTGAACAGGCCGTCAACAATAAGGCAATCCCCAATGAAAAGGTAATGGCGCCCGTTGTTTCCTTACCCATATCGGCCAGGTATTTGAGTACCAGCAAGGTTATGATGGCCAAGGGCAAGCTGCCCGATGCAAGTAATCCTACAATTTTCCAGTCGACCGAACCGTGCTTGCCATGATGCACAAACACACCACCGGTTTTAGTGATGGCTGCAAACAACAAATCCGTTCCTACCGCAACGGAGGGTTTGAAGCCAAACAAAAAGACCAGGAGAGGCGTCATCAATGAGCCGCCACCGACACCGGTCAAGCCAACCAAAAATCCCACTCCGAATCCGGAAAACGTATATGCCAAGTCCATGAAAACATGCCTTTGTTAATAATTTTAAAGAGCGGCTACTATAACAGTGAATTGCTATATCTTAAAATGGCATATTAACCTGGCAGATCTATCGGAATAGAAGAAATAATAAAAAAAGAGGTACTTGCAAAACTCCAGGTTGCTGTTCATCCTCAGGTTCAGAGTGAACGGTGCTTGTTGGATTTATTGACATTCACGTTTGTTGTGAGTCCTTCGACTTCGCTCAGGAGGCCCCGTCAAACTATTACAAGTTTTTGCAAGCACCAAAGAAGATATGTATCAAGGCGCTGTGGCAATTGACTGAATCATGCAGAACTTCAAAAATTCTGCATGAAAGCTGGCGTTTTCAAGTGAGGGAAAATTCAGGCGTTTAGCAAGCAATAAATACCTTTACCGCCCTGTAGGGTAAAGGTGACTCTGCCTTTCAAGGTTTGCTCCCAGTAAGGTGTGTTCAGGCCCTGACTTTTCCAGTTTTCAGAGTTGACTCGCCAGTTCAGTTCGGGGTTAAAAACACAGACATCGGCTGCAAAGCCCGGTGTCAAAGCGCCGCTATTGAGACGCAAAATTTGTGCGGGATCCGAACTTAAGCGGGCAATGCCCTGCTGTAATGTGAGCGCCTGTTCATCGACGAGTTTGAGCATTAAAGGCAGCAAGGTTTCCAGTGCAGAAATGCCGGGCTCAGTCTCCGGAAAAGCCCCCAGTTTGGCATCAATATCATGGGGTTGATGATCGGAGCACAGACAATTAATCGTCCCGCTAGTCAAACCTTGTCTTAGTGACTGCTTATCGGTCTCGCTCCGGAAGGGCGGCAGGACGTGATAGACACTGTCAAAAGGTGTCATGTCATTTTCTGTTAGATGCAACTGATGAATGGCAACATCGGCACTGACAGGCAAACCTTCATTTTTGGCCTGTTCAATTTTAAGAACCGAGCGCTGACAACTCAATTGGCCAAAATGCACCCTGCAACCGGTCAGCTCGACCAATTCCAGGCATTGTGCCAGTGCAATGGTTTCAGCGGCTTCCGGAAGGCCAGGTAGTCCATAACGGGTTGCCATGGCCCCTTCATGCGCACAGCCATTATTCCCTAACCAGTAATCATTCGGACGGAACATCAGCAATAAGTCGTGACTGGCCGCATATTCCATGGCGCGTCTTAAAATCAATAAATTTCGTAGCGGCTGACTGGCATTGCCGACCGCAATACAACCTGCCTGCTTTAGAGCCAGCATCGAGCTGAGCTCGGCTCCTTCGAGACGCTGGGTTAGCGCCGCGATCGGATAAACTTGGCTATATTGGGCCTTTTCCGCCAGATCCCTGATCAGTTCGGCGACGGCCGGTGTGTCAATGACGGGAACAGTATCCGGTTGCAGGCATAAGGTGGTAATGCCGCCGCTGGCGGCGGCAAGGGTTTCGCTTTTGATCGTCGCTTTACGGCTTTGGCCGGGCTCACGTAAGCGCGAACTTAAATCGATAAAGCCTGGACATACGATTTGGCCGATCGCATCAATTACTTGATCGGGTCTAAAGCCATCGGGCTCTGCTGTGACGGAGATGATGCGGCCATCGGCAATATAGATCGAGCCAAAGCGGTCTATGGAGTTTGCCGGATCAATTATCCGGCCTTGTTTGATCAGTATTTTTGTCATGACGTCATTCCTGGTTTCTGCATGGCCATTGCCATGATCGCCATGCGGGTGGCGATGCCATTGCTGACTTGTTTTAGAATGACGGACTGCGGACCATCAGCCACTTTAGAATCAATTTCCACGCCCCGGTTAATGGGGCCCGGATGCATGACGATGGCGTCCGGTTTGGCGTATTTTAATTTGTCTTCATTCAGACCAAAACATTTGAAGTATTCGCTTTCACTGGGAAGCAGTGCCGATGTCATGCGTTCTTTTTGCAAGCGCAGCATGATGATGACATCAATATCTTTCAGACCTTCCATCAGATTATGATAAACCGAGACACCCAGGGTTTCGACGTGAGCAGGTAAAAGCGTTTTGGGGGCAATGACACGCACTTCGGCTGCACCCAGTGTGTTGAGCGCCAGAATTTCTGAGCGGGCGACTCGTGAATGCAAGATATCGCCAATAACGGCTACTTTCAGGCTGGAAAAATCAGACTTGATTTGCCGTATGGTAAACATGTCGAGCATGGCCTGCGTCGGATGGGCATGTTGTCCGTCACCGGCATTGATAACGCTGATATGAGGCGCCGTGTGCCGGGCTATAAAGTGGGCGGCGCCGCTGATGGCGTGCCGGACAACAAACATGTCGACAAACATGGCTTCCAGGTTGCGAATCGTATCGAGCAAACTCTCGCCTTTTGATGTGGACGAAGTTGCAATACTGATACTTAATACATCGGCAGATAAGCGTTTGGCAGCCAGTTCAAAAGTTGTGCGGGTACGGGTGCTGTTCTCGAAAAACAGGTTGACGATGGTTTTGCCGCGCAGCAAGGGAACTTTTTTTACCTGCTGATCCGACATGCCGATGAATGATTCGGCGGTGTCCAGAATTTCGGTCAACAAGCTTTTGTCCAGGCCTTCAATGGTTAGAAAATGCTTCAGCTTGCCTTCGTCGTTTAATTGCAAGTTATCGGCCATAATTTAAGTGAGTGGGTTGATGGTTTGCAGATACACGGCAAGCGGCGATGGCCCCGTCAATTTGATGCGTTGGCCGGCATCCAGGGAAATTGAAATGCCAATGCAATCAGGGCTTAGGGGTATCTGTTTGCCGTTTCGCTCGATTAATACACCCAGCAAGACCTGATTCGGCCTGCCGTAATCAAAAATTTCATTCAGCGCTGCGCGTATGGTACGCCCGGTATAAAAAACATCATCAATGAGGATGATATCACGACCTTCGATATGTATCGGTAACTGGCTGGGCTTTACATTCGGATTAACGCCGATTTGTGAAAAATCATCGCGATAGAACGATATATCCAGAAGCCCCAGGGGATCTGTTATGGCCAGACGCTGATGCATGTGCTCGGCAACCCAGACCCCGCCGGTACGAATCCCGATCATCAGTGGGTTTACAAGCTGCCTATCGGCGAGGGTTTGTTTTAAACGGGTTTCCAGGGTATCTAGTAATTGTGGGATTTCTAACACGTAGTTGTCCTATTAGGAGTATTGTTTAACCAGCTTTGCAGGATAAGTTGGGCCGCCAATTGATCCTGTACCTCCCAGAGTCTGGATGCGCTCACACTGAGATCGTCAAACAGGAGTTGTTTGGCTTCGAATGTAGATAAGGCTTCATCCTGCTGATAGACCGGTAATTGGTAGCGACCTTCCAATTGTCGGCAAAACTTTAACATGCGGGGAGTAATTGGGTTGTCTGAACCATCGTTTTGCCTTGAAATACCCACGACGATGCCGACAGGCCGCCATTCCTGTATCAGTTTGCCAATGCTGTGCCAGTCCGGATTTTGATTGATGGAGCGAAGAGTTTGTAAAGGACTTGCCGTTGCCGTTGTGGTTTGACCGACGGCAACGCCAATTTTTTTATTTCCGAAATCAAAACCGAGATAAGTATCCGTTTGGGTTCTGGCTAATAAGGGATCCGTTTTAACCATGTCCGGCCGGCATGGTCAGCTTGTTGATGTCGATACCAATTTGACTGGCTGCGGCACTCCAGCGCTGATTGACGGGTACATCAAATAAGACGTTGTCTCCGAATGGCGTGTTTAACCAGGCATTATCGAGCATCTCTTTTTCCAGTTGCCCTTCCCCCCAGCCGGCATAACCCAATGCGACCAGGTAACGTTCAGGTCCTTCTCCGGCAGCGATGGCTTCCATGATATCGCGGGAGGTTGTCAAGGAAATCGAATCTGAAATCGACATGGTTGCATCCCATTGGTTGCCGGAAGTATGGATTACGAAACCGCGATCCTGCTGTACCGGGCCGCCTGCGAAAACCAGTTTTTCAGTGGTGCCTGACGACGTGACGTGAATGTCCATTTGCCTGAAAATTTCACCTAATTTAATGTCGGATGTACGGTTGATAACGATGCCCAAAGCGCCTTCTGCATTGTGTTGACACAAGTACGTGACCGTATGGAAAAAATTAGGATCATTCAGCGTTGGCATCGCGATGATAAATTGATTATTAAGATAATTCGCTTTGCTCATAAGTGATATCAAAGAATGTTTTATTTTGCGAGTATTTATTTTGTAACCAAACCGGATTCATCAGAGAATTTCCATACTCTGGTAATTACCAACACATCAAGTTCTTTCAATAATTCAGAGGGCAATGGCGCAAAAGGCGAGCTCATTCGAACAATCTTTTGCGCGGCTTCATCAAGAGCCGGATTGCCGGATGATTTGTTTATGCGAATACTGTAAATGGAACCATCTGCTTTAATACCCACGTCCATTGTCAATGTAGCGGAAAAATTCTTTTTTGCTGCAACTTCCGGATAATTCAGGTTTCCGGTGCGTTCGACTTTTGACTCCCAATCTTTCATATATTGTGCGGCCATGTATTTGTGCGCACTGACCGAGTCAACAAATTTTATTTTGGTTTCGTCGGCGCTGGGGTGGCTGAGCCTGATTTCTGCGCCTAATTGCGCTACTTGTTGCTGTAATGATTCTGCCGAAATGTGGGGTTTTGTTTCAGTGTTGCTGGCAGGGTCGGGGGCTTTGGTGGTGCTGACTTTCTTTTCAGCCGTGTGCTGCGTGACGACTTGCTGTTTGGCTTTAGGCTTGCTGACTTCGTCGCTCGTTTTGTCGATGGTTTTTTTCTGAGTGCTGCCCTGGCTAGGCAGTTTTTGAGCGGGCGGTTCCGGCATCTTTGCTTTTTCACCGGCCCCAATCTGGTTTTCCTGGGCAAGAAATTTGGCTTTTTGAGGTATGTTTCGCGCCGGGGTGTTAACAAGAGTGATGTCAATGGCTCTACTGAATTTTTCAGGTTCGGGTTTGGAAAAGTTCATGCCCATCACCAAGACAATATGCACCAGGGCAGCCGCGACTAGAGAAATCAACAATGCATCATTGTCGGATACGTTCGAGGGCGGATCAAATACGGCTTGTCTGGTCATGCTTGAATGGTTCTTTCAATATGATCCATTAATAGCCCGGCAATATTCAGCCCAAACTGTCTGTCCAATTCTTGAACACAGGTTGGGCTGGTCACATTTATTTCGGTCAGCGTATCACCGATGACATCAAGACCCACAAAAATCAGTCCTTTTTCACGTAATGTCGGGCCTACCTGTTTGGCTATCCACCAGTCTCTATCTGTCAATTCTCTGCCTTCGGCACTGCCGCCAGCAGCCAGATTACCTCGTGTTTCACCATGCGCAGGTATGCGCGCCAACGCATAAGGAACAGCTTCGCCATTAACCAGCAGGATGCGTTTATCACCGTCCTTGATCGCAGGCAGATATTTTTGTGCCATCACATAGCGACTGTTGAATTTCGTCATGGTTTCCAGGATGACGCTGAGATTGGGATCGCCCTGTCGTAAATGAAAAATGGACGTCCCACCCATGCCATCTAATGGCTTCAGAATGATCTCCTCTTGTTCATTTAAAAATTCCCTGATCCTTGCCGATTCTCGAGCCACGAGTGTT
Organism: Methylococcaceae bacterium; assembly: GCA_013140705.1. Taxonomy (GTDB): domain Bacteria; phylum Pseudomonadota; class Gammaproteobacteria; order Methylococcales; family Methylomonadaceae; genus JABFSH01. The sequence continues at coordinate 38,078 of JABFSH010000045.1, forward strand.
TCAGCGCAACATTGCGGAAACCAGGCGGTAAACAATTTTTCATTGGCATCTCGCAAGGATTGAGGTTTGTTGACTACATAGACTCCCAAACTTTCGGCACGTTCCAGAAGATAGGTGGCATAAATGTATTCCTGGTCAAAAGGAGGATCTTTGCGCATTAGAATGACATCCAACTGGTCAAGAGGAATATCCTGTTCTGCAATAAATTGATACCATTGCTGCGGGTTTCGTTCAACCTTCAGGGTGCGTGTTCTGGCGTAAGCTCTGCCGTTCCTTAAAAATAAATCATTCAGTTCCATGTAGTGCAACTCCCAGCCTCGGGCTTGAGCTTCAAGTAACATGGCAAAACTGGTGTCTTTCTTGATATTAATATGGTCTATGGTGTCCATGACCATGCCGAGTTTAATAGGCATTGTTATCTTCTTCTGTTTTGTGGCGCTTAAATAAACGCATTAAAAATTGATGCTAATGAAGACGCGAGGGCTTGTCTTGAGCAATTTAAAGTCTGGGGCTTGTATTGGAGGGCATCGATAAGAACAGAGTATGTTGGCCACCCCGCTACAGAAGTGCAGTTTGATACCATGATATTGAATGAATGCCGCTGTTGACCGGTCGAAATTATCTTCACGAAATAAAAAACTCGTTCTTTTTAGGAGATTAAAAAGGATATTGATCCATTTTATAGATTGTTATTTACCTTGAAAAGAATTTTTGGTATAAAGGTCGGCTAACTTTAAAATATTTGGTACACAAGAGGTTTATCATGTCCAGGGTCTGTCAAGTAACAGGTAAACAACCTGTTGTTGGTAATAACGTATCACACGCAAACAACAAAACCAAGAGACGCTTTTTGCCAAATCTGCATCACCACAGATTCTGGGTTGAAAGCGAGAATCGTTGGGTTCGTCTAAGAGTCTCCGCCAAGGGCATGCGGGTTATTGATAAGAGAGGAATAGACGCGGTTTTGGCTGATTTGCGAAAAAATGGCTTAAAGGCATAATTAGGAGATAAAAATGCGCGATAAAATAAAATTAATTTCTACTGAAGGCACAGGTCATTTTTATACAACAACTAAAAACAAGCGAACTATGCCTGAAAAAATGGAGATCAAAAAATTTGATCCCGTTGTACGTAAACACGTCATGTACAAAGAAGCAAAAATCAAGTAAACGCTGGTTTTAAAACTTCTCTGCCGGACCCGCTAGCCACAGTGCACTACTGTGGTTGTGCAGGCCACAAGTAAAATGTTAAATCTTAACAGTGCTACTTAGACTGAATTAGTTTTTCAAGCTGCTGTTTTTCATTTTTAAGCTTGGTGTATTTTTCCTGAAGATGCTGATTGATTCTTCTCAGTTGTTCATTTTCGGATTTAAGAATTTTCACTTGCTCTTCCAGCGCATCCCTGTCGATCAGATTCGGATTGTAATCAATCGATTCTGATCGTTTGTCATAATTCTTGGTTTTATCAACAAGAATTTTTTCAGTGCCAATGAGCGTTTCGTGGCCATCATCTATTTTAAAAAGTGCAGATTCATGTTTAGGATCTGGCGCTACGCTTGCCATGCCGCCTTTTAGAATCATTGCATCAAATTTATTTCTCAACAGTAGGAATGCAGCCGCTTCACTGATTTTGCCATCGCCGCAAACAACGATAACGGGTTTTTCCCGATTTAAGGACTTGATATAAACCCGTAAAGAGAAAAAAGGCACATTGGTGCTGTTTTTCAAGTGCCTGACTTCATAGTCATCCTGCGAGCGTACATCAAGCAGATTGGCGCCATGTTTGATCGCCAGCTGCATTTCGTTATAATCCACAAACTTTAAAGACGGTTCCTTGATCAACTTAACAAATTGTTCTTTATCAAGCTGCATCAAAACCGCATCGGTTAATGCTGTAATGGTGACATTCCTGGGAAAGTCAGACAGCAAGGCATCTTCGCCGAAAGTGTCTCCTTTACCGAGCTTGGCGAGTTTAATTTCTTTGGCGCTCGGTGTGGGTTTACGCGAAACCTGGCATTCTCCACTTTTTATCAAATAATAATAATCGCCCTTGCCGCCTTGCTCGACAATGACTTCACCTTGCTTGTAACAGACACCGTTCAGGCTGATAAGAATTTTTTGTAAGTTGGCGGGCGGTAAGCGTTGAAAAATGGGAGTCTTCAGTAACGCTGTCATCCAATCATCTGACCCATCTTCAGATTCTTCAATGACCATATAACTTTTATCCTCTTTATAGATTAACGGCGGGGGATTATTGACAACGTCAGCATCCAATCGCACAAAACGAACCAGGCCATTAGCAACTGCATCGATTTTTCTAGGTATTTGGTGAGCTAGTGCGAATCTTGCAGATTCACTCGTCGCATTGATCACTTCAACAATAAGCCCTTCTGCCTGAAGAACAACTTCCCCACTGATAAGGTAAACCAGATGTGTGTCAGTATCGCCTCTGTTAAACAAGGCCTGGTCTTCAATTTCTTCAATAGTGATATCAGCACATAAGGCGCTAAATGGGGCGGCTGGCAGTGTTGCTAACGGGATCAATTTACGAATGATCTGACCTTCTTTTGAATCGACCTCTACCGCCATGAGTATTTCTCGAGCAAGACTAAGCCTGCATATATTAGATCATTTTCAATTTATTGTTTAAAAATAGCAGAATCTCACACTTGTATTAAACATTTTCGGCTCTATATTGTCTACCGCCCATTACTAACAACCCTTGGATGATTATAATGAGAACAAAGCCAGCAAATCAGCTGTTATCATGTCTAGTTTTTTGTATGAGTGTTATGCCCCTATTATCACACGCTGCCGGATTGCCGCCCAGCGCAGAGGGTATGCCTATGCCATCGCTGGCACCCATGCTTGAACGCAGTATGCCTGCAGTCGTCAATATTTCCACTTCAACCAATATTGAAGTTAGAGAAAATCCATTGATGCAGGATCCATTTTTTCGTCAATTCTTTCAGATGCCTAACCAGTCTCGGCAACAGCAAAAAAATAGCTTGGGTTCAGGTGTCATTATTGATAGTGATCACGGCTATGTTCTCACGAATAATCATGTCATTGATAAGGCGGATAAAATTAAGGTGACATTGAATGATGGTCGGCAGTTGACAGCCGAATTAATTGGAACTGATCCCGAAGCCGATGTGGCCATCATTCAGATTCCTGCAGACCACCTTACGCAGTTGCCGATTGCCAACTCCAGTGAACTCAGAGTTGGTGATTTTGTTGTTGCTATTGGCAATCCATTTGGTTTAGGTCAAACCGTCACTTCCGGAATTATTAGTGCCTTAGGTCGTTCCGGGCTCGGCATCGAGGGTTATGAAGATTTCATTCAGACCGATGCATCCATTAACCCGGGAAATTCCGGCGGTGCTCTGGTGAATCTTCGTGGTGAATTTATCGGCATGAATACCGCAATTTTGGCGCCTTCCGGTGGCAATGTTGGAATCGGTTTTGCAATTCCCTCGAACATGGTCATGACGATCAAAGAGTCATTAGTTAAACATGGAGAAGTTCGTCGCGGCTTGCTGGGTGTGACAACACAAGATTTAACGCCGGAATTAGTCAGTGCGTTCAATCTGAAAAATAAACAGGGCGCAGCCATAAGTCGGATTGAAAATAACTCACCCGCTGCAAAGGCTGGCCTGGAGCCAGGCGACATTATTGTTGCGGCCAATGGCCGAACGATTAGAAATAGTCAGGATATTCGCAACATTATCGGTTTGATGCAGATAGGCGATAAAGTCAATATCGAATATTTCCGCGGCAATGAGAAGAAGGAAGTGACCGCAATCATCGGTAAACCTGAAAGACCGCAATTGGCCGGTAAACTATTGCATTACACGCTGCAGGGCACTGTGTTGAGTTCAACCCAGAAAGATCAGGTCGAAGGCGTATTAATCGAAAAAATAGAGACGTCATCAGGTGCCTGGAAAGTGGGGCTTCGACCGGGCGATGTGATTGTATCGGCAAACCGGTATCGCATTCATAACCTGAATGAGTTCAAAGAGGTCGTTGATCCTGAAAATCCTTTACTGATTAATATTCAACGAGGACCGGAAGGCTTTTTTGTAGTCCTGAAATAAGTTAAGCGTTGGAACTGGGGCTCTTGGGTTTTTTTAAAGAGCCTCAGCGCGCGTGGGTCGCTCGTTTTAGCACTGAAAAGCCGCCATCCTTGAGTTAATCATGGCGGCTTTTCAACTAGATTCCGGCAATTAAACCAGTAGCCTCAATCCCTTTGATCGCACAACACTCATCCTGATCGGACACGTCACCACTAACCCCGACTGCGCCCAGTAAGTTATTTTCTGCATCGCAAATCAGAACGCCTCCGGCGACCGGCATAATCTTTCCATCTGCTACATCGATCAATGCATTCATAAAATCCGGCCTTTGTAAGGCGACATCGGCCAGACTGCGTGAAGAAACGCCCATGTTGACGGCGCCAAAGGCTTTTGCGGTTGCGATTTTTTGTCTGATCATGCTGGCCCCGTCTTCTCGCTGCATGGCCTTTAAATGTCCTGCCGAATCCAGAACCACTACAGTCAGTGGTGCCAAATCCAGCTCTCTGGCTTTGTATATGGCTGTCTGTATGATCAGGTTGGCTTGTTTGAGTGTAAGTGCTGTCATGGGTAAACTCACCGTTATTTTAAAAGTGGTTTCAGGTAATGCCAGACTTTGTCGGCAATAAGTGGTTGTGCTTTGGCGTTTGGATGCAGTCCGTCGGCTTGCATCAAGTCTTTATCCAGCGCAATGCCTTCAAGAGTGAAGGGAATGATCGGTACGTCGAGTTCTTTAGCTATTTGCGGGTAAACCTGATAAAACATGTCGGTATAGCGTTTGCCATAATTTGGCATGATTTTCATGCCGAGCAATAAAACCTTGGTATCGATTTTCTGTGCCCGGTGGATAATTTCAGAAATATTCTTTTTTAGCAACGCAGGCGGTAATCCGTGAAGGCCGTCATTAGCCCCCAGTTCTATCACCAGAATTTTGGGATGATGGTTGGATAATATGGGATCTATTCTTGCCAGGCCTCCAGAGCTGGTATCTCCGCTAATGCTTTCGTTGATAATGACGCAGCAATCAGACCCTGCCTGCAGCTTTTTGTCAATCAGGACAACCCAGCCCTGCCCGGCTTCAAGACCGTATCCGGCGCTGATACTATCGCCTAAAACAACTATGTTAGACTTGGCAAAAGTGACCTCGGTTGTCACAAATAATATTATGGCAAAAATTAAACGGATCATTATGCAATCTCAAACAGATAAAGCAGTTGAATACCTTATAGTAGCAGAGAGGCTGAGTAAATCAGTCATGACATCTGAGGGAATATTGGATATCTTGTCATCGATTGATCTGCTGATCAAGCCCGGAGAAAGCATGGCCATTGTTGGCGAATCCGGTTCAGGAAAATCGACGTTGATCAGTTTGTTGGCAGGTCTGGATACACCGAGTGCCGGAACCATACGGCTTAATGGCAATGATCTGACTGTCATGGATGAAGATGGCCGTGCGGCAATACGTAATGCATTGGTGGGATTTGTTTTTCAATCATTTCAGTTATTACCAACATTAACGGCATTGGAGAATGTGATGCTGCCATTGGAATTGAGCGGCGATAAAGACGCCAAAATTGCCGCTACGGCCTTATTGAGCAGAGTGGGATTGTCTCATCGCTTAACACATACACCTCGACAACTTTCGGGGGGAGAACAACAACGTGTCGCACTGGCCAGAGCCTTTGTTACGCGCCCTGTCATTCTTTTTGCTGACGAGCCGACCGGCAATCTGGATAGTAAGACCGGCGCCATCATTATCGATTTATTGTTTCAATTGAATTTGGAAAATAATACCACGCTGATTTTAGTCACCCATGATCAGGTGCTGGCGTCACGTTGCCAGCGAACAATCAGACTGGAGTCCGGGAAACTGGTATGAGCCATTTTAATCTCGCGCTACGCTTATTGCTTCGGGATCGCCGTTCCGGAGAATTAACCCTTCTACTGCTGGCTTTAATGATTGCCGTCACCAGTTCTACGGCGATATCGCTGTTTGCGGATCGCCTGCAGCGTACCATGGGTGAACAAGCCGCTGAATTTCTGGCGGCCGATTTAGTGATTGCCAGTTCAGAGGGCTTACCTGCTCATTGGCTGGAGAAAGCAACGGAATGGCATCTGGATCAGGCGCAAACAAAAGAATTCCCCAGTGTGCTCATTGAAAATGAAGAAATGTTGCTCGGAAGCATCAAGGCGGTCAGTGAAAACTATCCTTTGAGAGGCTATTTAAAAATTACCGACTCCGATTACGCGCAGGAAAAATCGGTACAAAATGGCCCTGGGCCAGGAACGGCCTGGGTTGAAAAGCGGGTTCTGTCAGCACTGAAGCTAAAACTCGGCGATCCGCTAATGGTTGGTGATAAAAAGCTGATTATTACCCGGCTCATCACCTATGAAACAGACAAGCGCGGCGATTTCTATAGCTTTGCGCCGCGTGTCATGATGAATGACGCCGATCTTCAGGCATCCGGCGTACTGCAGCCAGGAAGTCATGTACATTATTATTTCCAATACCGGGGGGATCCTAAAGCGCTCACTGAGTTTAAGCGCTGGATCAAACCGCAACTGAATCCATCGCAGCGGATTATGGACATACACGACGATCGACCTGAGTTGGGCGGCGCGTTAAGCCGGGCAGAGCGCTATCTGGGATTGTCCAGCATCGTCGTCATATTAATTGCCGGCGTTGCCATTGCGATGACCACGCGGCGTTATACCGAACGTCATTTTAATGCCACAGCTCTATTGCGTTGCCTGGGCTTGAAGCGGCGGGACATTCTTTGGTTATATGGCTGGCAATTTATCATTCTGGGTTTTCTGGCCAGTAGTTTCGGATGTCTGCTAGGCTGGTTTGTGCAGCAAGCCCTGTTTCATTTGCTGAGAGGATTGTTACCCCAACAGGTTGCCAGTCCCGGCTGGTCGGCCGTCTTATTTGGCTTTATAACTGGCATGGCGGTTTTGTTGGCGTTTGCCTTGCCCCCTTTGCTAAGACTGAAACAAGTCTCGCCGCTGAAGGTGTTGCGCCGCGAACTGGAGCCTTTGGACACTGGCACGGGTCTGGTTTACGGCATGGCATTCAGCGCGATTGCGTTTTTTATAGAGCGCTATACTCAAGATTTTGCCATGACGGCGACCCTACTCGGCAGTGGCTTGATTGCGCTATTAGTGTTGGGCTTAATGATTTATGGCTTGTTACGGCTGATCGCGAAGTTAGTACCTCATGTGAGTCTGAGTTGGCGTTTCGGTCTTCAGGGCATACTCAGAAATAGTAAGGCCAGTGTTGGGCAAATAATGGCCTTCAGTATTACGCTGGTTGCCATGGTGTTAAGTTTTACGGTGAGAACCAGTCTGGTGGATGACTGGCAAAAGCATTTGCCTGAAAAAGCGCCCAATCATTTTGCGTTGAATATTTTTCCGGAGCAACAGCCAGCGTTCAAAAAGGAAATGATTCAGAATGGCATCGACAGCAGTCAATTTTACCCGGTGGTCAGAGGTCGCCTGGTAAAAATTAATAACATCCCGGTTCAACAGATTGTCAGCAAGGATTCGCAGGGCGAAAGCGCCACACATCGGGAGTTAAGTCTGACGTGGGCAAAAGATTTGCCGGAAGAAAATAAAATCACTGCAGGTAAGTGGTGGCAGGAGGGGCAGCAAAGAGGGCTGGTTTCAGTGGAACAAAAGTTGGCTAAAAATTTAAAAATCAATCTACACGATCAGTTGAGCTTTACAATCGGAAGTCAGCAAATGAATGTCACTGTCGCCAGTATCCGCTCGTTGGAGTGGGATACCATGAAGCCGAATTTTTATATGATTTTTTCACCCGGCACACTCGACGGATATCCCAGTACGTTTCTCACCAGTTTTTATTTGCCTGAAGCGCAAAAAAATGTCCTGAACGATTTGGTCAAAAAATATCCCGGCACCACTATCCTGGAAGTTGATCGCATTTTAAAGCAAGTAAAAACGGTATTGCTTCAGCTGACGAAAGCCATCAACTATCTATTGTATTTTTCATTGATGGCTGGATTTAGTGTTTTGTTCGCAGCGGTCTATGCAACGTTAGATCACAGGATTCAGGAAGGCGCGGTATTAAGGATGTTAGGCGCCAAGCGGGCATTTTTAAGAAAAGTTCACTTGATTGAGTTTGGCTTGTTAGGGCTGATGGCCGGCCTGTTAACCATCGTGCTATCAGAGGTTATGCTTTACAGCCTCTATACGCACGTCATGCATATTGATTACAGCCCTAATTACGGATTATGGTTGTTGATTCCATTCGTTGGCAGTTTGAGCGTAAGTGTCGCGGGCTATTGCGGAACCCGGCAGGTGGTCAATAAATCACCGTTAACCGTTTTAAGAGAGCTCTGAGGTTCTACAAGTTTAAAGCTATCTCGCGGACGAGTGTTTTATCTCGGATTGCGCAACTGTGCTGAGGCCGCGTCTTCGGCGGTCAGCGATGCGTTTGTTATCGGGCAGTTGTGATGGATTAAACCTGGTTGATCGGCGATCATTGCTCCAGTGTCTGATGAAATATTCATCCACACTGCAATCTTTTACATCACTGGACGCGCCAATAAAACCGGTGTTGACGATATGTTTAGGATTAAGTGACTGAATTAGCCGTTTTTTTACATTTTCAGAGTCAACGATTACCAGGCAATGCCGCTCGATAGGCTTTCCGCTTTTATCGACGAGCTGAATTATTTTCAGGGCCTTAATTTGGCCCTTTTTCTGGAACAAGCCGCCGTTAACAGCGGGCAATATGTAAAGCTCCAGGTCTTCGATTGTGATGTTCAATGGAATGTTCTTGATGATGACATACATAATTAAAAGTTTTTCATGGATTTGGGCCTTGTCAAAAATAAATGCTGTGTCAGTATTTTTTACAATTTTGATTATAACATTGTCCGATGTAAATAGGCATAACTTCAAATTTAAATTGACAAGCTCCCTTATCGGCCTATAATCGGGTCAGCTAGAAAATAAGATCTACCTTTGTTTACCACTTCGATGCCTCGTCTATAGACCTTCGTCCTGTTCTTCATTAAGTTATTTCCAAATTTATAAGCTCAACAAGCCTTCAGGCTTTAATTCAATTTTTATAGGACTCATATTATGTCTACAATGACTACCGGCGTGGTTAAATGGTTTAACTCTGACAAAGGTTTTGGCTTTATCGAACAAAAACAAGGTCCAGATGTTTTTGTACATTTTAAAAATATCCTTGACACCAGCGGTTATAGAACACTAAATGAAGGTCAGCACGTTCAATTCAAAGTTGCACGTGGCTTAAAAGGCCCACAAGCTGAAGAAGTAACTGTAATCTAAGTTACACCGATAATAAGCCACAGACTTACTGTGGCTTATTTCTTTAAATTCAGGCATCGCACATATTGCTTTGCAAGCGGTCCTGACATGCCAAATCTATTCTACACTCTCATCTCATTGTCTGCTCCACTAGCAACTTAGCTCTTTGCCGCGAAAGATCGCCAAAACATCTAAAAAATCCATACTTACCTTAGTCTGCCAAAAATCACTAATCCTTGTTCGCTATTGACAAAGAACTGATCCAATCTAAGCTCAATGGGTTTGTTGCCTATTTGTGACTTACATCAAACTTGCTTTATTTGCTACCGTGTTGAAGGAGAATCAGTGTTAGATAAATTGAGTATAAAGCTACGCTTCACTGTTATCGTTATGGCCTTGGTGATGGGTTTTACGATGTTTGGTGTTTGGACCTTGTATGCAATGAAAGCCTTGAACGTCAATGGCCCCGTGTACCAGCGCATCGTAGAAGGCAAAGATATCATTGCTGATGTACTGCCTCCACCTGAATATATCATCGAATCGTACTTGGTCGCCTTACAATTAAGCTTGGCTTCAGATCCAAGTGAAGTGGAGAGCTTGATTGTCCGGTTCCGGGCATTAAAAGATGAATACGATGGTCGCCATCAATACTGGTCTGAGCAATCACTTGAGCAGGCTCTACAAACGCCATTGCTTGAGCAATCCTATCATGAGGCAAAAAAATTCTACGAAGAGGCAGAACAACACTTCCTGCCCGCCATACAAGCAAAGAATGCAGAGGCCATGCAGGCAAGCCTGCAAACAATGAGACAAGCATATGAAGCACATCGAGTCGGCATCAACGAAGTGGTTCGCTATACCACTGAACGAAACAAGCAGGACGAGATACTGGCAGCCGCCAAAATCCAATGGCACAACCAGGGTTTATTGAGTATTTTTGTATTAAGCGTATTGATAGCAGTCATTCTGACCTGGCTCATCAGTCGCGGCATTATTCGTCAACTGGGTGGCGAACCCAGTCATGTCAGTGACTTGGCTATGAATATTGCGCAAGGCAAACTGAATAATATCATTCATACCAAACCGGGCGATAATCAGAGCATTGTGGCAAACATGTTTACAATGCAGCAAAAACTGCTGGCGCGAATTACGCAGGAAGCGGAAGAAAAAGCCAGTGCCCTGCGTATCAATCAGGCGCTCGATAATGTGCATTCTGCAGTTATGGTGACAGACTTGGCATTAACCATCATCTATATGAACAAGGCTGCAGATCGCCTTTTTATGGAGGGTGAAAACGAAATACGCAAAATATTGCCACAGTTTGATGCCAAAAAAGTGAGGGGCGCCAGTATCGCTCAATTTCACAAACAACCTGATCATCAGCGTGAAATACTGAATAAATTGACATCGACTTACCGCTCCGAGTTGAGCATTGGAAATCTGCATATAACGGTTGTTGTCAATCCCGTGATAAACGATAAAAATGAACGTATCGGGTTTGTCACGCAATGGCTGGATCGATTGGATGAGGTCATCCTTGATGAGGAAATAACCAAAACCGTGATTTGTGGAATCCAGGGCGATTTTACCCAGCGTATTCCCGAGAATGATAAAACCGGGCTGTTTTTGAAATTGAGTCAAAACATCAATCAGATGATGGAAACCTGTTCCGCCAGTCTGAATGAAGTCGTTCGAATGCTGGGTGCCTTATCCCGAGGCGACCTCACAGAAAAAATCACCAATGAGTATTTTGGTACCTTTAAATTGCTTAAGGATGACTACAATGCCACTGTAGATAGTCTGAAAGGATTAGTGGGCGATATCAAAGTGGTTGCTGACGCCATTAATACAACCGCTGTGGAAATTGCCTCCGGCAATCAGGATTTGTCCCGCCGAACCGAGGAACAAGCGGCAAGCCTGCAGCAAAGTGCGAGCAGTATGGATGAGTTGACCTCCACTGTGCAACAGAACACCGAGAATGCCAAGCGCGCGAACCAATTGGCTCAGGGCGCTACGGAAGTCGCCGGAAAAGGTGTGACAGTTGTAGGGCAAGTGGTGGACACCATGCAATCCATCAATGAATCTTCGCGTAAGATAGCCGAAATTATCTCCGTGATTGATGGCATTGCCTTTCAGACCAATATTTTGGCGCTCAATGCCGCTGTTGAAGCCGCTCGTGCCGGGGATCAGGGGCGAGGGTTTGCAGTTGTTGCCGGCGAAGTTCGAAATCTTGCTCAACGCGCCGCAGCCGCAGCGGGCGAAATCAAAACATTAATTTTCGACTCGGAAGAAAAAGTGGCCGCCGGCAGTAAATTGGTCGGCCAGGCCGGCATGACCATGAAAGAAATAGTCAATGCAATCAGTGATGTCACCGTCATTATATCCCAGATTGCCAGGGCGTCAGAAGAGCAAAGTGCCGGTATTGCTCAGGTCAACGACGTCATCAGAAAAATGGACGATTCAACCCAGAAAAATGCCGAATTGGTTGAGCAAGCAGCGGCTTCTTCAGAATCCCTGGAAGAACAAGCTGAAAATCTGACCAGCAATGTTGACAAATTCAAGGTGGATCATCACTCTGCCAAACCGTCAATCGGTCGTACATCGGTTCAGCCACAAAAAAAGGCGTCACCACCCAATCCTAAGGTGAATCAACACAATACTGAACCTAATAAAGTCAATACTCCAGCCCAATCGAGTAGCGGTGATGATTGGGAAGAGTTTTAGGCGGTGAATTCAAAGTGGCATTCTTTATGGGTATAAAACATAGCGTTGTTAATTTTTTAGCCATTTTACATGCTCCCGTGCGTGCTTAGTTTGGATCAATCAAAACGTACACGATAAAGTACACATCACTGTGAAAGTTCGTCGATTTGCATTTGTTATCAGTTTTGGTGATGTACAAAAAACTTTCATTTCCGGGGCGAAGCATCCCTTTCATGAACGTTGGTGTGTATGTAGCAATATTTTGTTGCTAGCGCTGGACAATAAAAAAACCCGCGAAGCCTTACGACTTGCGGGTTTTTGTACTTCTTTGCGCAGTATAAAACCTCGTTATGGTACGAGGGCCGGAATCGAATAAGCATATAAATAATAGATTATTAATGACTATTTATTAGCCATATTCGCCAGGGTAACGATTAGGGTATCACTTTTGAGTTTTGCCCGCCCAAAATCACTAAAAACACCCACAACAATAGCCCATAATTCAGGCATAAAAAAAACCGCCAATAAGGCGGTTATCTCATTAATCAACTGGTAGTTTCCAATTTCAGGGTATCGTTATTGCCACCTCAAACGATCAGCTCAACACGAAGGATGTAACAAGTGGCGTGGATCGTCGACGGTGTGTCGTGGCATTTCGAAATATCGTATGTTCAGAAGAGAAGGCAAACTGGCTGACTTTAGGCGGCGAAGAGAAAGTGCTACACAAAGAAGTGCCAGGATTAATTAACTGGCTGATGGGTTTAACTATTGATAAAATTAGAAATTTATTAGAAAACCCACCTGCTTCGACTAAAGCTGATAACCGAGAAGCTATGTTATACAACAACGCAGTTGCGCATTGGTTAGTCGAACATTGTGAACCTGACCCAGAGCACCATGTTTTGGTAGGTGGTTGTAAGGAAATTCGAAACGGTAGAAGCATAGAATTTGAAAATGCAGATCGTTGTTTATTCCCATCTTATTTGGAATTTTGTAAAGAACAAAATATACGTCCAATGAGCCAAAGACGATTTACTGAAACCTTACAAGATGCCGCTAGAACGCTGGGAAAACCAGTTCAAAAGAAAAGGATGCCACATAATGGCCGAACTTGTATCAAAGGTGTTCGTTTAATAAATGAAGAAACTACCCGTTTAAATTACTGGTGAATAAAATATAATGTTCTTGTTGAACTGCAATCAAAACTTCACCACCTAAAGTCGCTTGGTTTTAGGCTATTAAGCGATAGGGTGAAGAGGTGAGGTTTGTTTCTAATTTAAGTAAAAATCAATTTCGCATATAAACATATTAAAATTTTTGTAAAAATTTTAATATGAACATTTGTTTCGGCACCTTTCACCCAAAACGTTAAAAACTAGCAATACAAGGGAATTCAGTAGGTGAAAATAGTCTTAAATTTTAATAGAAAGGTGAATTTATATTAATGGATTTTATTCGTTGGATAGTAATCAAAGGAATTAGCAATGGCTAAGACTTGTTTAAAATGCGGGTATCAAAGAAAGATCACAGAACAGACACCAGATTATATGTGTCCGGCTTGCGGGGTGATCTACGAAAAATATGAGGCAAAGTTAGCCAGGGAAAGAGCTGATCCAACTATAAAAAATCAAATAGACAGCGTAAATAAAAAAGCAGATAACTTCTGGATTCATTTTACAAAAGCATTGGACTTTGTTAAGCCTGAATATTTCATACCTTGAGGGACTTGCAAAACCCATTAAGGCGAGCGGAATTAGTAGCCAGAACGGCCAAAAAAAGAAAATAACTTGCTCAGCGTGATAAAATAGAAGCTTCAAAAATCCAACTTTATCAAAGACATGAGCA
>JABFSH010000049.1 GCA_013140705.1 Methylococcaceae bacterium
CTTTACAAAAACGACAAATTAACTGAGTTAATGGCTTAATAGTCAGTCATCTGCTCAAAAAAACCGGCTTTTCAGGAGCTTTTATTAACTTACTCCGGTTACCATTGGATAATTTTGCAAGTGGCTCTTCGGTAATGTTTTACATTCCCTGTCAAAAGTTCAAGACCATTTGCTACAGCCGTTGCGCCGATTAATGCGTCAGCAAGTTGCACGGCATGACTTAAATAATACTGCTCAACATAAAATAGCGCTTTAGCTGAAATTTCTTCGGAGATATACAGCGCTTTTGTATTCCAGTTTCTAAGTGAATGCCTTAATGCGGTAAGTTCCTGTTTATTGCGCAACCCTGGAAGCAATTCAATATAGGTAACGACCGAAATAAAGAAACCTGGCAAGCGATCTATTCCCTGTCGTGCAGCGTTGTTGCCTTTTAAGTACCAGATGAGTAAATCGGTATCGATCAACATCAATATAACCGGCCTTTTCTCAAGTTTTGCACATAGTCATCGACAGAATGAAGATCTTCACGGTCTGCCCAAATCCCAAATAAACTATCATTCTTATTCTGAGTAACCGGTTTATCAGGTATTTCATAAGGGACTCTTGTTTGTTAAGTTACACCTTTGAAGTGTGAACTTAACGACTTTAAACGTCAATGAAGTTATTTACAGGCATAAAAAAAGAAGGGGTTTGACGCCCTCCTTTTAAAAATATAACATCGACCTTTACGCGGCGTTCTGTTGCCTATCAAGCCGCAGCATGCTTTCTATGCTCAATTGATAATCCAATCCGGGCCATTCAATGCCTGTGCCCTGACATATAAACGTATAATTTGACACTTCTTTTAATGACGCTTCCTGTAATTCCTTATACCACGCTATCGGAGTTGATATAAGCCGCTTGTCTTCAAGCTCAACATGCAAATATCGGTCATCAAAGTGAACAGATTTACCTTTGACTGAAATACTCATCCCATTTGCCTCTCAAATGTATCTTTGTGTGCTTCAACAATGACTAACGCCTTTTTCAGATCCTTGGGTTTCATGTAGTTCTTAGCACCATAATGCCCGAGTAGTTGAAGTGGCCTGCAAACATCCGCCAGGAACCACATTAACTGAGAATGGAACGCATGTTGCACGCCAGCTGTTACCAGGTGTGCCCAGTTCAAAAATGAGCGAACAGTTTACCTCACGGCTCTGACTTCAAGATGAATTCCGCTCTGGGTTTGAAGATGCGAAATCACCGCGAACAGATTTTTAGCCTGCGGATTGCCTTTCTGACTGAACATCCGCATCAGGCTTTTGGGCGGGGTGTTGGTGACCTCGCTAAGCTGTTCAAAGCCAATAGTTGCGTTGATATAATCGCGCAAAACAGCTTTGCCGGTATCCACATCACCGGACAACAGGCATTCAACCCCTTCGCGTAGTAACGCATCGCGGAACTCTGTGTCACGCCCGATACGGGCTATCACGGTTTCTTTGAAGCTACGAGTCAATGTCATTTTCCACCTCTATGCCGCGTTCTCTGTGTGTAATCGTCCCATCTGGCTTGTGCGGCCTCAATGTCGCGCTGTTGTCGCTTCTTCGTGCCACCCGCCAGCAGGATCACAAGCCGCTCGCCATCCTTCCCAAAATAAATCCTATAACTGGGGCCAAAATCGACGCGATATTCCAATACACCTGCGCCGACTCCCTTGGCATTTGAAAAGTTTCCCTGCTCCACCCGAACAAGCGCAGTCGCAATCTTGCGGCAGCCGATGCATCAAGATCATTAAACCAATCCGCAAAAGGGCTGCGACCGTCCGGGTCTGTATATTCATGAAGCTCAATCATTCCAAATAGTAACCTATAAGTTACCGTTATTCAATAAAAGATTCTTTCACATCTGTGGCGATTTTGGCAGCTATCACTATGCACGCCTTCCTGGTTCGATAAAACGAACGTTTTTTTAAGCTGTTATTTTCCTTTTGGCGAGTTTATATTGGACTGGGCGGGCCGACAACAGCAGGTGGCGTTTGTTGTGGAATACGTACACAGGCAAGGTTTCAATTGTAGGGTACGCATCGCGTACCTTTATTGAGCATGGGATGATGTTTGGAAAATGGTACGCAGAGCGTACCCTACATGACTAAGCCAAGCCAGCGGGTCGGTGGGGACGTGGCGGTTAGCTCGTAGTCCTATGTTGCAAACCGTACTGAACAACGCACGGCTTCGACAATGGGGTTTATTTGTACCATCAGATTTTGCGACGATGTGAGTCGCCGGGTTCAACCGCCGGATGCGGAAAACCGCATGTCCGGTGGTGTGGGAGGGATAACGGGCGCAATCCCGTTATCTCCACCCGATCTACTACATGACTACGCTCTAATTCATGCGAGTTTATGAAGCTTATCCAAGCATTGGGACCGCCTCTTCATTTCCTACCCTGTCCGACAAGAAAACCCACCAGTCCAGATGCGATGGCACTCACTATGCCAGCAGCCCATTTCTTATCATCCGCTGTCCCGTTTGCAAAAGTGTAAACACAGCCAGTAAAGACGATGCTGATGATTAATAATGCAAAGCAAAATAAAGCGTAAGTCATTTTACGCTTTAGCTCGGCATCGGCCATTTCCTTGGAGCGTCTGGCAATGGCGTCTTCTGGAGTTTCGTTGCTAACGGACAGTTCATATCTGTGATCTCTGCCGACGACTTGGCTCAGGTTGATTGGCGGATTGCCTGTATTTTCCTTGGCGGAATCGCTCATAATTAGATGCCTACGATTTCTGTTAGAAGTTGTTTGTTCTGATCAAGAATGCCTAACCGTTTCTTTTCCAGTTTAGCCTCGGCGGCCACATCATAAAGGGCGATGGCTTTTCGTAGAATTTCGGTCTTGGTGGTGTGGTTAGATAAGGCTAATTGTTCTAATCGTTCGTTGAGCTCAGGTGATAAATTCAAGCTGAGACGAACTGTTTCTTTGTCGATTGCCATGTGGAACTCCGGGTGCGTTAAAAAAGCGTTTTTTATACGTAAATAATACGCCTTTAAATTGTTTTGGCAATCTTTGTTGCCCAGTCATTTCCAATTATTGGCGATTTTTTTTCTGTACCTTTGGTTTTTCAGGCACAAAAAAAGGAGGGGTTTGACGCCCTCCTTTATGCCCCTTGCGGGTATTTTTTGCCCGGCAGAGTTTTAAGCGTAACGCTTAGAAACCGAAACCGACATAACCGCCAGCTTCCATACCGTCGAGTTGGACATCAGCAACGGTGTTGCTGACCATGTGATAACGGGCATCAACGCCAACATACAGACTTTTCCAGATATTATAGTCAGCACCTGCGGCAAACATGATACCCGGTGCAGTAACTGTTACGCCGTTAGATGGTGGGCTGATTACGTGCAGTGCAAAGCCGGCAGGAATCAACCAAGGTCTGAATTTGCTATCCGCCATAAACTTTATTTTAGGCGATGCGGTAATAGTAATTTGAGTGACCGTTACGTTGGCAGAGCAAGAGCCGTATGGACCTGCGCCATTATTGATCAATGCACCATCAGAGCCTGATAATCCGGCGCATACCGTACTACTTGCGGGGCCGTCGGAAACGCCAGCTGCACCAGTTGCTGAATCGTTAGCTGCTGTGCCCAGAGGAGCTCTTCTCAGATCTTTTGAATCAAATTGTTTATAGCCAAACGTAATTTCACCCAACAAATTGGTATTGTCCATGATACCGAATAAGTCATCACTTAAGTTTAGGTCAAAACCGGCACCAAAATACCAGGCTTCATTTTTGCCGTTCGGAGAGTTGCCGGTAAAATCAGAAGTGTTTAGGCCGGTGTTGAGAATGTTGGTGGCACCGCCGCCGCTATTAGTGGCGTTAGCATCGGTCAGGATGCTGCCTTCACGGCCATGATCGTTCTTGCCGTAACCGCCGCGGAAAAATACCATGTTGTATTTATTGTCGGCTTTAACAGGAGCCGATTTAACCGATGCCATCCATTGATCGAGTTCCTGAACTTTTTGAGCTTCAGCACTGGTTTGGCTGGACGCCGCTTTCATGCTGCTTAATTCCGCCTGCATGGCTTGCAGTTGCGCTTCCAGATAGTCAACCTTGGTTTGTACTGCAGACACTTCAGCGTGATGTTGCGCTTTTGATCCTGCGATGGCTTGTGGAGAAACAATGGCGCCAGCCATTGCTATTGAAGCTGCGGCAATGCCCAGCGCTAACTTGGTTTTTTGGTGTGTCATCGTTTCCCCCCTTAGAGGTTGTTATTTTACTAAAATTTGTTTTAATACAACAAAACTTATTTCACGAAGGCAATACTAGCATTAAACCCTAGTGAATACAAGTTTTTGCGGCATTTTTTTCACATAAAATAATCCTTTATTTTCAAGGCTTAATAAGAAATCATTAATTATATTTATATATTTGTGTTAAAAAAACAACAAAATTTCTTGTCCAAGCCACTCGCAACTTGCGTGCTGAAAAGCGTGACTAAGTTATCATTATTTAACAGGTTTTGTGAAGCTTTAACGGATGATTTACAGCTAGAATCATTAGTTCTACTTTGTCAGATTTTGCTCAAGCTCGTCATACTCGCCGGGAAGCGGGTATCCAGTGCCATGGATGGCAGGCTTAAATTCATCCATGGACTGCCGGACCCGTTAGAGCGCGAAGCGAATCCAGTACAGGGATGTGAAAATTACGCAGAACGGATAACTGCTTTCAGATATCATTGCAAAATACCCAGGCCTTGCCCTCCATGGCTTCTGGATCTCGGCAATCCATGCCGAGATGACGATTTGTGTACATGCCTATGGTTTTGAGCGCTGAAGCAATGATAAGTCGCATGAGTTTTATATATTTTGAATAGACGCAACTTTTTACAGTTTCTCTATGGCTTGGGGTTGGCGCCAAAATTCGTTGCGGGCTCATCTGTCAAACTGGATGAGTTTTATCACACTCCGGCATTCGGGAATGTATCGTTATTGCATTTTACCGATTGCCATGCGCAGTTATTGCCGGTTTATTATCGAGAGCCTTCCGTTAATTTAAATGCAGGCCATCAGAATGGTTTGCCTGCACATCAGGTGGGTCAGCAATTTCTAAACTTTTTCGGCATCCAGCATGGTTCCAGAGAGGCTTATGCCTTTACACATCTGGACTTTGTGGAAGCGGCAACCGTGTACGGAAAAATGGGCGGTTTTGCGCATCTGGCTACTTTGGTCAAACAAATCAGGCAAATGCGAGGACATGAAAATACCCTGTTACTGGATGGCGGTGATAGCTGGCAGGGTTCGGCGACGGCACTGTGGACAAAGGGTCAGGACATGATCGCCGCCTGTAATCTGCTGGGTGTCGACATGATGACCGGGCATTGGGAGTTTACCTATGGCAGCGATCAAGTCATAAAAAACATGCAACTGTTCAATGGCGAATTTCTTGCCCAAAACATTACGTTGACTGATGAGGCGCAGTTTGCTGCAGAGACTGACAACACCGCGGTTTTTAAACCCTACAGCATCAAAGCCTTCAAACATGCCAACGTGGCGTTCATCGGTCAGGCTTTTCCGTATACGCCCATCGCACATCCTCGGTGGTTTACACCGGCATGGCAGTTTGGTATTCAGGAACAGGCGCTGCAAAAAATAATTGCGGAGATAAAGCAAAACAAACAGGCCGATGTGATTGTGCTGTTATCGCACAATGGTCTGGAGGTTGATTTAAAGCTTGCTTCCAGGGTGTCAGGGCTTGATGTGATTCTGGGTGGGCATACGCATGATGCGATGCCAAGGCCGTTCGCGATTAATAATGCAGGCGGCCGAACCTGGGTAACTAATGCCGGTAGTCATGGCAAATTTCTGGCAGTTTTGGACTTGGATATTGCCAAGGGGCGATTACGGGATTTGCGTTATCGTTTGTTGCCGGTGTTTTCCAATTTACTGGCGCCCGATATTGACATGCAGGCGCTGATCAATTCCATCAGAGCGCCTTATATTGCGAAACTGCAGCAGCCATTGGCAGTGGCTGATAAGCTTTTATATCGACGAGACACTTATCAAGGCACTTTTGATAAAGTCATTCTGGAGGCATTACTGACGGTTAACGATGCTCAAATCGCGCTGTCGCCGGGCTTTCGTTGGGGAACCGCCTTATTGCCCGGTCATACCATTCGTTATGAAGATGTGATGAATCTAACCGCGACGACCTATCCGGAAACGTATGTGCGATCGATGAGCGGCAATGCGCTAAAAAATAGTCTGGAGGATGTGGCTGATAACTTGTTTAACAGAGATCCTTATTATCGACAGGGCGGTGATATGGTGCGTGCAGGCGGCATGCAATTTAGCTGTAACCCACAGGCAGCCTTCGGGGAGCGTATCAGTCACATGCGACTGGCGAATGGACAGCCAGTAGCAGCTAATAAACGCTACAAAGTTTCGGGCTGGGCCAGTGTTAGCGCTATTGAAACAGGGGCGCCTGTCGATGATGTGGTGGTGCAGTATTTAAAATCACAGCCTTCAGGCTGAGTTTTTAGAGATACCCTTGGAACCTCTAAAAATTATCCGATCATGCTTCGACAGGCTCAGCACGAACGGATAAGTTGCTGATTTAACTAAACCTCCGTTCGCACTGAGCCTGTCGAAGTGCAATTTTTAGAGGTTACCTTATATAAATTTCACGTGATGGTATAGAATTGTCGGTTTTTTAAAGCCTATTATCATGCAAATAACGGCAATTTATCCGGGTACGTTTGATCCTATCACCAGAGGGCATCTGGATTTGATAGCAAGAGCTTCGCGCCTGTATCAGCAGGTTATTGTGGCGATCGCAGTCAATAGCGGCAAAACCCCCTTGTTTTCGCTGGATGAGCGGGTGGCTTTAGTTAAAGCCGTGACACCCGAGTTTCCGAATGTACGAGTGATTGGATTTGATAATTTGCTGGTTGATTGTGCCAGAGAGCAGGGGGCTCATGTCATCGTCAGAGGCTTGCGGGCCGTGTCTGATTTTGAGTATGAATTTCAACTGGCAGGCATGAATCGTCGTTTGGCACCGCAATTGGAAACTGTTTTTCTGACACCAGCCGAACAATATGAATTTATTTCGTCGAGCATGATCAGAGAAATTGCCAGACTAAAAGGCAACGTGTCGGATTTTGTGCCTGACATCGTCAACCAGTATTTAATAGACAAATTTAGGGAGAAGTAGGTATGGCCCTTATAATCAGTGATGAATGCATCAATTGTGATGTGTGTGAACCGGAGTGTCCGAACGGTGCCATTACACAGGGTGAAGATATTTATATCATTAATCCGGAATTATGCACGGAGTGTGTAGGGCACCATAACGTACCTCAATGTATGGAAGTCTGTCCCGTTGACTGTATTGACAAGGATCCCGGGCATGTTGAGGATCACGATAATTTATATCAGAAATACTTAAAGTTGACGGCTTAAAAACTGCGTAAATTATTAAGGGCCCGCTGGGTTCGAAACCAGGTCAGACTTTCAATGGAAGGCCCTTGAGGCAGGTATTCCGCGCCGATCCAGCCTGAATAAGCAGAAGCCTCAATGGCATTGAAAATATGTTCGAAATGAAGTTGTCCGGTACCGGGTTGGCCGCGACCCGGGCAGTCAGCAAACTGGATATGGCCGATAGCCGCCGCGTTTGTGGCAATGAATGCTTCAGGTTTTTGTTCCATCATTTGCATGTGATAAATATCGTATTGCATAAACAGGTTAGGGTGCTTGAGTTCATTCAATATGGCGAGCATTTGTTGCTCGTTATGAATGATAAAGCCGGGTATATCAATGGTGTTGATAGCTTCAAAGACGGTTTTAATGCCTAACGCTGCAAAAATGTCGCTGGCGTAACGCAAATTTTCCAGGAAAGTGTCCCGGTAGGCCGGTTTTTTATGTTCGATACGGCAGCAACCGGGCAGAATATTAATCGCTTCCGGCTTCAGAATTTCAGCATAGTTGACGGCTTTTTCGACGGCTCGAAGAAATTGATGGCGTTTTTCAGGTACACAAGCGAGTCCTTCGCCGCCCTGTAACAAATCATCGGCATCCACATTGAATAAAATCAGTTTTTGTTCGTTCTCCGTTAGAGTATGAAGTATTGATTTTGCATCAAGTGCATAGGGGAATTGAATTTCAACGGCGTTGAAGCCATGTTGTTTTGCCAGTCTAAAGCGTTGAATCAGTTCAACTTCATTAAACAACAGGCTTAAGTTGGCGGTGAATTTCAGCATGATTTCGGCGGTGGCGCAGTGATGAGCGTTATTGTAACTAATACCAATCCCAATAAGTTCACATACTAGCCCTTCTCCAGCGGGAGAAGGTTAGGTTGAGGGAGTTCAAATAACAAATTATTAGGATAGGCATAAGCAGTTTTCTGTGCGTAAATGAATTTTTGGCAGAACAAGCCATGACTAATAACCTAGTAATATAGTAAACTATAAATAACCTAAAGATGGCCAGCCACTATGACAGCATCAGATAACGTACATTTACATGAAATAAATAAATTTGGTTCCATGGCGGAGCGCTGGTGGGATACGCAGGGCGAGTTTAAAACGCTGCACGATATTAATCCCTTACGTATCAAATTTATTCAGGATTATGCAAATATCATCCAGAAACGCATTGTCGATGTAGGCTGCGGTGGCGGCATCTTGAGTGAAGGCCTGGCACGCGAAGGCGCTGTCGTATTGGGTATCGATCTGAGTGAAGACCTGGTTGACATTGCCGATCTGCACAGCCTTGAATCCGGTATTGGCGCCGAGTATCGTAAAATCAGTGCCGAAGCGCTGGCCAATGAAGAACCGGAAGGTTTCGATCATGTAGTTTGCATGGAAATGCTGGAGCATGTCCCCAAACCGGGATCCATCATTCAAGCCTGTGCCAAACTCGTCAAGCCAGGCGGCATGGTGTTTTTTTCGACACTCAATCGTAAACCGAAGGCCTATTTACTGGCTATCGTGGCGGCCGAGCACGTTCTCAAGATGTTGCCCAAAGGTACGCATGATTATAAAACCTTTATCAAACCGTCTGAGCTTTGCCAGTCCGCACGTGCCGCAGGACTGGAATTGCAGGGCATGGTGGGTATTGAATACAACCCGTTCAACAGGCAATTCCGTCTGGGCAAGGATATTGACGTTAATTATATCGCTGCGTTCAGACGAGTCGATTAGGTTGGGTTGGGCCATGCGGAGCACAACAAACAGATTGCCATATGTGTTGTCGGGTTGGATTGGCATTTTTATTTATGAGTCAAATCGTTATCAGAATACAGACAGAGCCATTATTTTTGTCAAGGAAGCCTTGTGCCATTGACTAATAACGTTATTTTAATTACAGGCGCGGGCGGTGGACTGGGTGGCACCGCAGCGGTGACGCTGGCCAAGCAGGGCGCCCATATCGTTCTACTGGATAAAAACATCGCTAAGCTGGAAGCGGTTTACGATGCAGTCGTGGCAGCCCATGCTCCAGAGCCTGTCATGTACCCGTTTGATCTGGCGGGCGCCAGTGAGAGTGAATACCAGGAATTGGCTGACAGAATTGATGAAAAATACGGCGCTTTACAAGGTTTGTTGCATTCAGCCGTAGAGTTCAGTGCTTTTACCCCGATCGCCCATTACGCCACCAAAGATTGGGGGCATACGATGAATGTGAATCTGCATGCGCCTTTTTTACTGAGTCGGATGTTGCTGCCGATTTTACATAAGAGCCGACATGCATCGATTGTTTTTACATCCGATTCTTCTGCCAGACATGCGCCTGCATATTCCGGTGCCTATGGTGTCTCAAAAATTGCGCTTGAAGGCTTGGCAAAAATTTTGGCCGAAGAGTTGGAATCAAGCAATAAAGTCAGGGTCAATACGTTAATTCCGGGGCCTGTAGATTCCCCTCTGAGAAAACGGGCCTATCCAGCCGAAGACAAAGACCATTTACCCCGCATGGAATCGTTGGCACCGGTTTATTTGTATTTATTCGGCTCTCAAAGTATCGGTACGACCGGGCAAGTGGTTGATGCTCGAACTTTTAACTTATAGTTTACGATCATGGCAGAAAGAGAAGATGTTGTTTTAACCCGTGATGTTGATGTGATTACTGTTCCCGACGGTAATGCCAGCACGCTAAAAAAAGGTGAGATAGTCACCATTCATCAGGCTTTGGGCAATAACTATACCGTTGTGACTCAATATGGTCATATGGTGCGAATTGCCAGTGCCGATGCCGATGCCTTGGGTAAGGAACAGCATGAGCTTCATACACTGGTTTCTGAAACCGGTGCGGAAGCAGTTGAAAGAAATTGTTGGGAAGTCATGAAAACGGTTTATGATCCGGAAATTCCGGTCAATATAGTGGATCTCGGGCTGGTTTATGACTGTAACGTGAAACCATCGGTCATAACGAAAGACCAGAATGATGTCCATATCATGATGACCTTGACCGCGCCCGGTTGTGGTATGGGGCCGGTAATTCAGAGTGATGTGGAAAAATGTATCCGTGCTCTTCCGGGTGTCGCCAGTGTTGACGTCGAAGTTGTGCTGGATCCTCCGTGGTCAAGGGACATGATGTCGGAAGTTGCCCAATTGCAACTGGGTTTGTATTAAGGGGGCATGACTACTTACCGCAATAGAACGCTGGCTGAGTGGAGCCGAAGCCCTCGCTTACTCCGCTTAACTAACCGCTTCAGTCAATAACGTTTCTCCCAGTCGCCTTGTTAATGCAGAATAAAGGTTCTGCGGCGGTCTGTTCGTTTAGTGGGTGGCAAATCGTCCCGTGATTCAGCTTATCAGGCCACACTGTGCTCCTGACATATTTTTTCACTGTCGGTTTGACTGAGTACTTCCTTCGTTAAGCCGCACATAAATCCGGTAGGGGATTCGGTAAAATACCGGCAGGTCTTGCACAGGCCAAATGACTGCGATTTGTTGGCTTTTTGGAGTGATGTTAAGGCGTTGGCGAAAATATCGTTGTGCTGGGCAAAATTATGCTCTTTGAATATCAATGCCGCCCGATTGAACAATTCGGATGACCGTGCCTTCTTCAAGACCGCTTCGCCCTCGGCTAAAAGGCTAAGGTGTATCATCCGCCGATCATTGCTATCAACCGTTTTATTGATAAATCCCCTTTTCATTAACAGCAATAACGTTTGAGATACCGTGCCGCGGGTCATGCCAAGGTAATTGGTGAGCGCTGCAGGTGTATCGCTATAGCGATTACAGCGGGAAAGATAGTCCAGGACTTGAAGATGCACCGGTTGCAAACCCAGTTCGGTACATTTCTTGCGCTCTTCCGAGCGCAGCAGTGCAGACATTCGCTCAATTAAATCAAAGACATCAATATTTTCCATGGCGTTCATACTGAATACTCATTATTTATGTTGACAACAGGAAAGAGTTTAACATATTCTTTCTATGTATCGAATCGATATTATTTGTGTGCTCAAAATTACATTTTGATTGACGCGATCTGAGAATAGCGAAGCGGCGGTCAGATGCCTTATATTACTTTGCTGGATAATTAACTAGCCACAAAAGAGGGGGCGTTTTGTTGATTATCGAATTATTATTTAATGGCTATAAACAAATTGCAGGCTACTTTAATTTGAGTGTTATTTCCTGGCAGGTTTTCAAAACTGACGACAGCAAAGATGCTGTCGTCAAGGCTACACGGATGTATTCACGCCGTGTTTTGAAGGTCAGTTTGGAAACAACCTGTAATAAGTTAATAGTCATGTTTATTTTATCATAGGAATCCCTTATGCCGATTTCACATGTCTATGACACTTACGCGAAAACCAGTAAAGGCAGGGTTATGCACTTTGATGTTGTGCTTGATGAACAGGATCAGACGCTCGCCTTAAATTACGCCAAGGAATGGCTGGAAAGTATCGGTCATGCCGACGCGATAGTAACGCAGGAAAACTGTTGCTTTTGCCACAGCGCCGAAGCGCCGCCCGAATTGAGAAAGCAAATTAACGAACAAGGTTATGCCATTTATAAATTAGAAGGCTGTCCTGAATAAGTTGGATTTTATATTTCCCGGGAATTATTTTTTGAAAGGCAAATAACGTGCAGCTTCCTGTTTGTAGAGAGCCACTTGCTTTTGTTCCCTGTCTAAAAAATGCCTGATTGCTTTTGAAAAGTGCTCGTCCTTGAGCCAATGCGCGGAATACGTGGTAATTGGCTCAAAGCCTCGTGCTATTTTATGTTCCCCTTGAGCGCCGGAATCAAATTGTTGTAAACCGTGTGCAATACAGTATTCCAGACCTTGGTAATAACAGGCTTCGAAATGAAGAAAATCGAATTCTTCATAACAACCCCAATATCGGCCATAGAGCGTATCCTTGCCGACAAAGCTTAGCGCAGCACCGACAGTCTGCTGATCCTTGATTGCAAGCACCAATAATAACTGTTCGCCCATCAAGGCCGCGCAGGTAGGAAAAAAAGCCGCTTGCAGATAGGGTTGCATGCCTTTTTTTAAATAGGTCAGTGTGTATAACTGATAGAAGTCCCGCCATTGAGCTTCCGTTACATCCTTGCCGGCAATTTGCAGCAAGCAGATGCCTTGTTCTTCGACTTTGCGGCGTTCCCGTCGAATCATTTTGCGTTTACTGGCGCTAAATGTTTGCAGAAAATCGTCGAAGGTTCGGTACTCTTTGTTGAACCAGTGAAATTGTACATCTTCTCGAATAGCCAGCCCCAACGACTCAAGCTGATCCTTTTGTTGGGGCAGCAGAAATAAACAGTGCCAGGACGAAATTGTCGGTTGCGTTGCGGTATCCTGGATATAAGTGAGAGCAAGTTGCATGACCTGTATCTGATTGACCGTTTCCTTGATGGCGATCCGCGGACCTTGACACGGTGTAAAGGGAATCGCAGTCAGCCATTTGGGATAATAGGACTGCCCCATTTGCTGAAAAGCCTGAGCCCACTGTTGATCAAAAACATATTCACCACGCGAATGCCCTTTCAGGTACAAGGGCATCAACGCAATCAGTTCCTGGTCTTGCCAGATCAGTAAATGCCTGGACTGCCAGCCGGTTTGTTCGGATATCGATCCGCTTTGTTCGAGCGCCAGTAAAAATTCGTGACGTAAAAACGGGTAATCCATACCCGCAACGGTATTCCATTGATCTGCAACAATATCCTTGATACTGGTGATCTGTGTTACGTACATGATTTCAGATCAGGAATTACTTCAATAGTAACCGCTGGCGAGCTGTTTGAATTGCCAGTTTTACCGTTTCAGGCGCCGTTCCACCGATGTGTTTGCGGGCGGCGACTGAACCTTCCAGCGTTAAATAATTGAATACGTCCTCAGAGATAAGTGGCGAAAAGTGTTGCAGTTCGGTCAAGCTCAGCTCCGACAAATCCCGCTGGCTTTGTATGCCCAATCTGACCGCCAGGCCCACCACTTCATGTGCATCGCGGAAGGCCATGCCTTTGCGGACTAAATAATCGGCCAGATCGGTCGCTGTCGCAAAGCCGCGTTTGGCCGAGTTGTACATGTTGGCTTTTTTAGCCTGGATGTGAGGGACCATGTCGGCATAAGCACGCAAACAATTAATCAGCGTGTCGGCGGTATCAAAGAGCGGTTCTTTGTCCTCCTGATTGTCTTTGTTGTAAGCCAGGGGCTGGCTTTTCATGAGCATCAGCAAGGACATCAAGTGTCCGGTCACTCGGCCTGATTTGCCTCGTACCAATTCGGGCACATCGGGATTTTTCTTTTGCGGCATGATCGACGAACCGGTGCAGAAAGCGTCAGGAATTTCGATAAAATCAAACTGGGCGCTGGACCATAAAATCAGTTCTTCGGAAAAACGTGACAAATGCATCATGATCAGACTGCCTGCGGCTGCAAATTCAATCGCGAAATCACGGTCGCTGACCGAATCCAGCGAGTTGGCCGAGGGGCGGCTGAAACCGAGAAGCTCCGCAGTCATGTTGCGGTCGATAGGGTAGCTGGTACCAGCCAGTGCGGCGGCACCCAAAGGCATGATATTGATGCGTTTACAGCAATCCTGAAGGCGTTCCTGATCGCGGCTTAACATTTCAAACCAGGCCATCAGGTGATGGCCAAAGGTGATCGGCTGAGCCACCTGCAGATGCGTGAATCCGGGCATAATGGTGTCTGCATGTTGTTCGGCCACATTGAGAATGGCGATTTGCAGACGCGTCAATTGCGCACTGATTTGTGTGACCTCGCTGCGAAGGTATAGGCGTATGTCCGTCGCTACCTGATCATTTCGGGAGCGTCCGGTATGCAGTTTTTTGCCGGCGAAACCGATTAAGTCAGTCAACCGGGCTTCGATATTCATGTGCACATCTTCCTGCTGGATTGACCAGACAAAGTTGTCGCTGGTAATTTCCTGACTGATTTGTGTCAAGCCACTGATGATGTCGTCACGTTCCTGTGTTGTCAGAATGCCGCAATGGGCAAGCATTTTGGCATGTGCGATGGAGCCTTGAATATCCTGCTGTGCCATGCGCTGGTCAAAATCTACCGAAGCGGTAAAGACTTCAACAAAAGCATCGGTCGCTTCGGCAAAACGGGCGCTGGAAAGTTTATCGGCATTAACATTGGTCATCGTGATTTTTATGCGTATTAATGGGGGATGCAAGATTATACTGCTAAACAAAAACAGGAATGTGATTTGCCCAAAATCAAAATGCAGCGATGGGCGATGAGCAAGTAACAGAAACTAGGTCAGGAAAATGGCTGACTCTGATATACTGCTCAGTTATTAAGGGCTTGCCTGTCGCAGACTGGCAGGCAACACCGAAAACGCTGAACAATATCGTTTGGTAATTAGAATCTCTTTCATCTCTCGTCTGATAAACAACAGTGGATTTAAAACATATTAGAAACTTTTCCATTATCGCGCATATCGATCATGGCAAATCGACGCTTGCCGATCGCTTTATTCAAATTTGCGGCGGCTTGAGTGACCGGGAAATGTCGGCGCAGGTTCTCGATTCCATGGATATCGAAAAAGAGCGCGGCATTACGATCAAGGCTCAGAGTGTGACGCTGGATTTCAAGGCCAGAGATGGTCAAATTTATCAGTTGAATTTTATCGATACACCCGGACATGTCGATTTTTCGTATGAAGTGTCCAGATCATTGGCGGCTTGTGAAGGCGCGCTACTGGTCGTTGATGCGGCACAGGGTGTGGAAGCGCAAAGTGTGGCGAACTGTTATACCGCGATTGAGCAAGGACTGGAAGTGGTGCCCGTCCTGAACAAAATTGATCTGCCTTCAGCAGAACCGGAGCGAGTTCAAAACGAAATTGAAGAAGTCATTGGTATTCCCGCCGACGAAGCATTGATGATTAGTGCCAAAACCGGTTTAGGGGTGCTGGATGTGCTTGAGCAACTGGTCGCTAAGGTACCTGCACCGCAAGGCAATAAAGAAGGGCCCTTGCAGGCGCTCATCATTGACTCGTGGTTTGACAGTTACCTGGGCGTGGTTTCATTAGTACGGATTGTTCATGGCAGCATTCGCAGAAAACAAAAAATTACCATTATGTCCACCGGCAAATCCTTTATTGCTGAAAAAGTGGGAGTTTTTACACCCAAGCGACTGGAAAAGGACATTCTGGATACGGGCGAGGTGGGTTATGTGGTTGCCGGCATCAAGGACATTTTTGGTGCGCCGGTCGGTGATACCATCACGTGGACCGATAAGCCCGCAACCGAGCAATTAACCGGTTTTCAGCGCGTTCAGCCACGAGTTTTTGCTGGATTGTATCCGGTCAGTTCCGATAATTACGAAGATTTGCGTGAAGCCTTAAATAAATTAAATCTCAATGATGCGGCTTTACAATTTGAACCGGAAACCTCTCAGGCATTGGGGTTTGGCTTTCGCTGCGGATTTCTGGGCATGCTGCACATGGAAATCGTGCAAGAGAGACTGGAACGAGAATACAACGTTGATCTGATTACGACGGCGCCGACAGTTATCTATGAAGTGATTACGCAGAACGATAAGGTTTTGATGGTCGATAATCCGGCCAAATTGCCTGATATCGGTACCATCAAGGAGATCCGTGAACCCATCATTCGTGCGAACATTTTGGTGCCGGAAACCTATTTAGGCGCTGTTATCACGCTGTGCATTGAAAAACGCGGTGTGCAAAAGGATATGCAATACGTTGGCCGGCAGGTTTCCATTCACTACGAAATGCCATTGAGTGAAGTTGTGCTGGACTTTTTTGATCGACTGAAGTCGGTTAGTCGTGGCTTTGCATCCTTCGATTATGAATTCTTGCGTTTTCAGGAAGCGGCATTGGTGAAGCTGGATGTTTTAATCAATGCCGACAAAGTGGATGCCTTATCCATCATTGTCCATCGTGATCTGAGTCAAAATCGTGGCCGTGATCTGGTCGAAAAAATGAAGGATCTGATTCCCAGACAGC
The DNA here is from genome assembly GCA_013140705.1 of Methylococcaceae bacterium. Taxonomy (GTDB): domain Bacteria; phylum Pseudomonadota; class Gammaproteobacteria; order Methylococcales; family Methylomonadaceae; genus JABFSH01. The sequence continues at coordinate 16,412 of JABFSH010000049.1, forward strand.
TTTATGAAGTTGTCATTCAGGCGGCTATTGGCTCTAAAATCATTGCTCGTTCGACGGTAAAAGCCATGCGTAAAAACGTGACCGCCAAATGTTATGGTGGAGATATTTCCCGGAAGAAAAAATTGCTGGAAAAGCAAAAGGCCGGCAAGAAACGCATGAAGCAGGTTGGTAACATAGAAATTCCTCAAGAAGCCTTTTTGGCTGTTTTGCAGTTAAACAAAGAATAACACGCCATTTTTCTTAATACATTTACAACACACGCATAGCTATGGACATAGATTTTTCTTTTTTTCTTTTTGTAGCGTCACTGGTTACGGGGGTCATCTGGGGTGGCTATTTGGTCTATTTGAAGTCACAAGGCAAAATATTTGACGAGCAAAATGAACCACTGGTTGTAGAGTATGCACGCTCTTTTTTCCCGATTGTATTGATTGTCTTTTTGTTGAGGTCGTTTATAGCCGAGCCCTTTCGTATTCCTTCCGGTTCGATGATGCCCACTTTGCTGGTAGGTGATTTCCTGCTGGTTAATAAATTCACCTACGGTATTCGTATACCGATAATCAACAAAAAAGTGATCGAGCTGAATGAGCCCAAACGGGGTGATATTGTCGTATTCAGATTTCCAAAAGATCCGTCAGTCGATTACATCAAACGCGTTATTGGTGTGCCGGGTGATAAAATAGTCTATGACAACAAGCAGTTGACAGTTAATGACATACCCATCAATCAGGTTTCTATTGGCAGCTACAAGGGCCTTGGTCAGGGTGCTGATATGACGGGTGCTGAACATTTGGTGGAAAATCTGACTGGCGTTGAACACAGTATACTTGTCAGGAATGGCGCGCCTTCGCTGCAGTTTTCCTATGTTGTACCCGAAGGTAATTATTTTGTTATGGGCGATAATCGCGATAACAGCAACGATAGTCGTTATTGGGGAACTGTGCCTGAAGAAAATCTGGTCGGCAAAGCCTTTTTTATCTGGATGAACTGGGATTTGCAGAATAAGGGAATTGGTTTTGATCGTATAGGCACGGTGCTGAATTAAGCTACACTTATTGACAAGGTAGTCTATTGTCCGGAGCTAACATGAAAGTCTCACCGAAGCATCAACAAGGGTTAACTTTTATTTCAATCGCATCAATTTTGGGGTTAATCGGTTTTTTTACATTATTAATTCTGAAAATTGTGCCCATCTACATTGATCACAATAAAGTGAGTAGCGCTTTAAATGAACTCCGGAATTCACCGGAAGCCCTCAACTTAAGTGAGCCTGAAATTAGAAGTAGCTTGAATAAACGTTTTAACATTAATTATGTCTACGATGTGAACCAGGATGATATTACTGTGGTCAAGCATGGTGATTATTTGAAGGTTACTATTGAGTATGAAGTCGCCAAAAAAGTTGCCGGAAATTTAAGTATTTTGGCTGAGTTTAATGATGTAATCGAGATTGGTCAGCCGTGACGCGAAATCCAGAGGTTTTATGTAGAAAGTTGGGATTGGATTTTGTTAATCCACAACTTTTTGTCACCGCCCTAACGCATCGAAGTGCGAGCGCTAACAATAACGAACGCCTTGAATTTTTGGGTGACTCGATATTGGGTTTCGTCATTGCTCAAAAACTCTATGATACTTTTCCTAACTCCTGCGAAGGTGTCCTAAGCCGTTTAAGGGCGGGGCTTGTCAATCAGGAAACACTGGCAGAATTAGCCAGAAAACTTCAGATTGGAGACTATTTGCGCTTAGGATCTGGCGAGCTAAAAAGTGGCGGTTTTCGACGGGAATCCATTTTGTCTGATGCTCTTGAGGCGATATTGGGGGCTTTATTTAAGGATCAGGGGTTCAATGTCTGTCAGGAATTTATCATACAACTGTTTTCTGAAAAGCTGGCCGCACTTTCTCTCGATAATTGGCAAAAAGATCCTAAAACGCAACTACAGGAATTAATGCAGTCAAAAAAAATGGATCTCCCCGAATATACACTAATTTCTATGTCGGGTTTAGCCCACGAACAACTGTTTTCGGTCAAGTGTACAACGCCAATGTCGGATAAATCCTCCATCGGTACCGGCGTTTCAAGAAAAAAAGCTGAACAATCCGCCGCCGAGCAAATGCTTGAAACTTTGACTAAGGGTAAAGAATGAATTGCGGATATGTTGCCTTGATAGGCCGCCCCAATGTTGGGAAATCAACCTTAATGAACCATTTGCTGAAGCAAAAAATCAGCATAACTTCACGTAAACCGCAAACAACCCGTCATAGGATTTTAGGAATCAATACCTCTGAAGCCGGACAAATCATCTATATGGATACCCCGGGTATGCATAGTGGTGGTAAGCGCGCGCTAAATCGCTATCTGAATCGAACCGCAGAGACGACATTGCTTGGTGTTGATGTAGTGGTTTGGTTAATTGATGGCTTGTCCTGGCATGAATATGATGAGGTGATTTTTAAAAAGCTTGAGCAGGCCGGATTGCCAGTCATACTGGCTGTCAATAAAGTTGATAAGATCAAGGGCAAGGATGAGATTCTCAGGTTTTTCGATGAAGCCCAACACCGTTTTCCCTTTGAGCATTTGGTGCCTATCTCGGCGTTAAAAAGCACGAATCTTGATGCGTTGGAAAATTTAATCATCGAATTATTGCCCGAAAGTGAACTTATTTATCCGGAAGACCAGGTGACGGATCGATCAGAGCGCTTTCTTTGCGCTGAAATTATCAGAGAAAAATTAACCAGACGACTGGGTGATGAATTACCGTATGCGCTGACTGTCGAAATTGAGCGTTACGAAGAAAATCCTGGCATTACTAAAATATACGCGTTGATCTGGGTCGAAAAGCTGAGTCAAAAAAATATTGTCATTGGACAGGATGGTGAGGTGTTAAAAAAAGTGGGTACGGATGCCCGGTATGACATGGAAAAGTTGATTGGCCGAAAAGTCTATTTACAACTTTGGGTCAAAGTGAAAAAGGGCTGGTCGGATAATGAAAGAGCCTTGCAAAGCTTGGGTTTTAATGACTGAAACAGCGGTTTATTTACAACCTGCCTTCATACTACAGCATCGAAAGTTCAGGGAAACCAGTTTGATTCTGGATGTCTTGACCCGGGATTACGGTAGAGTCTCTCTGTTAGCGAGAGGCGTAAGAAAATCGAGGTCAAAAACTGCAGGCTTACTGCAACCTTTTATTCCTCTTGCCATCTCATATTTGGGCAGAATGGAATTAAAAATAATGACGAATGTTGAAATTATTCCACCTTATCATCAGTTACAGGGAGCGGCGCTGTATAGCGGTTTTTATATCAATGAACTGATCGGTTTTTTTTTGCACAAGGATGATCCCCATCCGGAAATATTTAATCATTATCGTGAATGTGTCATCGATTTGGCCGATTCATCGAAAACAGAGGCCGCATTAAGAAATTTTGAGATTGATTTGGTGCATCATGCGGGCTATGGGTTGCAGCTGAATTATGATTTGCAGCATAATCAACCACTTGATTCATTAAAAACTTATAAATTCGATATAGAACAGGGACCGATTGAAGCAGAGGATGGTAAGTTTTCCGGTGCTGGTTTGCAAGCCATCAGCTCAAGGGAATTCAGTGATCCTCAGGTACTTGTTGAAGCAAAGCGGTTAATGAGAACAGTCATAGATAGTTATTTACAGGGGAAGCAACTGAAAACTCGATTGATCATGAGTAAAATAATTAAACACACTAAAAATGCATAGACAACAAATATTATTAGGTGTCAATATCGATCATATCGCAACGATAAGGCAGGCAAGAGGTACTAATTATCCTGAGCCGATTCAGGCGGCGTTAATTGCTGAGCAGGCAGGTGCAGACGGAATTACCGCCCATTTGCGCGAAGATCGTCGGCATATTCAGGATCGCGATATTTTTCTTTTGAAGGAAATGCTGCATACTAGGCTTAATATGGAAATGGCTGTCACCGATGAAATGATTGGAATTGCATCGGAATTAAAACCTTATGCTTGTTGTCTCGTACCGGAAAAGCGCGAAGAGTTGACGACCGAGGGCGGGCTTGATGTGGTCGGTAGTTTTTCAAGAATTCAACGGGCGTGTCAAACATTGGCTGGCGCAGGTATTGAAGTCTCGCTGTTTATAGACCCCATAGAAGTTCAAATTGAAGCTGCAGTCAAGGCAGGTGCGTCTGTCGTTGAATTTCATACCGGACAGTTTGCTGAAGCGAAAACGACAGCCCTTCAATCTGCAGAGCTGGACCGTATCAGACAAGCAGCCCGTCTGGCTCATAGTGCAGGGTTGCAGGCCAATGCCGGGCATGGATTGAATTTTTATAATGTCGAGGTCATTTGTGAAATACCTGAAATAGTGGAGCTCAATATTGGTCATTCGATTATTGCCCAAGCTCTAATTTCCGGGCTGGCTCAAACGGTAAAGGATTTAAAACAGATAATGAGGGATGCAAGATCGCGTTGCCAATAATAACGAGACATCAGTGAAACTTGAACTTTACCAGTTAACTTCAGCAGGTGATAGGGAAATTAACCAGGACTATATGGCGCATATCATTAAAGATGATTACGCGTTATTTGTTGTGGCTGATGGATTGGGTGGGCATCATGCGGGGGAAAAAGCGTCCCGATTTTTTTGTCAGGGCTTAATTAGTCAAGCTGAAGTCTATAGCAAACGGATGGCCGATGAACCGGCTGAGACTTTTTCTGAATGGCTGACTGCTGCCGTCAAGGAAATGAAACGATTATTTCAGGATGACATATCTGCCGATGCAGCCTACACGACCTGCGCCATTCTTTTTATCGATAAAAGGCGTGTCTTGACGGCGCATTGTGGTGATTCGCGCATCTATAGAATGAATTCACAACAGGTTTTGTGGCGCACTTGTGATCATTCGGTGCCTCAGGAATTATTTAATGAAGGTTGGATTACAGAGCAGGAAATTGCTCAACATCCGGCTCAGAATCAGTTGACGCGCAGTCTGAACGTATTAAAGGAACACAGAGCGGAAATAAATTTATATCCGGCTATAAAAAAGGGCGAAACGTTCATTATCTGTAGCGATGGTTTTTGGGCTTATGTGAAGCAGCATGAATTGCTGCAATTGGCCCAATTAACGAGTACTAAGGTAGAGTTGGCAAAGTTGGCAAGATTGGCAGTGTTTCGAGCCAACGGAAAAAGCGACAATATAACGGTGCAATCAGTGAGATGCTTATGAGAGAAAGGCTCGAATCCTTCAGGCAAGGCCTATATTAATGTGTTGTCAATCCGTGTTTTTGCATACGGTACAGCAATGTATCTCTTGAAAGCCCTAATAGTCTTGCTGATTTGCTTCTATTACCATTGGTTCGGTTCAATGCTTGATTTATCAAATCAGCTTCAATTGAGTCGAGCTGGATGCCTGTTTCAGGTAAAATGTAACCCGAGCTTTTAGCCCGGCGATCAATACTGACTGAACGAACTTCAAGCGGTAGATTTTCAGGTTCAATGGTTTTGCCAGCTAGTAGAATACTGAGTCGTTCACACAAATTACGTAATTCGCGAATATTGCCAGGCCATTTATAGGCCTTTAAAATAGTTAAAGACTGCTTGCTGAACGTTGGCGCCGTGATGGTATGTTCGCTCGCGAACATTGAAAGAAAATGGTTGGCAAGATGTTCGATATCTTCTGATCGTTGTGCCAAAGTTGGGAGTTCGATAGGCACTACATTCAATCTGAAATATAAATCACTTCTAAATTCCCCTGCCTTGATCTGCTTGGTCAGATCAACATTGGTTGCGGCTATGATTCGCACGTCGACAAAGTAGGGTTTGGTATCGCCTACGGCCAGACATTCTCCTGAGTCGAGGAAGCGCAATAATCTACCTTGGATTGATACAGGTAGTGAATTGATTTCATCAAGAAACAGCGTGCCGCCGTCAGCTGCCTTAAACAGGCCGGATGCACTGGAGTTTGCACCGGTAAATGCACCTTTCTTGTGTCCAAAAAGTTCTGATTCAATCAGGCCTTCGGGCAAAGCGGCACAGTTTAAAGTGATAAAGTTTTTATCAGAACGCGAACTGGCTTTCTGTATGGTTTGAGCGAGAACTTCCTTTCCGGTCCCTGTTTCTCCTTTAAGGAGAATGGTTACATCCGTAGAAGCTGCTATCTGAGCAACACGAATTAAGGAATCCAACGCCGGAGATTGACCGATAATCGAATTGAAATGACTCATAATTAGCTCTTTAATGTAAGTTGTTATGATTTATTAAAGCCATTGGATTAAGCCATGGCATTGCCGCTAACAGTGCCAATGCAATCATAAACAAGCCGATAGCCTGCTTAAAGCGTTGCATTCTGGAAAGTCGCGTTAATACTCCGGTCATTATACCGACACCCATAACCGCAGGTAAAGTACCTAAACCGAAAAAAAGCATGGTCAGCGCACTTATTTTGACGTCGCCCGTTGCAGCAGCGAGAGCTAAAGCGGCATAGACCAGTCCACAGGGTAACCAGCCCCAAACCATGCCAAATACAAATGCATGAGTACGGTTTTTTACCGGTATGAGCCGACGGCCATAAGGCTCTATCAGCTTCCAGAAATGTAAACCCGCTTTTTCGATATAGGCAAAGCGTGGAAACCAACCGGCAATATAGAGGCCTGCGCTTGCCATGATCACTGCAGATAGTAGCTGCAAAATACGATGGCCATGCAATTCGGCCATATGCATGGTAGCGATGGAATGGACTATTCCAGCGATGGCCCCTGCCAGTGTGTAGCTAAAAATCCGACCAAAATTGTAATTAAAGACAAACGGCAACAGCAATTTCTTTTTGTTGCGAATCTCGGGGCTGAGACTCAGTGTGAGTGTTCCAATGATGGAACCGCACATGCCGATGCAGTGCATACTGCTGAACAAGCCCATCGCAAATGCGACCAAATAGGATGCTGTAAAAGCGGGATCAAAGACCATAATCGGCTATGTTATCATAGAAAACGTTAGTTTCAGAGTAATTGTAAGTTATCAGCTTTAGGCTAGGTGGCTTATTGTCCAAAGACACCAAAAATTTGGCCTTGAATTTTTTCAGCCATCGCTTTTGAATTTTCTGCATCACGGATCGGTCGGCCCACGACTATATAATCCGCGCCATTCTCAAAAGCCATTTCAACGCTGACCACCCGCTTTTGATCGTCCTCTTCACGATTGTCGACCGGTCTGATGCCGGGGGTAATGACCAGGAGTCGATGATCCAGATGTTCTCTGAGCATGGATACCTCTAGACCGGAAGAAACAATGCCGTCACATCCGATTTGCAAGGCTCGTTTGGCGCGGGATAGCACTAAACTACGCACATCACATTGAAATCCCAAGTCGTCTAAATCGCCGCGATCGAGACTGGTTAACGCAGTCACGGCCAACACCTTCAGATCACCTTTGTTTCTGGCCGCTGCCTCCATGATGGCGTCGTTGCCATGAATGGTCGCCAGGTCGACGCCTTTGAGGCTCAACGCCTTGATGGCTCGACCCACGGTGGCCGGGACATCAAAGAATTTTAAATCCACAAAAACTTTTTTATTGCGTTGTTTTAGCCATTCAATGAAGCTGAAGCAATCGCCAGACATGAATAACTCCATGCCGACCTTATAAAAAATAACGGAATCGCCTAATTCTTCGACCAAATCCTGCGCCTCGTGAATGCTGGGCACGTCTAGTGCCATAATTAATCGTTCCCTGACGGGTATGGTTTTTGTGGACTGACATGAATTGGACATAGGCAAAAATGCGCAGGTTTGAAAAAATTCCCTATGGTACCGGAACTTCTCTATTTGTTGAATGATAAAATCAGCAAATTAACAGAAATCGGTTTTATGAACACAACACTTATTCAAATGGCCATGCTGATGGCTTGCGGAGTTGGCTGGCGGATGCTGAGTCCGGCTGGATTGACTGCAGGACAAACCCGGTTGGTTTTGACTTCGTTTGTCTACTACTTGCTTTTACCGGCCATGGTTTTGGATGTTTTGTGGTCGGCGGATATTGGCTTGAACTCTCTCCAGTATAGTTTGCTGGGTGTCAGCAGTATTGTCATTGCCATGCTGTGCATCTTCATTACAGGCAAGCTATGCAGATTTGAGTCTAAGCGCCTTGGTGCCATGATATTGGCTGTAGTGCCCAATGTGACTTATCTGGGGTTGCCGGTAATTGAACAAACTTTCGGAAGCTGGGCGAGGTCAATCGTCATACAACTGGATTTGTTTGCAGCAGCACCTATCGTTTTTACGATAGGCATTATGGTGGCACGGCATTACGGAGAGGATTATGCGACAGACCGTAAACCCGTATGGCTATTCTTGAATGCACCGCCATTTTGGGCGGCAGGCTTGGCGGTTGCTTTAAACCTATGCCAAATTACCGCTCCAGCATGGTTTTCCGGGGTTTTACATAAACTGTCTGCAGCCGTGGTTCCTTTGATGCTTGTTTCACTGGGCCTGGCTTTAAGCTGGAAAGCTGTAACTTTTAGAAACATTCCTTATGTAATACCTGTTGTTCTGATAAAAATGGTCTTGATGCCGATTTTTGCGATGATTTTGGTGGGTTATTTGACGATTGATGATCCAAGCAAATCAGTTGCTGTACTGGATCTGGCCATGCCTAGCATGGTGCTTGGCGTGGTTTTTTGTGACCGCTACCGATTGGATAGTTCGCTTTACGCCATGACAGTTACCGTTACGACGGCATTAAGTTTAATTTCGTTGCCGTTCTGGCATAACGTTCTAACTGAGAATTTTTTAAAATGAATCCCATACTGGAAGTTTTCTCCCAAGGCGAAGAAATAGTTACCGGTCAAACGGTGGATACCAATGCGGCATGGTTATCGCAGCAAGCCGTGCAGCTGGGATTCACTGTGTCTCGCCACACCGTGGTAGGCGATAAATTGGAAGATCTTGTGCTTTTGCTCAACGACATTGCACAGCGCGCTGACTGTTGCATCTGTACTGGCGGTTTGGGACCAACCAGCGACGATCTAACGGCTGAGGCTGTTGCCAACGCTTTTCAACGGCCTTTACAATTCGATGAAAGCGCATATACGCAAATGAAAGACTATTTTGCCAATCGTAACAAATCCATGCCCGAAACAAATCGCAAACAGGCCTTGCTTCCACAGGGTGCCGAGCGTATTGATAATGATTGGGGAACTGCACCAGGATTTGCTTTACAACAGGGGCGTTGCTGGTTTGCATTTTTGCCGGGTGTGCCGATGGAAATGCGTTTTATGTTTACCGAAAAAATTCTGCCGAGCATGAATAATCGATTTTCTTTAAAGCCTAGTCAATTGATTATATTGAGAACTATTGGTATGGGTGAGTCGGATATTCAGGAAAGAATTAAATCGGTTCAAATCTCAGATTCAGTGCAATTGGGATTTCGTGCTGACACTGACGAGGTGCAAGTCAAGTTACTGTTTGCTTCCGATTATCCTGAAACTGCTATTCAAGCGCTGGTATCGGAAATTGCTGCAAAACTAGGTGACAATGTTTTTAGTATCGATGGACAAAGTGAAATTGTGGGCGACCTGGTTTCGGTTGTCGACCAGTTAATGCGGCGCAGTCAGCATACGTTGGCCGTGATTGAGACAGCTAGCCAAGGCCTGATAGCAGCGAAATGTATCAATGCATCCTGGCTACTGGAGGCGCAATACCAACAATCCTTTGCAAAGTTAATGGAAAAATGGGCAATTCAAGTGGATACTGGAGATCCTATGTCCACGGCAAAAGCAGTGGCTGGCTTGGCTCAAAAAAATACGCAGGCCGATTTGATGCTGGTTCAGCTCTATACTGGAAGTGAGCAACATTATTCAGACAAAAACCAAAGCATCACCTTGTTTAGCGTTTTGTTGCACGATGGTCATTATCAGCAGGCTATACATACCATCGCTGGACCGGTCAAGCGCAAGCAAAACCAGTCCGCATTATTGGCGCTGGATTTATTGCGCAGGTATTTGCAATCCGTACATTTTGCGCAAGGCTAGGTTGACCTGCTTTAAAGTTTGGGTTTTTTCACCTTTTGCCTGGTGCCTTTTACCGTTGAAAAATTTGCTATTATTTGACATGTTGTATTAACAACAGTAATTTAGATCGTTTTTCTTAGTCAACCTACAGACCGAATGTTTAATGGAACCATTTCATAGAATAAGTCGCTTACCTCCCTACGTTTTTAATATTGTTAACGAACTAAAAGCCAGGGCTCGGGCCGCAGGAGAAGACATCATCGATTTCGGCATGGGTAATCCCGACCAGCCGACACCCAAGCATATCGTTGATAAAATGCTGGAAGCGACCAAGCGGGAAGATACGCACCGTTATTCCGTGTCCAAAGGCATTCCGCGGCTCAGGCGGGCGATCTGCAATTGGTACAAGACGCGTTTTAAAGTGGATCTGGATCCAGAATGCGAAGCCATTGTTACGATTGGCTCCAAGGAAGGTCTTGCGCATCTGGCCTTGGCCACATTGGGTCCTGGCGATATTGTGCTGGTGCCCAATCCGGCGTACCCGATACATCCCTACGGCGTGGTGATTGCCGGTGCCGATTTGCGGCATGTTCCACTGGTGCCGGGCGTCGATTTCTTTGAAGAATTGCGCAAGGCCATCATTGAGTCATGGCCCAAGCCCAAAATGCTCATCCTTAATTTTCCAGGCAATCCCACCACGCAATGCGTGGAACTGGATTTTTTTGAAAAAATCATTGCGCTGGCCAAAGAACACAGTATCTGGGTCGTACACGATATTGCCTATGTTGATCTCGTGTATGACGGCTATGCTGCGCCATCGATTCTTCAAGTCGAAGGGGCTAAAGACATTGCCGTGGAGTTTTTCTCCATGTCGAAAAGCTATAACATGCCCGGCTGGCGAGTCGGTTTTATGTGCGGAAACAAAGAGCTGGTGTCGGCGCTGGCGCGCATCAAATCCTATCTCGATTACGGCACCTTTACACCTATTCAAATTGCCGCTATCGCTGCGCTTGAAGGTCCTCAGGACTGTGTCCATGAAATTGCCGACATGTATCGTAAACGGCGGGATGTACTGTGTGAGGGGCTAAATGCGGCGGGATGGCCCGTCGAAAAGCCCAAGGCGACAATGTTTGTCTGGGCCAAGATTCCCGAAGCTTATCAAACCATGGGATCGCTTGAGTTTTCCAAAAAACTGCTCCTGGAGGCGAAAGTAGCGGTGGCGCCTGGTATTGGCTTTGGTCAGTATGGCGACGACCATGTTCGATTCGGGTTGATTGAAAATGAGCACAGAACCCGGCAAGCCGTTCGTGGCATTCGCAATATGATGAAGAAAGACAAGGTTGTAAATTGAAACAACTATTCAGCAAATCGTTGGTCGGGAGTTTGACTTGAAACCAGTAAAAGTGGGTGTGTTAGGTTTGGGTACTGTCGGTGGCGGCACCGTGAACGTGTTAAAGCGCAATGCAGAAGAAATTGCCAGACGAGCAGGGCGTGAAATTATCATTACCCGCGCCTCTGCAAAAGATTTGAACAAGCAGCGGATTTGCGACACGAAACATATCAGTTTAACAACCAATCCTCTGGACATCATTAATGATCCGGAAATCGACATTGTTCTTGAACTGATCGGTGGCGCAGGCCCGGTCAAGGACATGGTGTTGCAGGCCATTGCCAACGGCAAGCATGTTGTCACAGCCAACAAATCACTGATCGCGCTGCACGGTAACGAGATTTTTGCCAAGGCGAGCAAGCAGGGTGTCATTGTCGCGTTTGAGGCCGCGGTTGCCGGTGGCATTCCGATTATCAAGGCGATTCGTGAAGGCTTAAGCGGAAATCAGATTCAATGGCTGGCCGGAATCATCAACGGTACAGGAAATTTTATTCTGACCGAAATGCGCGACAAGGGCCGTGATTTTTATGACGTGTTGGCAGAAGCACAGGCATTGGGTTATGCAGAAGCCGATCCGACCTTTGATGTCGAAGGCATTGATGCAGGGCATAAACTGACCATTCTGGCTTCGATTGCTTTTGGCATACCCTTGCAATTCGACAAGGTTTACACCGAAGGCATCAGCCAGATCACCCGAATCGATGTTGAGTACGCAGAGCAACTGGGTTATCGAATCAAGCATTTAGGCATAGCCCGCAAAACCGACACCGGTATTGAATTGCGCGTTCATCCCACTTTAATACCGGAACGCCGGTTGATTGCCAATGTTGATGGCGTCATGAATGCTATCGTGGTTAAAGGTGACGCTGTGGGCCCAACCCTATATTATGGTGCCGGTGCCGGTGCAGAACCGACCGCATCGGCTGTCGTTGCAGATGTCATTGATGTCGTCAGGGCGCTAACCAGTGACCCTGAAAATCGGGTTCCGCATCTGGCTTTTCAGGCCGACGCATTAGCCGATATTGCTGTATTGCCGCCTGAAAAATTCAAAACCGCTTACTATCTTCGCCTGCATGCCGAAGATAAACCCGGTGTTTTAGCCGATGTCACCAAAATTCTTGCCAACCATCAAATCAGTATTGAAGCCATTATTCAGAAGGAATCATTTGGCGATGAAACGGCAATACCCATTATTATGCTGACGCAAACGACATTGGAACAAGAAATGAATGCGGCGATTGCCGAAATTGAAGCATTAAAAACCGTTACCGGTAAAGTGAACCGGATTCGCCTGGAAACATTGAGATAATTGATAACATGTCTAAATCAAAACATTATACAGGTCTCATCGAGCGTTATAGAGACCGCCTTCCCGTTAGCGCAACAACGCGCATCATCAGCTTGAACGAAGGTAATACGCCACTGATTCAACTGCAGAATATTCCCAGACTGCTTGGTAAGGCCGTCAATATCTACGTCAAGTTTGAAGGCTTGAATCCAACGGGTTCATTTAAAGATCGCGGCATGACGATGGCCGTAACCAAAGCCGTCGAAGCAGGCAGCAAGGCCATCATTTGTGCGTCTACCGGTAATACCTCCGCTTCGGCCGCCGCCTATGCAGCGCGTGCCGGCATTAAAGCTTTTGTGATTATTCCCGAGGGAAAAATTGCTTTGGGAAAACTGGCGCAAACCTTGATGTACGATGCTACCATCATTCAGATTAAAGGCAATTTCGACAAAGGTATGGCACTGGTCAAGGAAGTCGCTGACCATGCGCCGGTGACCATCGTTAACTCCATCAATCCATTTAGAATCGACGGGCAAAAAACCGCAGCCTTCGAAATTATTGATGATCTGGGTGATGCGCCCGATTATCACTGTCTGCCGGTCGGTAACGCCGGCAACATTACGGCTTACTGGAAAGGCTACAATGAATATACCACCAGCACGGACAGTCATCCGGCCGTCACCAGCAAACGTCCCGTCATGTGCGGTTATCAGGCAGCAGGTGCGGCGCCGTTTCTTGCCGGCAAAATGATTGATAATCCGGAAACCATCGCCACCGCCATCCGCATTGGACATCCGCAATCCTGGGATAAGGCCTGGTCTGCTCAAAAGGAATCCGGTGGCTGGTTCGACAAGTTCAGCGACGATGAAATATTGGCGGCTCAAAAGATGTTGTCGCAATATGAAGGCATTTTTTGCGAGCCGGCTTCAGCAACTTCCCTGGCGGGCGCCTGTCATGACATCCGCAGCGGCAAAATTCCCGAAGGCAGTACCATCGTGTGTACTTTAACTGGCGTCGGCCTGAAAGATCCGGACACGGCAATCAAACAATGTGTAGATTCACAACCGTTAACAATTGAAGCGGAACTGACTGCCGTAAAAAAAGCGATTTTAGACACGATGTAAAAACCCTGTTATTGCAAAAGTGCAATGCTCCAAATACAGATAGTTACCCGATATAACAAATGACCGGAGACTTGTGATTTTCAATTGGAAATTTCAAGTCTCCTTCCGCTGCCTTGCCATTTTTGGATAAGGTTTCTCTGCCTGACAGACTTCTGGGACGTGCTGTTTTATGAGCGGGCTTATGTTTCGATTCTATTTTCGGCATATTCAACGTGGATTGATGGTTTTGATCATCGGCCATTTGTTGAATGCGTGTACAAGCATGGAATCGCGCTTATCGATTGAGCCCTATATAAAGGACAAGCAGAAACGAAATGCGGTTGAATGGATGGCAGAACGTTATTGCCGGAAAAAACGGAATTACCCGCAATCACAAGGCGTTAATAAACAGCCTGATTTTATTTTCACGACCGATGGTTGTTCCCGAGCGCCGGATGTTCACTGGCTTGCCTGCTGTATTGTACATGATATCTCTTACTGGTGTGGCGGTAGCCAAACTGATCGCGCAGCGGCGGATTATTTATTAAAACAATGCGTCACTCATCAGTCAGGCGTCATGGCTAGTGTTTTTTATTCCGGCGTGCGTATGGGCGGTACACCCTGGTTGCCAACGCCTTGGCGCTGGGGCTATGGCTGGGATGACTGGCCGCGTGGCTACGAACTTTTGGAACACTCACCAACGGTTTTTGAGCTTATGGAAGAGTTAAAAGCAAACCAGGTCATAGAGGAACAATTACAGAAATAGTCAAGTTCAATGAAGTGGATGAGCGAATCTCTGGCGAATCGGTCATTTATCAAGATCTCGTGTACTTGTGTTGTTATTATTAATTTAATCAAAAAGTTGGAGTCATTTATGGCAATTCAGGCAGCAGATGAGCCAGGTTCACGGATTATTTATGAAGGCTCATTGGACGATGGCGTTACGCTATTTATATATTTCGGATTATTGTCGGTTGTGATTACCATCTGGCGACTCACGGCTAAAAACGTTACGCAAAGGGAAAAATATATTTTGTTGGGGGCTTGGGGAATTTTGCCGCCGATATGGTTTCTGGTGGAATATTTTTTTATTTTTATTCCTTATGGCGTAAAGGGCGCGTTTAATTATTTTCAATACGGACAAGGTGTGGCATCGAAAGTCTGGGGAGCGGTTTTTGCACTTATTTCGATTTCACTTTATAGCAGTAAAGACAAGTAAACAGTTCAGTCGTCGACGGTCTATTGAAATATTTAAGTTGAGAGGGATGCATGACTGATTTTGATGCCTTTTTTAAGACCAACGATCAGTTGGGTTTATATTACAAGTCCACCCGAGCAGAGGCTAATCAAGCAACGATCGTATTTGTGCACGGAGTGGGCGAACATATTGGTCGTTATACAGAGATATTTGAGATATTTTCAGACCAGGGTTATAACTGCTTCGGTTTTGATCAGCGTGGCTTTGGACGATCCGAAGGCGAACGTGGGCACATCAATGCCTTTTCAGATTATGTTGATGATTTGGAAAAGTTTATCGAAGACATTGTCTGCCCGCAAAGTGATTCGGTCGTTTATTTGTTGGGTCATAGCATGGGAAGCCTTGTGGTTTTGTCCTATATTGGTCGAAATGCAAGGGATATTCAAGGCTTGCTGTTGTTCTCGTGTCCCGTTAGGTTGGCATCTCCATTTGCCAATGTAGGCGGATTAATCGCTGAATTGTTGTCGGTCATCAGCACCAAATTAAGCGTGCCCAATTTTATTGATCCCCGGGCGCTATCCAATAATTTAGCCAATATTCAAGCTTTGATTGCTGATCCTTACGCATTCAATAAAGTCACGATTCAGTGGGTGCTCGAATTTAAGCGGGCCCGAGCGCAAATTACCCAGCATGCACGGAAGGTTAGCGTGCCTGTGATCATGCATCATGGTGAAGCGGATACCATTGCTTCACTAAAAGGTGCCAAAGCCTTATTTGAAGCGCTAGGTTCTGCAGATAAAATTTTTATCAGTTATCCGGGTTTAAAGCATGAGTTGCTGAATCATTACCCTGCTGATCGAGCCAAAGTTTTAGAACAAACCCTTGCTTGGCTTCAGCAACGATTACGTTAAGGATAAGGCATAAAAATACTTCCCTTGAGGGGAGAGCGAGGCAATTCATCTGTTTGCCTTTTCATAGGTGGTACGCAGTAGAATTTTTGTATTTTTATAGGGTTATAGGCCATTGATTATACAAATGTAAAAAAGCTGTTTCTTGAGTGCTCTAAACTCCGTTCGGGAGAGCCTTGTCGAAGCGTAATTTTTGGAGGTTCGCCTTAGTTAATGTGGCAGGCGATAAAGCAGAGGAATTAACGACTGCGTCGTTTGCTTCATTGCAGGCAGAACTGCAACAGTAATTGTTTATTAGTCAGCAAAAATGAATGGTGGTGCTGTTTTTTTGTAATGCCGATTAGGAAATTGTTATTGTTATGTAGAGATTGTCAGGAGCACGCGTTTGTGGTTAATAAAATAATAATGACATGTATTTTGCTCATTCAGTGAGGATCTATTGATTTATTTTTTTCACTATCTAAAAAGACCGGTAACTATTCACCGAATTCGAATGCAGGGTCGAATTGATTCGACTCTTGGACTTGGGATCATGCCGACAAGGCGAATAAATTTGCCCAGTAACAACACGCCACCGAATGGCATCACTAGTTGGTTACACTGAATAGTTACAAGATTTGCACAATCGGAGATGAGGAAAATAAACTTGTTTATTTCCGGTTTTCGCTTAGATTTCAAATCTTGATTTGAAATTATCAATTTAAATTACGGAATGGCTATTCGTGCCTTTCATTGATGTGTAGACGGATGACCGACCTTAAAACCAGATCAGAACTAACGCGTGGTCGACTGTTAACCGCAGCGAGCCGAATCTTTGCAGAGAAAGGCTACCAGGAGGCAACCATTGCGGAAATCTGCGACACTGCGAAAACCGATATTGCCTCGGTCGATTATCATTATCGCGATAAGGAAACACTCTATCTGGAGTCATGGCGCTTTGCGTTCTACCAGGAATTGAAACGATATCCGCCTGACGGCGGTGTGATGCCGGAAGCATCCGCAGAGCAACGCCCGGCAGGAGGTATCAAATTCTTGATCATGCGTGTAGCTGACGATAATTCGTACTCTCTTGCGATTATTGACAAAGAGATGGCGCAGCCCACCCGTTTGTTGGCCGATATTCTGGAAAAGGAAATTAATCCTCAGCGTATGCAAATGTTTGTCCTGTTAAAAGAGTGTCTGAGACAAAGTGCCAGTGAACAACAAATCCAATATTGCCATGCCAGTATCATGGGGCAATGTTTTCAGTTGTTGCGTCTTAAGCACATGCAAAATATGAGAACCTATCATAATTTATCCGGTAATTTAAATGACGTTCATGCATTTTATGATCATGTTATTCAGTTTTCCCTGGCTGGTATAACAGCTATTTGTTCTCAATCCATCAACATTAACAGGTTTGCATGAGCCAAGATTTTCAGCACGATTCAACTCGTAATCCTGGTCGTCGCAAGACTTTTGTCGTCGTTACTTTATTACTGGTACTGACACTCGCTGGCGTCATCACTTTTTATCTTGAATATACGGCTGCGACGGTGGACCCTAAAAGCGGAGAAAAAGGCGGACGGCATGGATACGGCGAAGAAGACGAACCCGTGGCCGTATCGATTGAAACGTCCAGTAAAACCGATTTTCCTGTTTATCTGAATGGCTTGGGCACAGTAACCGCCTTGCGTTCAGTGACGGTTCGTCCGCGAGTCGATGGTGAACTGATACGTGTGACATTTACGGAAGGCCAGTTAGTCAAACAAGGCGATCTGCTGGCGGAAATTGATCCTCGACCCTTTCAAATACAATTGCAGCAGGCTCAAGGGCAATTGATGCGTGATCAGGCTTTGCTGAAAAATGCGGAGATCGATCGCGCGCGTTACCAGACACTACTGGAGCAGGATTCAATTGCGGCACAACAAACCTTGACTCAGGAATCTCAGGTCAAACAATACCGGGGCACTGTTGAAATGGATAGGGCTCAGGTTAATAATGCCAAATTACAGCTGGATTATGCGCGATTAACGGCACCTATTTCCGGACGGGTGGGTTTGCGGCAAATCGATCAGGGCAACATAGTTCACGCCAATGATGCCAATGGCCTGGTTGTGATTACGCAATTGCAGCCCATTACGGTGGTTTTTAATCTGCCCGAGGATAAAGTGCAAGCAATCATGAAAAGCTCCCATGCCAACGAGGCCATTCCTATTGTCGCTTATGACCGCGGGGGTAAAAACCAGATTGCCGAGGGTCAGCTGTTGGCCATTGATAACCAGATTGATGCCACAACAGGCACTATAAAACTGAAGGCGACATTCGACAATGCAGACCGGACATTGTTTCCCAATCAGTTCGTCAATATCAGAATGCATCTGGAAACGTTACCGGCGGTGACCGTCGTATCCAGTGCCGCGATTCAGCACGATACACAGGGTTCTTTTGTTTACGTCGCCACGCCGGACAATAAAGTTCAGGTGCGTCGGGTCACCTTGGGCCCAACCGAAGCGGACAAGGTCGCCATACTCAATAATCTCGATGCAAATGAATCCGTGGTAGTTGAAGGCTTTGACAGGCTTCAGGACGGCAGTCAGGTGGATATTGCCCAAAAAGATGGCGTACCGGTTGAGGCCAGTCCCGATGCGGTCAATAAGTCGGAAGGCAAACGCCCTAAAAGAGCGCGGCGTTCCTAAAGATGATAGCCACAAACCAGGCATTGCCAAAATACAATCCTTCCCGTTTGTTTATACTGAGACCGGTGGCGACCTCGCTATTGATGATTGCATTGTCGCTGGTGGGTATTCTGGCCTATCGTTTACTGCCTGTATCGGCACTACCCCAGGTGGATTATCCGACCATTCAGGTCGTCACTTTTTATCCCGGCGCAAGCCCTGACGTTGTTACCTCGGTAATCACGGCGCCACTGGAGCGCCAGTTCGGTCAGATGCCGGGTCTGGCACAGATGTCATCGACCAGTACCGGTGGTGCGTCGATGATTACTCTCCAGTTCAATTTGAATCTGGACCTGGATATCGCAGAACAAACCGTACAGGCGGCGATCAATGCGGCTGCAAACTTTTTGCCGGCTGATTTGCCGCAGTCTCCACTATATAGCAAGGTCAATCCGGCCGATACACCGATCATGACGCTTGCTGTTAGTTCAAAAGGTTTGCCACTGTTTAAGGTCGAAGATTTAGTGGATACCCGGCTGGCCCAAAAAATAGCCCAATTGCCGGGCGTCGGCATGGTCAGCATCAGCGGAGGTCAGCGACCTGCGGTGCGAATACAGGTCAACCATAAAGCCCTGGCCGCCTATGGTCTGAGTCTGGAAGATGTGCGTAGCGTCATTGCTGCGGCTAACGTAAATCAACCCAAAGGTATGTTCAATGGGCCGAGGCGCTCAGCGATTATTGATAGCAATGATCAACTGCATTCATCAGCCGAGTATAAGGAGTTGGTGCTGACTTATCGTAATGGCGCGCCGGTAAAACTTTCTGAAGTTGCAGAAGTGGCAGATGGCGCCGAAAACGTCCGACTGGCGGCCTGGGCAAATGACCGTGCGGCAATCATTGTCAATATTCAGCGACAACCTGGCGCCAACGTGATTGAAGTCGTCAACAGCATCAAAAAACTGCTGCCGCAATTGCAGGCATCCATGCCACAGCATGTCGAAGTCGTGCCGTTAACGGATCGTACCGTTACGATACGCGCATCGGTTCACGATGTGCAGTTTGAACTACTGATGGCCATTGCACTGGTCGTCATGGTGATATTTCTGTTTTTACGCAATATTCCGGCAACCATTATTCCTGGTATAGCTGTACCCCTGTCCCTGGTCGGTACGTTTGCGGTAATGTATCTCGCTGATTTCAGTATTAATAATCTGACCCTGATGGCATTGACTATCGCGACGGGTTTTGTCGTGGACGATGCCATTGTCGTTATCGAGAATATTTCGCGCTATATTGAGCGGGGTGAATCGCCTTTAAATGCGGCTTTGAAAGGCTCTGAGCAAATTGGTTTTACCATTATTTCCTTAACGTTTTCGCTGGTCGCTGTTCTGATTCCGTTGCTGTTTATGGGTGACGTGGTGGGTCGGCTGTTCAGGGAGTTTGCCATTACCCTGGCGGTGGCCATATTGATTTCGGCTATTATCTCATTAACGCTGACCCCGATGATGTGCGCGAAACTTCTGCATTCATCGGATCGGCACAGTAAGTCTCGCGTCAGCAAACCTATAAAGGGGTGGTTTGAAAAACTCATAGCCCTATACCGTCAGAGTCTTTCATGGGTGATGCATCATCAATCCCTGACACTCCTGGTGTTTCTGTTGACGATGTTGATGACAGTCGTTCTCTATATTGTCATTCCAAAAGGTTTT
The DNA here is from genome assembly GCA_013140705.1 of Methylococcaceae bacterium. Classification (GTDB taxonomy): domain Bacteria; phylum Pseudomonadota; class Gammaproteobacteria; order Methylococcales; family Methylomonadaceae; genus JABFSH01. The sequence continues at coordinate 36,656 of JABFSH010000049.1, forward strand.
TTTCCGACCCAGGACACCGGCACTATTCAGGGTGTTTCAGAGGCCCCACAAAACGTCTCGTTTGCGGCGATGGGTGAATACCAGCAAAAGCTCGGAAACTTGATACTGCAGGATCCCGACGTCGACAGTCTGTCTTCATTTATCGGTATCGATGGCATTAATGCGACACCGAACAGCGGCCGGTTTCTGATCAACCTTAAACCGCATTCTGAGCGGTCAGCCAGTGCCACCGAGGTCATTACCCGCCTGAAACAAAAACTGGACAGTCTGACCGGTGTCAGCCTGTATATGCAACCGGTTCAGGATTTAACGATGGAAAACCGCGTCAGCAGGACACAGTATCAGTTTACCCTGGAAACGCCTGATATGGAGGTGCTGAATATGTGGACGCATAGACTGGTTGATCTGCTGGCCCAGCAACCCGAATTCAGTGAGGTCACCAGTGATGTTCAGGATCAGGGCCGGCAGGTGTATGTCAATATCAACCGCAGCACTGCCAGTCGCCTCGGTATTACGACGGCGGCGGTTGATAACACACTTTACAGTGCCTATGGCCAGCGTCTGGTATCGACCATTTTTACGCAGTCCAATCAGTATCGTGTAGTGCTGGAAGTCGATGCGGCTTCACAAAGCGCTCCGGATGATCTGAAAGACTTACGGATACCATCATCCAGTGGCAAACAGGTACCGTTGTCTACAATAGCGGACATATCGGAGCGTCCGACAGCACTCTCGATCAATCATCTGGATCAATTTCCGGTCGCAACGCTGTCATTTAATCTGGCGCAGGGCTCATCGTTAGGCGATGCCGTTAAAGCCATCGATAATGCGAAGCAACAGCTGGGCCTGCCGCTCAGTATACAGACCAGTTATCAGGGTGCTGCACTGGCATTCAATGCCTCTTTGAGCAATACCTTGTGGCTGATCCTGGCCGCCATCGTCACAGTCTATATCGTGCTGGGCGTCTTATATGAAAGCTATATTCACCCCTTGACCATTCTGTCGACGCTGCCCTCGGCGGGGGTCGGTGCCTTGCTTGCCCTGATGCTGTCCGGCAACGATCTGGATATTATCGGCATAATCGGCATTATTCTGCTGATCGGTATTGTAAAAAAGAACGCGATCATGATGATCGATTTTGCGCTGGAGGCCGAGCGCAAACAGCAAATGAGTCCTGAAGAGGCTATTTTTCAAGCGTGTTTACTGCGCTTTCGGCCGATATTGATGACGACCTTTGCGGCATTATTGGGCGCACTACCGCTGATGCTCGGAAGCGGGGTCGGTTCGGAGATACGCCATCCTCTCGGTATTACCATGGTCGGTGGTTTGTTGCTAAGCCAGTTGCTCACCTTGTACACGACACCGGTGATCTACCTGTACATGGACAGGCTGTCTCTCAAGGTTTCGGGGTGGCTGAGTGTTACTCAGCCTGAAATCGCTAAAAGCGACCGTTGATGAATTTATCCGCTCTATTTATTCATCGCCCCGTTGCGACAACCTTGCTGACAATCGCCATTGCTCTGATAGGTGGGCTGGCGTTTGTGAACTTGCCGGTGTCCTCGTTGCCGCAGGTGGATTTTCCCAGTATTAATGTGCAGGCGCAATTGCCTGGCGCCAGTGCTGAAACCATGGCGTCGACGGTGGCTACGCCTTTGGAACGGGCTTTGGGTCGCATCGCCGGCATCACCGAAATGACTTCTTCCAGTGCTCAGGGATCGACACGGATTACTCTGCAATTTGACCTGGACAGGGATATTAACGGGGCTGCACGTGACGTACAGGCTGCGATCAATGCTGCTGCCAGCCTTTTACCCACCGGCATGCCCAATCGCCCCAGCTATCGGCGGGATAACCCGGCCGATTCGCCCATTTTGATTTTGGCCCTGACCTCTGACACGCTCAGTCGCGGCCAGATGTACGATATTGCGTCGACTATTCTGGCTCAAAAATTATCTCAGATTCCCGGTATAGGACAAGTTCAGATTGGTGGAGGCGCCTTGCCCGCCGTCCGGGTGGAGTTGAATCCGAATGCCTTGAACAAGTATGGCATCGGGCTTGAAGATGTTAGAAACACGATAACCCAAACCAATACCAATCGTCCCAAGGGCATCCTGGAAAAGGGAGGACAGCGCTGGCAGATTCAGGCCAATGATCAGGCGCGAAAGGCCGAAGATTATTTGCCGTTGATTGTTAGCTATCGGAACGGAGCGGCGACAAGAATCGCCGAACTGGGTGATGTGGTGGATTCGGTGGAAGATCTGCGCAATGCGGGTCTCAAGAACGGTAAGCCTGCCGTGTTACTGATTCTTCGAAAACAGCCTCTGGCCAATGTCATCGAAACCGTCGATCAGGTTCAGGCCCTGTTGCCGCAATTACGCGCCGTCATACCCAGCACACTGGATTTATCAGTAACAGTCGATCGGTCTTTGACGATTCGGGCTTCAATTAAAGAAGTTGAACACAGTTTATTTGTGTCTGTTGGCCTGGTTATTCTGGTCGTGTTGCTGTTTTTACGAAATTTTCGTTCTGCCCTGGTGCCGATTATTGCGGTACCCATTTCACTGCTGGGTGCCTGTGCGGTCATTTATTTCTGTGGCTATAGTCTCAATAACCTGACCTTGATGGCATTGACCATATCGACCGGTTTTGTCGTCGATGACGCCATTGTGGTGCTGGAAAATACCAGTCGCAAAATTGAAAATGGAGTCCATCCCTTCAAATCGGCTTTATTGGCCAGCAAGGAAGTTGGCTTTACTGTCATGGCGATGAGTGTGTCGCTGGTGGCAGTCTTTCTACCGATACTGTTACTGGGCGGCGTAGTAGGTCGCCTGTTTAGGGAATTTGCTGTGACTTTGTCGGCGGCCGTGCTGGTATCATTACTGATTTCTCTGACAGTCACACCCATGCTTTGTGCGCGCTGGCTGACGCAAGGCAGTACGCATAAAGGTCGTTTGTATAACGGCATTGGGCGAGTCCTGGATTGGTTGCAGGGTACTTACGAAGTGTCATTACGCTGGGCGCTGCGCCATGGCCGCCTAATGATGCTGTTACTGATGGCAACGATTGGCCTGAATCTGTATTTGTATATGGTAATTGAGAAAGGTTTTTTTCCGCAGCAGGACGGCGGTCGACTGGTCGGCGGCATTCAAATTGATCAAGGCACCTCCTTTTGGGCCTTGCAGGGAAAACTGGAGGAATTTTCACAAATCGTTCAAAAGGATCCTGCAGTCCAGACGGTGGTGGGTTTTGCCGGTGGTCAGCAGGGTGGTAGCAGTGCCGACATGTTTATTGTTTTAAAACCTCATGAACTGCGAGCTCCCATTGAAGTGGTCATGGGACGTTTACGAAGCAGGCTCAATCGAATCCCGGGCGCCAGTCTTCACATGTTTCCTGCTCAGGAATTACGCATCGGTGGCCGTCCATCCTATGGCTCCTTCAGTTATGCACTGCAATCGGATGACCTGGATCTGCTACGCGAATGGACACCTAAAGTGGTGGCTGCACTCAGTAAAATACCACAACTGGCGGATGTGAATACCAGTCAACAGGACAAGGGTGAGCAGATTGGACTGGTGGTAGATAGGGATATGGCATCACGTTTTGGAATTACCCAGAACATGATAGATGCGAGTCTGAATAACGCCTTTGGACAGCGACAGGTCTCGGTCATTTACAATCCGCTCAATCAGTATCGCGTTGTTATGGAACTGGCACCCGAATATTGGCAAAGTCCGGAGGCTCTCAATCAGGTTTACATTAACGTGCCTGCCAAGCGCTTGCCGGATGGGCAGCAAGTCGGCGCCCTTCAGGTGCCGTTATCGGTGCTGGCCAGTTTTGCGCCTACCAACACGCCGCTAAAAGTGAATCATCAAGGGCAGTTTGCTGCAGCATCGATAGAATTTAATCTTCAGCACGGCGCCTCATTGTCTGAAGCGACGCAACTGATCCAGGACGTCATGCGAGATCTTGGAGTGCCAGCTGCGATACAGGGTGGCTTTCAGGGTTCAGCCAAAGCTTTTCAAGACTCATTAAAAAACCAGCCCTTTCTGATTTTAGCGGCTTTGGTGAGTATCTACCTGGTGCTGGGCATACTTTATGACAGCTATATCCATCCGTTGACCATTCTATCCACCCTGCCTTCAGCCGGTGTGGGTGCCTTGCTGGCATTAATGGTCTGTCATACCGAATTCAGTATTATTGCGTTGATAGGCGTTATTTTACTGATCGGCATCGTGAAAAAAAATGCCATCATGATGATTGACTTTGCACTGTCTGCCGAACGCGAGCAGGGCCTGGATCCACAGACAGCCATTTTTCAGGCTTGTGTGTTGCGCTTTCGGCCTATCATGATGACGACTTGTGCCGCGCTGTTTGGTGCCCTGCCACTCGCATTGGGCAGCGGTTATGGGGCTGAGCTTCGGCAACCCTTGGGCATTTCAATTGTCGGAGGCCTCATTTTTAGCCAGATGCTGACACTTTACACAACACCGGTTGTTTACCAGTATCTGGATCGTTTCCGGATATGGCTTCAGAATCGCTTTTCACAACTTACTTCACCCACTAAAAAAACTATTTAGCATAGCCGGGTTCGATATGAATTTTCGTACAGCCAATCGCCTGATTTTTACCCTATTCACTGCACAGCTTGCCGGTTGCATGGCGGGTCCGGATTATGTTCGTCCGGAGATGCATCCTCCCAAGGCCTTTAAAGAGATTAAGGGCTGGAAACAAGCGCAGCCGCGGGATAACGTGGTGCCTGGAAAATGGTGGCAAATTTTTAATGATGCCCAGCTCAATGCGCTGGAAGAGCAGGTCGCCATTGCCAATCAATCGATACGTCAGGCCGAGGCACAATATCGACAGGCTCAGCATTTGGTGCAATCGTCCCAGTCGGCCTTCTTTCCCGTTATCAATATGATGGGATCATTCAATCGATTTCGTGCGGCCAGTGGACAGAGTGTTGCGGTTGCCGGGGTTAGAAATTTATTCAGTACGGCTGTCAATGCGGCCTGGGAACCCGATTTGTGGGGTAGTGTCCGTCGGCAGGTCGAATCAAATACCGGCAGCGCACAAGCCAGTGCTGCCACCCTTCAAGCTCTGCTACTATCCAGTCAGGCAACGCTGGCAGACAATTATTTTCAGCTGAAAGTGCTGGATAGCCAAAAAGCCTTGCTGGATGAAACGGTGACCGCCTATACGAAAACGCTACAGATCATAACTAATCGCTACGCTGTCGGAATCGTCTCGAAAGCCGATGTAGAACAAGCAGAAACCCAGCTCGAATCCGTGCGTGCCCAATCAATTAATCTGGGTGTTCAACGGGCCAAACTTGAGCATGCGATCGCTGTATTGATCGGAAAATCACCGGCTGAACTGTCATTGGGGACATCGCAACTGAATGTACAACCTCCGGCCATTCCGGTTTTGCTGCCGTCCGAACTTTTGGAGCGACGTCCCGACATTGCAGCTGCTGAACGTAAGGTATCAGCAGCCAATGCCCAGATTGGCGTTGCTAAGGCGGCCTATTATCCCACATTGAATTTGTCTGCCACCAATGGCTTTCAATCTTCCTCTATTGAGACCTTATTCACGATTGCACGTCGATATTGGGCGCTTGGGCCAGCAGGAGCGGCGATGACGCTGTTTGATGGCGGTGCCAAGCATTCGCAGTACAAGCAGGCTATCGATGGCTTTGATGCGACCGTCGCCGGGTACCGACAAACGGTTCTGACGGGTTTTCAGGAAGTGGAAGACAATTTGGCGGCTTTAAGAATACTTGAGGAGGAGTCAGCCGTACAGAATAAAGCCGTCGAATCTGCCAAGCAGGCTTTAAAGTTAACGGTCAATCAGTATCAGGCCGGCACCATCAGCTATCTGAATGTCATGGCGGCACAGACTATAGCCTTGTCCAACCAGCAGACAGCCGTTCAGTTACAGGGCCAACGTCTGTCGGCATCAGTCATGCTGGTGAAGGCACTGGGTGGCGGCTGGAATGTCGCAATGCTGCCGACGCCTGATCAAGCTGGCGGTACAGTTAAATGGACCGATTTTCTGATCCTGCCTGTGGATTGAATGAGTGTCATTTACCTGAATGAATTCGGAATCACTATCGAGATTCTCAAAAAATAGTGCGCTCAAACGCCGCATTGAGCACATAAAAGTCTGGCAAGCGAGCGGCTTGACACAGGGGTGGTATTGCCAGCAGCATGAGCTTAATGTAAAAACATTTTCGCGTTGGTTTATAGCTTACCGATTATCGATGCTGCCGGCAAAACCCTTATTGATGCCGGTTGATATCCAACCCGCCGCCACGCAAGTAATAGAATCCCTGCGGCTATGGTATGTTGACCCTGCCGGAGAGGTATTATCCAAATTTTGCATCAAAAACTTGTCACTCTGCCTGAAACGATTGCCCGGCGATTGGTTATTGCATTTTGGTCATCCCCTGTTACTGGTAGAAACCTTCGTCAATCCTGCGCGCTTTCACGGCACCCGCTATATAGCGGCAAACTGGCTTTATCTTGGCGATACCCAGGGATTTAGTCGTACCCGGCAAAGTTTAGCGTGGACACGAAGCCGTTTACGGGCTGCCCAGCTGCTCGCCCAAAAAAACTAATGCCAAGAACGTCCTGAAGACCAACCGCGAACATTGGGGCATCGAAAACAGTTGCCACTACGTGATTGATTGGAACTACAACGAAGATCGCTGCCGCATTAGGACAGGACATGGCCCCGCAAACATCACACGGCTACGTCGCTTCGTTGTCGGTCTCATCAAATTCAAAGGCGCCGACTGCGTGGCAAAAAATACGCGATTGGGTTCGCAACACACGGCTGGTTTTCGATTACCTCAAGATGACGAAACATTCTTGCTCTGTCGCTTGCTCATGACGCGGGTTGGAGAACAAATTTACCGTATGTCTTGGATGGGGCGAATGGCACATCGATTTATCATTGCGTTATAATGATAATCCAAAGGGCGAGGAACTGATACCAGACCGCTGTGTCTCAATTTGGTATTGTTGGCACTACCGACTAATTGAGCGGAGCCGAAGCCGAAATTTGCTTCGATTTCGCTCAGCGTACATGACGCAGCTCTCCTGGTTTATGGCCTATACCCGTTGTGTTGTCACCGGTAACGTGCGGAGCCTTCAATTTGTTGCAAACGGGATAGAGTGTTTGCTCCTATGATCAGAATTAATAATTCAAAAGACTACAGACAAAAGGCTTGGCGATATGGGGCGTTATGGTCCGAATAAAAAAAGCAAAAGTAACAGCATCCTGGTTTTGGGTGTGGTTATATTGTTTGCCTTGGCCGGGAGTGCCTGGTTTTATCAGGATCGACTGAAACAGGAGCTTATGGAATTACTGGACTCAAAGCCAGCCAACGCCGAGTTAAACGAAGCAGGTATTGTGGAGCTTGAGCCGGCAGCCGCTGCTGATGAAAATCTTCTGGACACGGACACGGAGGCCGAAAACGAAGGAGAGTGGCAGGTGCCGCAGGAATGGGAAGAGCCCTCTGTGGATTTACCGAAGCTGTCTGATAGTGATAAGTCATTCCAGCAGGCACTGGCGTCCAGTTCGCCGGATTTGGCGCCTTGGTTACGAGCAGGCCAGCTAATCAGGCGATACGTTACGATTGCCAATGATTTTTCACAAGGCATCACCGTCGAAAGTCACATGCGTTTTCTCAAACCTGACCAAGCCTTTACAGTTGAACTGCGTGAATCGCAGATGTTCATTTCCAAAAAAAGTTATCAACGTTTTGACGCGCTGGCAGTTGCGATACAGTCGATCGATGTCATGACATTAGTCGAGACCTATAAAAAATTCAGACCCTTATTGGTGCAGGTTTTTGCTGAGTTTAGTTATCCCGAGGAGTTTCAACTCGAAGATATTCTGGAAAAGGCGGCCGAGCAAATTCTTGCCGCGCCGATCATCGAAGAGCGGATTGAGTTGATAAGACCGTCCGTGCAGTACAAATTTGCAGACAAAAAACTGGAATCTCTGGATGCGGTCAGCAAACAGATGCTACGCATGGGGCCCGATAACACCCGCATCGTTCAAAACAAGGTTCAGGATCTGGTTGAGGCGTTCGCCACCTTGCAATAGTAACAACTGTTGTCTGATCAGCACAGGGTGCCAAAGATATGTTTCTGTGCCAACAGTTAATCCGCGATCTTCCTGGTCGTCGCCTTTCAAATCCTGGCGTTGAAATATTCACCAGTTTGTATGATCTCTTCTTAAAAAGCCGCAGCCAGCGGTTTTTTTGCCATCCGTAATTGATAGTCAATAAAATTAAATAATTGGTACGTAGACTGCTTTTATCCTAAAGTCGTTGTGCTTCATTGAAGCAACGATAGCGAAAAGCCCGGTCTATTCATCCTAGTACATCGTTACTTTACCGAGGCCCCGAAGGATTGTTTGTTCATAAAGCGCTGATTGCCGCAGGTTTGACAGCAGCCATGATTCTGCTGTTTCTGGGGAACTGGCGCAGTACCTGTATCATCGCCGTGTCCATTCCGCTGTCCATTATGTGCTCGCTGATCACGCTTTACCTGATCGGTGAAACCATCAATTTAATGACGATGGGAGCGCTGGCTCTAGCCGTTGGGATATTGGTCGATGATGCCACAGTTGAAATTGAGAACATCGAACCCGATAAACGCCTAGCTTTCCATTCTGTAAAATTGGGCCGTGACTTTGGTCGGGAAGCGGAAATATTGGAAGGTATTGCCTCCAGTGATATTTTGATTGCCAGCCCCTCCAATTTATTGGCGGAGGGTGAAGAGGTCAATATTGTAGAAGTAAAACAGACGTCGGTTGAAAAATCCAGGGTAAAACCAGCCGCCAATTCATGACGAAAGCTGGTTGATTCCATGTAGGGAATAAATTGAAGAACCAGGCTGGCGGCTACGGTCTGAAAGATGTCTCGGTTTGTCGTGAGAGTTACGTTGTGAAAGTGGTTTGAGCGGGATGGAAGCACCAATGCCAGGGTTCATATTGAAAACCTTCGGGATTGCCTTGTGGATAGGAAAGGTAAAAGCCATAGGCATTTGCGTTGTCCATCAGCCATGAGAAGGCGGCTGTTGTCTCGAATTCAAGGGTTGCAGGGGCTGTTCCGGGCGTGCAAATATCAACGGCACAACCGGTGTGATGCTCGCTGAAGCCGGGCGGTGCGAGTACTGTCAGGATTTCCTCGATGCTGATACCGGCATCCAGTTTACGGCGAATGATGGCAACCTGACGCTCAATGCTGCGGAATGCTGAAACGATAAAAAGGTTAATGCCCGCTTCATTGGCTGCTGACCTGAGCTGGCGCCATGCATCGGCTGCCTGACTGATCAGCTGATGTTCCCGGCCGTCTGTGCCGACTTCGGCAATAATGAGTTCACGGGCTTCCTGATATTGACGAAGCCCCCGAGCGACAAGTAAGTCGTCAGTGATTCCCAGTTCGGCAGCTGTTGTTGTGACGGGCTTTTGCATAAGATTTTTTGCTAGAGGTCAATGGACTTTAACGCAAGTCAGTTCAGGTTTCTTAAAAGAACGGCGGCCTTTTCCAGCGTTTCGTTTTTCTTGGCAAAACAAAATCGCAGGACATGATGATTGACCGCTTCCTGGAAGAACACTGAAACCGGTATGGAAGCAACGCCGCATTCTTTGGTTAGCCGGATCGCATAATCGGTGTCCTTTTCCTGGCTTAGTTTTTTATAGCTTAATAATTGAAAATAAGTGCCTGCTGCCGGTTTGAGTTCAAACTGGGAACCCTTGATCAAGCCGATGAAATAGTCACGCTTTTGCTGGTAGAAATGCCCCAATTCCAGATAATGATGAGGCTGCTTTAAATATTCGGCCAGCGCGAACTGTACAGGCGTGTTCGTGCAAAACACCAAAAACTGATGTACTTTCCTGAATTCGACCATCAATGCTTTAGGGGCTACGCAATAGCCAATTTTCCAGCCAGTGGCATGGAAGGTTTTTCCAAATGAGGAAATAATGAAACTGCGTTCGGCCAGAGAAGGGTAGCGAGCCACGCTTTGATGGGCTTGGTCATCAAAGATAATGTGCTCATAGACTTCATCGCTGATGATGACGATATCAGTCCCCAGCGTAACTTCGGTCAGCTTGATCATATCCTGCGCACTCAGGACGGTTCCGGTCGGGTTGTGCGGTGTATTGATGATGATCATCCGGGTGCGCGGCGTGATGGCCTGACTCACCTTTGTCCAGTCAATCGTATAGTCAGGGGCCTGCAGCTGTATGTGGATGGTGATGCCACCATTCAATTCGATAGCGGGCTGGTAACTGTCATAAGCCGGATCAAAAACTATGACCTCATCACCTTCCCGGATTATTGCTGTAATCGCCGTAAAAATCGCTTGTGTAGCGCCGGCCGTAATGGTTATTTCCTGTTCGGCATCATAGTCTGCACCATAGAGGGCAGACGTTTTCTCTGCCAGAATCTCTCTCAGGCCAAGTATGCCGGCCATGGGCGCATACTGGTTGTGACCGCTTTGCATGAATTTGGATACCAGTGCAGGCAGAGCAGGATCACAGTCAAAATCAGGAAAGCCCTGCGACAGGTTGATGGCATTGTGGTGGGTGGCGAGCTGGCTCATGACCGTAAAAATAGTGGTACCAACATTGGGAAGTTTACTTGTGATCGGCTTGGGATAATGCATGACAGGTATGGTTGATTGCTATTTGTTCTTGTTGAAATAAATGTAGTGGGGCGCTTTCTATGCAAAAGCCCGGACTGCAGGTTTTGCCCGCTGGTTTTTAAGAAAGTTTAAGGTATCCAACAAAGGACTGCAAATGACAAAGGGGATTGCATGGCTTGTGGTCTAGCATTCGTCTCGTCGAGGTTTCCGTGTGAATCGGCAAGGCAACCTACTACGGGTAGATACTGGTTGATTGGGGCGCCATTTGAGCTGATCTGCTTGAATAAAAACATAGCCAGATACTGGGCTGTTGATGTATCAACAAGCCAGAGAGAGTGGCTTGAGATAGTCAAGTATTTTTCAACGTCGAGAGGCGGGTTATTTATTTGTTGTGTATAAAAAAACAATGGTATAGAAAGATAATTCGCGATGTTTTGGAGTTCACGAGTAATTGTCTTGGTACTGGCACAGTAAATACGTTTATGTAGTTGTTGGATGTATTGTGCCTTCGCGCTTTCAAACCAAGCTAATAAGAAAGACGTTGTTTGACTGCATTTAGAGCCTTTACCGAACCGCCGTAGTTATTTTCCCAATGGGAACGTATCAGTTTCTCAGAAAAGCCATCGAGTTAGGCGGGATCAAACGGCAAGGATTTGTTTTCATGGATTGCAGTACAGGCAGCCTATAGCGGTTGGTTTCATGTGGCATCTTCTGCAGGTGCCGCAAATACCGAGGACGAATTAAGGGCGATCAGAGTGGCACAGTGGCGGTTGTCAAATAGTCACGTCGGTTATAGGTGACGTCACAGAAAAACGCCTATCTGGTTGAGCCAGGGATGAATGAGTGAGAAAACAAAGCCGAACATGCCACTGGTCATGATGACCGGTATAACGCCGACTTTGTAGCGAAGTAGGGCCAGTAAAGAAAACAGGCCAATCAAAGCAGCAATCCCGTCAAAATGGCCTTGAAATCCTGAAGGCCAAAACACGTGATAGGCAAAAAATGCCGCCAGATTCAGGATGACACCGACCACGGCGGCGGTAATACCGGTCAGCGGGGCGGTGTATTTCAGCTTGCCGTGCGTCGATTCAACCAAGGGTCCACCGGCTAAAATGAACAGAAAACTGGGTAAAAAGGTAAAATAAGTGACAACGAATGCTGCGGTGGCACCCGCCAGAAATAGCTGGTCCGGACCAAACAGCGATTTGGTCCATCCGGCCACAAAACCGACAAAGGTCACAACCATAATCAAGGGGCCGGGCGTGGTTTCTCCCAGAGCCAGGCCGTCAATCATCTGATGTGCCGTCAGCCAGTGATAATGTTCCACGGCGCCTTGATAAACATAGGGCAGCACTGCATAAGCGCCGCCAAATGTCATTAATGCGGCTTTTGTAAAAAACCACGCCATTTGTGTTAACGCGCCTTGCCATCCGTATTGCGCACAGAGAAAGCTAATCACGCCAAGCCATAAGATCAGGCCGACAATGATGATTTTGCTCAGGCGTTTCCAGCTATATTTGGCATGGGCCGGTGTTGGAGTGTCGTCATCAATGAGGGCCGGACCATAACTGTGTTTTGCGGCGCCATGATTGCCGCCGACGGCAAATTTTTCGGGTGCAACCTTGCCGCCGATAGCGCCGAATAGGCCCGCAATCATAACGATTAGCGGAAAAGGTGTATTCAATGTGAATATGGCTATAAAAGCCAAGCCTGCTATTGCCCAGAGCGGGCTGCTTTTTAACGCTCTCGAACCAATGCGATAGGCAGCGAATAACACAATGGCGGTTACCGCGGGTTTAATCCCGTATAAAATTCCGGCGATGGCCGGTAGATGCCCAAAAGCCAGATAAATCCAGCTTAAACCGATTAATATCAGTAGGGATGGCAAGACAAACAAGCCACCGGCGATGATGCCGCCCCACGTGCCGTGCATCAACCAGCCGATGTAGGTGGCTAATTGCTGGGCCTCGGGTCCAGGTAACAGCATGCAGTAGTTCAATGCATGCAGATAACGGCGTTCGGAAATCCAGCGTTTTTTTTCGACCAGATCCTGATGCATGATGGCGATTTGCCCGGCAGGTCCGCCGAAGCTTATAAAGCCCAGTTTCAGCCAATACCAAAATGCTTGGCGTAAGGTAACGGGTGGAAGCGGCGATTGAGTTGGATTGGTTTTATTCATCAGGAGCTTCCGGAATAGACCTGGTAATAGGTATCAAAAATTTTGGCAGTTTCAAGAATTAATTCGTCGTCGTTAGTCCATCGCTGGTGCATGCCTTTAATGAGAGTCTCGAATCCAGGTGCATCAAGCACCGGTATGCCGCCAACATCCAGATAATGAACCAATGCCCCAATGCGGTCTAACGCTGCATCATTGGTCAAGCCAAAGCTGGCTACTAGAACCTCGAAAGTGACTTTTGCACCGACATGCGTGAACGCAGCGCCATCGAAATCAAAACCGACTGCGTCGTCGGGGCAAGCCCCGGGTTTGGCAAGCCAGAGAAAACGGGCTGCCGGATCGATAAATCGGCGTATCAACCAGGTGCTGGCCAATCGGTCGATCCAAGGCCGTTGACGGGTTGCCCAGATGCGATTTTGGTATTCATTTCGGGCAAGTAGTTTGATGCGCCGTTGAATAGCGTGGGGTTCGCCGATAGCAAGGTATTGATGGACGGCATGCTCCAAATCTTCCAAGGCTGTGACAGCTTGTTCTTGGGCGGCGCCGGAGAAAAAATCCTGAAGAACAATGGCTTCAAACTCTTTTCGCAGGTGTTGAAGCCGTTTTTGTAGTGAAGTTCTATTTTCAGACAGGCTATTTTGGGAGGCGAGTTCCCTTATCTCATCAACCAGTTTTGCATAGTCGGCCGATCGATCGAACAATTTTTCAAATGTTTGTTGCTGACGTGGATTCTCTGCATCCAAAGTCAGAACATGGGCGTGTCCTCCTCCTTGAGCCACTTGATCTGCGTGCAGCTGGAGTGTTTGTCTAAATTCGTCTCGATACGGCAATAAATAAACGCCATCCCTTAATACGCTGCATCCCAGGCCTTTCAGAGCACGCCAAACACGCATTCGCCCGGCAGAATGGTGAGTAGGCAGGCTGACTATCAGAATGAGCCAATCAGTTTGCATATGTAAGTTCTCAATAAACATATTTGTAGAGCATACTACATCAATTTCTAGTATATCCATCAACAGAAATTCGATTGAAGTAGCGTGTTTATCCGAAAAAGATGAGAAGTAGATGTTAGAATGATGCGCCAGTCGTATGCGTGCAAAATTATGTGCATGTCTTCCACTAAAATGAGGAAATATTAATGAGTGATCAACAAACAGTTCAGGTATGGGACATTTTAATTCGTATCTTCCATTGGTCACTGGTTGCCGCATTTGTAGTGGCTTATCTGACCAGCGAAGAAAATAATTCCTGGCATATCTATTCAGGTTACACAGTGCTTGGACTGATTGCTTTTCGTGTTGTCTGGGGATTTATCGGAAGCCGGCACGCGCGTTTCAGTGATTTTCTTCGTTCACCATCAGCGGTCATTGAATACATTAAAAACACACGATCAAAAAATCCAAGACATTACCTGGGGCACAATCCGGTTGGCGGATGGATGGTAATTGCCTTGCTAGGCATGTTGTTTGTGGTGACCTTGAGTGGACTTAAAGTTTACGCTATCGAAGAAGGCAAAGGGCCATTTGCTGCAAATAACATTCATCTAACACCGATTACCGCAGCTCACGCAGAAGACGAGGCTGAGGGCGACGAAAATGAAAATGAAAATGAAGCAGAAAGTGGTGAAGAGTTTTGGGAAGAAATTCACGAGCTATCCACCAATTTAATGTTAGCGCTTATTGCTTTGCATTTAATAGGTGTGCTTTTTTCCAGCAGGCTACATAAAGAAAACCTGGTAAAAGCCATGTTGACGGGAAAAAAAGAGCAGCAATAGGCTGATGCTTTTTTTTAATTGAACAGCTGAATAAACGGGCAATAATTGATTTGCCGAGAGAAACCAGGACGTCTGGAGTGTAGCAAACTTGTCTTTCAAAATAGACAAATGGAGGTACTTACGCAACTCCCTGTTCAGATGACAGACGTGGTGGTTTTAGAACATGCAGTTTGCATTGTATGGATTTATGGTGCCGAGGAGAGGACTTGAACCTCCACTGAGTTACCCCAACTAGCACCTGAAGCTACAGTAAATCAGTTTATACAAGAGGGACTTGCAAAACCCATTAAGGCGAGCGGAATTAGTAGCCAGAACGGCCAAAAAAAGAAAATAACTTGCTCAGTGTGATAAAATAGAAGCTTCAAAAATCCAACTTTATCAAAGACATGAGC
>JABFSH010000040.1 GCA_013140705.1 Methylococcaceae bacterium
CTTCAGGACACCGGTAAAACTATGTCAAGTTAAAAAGCTCGATATTGGCAGAAACATCAATAAAACAGGGCGTTTAACCAACTGCAATTTGCAACTATACATAGTTAGGTTCTATACATAGGGGTCGCTATGGATAGCTATCCATAGCGACCCACAGTTGCCGTTCAAAGTGTTTTCTTGATCGTCTGATAATTGCTAGATAACGGACGGTCGTAAGATAAAAAGAACCCATATATCATCTGGAATGTATGGATATATCTTAAGATATTTGAGATGAATCGCTGAGTCTATTGCCTAGACTGACTCGATCACGCATGATATACAGAAATCATCCAATTACTGTTTACAAATAAAAAGCATGTATCGATCAAGTCTTCTAGCACTTTTGCTATTTTCTGTGGCGGCCGATGCGGTTGAAAGTAGTTGCTTCGGAAGTCAGGATAATGGAAGTCTTGAAAATGGCTGGCAACTTCCTACTAGTGGAAAGAACTATTCTGCATACAGCGATATTGGTGTAATGACAGGCCGAAATTATGTACATAGCAAGGTCTATAAAGTAGTTGTTGATGCTTATGCAATGCTTGAAACACGAGCACCGTCAAAGGTTTATGTTTATGGAGAGTCTGGTTATAAAGAAGGCGGCAAGTTTAGACCACATAAAACGCATCAAAACGGGCTGTCTGTGGATTTCTTTGTCCCTGTTGTAGATAGCGAAGGCATATCCGTGAAGCTGCCAACCTCTATTTTAAACAAATTAGGCTACAGCATCGAGTTTGTTGGTACAGGTGAATACAATGGCCTAAAAATTGATTATGCCGCGATGGCCTTGCATCTATGGGCTTTGAAAGCTTTGGCAGATAAGAATGGCGTTAAAATCTGGCGTGTTATCTTTGATAACGAGCTACAGAAACAACTATTCAAGGATCCAGAAGCTAAAGGCTTGAGTGATGTAATGGCATTTTCTACGAAGAAACCTTGGGTTAGGCATGATGAGCATTATCACATTGACTTCAGTGTTCCATGCCTCCCTCTTCGCTGAAACTTGTCGTCCAACGCAAGCGCCTAGCTAACTAACCTCTTAACTCTATGATGAATGGCTGCAATGGAGCTTTCACATGGCATTAACTTGAAAAACGCAACAGTCGGCAATTGGCCGAGACCGGCTAGTCATTAGATAAAAAAATGCAATTCTTGAATGTCGGCTTTAGATTTGATAAATCAATATGAAGGGCTGTTTATTATTGAGAAGAATCAATTCTTGACCAGGCATTGACCCTTAAAAATTAAGCAAGAAAAAAGGGTCTGGTAAGTTACCAAGACCCTTGATTTATATGGAGCTGGTGATGGGACTCGAACCCGCGACCGGCTGATTACAAATCAGCTGCTCTACCAACTGAGCTACACCAGCAGATCTCAGCATTATACAGAATAATTTAATTTTGGCTAGATTTTTATAATGCCGTTTAGAGGTTATTTGCTCTTGTTTTTTAGAATACGGTTATTAGATTCAGGTTTTTTTCGCTCAAAACCGGTATGTTTGGTTTTGAAGGGATAAGCTTTTTCAGGTAATTCAACTGTTCCTTTGGGTTGGAATGAAGGAATCAAGTGGTGTTTACCATTGCCAATCAGGTCACTGCGACCCATGTTTTTAAGGGCTTCTCTAATTAATGGCCAGTTTTTGGGGTCGTGATAGCGAAGCAGCGCTTTATGAAGTCGCCGTTGTTTGACGCTTTTTGGAATGGTTATGTCTTCAGCGTCACGGCTAACTTTTTTCAAAGTATTCTTGCTGGAGTGATACATGGCCGTCGCAATAGCCATGGGGGAGGGCAGGAATGCTTGGACTTGATCAGCTCTGAAGCTGTTTCTTTTTAGCCAGATAGCCAGATTGAGCATGTCTGTATCCGTCGTGCCTGGGTGTGCGGCAATAAAGTAAGGAATCAGATACTGTTCTTTGCCGGCTTCTTTGGAGTAGTTATCAAACATTTGTTTAAAACGGTCATAAGTGCCCATGCCTGGCTTCATCATTTTTGATAATGGACCCTGCTCGGTATGTTCGGGCGCAATTTTAAGGTAGCCGCCAACATGGTGAGTTACCAGCTCTTTAACATATTCCGGTGATTCGACGGCGAGATCGTAACGCAAGCCGGAGGCTATGAAGATCTTTTTTATGCCGGGCAGTGCACGTGCTCTGCGATACAGCTTTATAAGCGGCGCATGATCGGTATTAAGATTGGGACATATGGTCGGATAGACGCAGGACGGTAGTCGACATGCCGATTCGATCTCTTTATCTTTACATGCTAATCGGTACATATTGGCAGTAGGGCCGCCCAAATCGGAAATATGACCGGTAAAGTTGGGTGATGTGTCTCGAATGGCTTCAATTTCTCGAATGATGGAGTCTTCCGAGCGACTTTGAATGATGCGCCCTTCATGTTCGGTGATTGAGCAAAACGTACAGCCGCCGAAACAGCCACGCATAATGTTGACCGAATGCTGGATCATTTCGAAAGCCGGTACATTGGCTTTTCCATACTCTTTATGTGGAACGCGGGAATAAGGCAAATCGAAGATACCATCCATTTCTTTGGTCGTTAATGGAATCGGCGGAGGATTGATCCAGACTTCACGTGAACCATGCAACTGTATTAATGCACGGGCATTGCCGGGATTGGTTTCACCGTGCATGACACGAGAAGCATGGGCATAGACAATGGGGTCATCTTTTACTGCTTCATAGGCGGGTAGCCGAATAACCGTTTGTGCTCGATTTTTTTTAAGGAGTATTCGATTCAGGCGAACTACTTTTTCATTTTCATTGGGCGCGATTGTATTTTCCGATTGGTCGCACGCAGGTTCTTCTTGATAAGGGTTTTGAGGAGGTGTCACCAAACCGGGCTTATCAATATCGGTAGAATCCTTGACAAACCAGTCTTCTGGAATCTGTTTAACAAAATGGGCTGTGCCACGAATGCCAATCAAATCGGTTATCGCCTCACCATTTGCCAAGCGATGGGCAATCTCAACCACTTGCCGCTCGGCGTTGCCGTAAACGAGAAGATCTGCTTTGGAGTCCAGTAAAACGGATTTACGGACTTTATCAGACCAGTAATCATAATGCGCAATACGCCTTAAGCTGGCTTCAATGCCACCGATAATGATGGGTATGTTGTTATAAGCTTCACGGCAGCGATGAGAATAGACGTTGACCGCCCGGTCAGGCCGCTTTCCAGCGGCACCGTCGGGTGTATAGGCATCATTGGAGCGAATTTTCTTGTCAGAGGTGTAACGATTCACCATGGAGTCCATGTTGCCGCCGGTTACACCGAAAAAAAGATTAGGTCTGCCCAGTTTTCTGAAGTCTCGTACGTTGGTCCAGTCAGGCTGTGAAATAATGCCGACTCGAAAGCCTTGTGCTTCCAATAAGCGCCCAATCAGCGCCATGCCGAAACTGGGATGGTCGATATAGGCGTCACCGGTTACCAAAATCACATCGCAGCTATTCCAGCCCAATTCATCCATCTCTTCCTTACTCATCGGCAAAACGGGTGCAATGCCAAAGCGATGCGCCCAGTATTTTCGATAGCTGAAAATATCAGCCTGAGTTTGTGTGGTCAATGAGTTCATGGTTTTATCACTTGATTAAGGGTGCTGGCATTGTGTTTGCCGAAGTCTTTTAAAAAGACTTTAAACTCGATGTCAAAACGTTGTTCAAGCGTCTCGGCATGGGTTGCCAGTTCTTTCATGGCGTGAATCGGCGTACTGTCATTAAAAGCCAGACCAATTATATTGCCACGATTACGAACGGGCAGAAATAAAATTTTCCAGTTAAAAACTTGTCCTAACCATATAGCAACTTGTTGAAATACTGGGTTTTTTGTGCCTCCCCATAGATTAATAACCAGCATGCCGTCTTTTTTAAGCAAGGCTTTGCAGGCGTCGAAAAACGCCAGATTACAAATAGATTCAGCCATACCATCATGATTGAAGGCATCCACCAACAGTAAGCAATAATGTTCGCGGAATGTTTCCGTTCTTTGACGAACATAGTCGCCGCCATCAGCAACGATAATTTTTAACCGGGGATCCAAGGGTAGGCCAAAATGGCTTCGAGCAACTTTCACCACACTTTGTCTGTACTCAACTGCTTTTAGGTGACAATCCGGAAAGTGATACAGTAAATGCTTGGCTAAAGAGCCCCCACCTAAACCAATAAGAAGCGCTTCGTTCCAAGTTGGTTTAAATAATAACCAGCTGGTCATTGCTCTAACATAGCTAAGTTCCAGCTTATTGGGGTCGGCAACCCACATGCTGCTTTGTCTGGAGCTTGACCCAAAATGTAAGGATCTAACACCTTTATATTCGACTACCTCCAAAATACCATCATCGTCATGGTTTTGATAGATGAGGCGACCCTCGTATTTGTACATAAAACAGCTTAAATAATCTTAGCTTGAAACTTTTTTATTATACACCCCACAGACCTGAACAGTTGCGGTTGATTCTTAAACTGTCTGGATCAGGGTGTTGTGCCATGATAGTCTGAATAAACAAAAGAGGCTTGAAAAAGATGAATATCGCCTCAATGTATAAATGAGGATCTAAATTTTATGATTTGTTTTATGCCCTTTCAGGTAAAATCGAATGCTTAATTTCTATTGGTATCAGCGGAAATGATTATGAAAAAACTTTTATTTTTAACACTATTGTTGTCAGCCGTTACGATTTATGCGAATGATTCTAAAACGGAGTGGACCAACACGGAGTTGACAGACGCTACGATTAAAAAGATTCAGGAAGCCCAATTCCAGTATAAAAAATGCGTAGCAGAGGAAATGCAAAAACCTGCATACAAGGACATCGATACACGCAAAGCGACAGATCAGGTCATAAAGCAATGTGAGCCGGTGCTGGCAAAAATGCGTGAAGTCTATATCGGGGAAAAAGTTCCCGGCGCTATTGCCGATCGGCACTTGAAGCAGATGCGTATACGAGTTACACGATCAGCCTTGCAAGAGCTTATGTTTTCAGAAGCTGCACGAAAGTCCGGGCAATAATAATTAAAGGAAATCAAATCAATGAATACTAATTATGCAATCGATTTATCGCTAAAACCGACGACATTTGATCTTTGGCATGTCTGTCTGGCTGGTACGGTCGCTCTGCTTTCAATAATTATGATTGTATTGCTATTATCCGTGTTGATTGGCATGTTGCGTTGCAGAAAAAAAAGGCAGAGTTCTCAGCAGCAAGTAATGACGGCAGAACCGGTTGTTAAAGTTGTTGAAAAAATTGTTGAAGTTGAAAAAATTGTGCAGGCACCAGCGCCTGAACCCATTGTTTTAAAAGAATCAACCCCGGATGCTGCATTACAACTGTTAAGCCTGTTACAAAAAGAAGCCCGGTTTATCGATTTTATCAAAGAAGATATTTCAGCTTATGCCGATGTTGAAATCGGTGTGGCAGCCCGTGTCGTACATGAAGGATGCAGCAAAGCCATCAATGAGCACTTTACGTTGGCGCCGGTGCGGACTGAACAAGAAGGCAATAAAATTACCTTGGCGCAAGGATTCGACGCCGCAACGGTTCGTTTGACGGGCAACATTGTTGGTACAGCGCCATTTACAGGAACGCTGATTCATAAAGGTTGGCAAGTCAATAACATCAGATTGCCCAAGTTAACGCAAGGACATAATGCGTCGATTATTGCTCCCGCTGAAGTAGAGTTATAAAAGATTTATTAACACTTTCAAAAAAAGTACAAATCAAGCACTATCAACCGCAGATTTAAAAAATTACTATGGATTACAGCGATACCGAAAACCTGGGCACAGAACCCCACCAGCTTGCAGAGAAAGCGTCTGAACAAGTTCGGAACGAACCTGGTAAAGAACAACGGCGCTATTCTGTAGGCATAGATTTAGGCACGACGCATTGTGTTTTGTCCTATGCAGTGATCAACAATAGCGAGGATGACCTTTTTTTACAACACGTGATGGCCATTCCACAATTAACATCGCCCGGTGTTGTTGAAGAGAATGCTCAACTGCCCTCGTTCCTGTATCAGCCTCATGAAGCGGAACTGGCCGATGGATCGACCTCTTTGCCCTGGATTGCAAAGCCGGATTTTCTAGTCGGTGAAATAGCGCGTAATCTGGGCAGCAAAACCCCCATTCGCCTGGTTTCCAGTGCCAAAAGTTGGTTGTGTCATACCGGTGTGGATTGTAAGGCACCGATATTGCCGGCAGAAGCGCCGGAAGAAGTAGCACGTGTTTCTCCTTTTCAGGCGACCACTGCTTATTTGCAACATCTACGTGATGCCTGGCAGAGCCTTCACCCGAATGCACCTCTGGCACAACAGGATGTGGTGATAACGGTTCCTGCTTCATTCGATCCTGCTGCGAGAGAGTTGACGGTTGAGGCTGCGAAATCGATAGGTTTGACTCAGGCGATTCTTTTGGAAGAACCTCAGGCGGCTTTATACAGCTGGATTGAAAACAGTCAGGGCGATTGGCGTAATCATGCCGGTTGCGGTGATATCATTCTGGTTATCGATGTTGGTGGTGGCACCACTGACTTGTCATTGATCGCCGTGACACAAAATAACGGTAATCTGGAACTGACCCGCGTTGCAGTAGGCGATCATATTTTGCTGGGCGGCGACAACATGGATTTGGCGTTGGCTTATTCAGTCAAGTCAAAATTAGAAAAAGAGGGTAAGCGGCTTGAGCCTTGGCAAATTCAGGCTTTAACGCATAGTTGTCGTGATGCCAAGGAAAAAATCTTCAATCATCCTGATATCGATACCATTCCAATGGTAGTTGCTAATCGAGGTTCTTCGTTGATAGGCGGTAGTTTACGCACCGAATTGACCCGGGAAGAAGTGCAGCGGCTTCTGGTTGAAGGCTTTTTTCCGCAGGTTGCCGTCGCCGAAAAACCAGTATCAAGAGTACGAACAGGTCTCCGAACCGCTGGTTTGCCTTATGCACAGGATGCCGCGATTACTCGGCATTTGGCCGCTTTTTTATCTAAACAGCAAGCGGCTACGGAAGATCTTCAGGATATTAATCTGCCTGAAAACGCCACTTTTCTCCATCCAACCGCAGTGCTATTTAACGGAGGTGTGCTAAAAGCGCAAGCGCTTGCAGGCCGTTTAATGGAGGTACTGAATGCCTGGTTGGCGGCTGAACAGGCCCCGGCAGCGCGATTATTGACGGGTGCTGACCTTGATCTGGCGGTCGCAAAGGGAGCTGCTTATTACGGCTTCGTTCGAAAAGGCAAAGGCGTACGTATCAAAGGGGGTACGGCGGCGGCTTACTACGTTGGAATCGAAAGCGCCATGCCAGCCGTTCCCGGTATGGCTCCTGATGTACAGGCCCTGTGTATCGCGCCTTTTGGAATGGAGGAGGGGACGCAGGAAGAGTTGCCGGATGACGAATTTGGCTTGGTGATTGGCGAGCCTGTTCGCTTTCGATTCTTTGGATCCAAGACGCGCCGTGAAGATAAAGTCGGCGTTCGTCTGGACTATTGGACAGATGAGGAATTATCAGAACTGGATGAAATTGAAATCACGCTATCTGAAGAAGGCCGACGTCCCGGAGAAGTCGTACCTGTTCATCTTTGCGCGGTCGTTACTGAAATCGGTACCCTGGAGCTTCATGCAGTTTCACAGAAAGACAATAGTCGCTGGAAGATTGAGTTTGATGTTCGCACTGGAGAATAACGGTTTTATGCTCGTGTGATAAGAATGGAAACCTGACGCCGACTAATAATCCACCGGCAATCTTGTGACTAATTCATCCCATTGAATAACGACCTCCGGAAATATCCCGCTCTTCGATTCACCGCGCAATTCGAAGAGCTCGGGTTTGCCATATTCCCCTTCAAATAAACGGTAAACCGTCAATACCTTGTCCATCGGATGAACGAGCCAGTATTCGCGAACACCATGACGTTCGTAGAGATTGCGTTTAATGATTTGATCGTGACTGGCGGTCGAGGGCGAAAGAACTTCCACAACCCAGTCAGGTGCGCCTCTTACACCACGTCGATCAAGTTTGTTGCTATCGCAAACCACCAGAACATCGGGCTGCACGACTGTATCGATGAGTTCATCGGTTTCATTTTGCTTCGGCAAGCGGACATCGACCGGGGCGATAAAAGCTCGGCAGGCCTTGTTTTTAAGGGCAAGCCGGATTTGCAGATAAACTTCTCCTGCCACCTCCTGATGCCCCAAGTCGGGGGCTGGCGCCATGAGATAGGCGTCTCCATCAATCAATTCATAGCGACTATCATCCGACCAGGTCAAATAATCGCCGTAACAGTGCTGTTGACCATCTTTTAATGCCAACCCCATAAACAACCTCAATGTATCCATATAAACTTGAGTACCGATAAAGAATAACATAAATAAAGCAAACAGATAGACACTATCTGTTGTCTTGTTAGGTAATCTGTCTTGCATATGTTTTATCATATGATGCTGCCGTTTAGTCATTGACCAGGCGTATGGTGTGACTTGAATAAAATAGGAAGCAACAGGGTAATCACTTTATGAAACGAATAATTTTAGGCGTAGAGTACAATGGAAGCCGTTTTTGTGGCTGGCAGTGGCAACCTTCGAAGCGTAGTATTCAGCAGACACTTGAAAAGGCCTTGTCAAAAGTGGCCAATCAACCGGTGGTTGTCATTTGTGCCGGCAGGACGGATGCAGGCGTGCACGCATTAGAGCAAGTAGTGCATTTTGATGTTGATGTCGAGCGTGAGCTTTATGCCTGGATGTTGGGGGGTAATAGCAATCTACCGGACGATGTCAGAATCATTTGGGCAAAGGAAGCGGTTGGTGATTTCCATGCACGGTACAGCGCCATTGCCCGATTTTATCGTTATACGATATTGAATCGACCGGCTAAATCAGCCTTGTTACATAAACAAGTGACGTGGTGTTATCCTCAACTGGATGCCGAAAAAATGCACCAGGCGGCGCAATTTCTGATTGGAGAGCATGATTTTTCTTCCTTTCGTGCCCAGGGTTGCCAATCGAAAAGCCCATTTCGGATTATGCATTTTATTGATGTTTACCGTAATGGCGAGACAATTGTCATGGATATTTCAGCCAATGCTTTTTTGCACCACATGGTCAGGAATATCGCTGGCGTTTTGATGGAAATCGGCATGGGGAAACAGTCTATCGATTGGACACAAAGCCTGTTAATGATAAAAAATCGAGCGCTGGCAGGAATTACCGCGCCAGCCGATGGTCTTTATTTAGGAGCTGTTTACTACCCGGATTCTTTTGGACTCGTAAAGCATCCGGTCTTTAACAAATTACCCGCTGATGCGAGGCGGTTTGATTGAGTTAACCCACAAGTTGATTGTTTCCTGATATTTGTTACCAAGAACATCTTAACCCGGATTAACCAATAGCTGATGACTTGCAATTAAAAAAATATCGAGTAGATTGTGTTTTTCTACTTAATTTCGAACCGATAGCATGAATAATTACTTATCATTCCAAATTCACGGTGGCGCAGATGATGGTGGCGTGGCTGAGATAGTTGGCAGTTTGCTGGCTTTTATCGAAGGTCTTACCACCAAATCACCGCCGGAAATGTTTAATGCTCTTTTGCCGGGTATTGCCAGCATGCATAATATCCACCCCTTGCTGGTGCATTTTCCAATTGCCCTGTTATCGACATTTTTTGCACTTGATTTGTTGGGAACGCTGGTAAAAAAACCACACTGGCGAGGTGCCGCGAGTTATTTTCTATATTTGGGGACAATAGCCGCTATTTTTACGGTATTGGCGGGTTTTAATGCAGCTGAGTCTGTCGCTCATGGGCAGACTGTGCATGAAATAATGGAAAATCATGAGCACTTGGGTGTTTTTGTGTTGTCATTGGCGGCCGTGTTGTCCGCCTGGCGCTTAAAAAGCGCTGGCATTATTGAACATGCAGCCAATGTCTTTTTTTTATTACTCTCGACGATACTGGTAGTGGCCATGGCCTTTGGGGCTGATTTGGGTGGCCTCATGGTCTACCGCTATGGTGTTGCTGTTGATGCCGTGTCTGTTGCTAATGATGGCCATCTTCATGGCGAAGCTCAAACAACCAACGCGGGTCATCAGGTAAGCCCTGATCATGAACATCCGCAGTCTCAAAGCGTTGGACAGGAGCATTCACATGATCATGATCATCCTGCTAAACCTGGTCACGATCATGTCCACGATCATGCGCATGAGTAATGAAACTCAGGGTTTCTTAATTAAAAGAGAGCCGAATTCCGTTAAAAATTAATATTACGGCAATGAATGAACGTTCTGTGCGAATAATCAGTGAGAGTATATGAAGAATAAAATAGCTTTATTAATGATGTTTATTGCGTTGATAAGCTTGTCAAGTTATGCCGATGACAAAGCGCTTGAAGAGTTCTCGGCAGAATCTGCCGATCTTTCGGTTGCCACGTTTGCAGGTGGCTGTTTTTGGTGTACGGAGTCTGATTTTGAAATGCTGCCCGGAGTTGTGAAGGTTATATCCGGTTTTAGTGGCGGTAGAGTGGCTAATCCGAGTTACGAACAGGTTTCAACAGGGACTACGGGTCATGTTGAAAGTGTTCAGGTCTATTACGATCCCAAAATTACCAGCTATGAAAATTTGCTGGCGGGATTCTGGAAAATGATTAATCCAACAGACAATGACGGCCAGTTTATTGATAGGGGTAATCAATATCGATCTTTGATTTTTTATCAAACTGACGAAGAAAAGACCATTGCTGAGCGTTCCCGGAAACAATTAAACGATTCGAAACGATATCCTGCGCCTGTCGTTACCGAAATAAGAAAATTTGAGGTTTTTTATCCGGCTGAAGATTATCATCAGGATTTTTATAAAAATAATCCCATACGTTATAAATATTATCGCTATCACTCAGGGCGCGACCCGTATCTTGAAAAAATTTGGGGTGCTGATCTGAAAATTACTGCCAGTCAAGTCAGCTCCAATAGTCGGTATAGCAAACCGTCTGATGATGTGTTGCTGAAAACCTTAACACCACTGCAATATGAGGTTACGCAAAAAGAAGCGACGGAGCCGCCTTTTAAAAATACCTACTGGAATGAGAAACGCGAAGGCATTTATGTGGATGTGGTGAGCGGTGAGCCGTTGTTTTCATCCAGGGATAAATACGATTCCGGTACCGGTTGGCCCAGTTTTAGCCGACCTTTGGTAGCTGATAATATCATTCAAAAAACAGATTTTCACCTGTTTGATCAGCGTACAGAAGTTCGCAGTCGTTATGGTGATTCACATCTTGGCCATGTTTTTGATGACGGTCCAAAACCAATCGGCTTAAGATATTGTCTTAATTCAGCTGCTTTAAGGTTTATCCCCAAAGAAGAAATGGAGAAGGCAGGTTATGGTCAGTTTTTGACTGAATTTAATAAATAATTTTTCAGCAGTATTGATGGAACACCGACCGACTTAAGCCCATTAATTTAACTGTGATCCGGTTAAAAAGCGTTTGGAATCATCATGAAACTTCCTTTGACAGGCGGTTGTCTTTGCGGTGCCGTCAGATATGAAATTTTGGCTGAACCTGTTGCCAGCATCAACTGCCACTGCAGGACTTGCCAAAAATCGAGCGGAGCACCTTATTTGGCGCTTCTGTTCGTGCCAGCGATCGCACTGATCATAAGAGGCAACGTCAAGGAATATGCAACCACTGCTGCAACTGGAAACACCGTCTATCGAGCCTTTTGCCCGGAATGCGGAACGGCATTGTTTGGTAAAAATAGCAGCTTCACTAAAGTCAGGCCGGTCGCTGCCGCTACCCTTGACGATCCCAGCGTTTTTAAACCGGAGAAGGATATGTGGGTGGCCGACGCCCAGCCTTGGGATTACATGAATCCGGAATTGCCGAAATGCAGTGGTAATTTTTGGGAATAATGTTCGCCCCTCAACCTTAAATCCATGACGATGGATAAACACGAGAATGTAAGACGATGAATTCGAAATTGACCACCGTAGAAATAATACCCGGATCAGAACATCGATATTCTATTATCTGGCTACATGGCTTAGGTGCAGACGGCCATGACTTTGAAGGAATTGTTCCGCAATTGCATCTGAAAGAGAGCGATCATATTCATTTTATTTTCCCCGATGCACCTGTCCAAGCCGTTACCATCAATGGCGGAATGAAAATGCGTGCCTGGTATGATATCTTGGAGGCCTCGCTGGAACGTAAAGTCGATGTGGCTGGAATTTATCAGTCAGCAGCATTGATTGATCAGATTATTCAGCAGGAATGTGCGAATGGTGTGCCATCGGAGCGTATTTTTCTGGCTGGATTTTCACAGGGAGGCGTCATAGCACTCCATGCCGGACTCAGATACCCTCAACGATTAGCCGGAATAATTGCCCTTTCCACGTACTTGCCAACGATTACGCAATTACTTACTGAGAGATCCGTAGCCAATAAAGACACGCCAATTTTTATGGCGCATGGCATTATTGATTCAATGGTTGCCATTGAGAGTGGTAAATCTGCGTTTGATGCGCTAATGCAGATGAATTGCAACATTGAGTGGCACGACTATTTAATGGAACATGCCGTTTGCGGGGAAGAAATTGAACACATCTCGACTTTCATCAATTCGATATTGGTCAAGGATGAGTAACTGTAAGAAAAAAATTCCGGCGATCCCTTATATCTTGATTCCGGCGAACAAACAAGCCAGAATCCCCGACTGATCATCGGGAGGATGGTGGGGAAATCGTGCAATCCCTGAGGCTTAAAGCCTGTCCGGCAGATAGAGTACCCCACTAT
>JABFSH010000026.1 GCA_013140705.1 Methylococcaceae bacterium
CTTCTTCGGAATACACAGATATCCGCGCGATTACCAGGATGGACTCGCTAAACAAGCCTGTCAGAAAGGCGGCGTGTGTCCATAATGCTTCATTTTCCCTGCGTATTTCTGGAGTCACGCGCGTCAAAATACGGCGTTCTGCATAACGAATGCCGAACAATGCGCTTTCCAGACTAAACCGAAACAGCCCGCCCGGTGTCCGGAAATGGTTTTTTTCGGATGCAGGCAATAGATGAACTATCTCGGCAAGATGACGAATGGGTTCTAATATTGTTATCTCGGCTTTCTTTGCATTATGGTTACCAGCCAAACCACGGGCCAGGATAATCTCCTGAATCATCTCCTGATTGCTGTTAATGATCGTTTCGATGGGTGCCGTCGGTATTCCCTTTGGAAATGGCGGATATCGATAGACATATTCATCGACCATTAGTTGATTTTGTGTATTGGTATCGTCTTTTTTAAGAGCAATCTTGCTTTGTCCTTTTTTGCCAAAGGACAGCATGGAGGCGATTATTTTGATCATAAACTTAGCGCTTCGCATACTGGTCAATCAAATGCTGAAGTCGGCGGCGCATGTAAACCGGATCAATCAGGTTATTAAATACAATATCCACCGTCCCGTTAGTTCCTGCCGAATCAAGATGTAGCGTGCCGATACCCAGCAACCTATTTATAATGCTTTGATGCACACCAATGGTTTTAATGTCGCCAAAGCGGATTTGAATCTGGTCTTGAGCGATGATGCCTTTTTTCATAACTACACCATCATCATCAAACCAGAGCTTTACTGCGTAGTAGCTGTAGACGAAGCGTAGGCCGTAAAGCAACAGTAAAAAACCACCTAATCCGAACACTTCACCCCATTCAGGCAAACTGAACCATTCAGGTATGGTCTGTATGTTCAGCAAAGCAAAAATCCAGTCCAAAACAGCGTAGGGATTGGCTATCAGTAATATCCCGATCACACACTCCGAATAATGCGGGATAAAGCCTCTGAATGCCTGGCGATAAGCCCTATTGTTATGATCGTAGGTTTCGACGGGGTTTTGTTGTTGCTTCTGCCTGTTTTCCTGGCAGCGTCTTGCCGTGAAGCCCAAGTAATTGTCTGACACAACAGTGTATTTATCACCGGTTTCTTTATTCAGAAGATCACACATATCCATGGCGTCATCGAAACGGGCAAAGGATTTGAGTCGTAAGTTAATGGGTTTGTCTGTTGTCATAAATGGAAACCGCCTTTTACTTTGTAGAGTCTGATTTCTTTGCTGGACAGAGCAAAGTAATCATCGTTTTTGTTGGTTCTTTTTGATCCTTCATCGTGGCTGATATCCTATCTCGGACAGACTGAATTGGACTTTTTCTGCAACACTCAACATACGCTAAGCCTCGTCTTCATCGGCTGCATTATTTTGGAATTCCGATAACCCAATCCGCTTTAGTTGTGCGCTAAATCCCAGACTTCTTGATCGGTTAAGTTAATCGTTAAGGACTGTTCATTTGTCGACATGCTTAACTCCCTATTTAACTAAAAAGATATTTTTTTATGCTGGTGTGACACGAGAATTCGGCACTCTAACCATCGTAAAGCGTGATCTGGTCTCACCTTTGTTGCTCATCTGTACACCGATGACGTGAAATGGCTTGATGTATTGCAGTAATTTCGATTCAATTTTCATTTTGCGCACCAAGTTGTCCCAGTACATTTGATCAACGCCCAACACGACCTTGGTGGCGACGTTGGAAAAGAAGTCTTCGGAAAAATGGGTTGGTGATTGACTGGCGCAAACCAGACCCAAGCCAAACTTTCTACCTTCTTTGGCTATTGTGTTGAGAATGTTATTCTGGTCGTCCCTAAAGAACAGGTGAGCCTCGTCAATGATCATGATGTCGCGCAACAAGCCTTCCTCTTCACGACGAACCGGACCCTTTTCCAGTGCAACCGAGAATAGTTCCTGCAATCTGAATTCGACAAACATGCGTTTTTCATCTTCACGCAACGCGGTGATGTCATAACGCCAAACGGGATTATTGGGATCAAACGGTGGTGGCTGGTTTTTGAATACGCCACTCGCCTTCAGGTTGTCGAAGCGCTCGACTATTGATTTCAATACTTCTTTGGATTCATACTTAACGAAGTCTTCCAGCTCTTTGCCGGTTTCAAGGTTTTCAACATATTCCATGAAATATTTTTTGGCATCGCTTCGATGCGTCATGGCTTTTTCCACGAGATCGAGATCAAGTGTTGCTCCAGGGATGCTTTGCTGTTTGGAAATACGATAAATTTTGGTGGTGACTCTGTTAAGTTCTTCTAAGGCACGACCGGATTTTGTATCGCCGCCAATGATCACTTGCTTAAGTTTCGCGTAGGCATACCGACAGGCATCATCCATGGTAGGGTGTTTTTTTGGATACTTCCTCGTAATGCTGTCATTGATGACCCATGATTTATGGTCATTGCTAAAGAATCCATTGGCTGCGTAGAGATCGGTAATCAGGTGGCGCATAACAGCTTCTTGTCTTGAACCTATTGGACGGCAGCCATTTATGGTTGCAATGAAATCCTGGACGCGTTTCCTAACGCCGCCAAAATGAGGATCAGGGCTGACAACAAATGGATTTAAGCCGTATTCAGTGGACTCTGAAAATCGAACGGATGAAGCGCCTTTAAGCTCCATATCACCATGTACATCCATGATATGGATTCGCGGAGTTGGCGTAATGCGTTCCATTTGCTGAATTACTTGACGCAGGAATGTTGTTTTCCCCATCCCCGTTTTACCCATAATGAGCATATGGACGTTGACTAGAGCATCGTAGTCGCAACTAACATCAATAGATTGGTTCTTGGTTAATAGGTAGTCGTCTTGACCCAGCCTTATGCTCATTCTTTCTAAAAGATTTCAACAATAAAGTCGTTATTATAGAAAGATGAGTTTTATTCTGTCGGCTCGAAAGACGCGCAAAAACGGCCTCTTTTGATCAAAACATCACAGCTCAATCAATTCTGATTTGAATTCCTATAGGATGGAAATCATCGGCATCTCCTGCCGCGATTCTTGGCCTAAAGCTACAATCGGCATCAGGAAAAAATCTCGCAATTGCCCATAAAATCAAGGTCTAAAACATTTAGTTCTAAGACGTTTATAAATAGTGTCTTTTGTGATCGAGAGAAATATGGGATAATTAATAGTCCATTTTCATAAACTGAAAATGCTATTAAAATAAATAACTTATAAATAAAATGGACGATTCAATAGAAATTGACGATGATTTAGCCCAGCTTGCGAGGCTTGCCGTAAATGAGCAAACTGAAGATGTTCGCTTGTTTGTTGCACGCTTGGTTCGCAAATACCGAAGCATCAAGCCCGGACTTGCTGAACAGATGGATCAATATTTGCGCAGCAAACCCGCAAGAGGTGGTTCTGTCATGCGCAAAACCATCCGTACGGAAGATCCATCACATCCAATGCCTGTCGATAACGAATCGCGCATGTCTTTGCTAAAGGTATTCCATGACGATTTTGGCACTGTGCAACCTCTATTGTCTCCGGAATTGGAAGATAGCTTTAGCCAAATCATTCAAGAACGCAAACAGTCAGAACGCTTGGCATCATTAGGCTTGCTTCCAACCCGATCTGCGATCTTTGTTGGCAAGCCAGGTGTTGGTAAAACACTGACAGCTCGGTGGCTGGCTTCCAAATTGGGCTTACCGCTTTATGTGCTGGATCTGACAACCGTGATGAGCAGCTTGCTGGGTAAAACCGGCTCCAATCTACGTTCCGCCCTGGACTTTTCTAAACAGGGGCCTTGTGTTCTTCTGCTTGATGAAATTGATGCCATTGCAAAGAAACGTAACGACGATACTGATATTGGCGAATTAAAAAGATTGGTGACCGTCATTCTTCAGGAGGTCGACGAGTGGCCACCATCCGGATTGTTGTTAGCCGCAACAAATCATCCAGAGCTAATCGATCCTGCTCTATGGAGGCGTTTTGATCTTGTTATTGAATTCAAGCTGCCTGCGCTTAATCAAATAAAAGAAGCTGTAACTCAATTTCTTGGCCCAGACCTGTCAGTGTTCAAGCACTGGTTAGATATATTGGTTCTAATTTTCAGCGGGGAATCGTTCAGCGACATAGAAAGGTCAATCCAACGATTTCGACGGACATTGGCGCTTAGCGACGCCTCGGATTCAGACGTTATTATCGAACTCGTTAAATCCAAGGCGCTGACCCTTGAGCATCAACAGCGCATTGATGTTGCGGTACTACTTGCCAACAAAACAAAGCTTTCACAGCATAAGATTTCTGAAATAACAGGTGTAAGCCGCGACACGATTCGGAAATATACCGACGGTAAAGCTCCCTCAAAAGAAAGGCAAGAAAAATGACTCAAACAAATTTTCTGATTGGTCGCGGTGAATTGTTGACCTCGCCCAATCATTGCGGCGAATCTACATTACCGCTTTAAGGCTAGTACTCAGTCATTTTTTTATTGTCGGGTAAAGTTTTTTCAATTTAACCCGAGCATCTTCATTGGTAAATCGCCATTCCATAGGCTGAGCAATAGCATTTCTTTTTTCTTGCCATGCGGCGATTTCCTTCTTTAATGTTTCTTGGTCAGGAAGGCGTCGATCCAGGCATTGACGAGACAAAATGCTCAATTCTATTTCCGCCATATTCAACCAACTACCGTGCTAGGGCGTGTAGTGGATTTCTAATTTATCCAGAATTCTTCGTGCTTCCTCAGGGGCGAATGCCTTATACAGAGAGGCTCCCGTGTGGGTGTTCAAATTATCCATAACCAGTGTAATGCGCTCAGCGCGAGGGTACTCCACATCAACCAGGTTGCGAATTTGATGCGCCCAGTCCACAGCCGTTCTTTGATCCGTTGCCACCACATGCCGCTTGCCCTCTAACGGTTCGAAAAACATGAACAGATTACTCACGCCATTACGTTCATACTCCGTGTCATACTTTTCGACGGTGCCTGGTTTTGCCGGTATCGGCTGACGCGTCTCCTTAATATGTTGCTTGCTGCTTTCGTCCATACAAACCAACGGATGAGTTTCATCATACGTGCGTTTGTAAACGTCCAGTACATCTTCCATGGCACAGACAAATTCAGCATTCTCTTTAGCCGGAATACACCACTCTTTATTTTGCCAGGGTTTCAGTTCGTTTTTTTTAACGTTTGCCGGATAGTCTCGTGGGATACGCTTTCCACATGACCCAATTCAACCATCTGCTGCCCTAGCAATCTCAGTGTCCAACGACTGCGCCCATCAGGGGCATCACCACAAGCTAACGCTAACAGGTGCGCTTCCTTTTCGCCGTCAATGACACGGCTTTTAACCCGGATCGGTTTAGCCCGGTTTAAGGCGGACTCTAAACCTTCTTGAACCAATCGTTCCCGGACTCGTTCAACGGTGCGCGTGGAAATGCCAAAGGCTTCACTGATTTGGCTATCCAGCCATTTTTCTCCCCATTCGCTTATGTCTGCCTTGAGCAGAATTTCAGCGTGAAGCCTTTTATGGGCGGCTACTTTGCCTTTATGAATCAAACTTTCCAAATCAGTACGTTCTTCTTCTGTCAGTCGTACAATGTATTTCTTCGCCAATTGCCAGCTCCATGATTTAATGAATAAATTCATCATATGGGGACTATGGCTCGACATATCAATGCTGACTGAGTACTAGGCCTTGCTTAAATCTATGTAGTAACCCAAAATAGCCAAATGGTTTTTGTAAAAAATACACTCTTATTTCGGAGAGAATGTGGTACAGCTTATTGAAGGCGTGTTAAGTCAGGGGCAACGTGAAAGTCTTGAAATAGAAGACTTCATTTTTCATATTATTGACCCCGATGCCGATGAAGATAAGCGGGTGATATTTCTTGATGAAGTAAATTTACACGCCAAACAGCGTGATTTTTTTCTAGCTAGATTAAAAGAAATAGCTGAGGGCACACAGTATAAATTTCTGGACGATGCAGTCCACCTCAAAGAACCGTGCGTTGAAATTGTAAGCCAGTCAGATCGATTCATAGAGTTATCTAGACACATAACACAGGACTTTTCTGGTCGGCATAAAGGCCAGATGTCAGCAGGAGTGTTTGTCATTGCAACTGTTAAATATCTTGTGGCTGCAGGTAATTGGCAGAAATTAGTTTTTCTTGTAAAAATGGACAAGCGTCCATCTTTCTCGTATAGCTACAAAAACGAAAATGGCAGGCTTGTGGCCTCTATGTCTGAGATTGAAAATGCACTGAGTGAAGCAAAATCAGCAATTCAAAAAAGTGCTTTGATTGATGTATCAAATGTTTTTGCATGGGATGTATTGGCTTTTGATCAAATAAAGAAGCCATCACTTGGTGATTACTATAAAGGCTTTCTTGGTGTTACAGAGCGGCAAGAAGATTCGTACCTAACGCGAAAAGCCCATATAACGGTTAAAAGTTGGGCGCGCAAACTTACTAAAGAGCAAATCCCTGAAAATGAGGATGCTTTAGGTTACAGTGGTCGAGCATTTAATTATCTCGTCGACCATGACACATTTGATACGGATGAGTTTATTAATGCTGTAGTAAGAGACGACGATTCTGATCGTAAGGCAGCTCTGCAAAACCGGCTTAGAGAAGAACTCGCAAGTGCTGGAATTAGTGGACAACGTTTTCGTCCTCAACCAGTGTTAATGCCAACTAAAACCCGCAGAAAGCTGCCGATGGAATATGCCGAAGAATGCCCCTTAATTTTAGTCAACAAAAAAAGGGGCTTTTATAGGCCCCCTCGTGTTTTTTGTTAACAACCCTTGTCAGAATGGAATTTCGTCACTGATCCAAAGATAAGGATTATCAAACGGGAGGGGCTCGACTTCACCCCCATGTTCCTCCCGCATCTGTTCCATAATGGCTAACTGGTATTTCGCTAGAATTCGATCCCGCAAATCGTCCAGCAATTGAAAAACGGCATAGGCCTGTTCCGGCGTCCATTCGCTATCGATCAGAAAGTTCAAGCCACAGCTTAAGCCGGATGGTTGTGGATCATGTGTCATTCTGGGCTCCTGGTTTTTGTTTTACGTTTTCGTGCATTCTGTTCAGCACGCTCTTGGGCTTCCTTTCGTCGATAAGATTGCCCTTTGATAGCGACAATCTCAGCGTTATGCACTAAGCGATCAATGAGCGCTACGACACAAGCGGCATTAGGGAAGACCTCGGACCACTCCGAGAAGGATTTGTTGGTGGTGATCAAGGTGCTCTTTTGCTCATGGCGGCGATTAATCAGTTCAAAGAGCAGATCAGCGTGTCGGTTGGAATACGACAAATAGCCTACTTCATCAATGACCAGCAGTGCCGGCGTCACATAGTGACGTAACCTGCGCCGTAAAGCCGAATCGCTATCGAGTGCGGTCAAATCACCGAGGAGCTTACCTGCCGTGGTGAACAGCACGGTATGACCTTGAAGGACGGCGTGGTGGGCTATGTTCTGTGCAATCGTGGTTTTTCCTAAGCCGCTGGGACCCACCAGAATAGCGTTAGCTGCCGTCGTTAGGAACGCCAGGCTCATCAGTTCGCTAATGGCTGTCTGGTCGCACTGTTCGGGCCACTTCCAGTCGAAATCGGCCAACGGTTTGAAACGTCCGATATGGGCGCTGCTTAAACGTAGCTCTAAGCTGCGTCGTGAGCGTTCGGTTTCTTCCCAAGTCAGTAATGACTCCACCCAGGCGGGGTCGGTCAGTTCATGCCAGTGAGCCAGCAAGCCATAGAGCCGCAGTTTTTCGGCACGCTGGCGCACGTGTTCAATCGGTGTCATCGGTCACCTCCGTCAGCACATCATAGCTGGTGAGATCATGCGGTTTGACAGGCCTATCGCGTCCTTTAAGGTGGCTGGGTAAGGTAATCTCAATCGGCGGCGGTTCGTTACGCGCTTCGCGGCGGCGTTCCAGACTTAAGCGGACCGCATTGGGATGAGGTACGCCACACGCCAAAGCTTCCTGAATGCCGATGGTCAGCTCAGCCACACCATAACGATCCAGAAAACGCAGTAGTTCCTTGGTGATACGATCCAGAGGTCCCCCGCGTTCAGCGGCTAGTCTAAGCAAGTCGCGGCTCTGGGGGACGGCTTGTGCCAGACGGTCAGTTCCTCGGTGCCGGCTCGCTCGATGTTTGTATTCGACCAATACCTCAACATGCTGGGGTATCTCGATTTGCGCTCCTTTATCGAAGCTGCGCGGATGGCTAGCCAGAACCGCCTGACCATCGAGTATTCGAACGTGTTGCAGGTCTGCCGATACCGTCAAGTTGCGGTGCACGTAGTCATGAGGTACCGAATAATCGTTCAGATCGAAGCGTGCATACGGTGTTTTGCCGATTTTCACCGCGACCTGCTCATCTGTTGCATAGGGATTGTCAGGCAACGCCAGGAGATGCTTGGTTTCCAGTGCGAACACTTCATGGACCGTGAGCGTCTTATCTTCCGGGCACTGCCGGTCAGCGGCGATCCCGTTCATCCAAGTTTCAGCTTGGCCATTCAGGTCGGCCAAATCCGTAAAGGTGCGCCCCGCGAAAAAAGAATCGCGGATATAACGAATGGCTCGCTCCACCCGGCCTTTCTCGTTGCCGCGCGCCACCGCAACCGGACGCGGTTCATAGCGGTGGTGACCGGCAAAGCTCAATAGCGTGGGATTAAAGCGGATAGCCTGCCCTTGGCGTTCCAGCACGGCACTCTTTAAATTATCGTATAGGAGTATTCTTGGACAGCCTCCCCAGGCCGTAAAAGCCCCGACATGACCGCGCAGGAAGTTTTCCATGTGCGCGCCCAGAAAAAAACGTAGATAAATCATCCGCGACCAGGAGAGCACCATCACAAAACCCATGAGCGCCCGTTTGGCGCGACCGATTTCAAGATGTCCAAAGTGTCCCCAGTCGACTTGGGCCTGTTCACCGGGTAGGGTACGCAAGCGTAAGAAAGCCTCCGTTTTTCGACGGGGTCGATGCAAAGAGACCAGATGACGGAATTGACTCGGACGACCCGGGTAACCGCGTTCTTTCACCATCACGTATAAGCGACTGGCGGTCAAGGTCGGGAATTTCTCCAACGTCTCTCGGATAAACGGTAAGTAGGGATCAATAGCCGATGCCCGGCGCGCGACGCCGATAGGCGGCAGGCCGGCTTGGGCCAACACCCGAGAGACGGCGCTGTGATGGACATGCAGTTGGGTGGCGATGGTGCCGATGCGCCACTTTTCGGCATGGTAATACCTAAGAATCTGCGCTTCGAGTTCAGGGGGAATCGTCATGTTTAGTTCCTTTTCGATCAATTTTGATGATAGTAGGAACCCGGCGACGGTGTAGAAAGCTGTAACGAACGAATTCAGAACAACTGGCACCGCAAAAATGGCACTGACGTGTGTCGGCAGGGCGGGATTGACGAGACAAAACCACCGGCGTTCCAACCTTCACCGAGTTCGCGGGTAGTAGATCATTATCGGCGACCGACTCGGAACCCTGATGCGTTACATTTTGTTTGCGAAGACGAAAACGGCGGATGCGTTTAGCCTGTTTAAAACGACCTTGCCGGCTTTGTTGATAACGACGACCGGCTTCGCGCAAGGAATGGCTACGGGCGATTTTGGCGCACCCATCCGCGCAATAGATCTGACCACGATCACAGTGGCGACAGATGAGGACTTGCTTTCGGCAGCGGGCGCAGAGAAATAATCGGCAGGTGGCTTCCATTGTTGGCATCCAATTTCGCCAACGGAATAGACAGAGCAAGCGGTTCATGAAATACTTGCTCTGCACAGGCGCAATGCACTGTGTGGGGCATGGCATCGGGTGTAACTGCCAGGTTTTGCCGATGTCGTGCCGTCTTTATTGGCAACCCCTTTTTTACCGCATCCTCCTGCCTTTTGCCAAATTTAATGCGAATTCCTTCGGTCACCGGCAAGCATCAATCGATTATCCGAATAAGATAGATTTTTTACTTAGAAAATTTGATTGAGCAGTGGGATTTTTGGTGCTTCCGGCATCTATCGGCGGGTTTTAGCTGGCGCTTACAACAGGCTCGATTGGAACAAAAGATAAAAAGCAGGTTTATAAAACAGAAGAGGGCGTAATTATTACCTTTGAAGGGGATAAAGCGGCAGTTGGATTAACTACCGAAAACATAGGCAATAATCGTAAACGCATTATCATCGAAACTGGAAACTTGATCATAAAATAGTCAATTATGTCTGAATTGATTGCCAAAATTCTATATCAACTCAATATATTGATAGAGGCTTCAACGCGAGTTGATGAGCAAAGCTATCGCATTACTATTGAAGGCAATTCATTAGATACAGACTTGATTCAAGTCATAAAAAACATTATCCAATTATCAATAGAACTAGAGTTGGAAAGACCAAATGTCATTATCGATGAGGATAGCGTTAATTTTCAAGAAGAAGATGATGAAAGTTTATTTTTAGATCAACCATGGAGATTGATTTTAGCTAAAACATCTATCGCTAAACAGCTTAAAGCTCGTGAAAACGAATCCACTTTTTTATTTATCTCGCTAAATGGTTTTCAGAAATGGCTCAAAAGTATTGATCCATTTGTAAAAAATTCAAATTTTGACCCTGATTTTTCAGTACCCGTAACGTTTCGAGTACAGGGGCTTAAGATCAGTTTTGGAGGGCCAATGTTGTGGGTACTTCCAATCGGTGCTGAATCACCAAAAATAATAGAATCAAGCTTGCCCGAAAGTTCTGATGTGCGTGGTTTGATTCACATCAATACAGATAGAACCGTCAATATTTATCCAAACGGTTTTGCTTTAACTTGGGGGAACGTCGATGCACCTGAAGCAAAACATTTACGCTATCTAAGCGCAATGGTGCTATCAGTATGCTTGTCTCAAGAGTTAAAGCATATTGGCGGCGATCTTAAAATTACACTCAAGGGTGCAAAACGAATTGTTTTGCCTTTGACAGACTCCACTGAAATACCCTCATCAACTTTTTTAGAAAGCTTAGTTGAAGCTGTTCGATGGGTTTATGCCGAGAAGCCTGAAACCCGTTTAAAATTATTAATGGATAGGCTTTCAATCGATATTCAAACGGATCAAACGTTTTTAAAGGGCATGGAATGCTTTCTAAATGATGCTATCCATCAGGCTAAAGATAGTTATGATTTTGTTATTCTTGATAGGAAAGACGCCTATTATAAGGAATTACGAGAAGTAATGAAGGATATGAAGTCCCAGGCTGATTTGTTTGCGTCCAAAATAAGAGATTTAGTCGCATCATTAACGCGTGACATTTTGGGTGTTATGTTTGCAGTTGGGTTTGCCTTTTTTGGAAAATTCGATCCAAGTAAACTTCAAGAACTACTAACATCTACTCATTTAGCATTGTTCCTCAAAGTCCTTTCAGGATATCTTGTCCTTTCTTTTACTCTACAATTATCAATACATTGGGCCGACGCTAAACTGTCTGAGTCAGAAAGTAAAAAATGGTTATCTGTACTTAGGAACTATACCACTAAGGCAGATAATGATGATTATTTCGTAAGACCTATAGAAAAAAGAAAATGGTCATTACGCATTGGATTAGTGGTGGCGGGAATTATTTATTTTTTATCCGCATTTATTGTTTGGAATTTGCAATGCATAGTTCATGCTCTTCTGCCTTGATTTCCCTGACCCCTTATTTTGAAGGGCTGGTGAAAGGCAAGGTCGAAAGCGGCCTTTACAGCTCAGTAAGCGAGGTTAGGCGGGTCTTCTATTGGAAGACAGCGACCATTGCGTGAACAGCAGCTTGATGCCACGTTTGTTGATATTGCCTGAAGCAGCCGAAAGTGACCTTGCCTTAATGTGATGGTATATCGCACAGAACAGCCCATACAACGCGGACAGGTTTCTTGATCGTATTCAGGAAAGATGTTGGGCACTGGCCGACCTATACAACGAGATTTTGCGGACCTATCAGTCAATTTTGATGCCAATTCAACCTCAAGTGGCATTGCCAATTCGAGTTTAACTCAAGGAAAGTGTACCCATGCCAATACTCACCTGGGTCGGGAAAGACAAAGTTGTAAACCATCATCATGACGTTCCCTTTCGCGTTTTACATCATGAAAGCCGTTTTGAAGCCCCCGAAACTACACCAAAAAATAGCACGGGGAACCGGATTATTCATGGTGACAATCTGGAAGCGCTGAAAAGTCTGCTACCCGAATTCGAGGGTAAGATTAAGTGTATTTACATCGATCCACCCTATAACACCGGCAATGACATAGACAAAAAAACTGGCTGGAAATATAACGATGCTGTAAATGATCCAAAAATCCGTGCATGGCTAGGAAAAACCGTTGGAAAAGAAGATTTAACAAAACACGACAAATGGCTGTGCATGATGTATCCACGCCTAAAATTGCTGCACCGACTACCCCCCTGCGTCAGAATAGTTGTCGCCTCAAATTTTAAGAAAAAATAAAATTTGAGATCAGACATGAAAAAATATAAAAGGTATTCAGCCGGCTTCAAAGAGCAAGCCTTGGTAAAAGTTTACAGTCG
>JABFSH010000034.1 GCA_013140705.1 Methylococcaceae bacterium
GAATCAACGTATCCTGGCGTTCATCGAGTTTTTTAATGAGACCTTGGCAAAACCGTTTCGATGGACTTATATTGGCAAACCTTTGCTTGCATAGGTTATCGAGTGTATTTCAGAAGCTGGGTACTAGCCTGTAAAAATTGCACTTCTATAAGCCGTGTAAACAGGTTTCCTGGTTAAATCAGTAGAGTATCTTTTAACCTAAAAAGCGCAGTTGAGCCAACCAATATTCCGTTCGCCCTGAGCCTGGTCGAAAGGTAACGGGATATTGGTTGGCTCACCCGATGGGTGAAAATGAGGAAATCCGTCCATGCTTCGACAACGCTCAGCACGAACGGATTTCCTCATTTTCAACGGCTCTTTTTAGGTTTAACTATTCAGCGCGAAGCACTAAAAGTCCTCTCCAGCGGAGAAAGCACATGTTGTCACACTGAATAGTTACCGAAATTCTTCAAATTCGCCGTGTGAATAGTTACAATTAAGTCTACAAATGGCTTGGGAGAACCATGCAAATTCGCCAATCGATAGGGCAGTTATGCCTTATAGCCATTATCCACACCATTTTTACAGGCACTCGCACTGCCTATGCCATAGAAACCTTGCCCGATATAACCGTCACAGCACCGCAAAAATCGCTGGCCGATCGGGTAAATAATCTCCAGCTACTGGATAATGACGATATAACGATCGCCCATGAACGCAGTATCTCGGATGTATTGACCGGGCTGCCTGGAATAACGTTAAGCCGGTCTGGTGGTTTTGGCCAGGCAGGCCCAATCTTTGTACGTGGCGCAGGAGGTCAGGGCGTGATGACCCTGGATGATATTCCCTTGCTGCTGTCGCTTCCAGGCTTCCTCAATTTGGATACCATGCCTACAGAAGCTATCGAAAAGGCAGAAATCGACCGCGGACCTGGCGCGGCCTATTATCCATTTCAGTCATTGGGCGGCACGATACGCCTTTACACACACGATCGCCAAGATACAGGCGGCCGACTCTCTGTGGAAGGCGGCAGTTTCGGCATACTGCGAGAAACCCTGCAGGGTGGCCTTGCGGGCGATTTGGGCAGGATGACGGTAACCCTGAACCGCGCGGATGCCTTTAATGGCGGTCATCTGGCTGATCCTGAGGACAATCCCGAACGTGAACCCTCACATTTTAGCCAGGGCATCATGCGCTTCACGTCATTCTTGACATCGCGCCTGAAGTGGCAAGGTTCCATGCTCTATCGCAATTCGGCAACAGGCATCGACCAGTTCGGCATCGATAAACACAGCGTGGTGGCTTTGACGGATGATGCCAATAGCATTGCCAGAGAAGAAACCTGGCTTGCCCAGAGCAGCCTGAATTTAAAAGCCACGTCAAACTGGGATAGCAATCTGCAACTGGGTTATACCCAACTGGCAACCCACCTGAATGCCGGGCCTTTACAAAATGGCGTGTTTACCCGCCTGTTTTTAGTCAATTGGCGTAATCAATACAAGATCATCGATGATCTTCAGAAAAAAACCCAGTGGCACATCACCTGGGGTGGACAAGGACGGCATGAACAAGGCGCAGCGCCTGTTATTGGTTTCAGTCAGGCACGAACGATGACGGCTGGCTTTATCGACATGCAGGCGCAGTACGGCGAAGTCAGCGCAGAAACCGGCGTTCGGCTTGAAAGTTTTGATCAGTTGGGACAGCATGCCTTATTCAAAGCAGCGGCGGCCTGGGACATCACCGCCGGTTTAACACTGCGTGCAACAGGCGGCACCGGCTACCGTATTCCGAGCTATACCGAACTGTTGTTTCTGTTCTTCGGCAATCCCGCGTTAAAGCCCGAACGCTCAACCAGCGGCAGCCTGGGTATTGAATGGTTTCCGGTAGCCTCCTTGAACATAAGCCTTAACGGCTATTATCAGCAATTCCATGAGCTTATCACCCCCGCTTACGAGCGTTTCCGGGGTCCCATTACGGTCAATGTGGCCGA
The DNA here is from genome assembly GCA_013140705.1 of Methylococcaceae bacterium. Classification (GTDB taxonomy): domain Bacteria; phylum Pseudomonadota; class Gammaproteobacteria; order Methylococcales; family Methylomonadaceae; genus JABFSH01. Next base: position 1,970 of record JABFSH010000034.1, read on the forward strand.
TGCCGGCATTGCCGGAATGGAAGCCGATGCCAAGTATGGCTGGACAGATGCTTTGGAGACCGGCATCAGCTATAGCTACAGCGATAGTCGCAACTTACAGAACAATAAGAACCTGACTTATCGACCGCAACATACCGCCCGGTTATGGGGGCAACAAAAAATGACACCGTTACCGCTAACGCTCTGGGCCGAAGCCGTTGTCCGCAGTGCAAGCTGGAATGATCTTGAAAATACCTTGCCGATAGCAGACTCAGTTCAGGTCAATGCGGCCATCCGATATGCCATTTTCAACAAGGCCGAAATTTATCTGCGCGGCGAAAACCTGACCAACAACCGAAGTTCTCAGCTCTACAGCGCCGCCATGCCGGGCATTGCCGTTTATGGCGGCTTTAAGCTGGATTTTTAACCTGTAGATCACCCCCCAGGTCAGGGAACGCTAAACGCGAACCCTGACCTGTTACTACCCTTCGCAATTTATGGCAACAGAGTCAATATCAGCGACGCGTCATCCGCGTAGTGCCCGGCGAATTCTGTGGCCCCCGCACCGGTGCCAAGATAGCATCCCACCTTCCTAGAGGTCGGATGATATTCATCAATGCAGGAGCCGTAGGTCGCTGAAACCACAAGGGGAAGCTGCAGGATAGCACCGTTCGGAACGCTGAACATATCATGCATGATCACGTTCTTGGCGGCCGTCGTGCCGTTGTTGGTCACCGTGATGGTATAAGTCAGCGGTTTGAGTATCTCCACGGCCTGTGGCGGGTCCGCAACAAGGGTAAGAGCAAGATCCTCATCCTCCAACAAAAATGGTGTGCCAGTGATGATGGCGGTGACCCTGGCGCCTCCCAAATACCTGTCGATAGATGTTTGTTCAAAGACACCGTGAAAATCGTAAGTCTCAAACAATACAGAATAATCCCCGACTACTGTGGAGACGGCTACGCTCGGGCAGGCGCACACTTCTTTATTGTTTTTGGAATAGAGACCCTTGTCATCGAATGTGGCTGAAAAAAAGGGGGGGGCATCAGTAAGTTCTGCACTACATGCAACCTTGACTTTGGAGGTAACTCGACACATGACCCTGTTACTAGAGGCGCTTCTCCGGGCCCACGGCGCCAAACTGGAGCTGACCATCGACCATCGTAGCCTTCAGGTCTTTCGGGACTTTCGTTAATACCGCCGTGGCTCCCGCCACGGCGGTGCTGCCCCGGTTTTTTAGTTGCGCCTGATAGTTCAAGTCATATTGCGAGCGATTGATTTTGGTTTTGCTGACCAGCACATAGTTGACAATGCTCTGAGTTTTCGGCTTTTCCGTACTAAAAATGGGCAGTGAGACTGAGCCTAGCAATAACAACAACATTGCGGCCAGCCATCTGTGGAATTTGTAGATTTTCATAGTTTCATCCTCTTACTAAGGCTTTCAACAAGACAACGTGCATTTGCCTAGGCAAGTTTGTTGCCATGCAAGACAGCCGCATCGTTGTCATTAATTTTGTCCACACCAGCCAATAGTCCGTGAATGTTGCGCGGCAAATCCACTCCATATCAAGCTACCAGCTACTAATCAACCATCTATATTCCTAATCGCCGCTGCCTTGAAACGTATAACATTCCCATCAGAGCACTGCCCATAAGCCAAACAGCGGCGGGCAACGGTACTGCCGAAGTCACCCGCAACTGAACGTCGTTGGTTCCATACACGGCGGCAAAATTGAGACCGCTGAAAGCGCTGGTATCGAGAAAATCAAACGCTCCGCTGCCGGTTCCGCTAAAGAGGACTAGGGTGAATATATCGTCGACCGAGGGCTGAAAGCCCCCGAAACTGGAGACCTTTAATGTTCCTCCGAAGATGGAGTTACCACTGATGCTCAACGTGTCGACAGAGCTCAGACCACCGATCTCGATATCCAATATCCCACTTGCGGCTTGGGCATAGTCGCCGGCAATCGTCAGATTGCCGATCCCGCCCTTGCCGGGAGCGACAATGCCTTGATTGACGAGGTCATTGGTCCCGAAAGGATCTAATGTACCAGTGCCCTCTAATCGACCTGAAGCGCCATTCATTAATGTTGATTGAGTGCTATTCCCGAAAATCGCTCCGCTGTCGACGTTGATCAGGCCCTGGTTGGTGAAGTTGTTTGTCAACCGGAGCGTGCCCGCCTGCACATCGACGGTGCCGGTATTGTTGAAGGTGCTATCGATTGTCGTGGTGCTGTTACCCTGCTTATTGTAGGCGCCGCTGTTGTTGAAGACGTTGCTGCCGCTTGCGAGTACACCGAGCTGCGTGCTGAAGGCGTTGGTGTCGTTCCAGGTTCCGCTGTTATTGATCGTGCTGCCGTTGACCAGAATCTGATTGCCGCTGAGACTCGTGTTGCCGCTCCAGGTTGTGGTGCCGATCGTATTAATTACCCGGTTGCCGCTAATCGTCTTGTTGAGGGCGCCGCTAACGGCTACGCCACCGTTGAAGTTGGTGGTACCGGCACCACTCTGGGTGCCGCTCGTCCAGTTTGAAGCACCGCTAATCGTGGTCGTACCGGTGCCGGTCAGCGTGCCGGCAGACTGGTTGAAGCTCGCAGAGTTGAAATTATCATTAACCGTGAGTGTTCCACCGGTGACGGACAGTTCTCCGCCATGCGTGGTCGTGCCGGTCAGGATCGCGTTGGTGTTCGCTCCAGTGACTTGAAAACGGCCGGTGCCTGTGGTCGTGATACTGTTGAGATTATGTGTGCCGCCCCCAAACGCCAGCGTCGCCCCGCTCACCATGTTGAAACTGGCGTCACTGGTGCCGCCACCCAACAAGCTCAACGTGCCCGTCTGCACATCGACGGTGCCGGTATTGTTGAAGGTGCTATCGATTGTCGTGGTGCTGTTACCCTGCTTATTGTAGGCGCCGCTGTTGTTGAAGACGTTGCTGCCGCTTGCGAGTACACCGAGCTGCGTGCTGAAGGCGTTGGTGTCGTTCCAGGTTCCGCTGTTATTGATCGTGCTGCCGTTGACCAGAATCTGATTGCCGCTGAGACTCGTGTTGCCGCTCCAGGTTGTGGTGCCGATCGTATTAATTACCCGGTTGCCGCTAATCGTCTTGTTGAGGGCGCCGCTAACGGCTACGCCACCGTTGAAGTTGGTGGTACCGGCACCACTCTGGGTGCCGCCCGTCCAGGTTGAAGCACCGCTAATCGTGGTCGTACCGGTGCCGGTCAGCGTGCCGGCAGACTGATTATAAGTGGCGAGTGCCGAAGCACCATTCAGCGTAAGCAACGCGTTCGTAACGGTAGTGTTAGCCACATTGGTGTAAGCCCCGCTGACAGTCAGAGATCCGCTGCCATTGATCAGCAGGATTTCCTGGCTGGTCAGGGAATTGATGGTGTCGGTACCGCTGCGGTGGGTAATTGTGCGAACTAAGGCTGCACCCACATCGAGTGTGGCATCGTCAGCGACGCCTGGCAGTGCAGGGTTACTGCTCCAGTTGGCGGTAACATCCCAAAAACCGTCCGCGTTGGTCGTCCAGTTAACTGGTGATGCGCCAGACATCGGTATTTGTAAGAGGGACAACATGCTCATGAAGCCCACAACGGCGCTACGCTGTTTTCTTTTCATTGAATTCTCCTAGATTTGAGATTAAATTTTAATTAACGCACTAAACGCCTCCAAAGAGTTGATACGTTTTAAATTGCCTTGATCATATTTTCTCTGAGCGATAGCTGAGCAATTATCCAAAATGAGCAGTTGAAAATGGGAAATCCGTTCATGCTGTGCCTAATCGAAGCATGAACGGATTTCCTCATTTCCATCCGTCGGTTGAGCCAGCCAAAATTCTCTTTACCCTTCGACTAAGCTCAGGGCGAAAAGAATTTTGGCTGGCTCAATTGTCCATTTTGGGGTTATGAAATTTATTCTTAATTTCTGATTAAGATTTATACACCCTAGCATCTAACGAATGACTAACGGATTGTCAGTAATTAAAAATATAAATTCCTGATTACTTATGAGCTTCAGCCAATATCAAAGAGCCTTAAGTTCCCAAAAAACGTCGCCCCGGCATGGATTGCCGGGGTCCAGGCTACACGGACGTAAACCCAGCGATTAGTTCTCCTTATGAGTCACATCCCTGTTTTCTGGATCCGGCAACTGCTCCTGCCTCCTTGCAGTCGACCGGCAATCCATGCCGGTATGACGGCTACTTGAGTGTTTGCTTTTTCAGCTGAAGCTTGGGGGTAATCAGGTATAAATTTGAATTTTGCAGGTAAATGAGATCGTAGTAATACCAATCCCAATATGGTGCTTATTGAATCCCCCTCAACCTAACCTTCTCCCGATGGAGAAGGGATAGCGAGTAAATTTATTGGGATTGGGTTTGGGTTTGGTATAAGTAGCCTCGATGTAGTGTAACGAAATCGAGGAATAACGAATCCCAGAAAACCTCGATTCCGCAAGCTGCATCGAGGCTACGCTAATGCGGCGGGGTGGCTTACAGGGACAGTTGCCGGTATAGAATCTCGGTGGCTTCCGACGGTTTAGAGCCCTGCATGCGGGCCAGGATTTTCCGGCAACGATGGTAGGTATTGACCGCTTCGCTACGATTACCGGCGGCATCATGACAAAGCATCAGTAATCGATAAAACTCTTCGGCCAGCGGGTCCTGCTCCAGATAGCGTTCAAATAGCGCCGACGCGATGGTATATTGTCCCGTTCCTTGCCAATGCATGCCGACGGACTTTATTTGTCGCAAGAATTTCTGCCGTATTTTCTCGCTCATGGCGAATATCCAGGGTTGATCGCAATCGCTGCCAAGAAAAGCCCCCTGGTAAAGGTGCAAGACTTTCCCCGTCAGATGCGCAAGTCGATCTTCGTTGACAGATGAATGCTTGAGCAAGTCTTCGATTTCATTCATGAGTCGTTCCATATGCCAGACATCCACCCAGCAGCAGGCTGGATTTAATGTGACCTTGCCTTCGCTAAGCAGGATGGCGTCATCCCGGCCCAGTAATTTACGCAGACGATGCAAGGCCATATCAAAGGCGCTGCGAGCCGATGTGGCTTCCGCCTCCGGCCAGAACAGATCCGCCAGTCTTGCGCTGGTAACGTTTCTGCCACCCAAGGCGATGATGGCCTTGAGCAAATCCAGCGTTTTTTTCTGCATCTTGCCGGTGTGGCGGAATGGCAGGTCTTCCAGCACAAGCGAAAAACGGCCCAGGGTATACATTTTCACGGGCCACGGCCATGCTTCGATCAATTCTGCTGGTGGCACCATTCCACGTTTGTGAACCAGGCGGATGACATAATCTGTTTCGATGTCATGTTGCAACGCAATGCCGCATAGCTCCGACATGAACTCAGGCAACCAGAAGGGATGTGCATTCATATAGCCATGTTGGCGCCCGTGCGCGAAGGCCTTGCCAATGGCGGCGAGCAGCTCGGCCCCGGATGCCGTGCTTTTTAGCGCCAAATGGCATTCGGCCAGCAAGGCGTTAAAACCGAAGATGTAACTGGGCATTTCGTCCGCGAACTCATGCAAAATCGCCAATTCCCGCTTTGCTGCGTCGAAATCGCCAAGGCCGATCAGGGCATGAATCAACCCTATCCTGCCAAAATTATGCTGTAGCGGCGTTCCGGTGGCTTCGGTGATGGCCATTGAGGCCTTGACTGCGTCCAGGGCACCCGCCGCTTCGCCACGCAGAAGGCAGAGTCCTGAGCGCAGATAGTGAACGAATGAATTATCTATGCGCCGCCAATGCAGCCTTAGTTTTTCCATGTGCAGCAATGCTGCTTCTGCTTGCTCGCCATTCCCGGCACTTAAATGCGCGTGCACCAGCAGCCCGTATAAAATAGCGTCAAATACGTTGATGCCTTGCGCTCTGGCGATGGTCAGCCCATTGTCGACATGGCGACAGGCGGCATCATGATCGGCGGATTGAACCGCATAAATTGTGCTATAGGCTGCCAAGGAGATTGTTATCACCGGAGGCGTCTCGTTCAGTTCCATGCAGGTTCGGATCGCATCCAGAGCCTGGGCCGAGGCTTCCATATCCCCTTTATGCAAATAATAAACCACAACAAAATCGGAGGCCGGCATTTGCTCGTTCGGTTTAAATCCAGGACTTGTGAGGAGTTGCAGGGCGCGCCGAGCCCAAATCGGCAGCAGCGGATGGCCTGGATGCCGATAAAAAATGCCAATCCCTGCGGCTAAAACCTGGGCTTCGATTTCGGGAGGGAGCGATGCACCATGGCGGGCATACAACACTTCCATTTCGGGTAACCAGGCATCGACACCGTGGGCATCGGACCATTCCATATAAAAACTGCGCAGCGCCAAGGAGCAGGTTAAGAACCGGCCTGTGATGTCATTGTCGCTTTTGAACAAGGTATTGGCCTTTTCCAGACCGGCCCGGCTTAAAGCGGGGTTAAAAGGCTGTTCCGCCGCAGCTTGCCAATACAGCATCCAGGGCTGTTGCACAACGATGTCTTCGGGAAATCGGCCAATCCAGGCGGACAAGGTTTTGTACCGGCCATGCGCCAGCATTGCCGCTGCCTGCCGGTTAATCAGACGCATGAGCTCAGGCCAGTCGGAGGCTTCGGCATAAAGACCCAGTGCATCATCGATGGCGCCTTCCTGCTCGGACAGATGGGCGGCTTGTATGCGAATAGTTGCCAGTTCGTGTTCCGGCCATATTTTCCCAGCCTGGATACAAAGAAATTCGCGGAAAAGCGGATGAAATTCGTAGCGGAACGGCTCGCTGATCCGGCCGATAAACAGTCGGTGCTGAAAGAGCCGCTCCAACAAAAGTTCTATATTTTGTGTGCCGGTCATGCACCGGGCCGATAGCTCGGTAAAGCTCGAAAACATCCCCAAGCGCAGCAGGGCATCACGGTCTTGCTCCGAAAAGGCAGCGAAAATCTCGCCGGTAAAATAATCAAATAGAGCCTGACGGGCGATATTCCTTGCTTGCGGCAAACAGGTCGAGCCTTTTTGGCGAATATATTCGAGCAACAGCACCAGTCCGGCAACCCATCCTTGAGCCAGATCCACTAAGGTTGCCAGCACGGACTGATCGATACCCGACTCGGTGGCAATCGCATGCATCTCGGTCGCCGTGAATTTAAGCTCGTCCCAGGCCAGCAAGGCGATTGACCGGTTTGCGCACAGCCTCGCGAAGCTGTCCGGTGGGACGAACCGGCTGATAACAATAACGCAAAACTGCGGCGGCGCTTCTGATAACGCAACCTGTACGGCATCGCAGAATGCTTGGGAGCCAGACGCCTCCTGAAAATTATCCAAAACCAACACGCTGTTTTCAGGATATCTTGCGAATAACTGACGAAAGAACCGACGGGAATAACCCTGAATATCTCCCAGATATTCAGGGGTCAGCAGTTGAAGCGCGTTTTTAGTCCTGGGAAACTGCGCAATGACGGTTTCACGCAAATAGTAAAAGAACGTGGACACATCCGTGTCGCCAGAATCCACTTGATACCACAGGGATCGCATCGAACGTACTGTGAGGTAACTTGCAACCAGCGCCGTTTTACCGGCCCCCGGGGGGCCGCCAACCCAAACTGCCTGGTTTTGTTTCAGTTGATCCAGTCTGGCGAAAAGCCTTTCTCGGGGAATGATATTCGCGGTATGGGGAGGATTGAGTTTAGCGTAGGGAGGCGGAGAAGATGACATTGGACCCACACGTCTATATTATTTTTTCAAAATACTGCAGGATAAACTGCACCGTGCGGTTACCTCTGAATTCATTGATATCCAGCTTATACACGGCCTTGACCTTGCGCATGCCCAGCCATTGTTCGGTTTGGTCGACAAAAAAAGCAATGGCATCTATTAATGAACCGCTCTCCGCGTTTTTGAGCACCAGCTTCAAATGCCGTTGACCTACGACGCGCGCCTGAATGACATCAAATATGCCATCGAAAAGCGGTTCGGGAAATGCCTGGCCCCAGGTTGCCGAATTTTGTAGTAAATCGGCAAACTCAACCGTTATTTCTTGGTCGGTTAATTGGCCATCTGAATAAATTTTGGGTTCCAGATCCAGGCTGGCCAGACGTTTTCTGACCATCTCGTCAAAGGCAAGCGCAAAAGGCGGGTAATCATGCATTTTCAGACTGAGTCCTGCGGCCATCGCGTGCCCGCCAAATTTACTCAATAACTTCGGGTGTGCGGCGGCAATGTCACTCAGTACATCACGTATATGCACGCCTGGAATGGAGCGGGCCGAGCCTTTTATTTCATCCTTACCGGTAGCGGCAAAGGCAATGACAGGCCGATGTAAGCGGTCCTTGATCCGCGACGCGAGAATGCCAATAATGCCCTGATGCCAGTTGGCATCGAACAAACACACACCTGCCGGCATGTGTTTTTCGTCTAGCGTCTTCATTTCATTCAACAAGACCAGCGCTTCCTGCCTCATTTGACCTTCTAGTTCACGGCGATCATTGTTCAGATCGTCCAGTTGCAGCGCGATGTCCTTCGCAAGCAAGGCATCGTCGGTCAACAAGCATTGAATCCCCAACGACATATCATCCATGCGGCCTGCCGCGTTGAGCCGGGGTCCCAGCGCAAAACCCAGATCCGATGCCACAATCGACAGCGCATTTTTACCGGAAACCTCCAGCAGCGCTTTTAAACCGGCTTGACAGCGTCCGCTTCGAATTCTTAACAAGCCTTGGTGAACCAATGTACGATTCACCTGGTCCAGTTCGACCACATCGGCAACCGTCCCTAACGCAACCAGATCCAATAATTGTCCGAGGTTAGGCTCCTGAATGCGCTGTTCTTCAAACCAGTGCCTATCCCTTAACCGGCTTCTTAGCGCCATCAGCACATAAAAAATAACGCCAACCCCGGCCAGACAGCGACTGGGAAATTTATCACCGGGTAAATTGGGATTGACAATGGCATCTGCCGACGGCAGTTCATCACCGGGCAAATGATGGTCGGTAACCAGCACCTTGATGCCTGCCTGCTTAGCGGCCAAGACGCCATCGATACTGGATATGCCATTATCGACGGTGATAATGACATCGGGTTTTTGGTTTTTTACCAATTCAACAATTTCACAGGTCAGGCCATAGCCGTACTCAAAACGATTGGGCACAACGAAGGAAACTTCCGCTGCACCCAACAAAAGCAAACCTCTGACAGCGACAGCACAACTGGTCGCTCCATCGGCGTCGAAGTCGGCGACAATCGAAATGCGTTGTTGCTGATCGAGTGCAGTCATCAAATGCGCTACCATGTCTTCCATGCCCGACAACAACCACGGAGATGGAAGTGTCGCCAGGGTTCGGTCCAGCTCGTTTAAGGATTTAACGCCCCGAGCCAGAAATATTCGTTGCAAGCGCGGATGCAAATTGCCGAAAGGAAGCGTAGTCTTGTCAATCGGACGGGGCAGGATGGTTTTTTGAGTGCCTTGAAAATACATTAGCGCAGTAACCGCTGAACTCGCTGTAGATCTTCCAGCGTATCAACGCCTGCTGCCGGGATTTCATCGACGATTTTTACCAAAATGGCTTCACCGTGCCACAATATTCTAAGTTGCTCCAGCGCTTCGACGGACTCCAGCACAGAAGGAACCCACTGACAGTAGCGATTCAAAAAATTGACCGTGTAGGCATACATGCCGATATGTCGAAGATAGGGCATGGCGCCTGATGGTTTCCCGCCAGCCTGACTGAAAGCCCCCCTTTCCCAGGGTATCGGCGCACGACTGAAATACAGCGCATAACCGTCTTTATCCAGAACCACTTTTACGGCATTGGCATTAAAGATTTCTTCCGGCTCGTTGATTTCAGCGGCCAGTGTGGCAATACCCGCCTGTGTTTGACAGGCGAGCGCTGTTGCGACTTCCCGAATCGCGGCGGGTGGAATCAACGGCTCATCACCCTGCAGATTCACGATGATGTCGTTTTCAGACCAGCCACATAACTCGGCTACTTCTGCAATTCGCTCTGTCCCGCTCGCATGATCAGGACGCGTCATGACAACCTGTATTCCCAGATCACTCACCGCCTGAAAAATCCTGTCATCGTCGGTAGCCACAACAACAGCATCGGGTTCAGCTTCCTGGGCTCGTTCGCACACATGCGCAATCATCGGCTTGCCGGCAATAGGTAACAACGGTTTACCCGGTAAACGAGTCGATCCGTAGCGGGCAGGAATGACGACTTTAAAGCCTGGTTTCATTTGTAGAGCGCATCCGTTTCTTCACTCGTTAATTGCCGGGCTTCTTCTTCCAGCATGACCGGTATGTCATCACGAATGGGGAACGCCAGACGATCGGCCCGGCAGATCAGTTCCTGAGCAACTTTGTTGTATCGCAAAGGACTTTTGCATAAAGGGCAGGCCAGAATATCGAGTAATTTTTTATCAATCATGTTTTTTCTCGTAAAGTTGTGAGTAATTGTTTGGCAAAATCGGGGGCCAGCTGGGCTTGAACGGGAAGATACCAATGCTGTTGGCTTGCCAGTTGCCTACATTTTACGGCGTCTTTTTCCGTCATCAGCACGGGTTTATCGTCGCCAAAATCGATATCGTGCCGCTGATAGCGATAATGATCAGGAAAGCGATGCAGCGTGCAGGGCAATCCCGCAGTTGCCAATACTTTAAAAAAACGTTCCGGATTGCCTATGCCAGCCAAGGCATGGCAGCCGATTTGTTGAAATTCCTGTAACGGCTTTTGCTCGCCGGTCAGCAGATTGATGAGCGTATCACCTGCCAGGCGCATCGAAAACTCATGGCTCAGTTTTTTTTCCCCGTTCACGACGACAAAGTCAACCGCTTGCAAGCGACTCATCGGCTCGCGTAACGGTCCGGCCGGCAAACAGTAGCCATTACCAAAACGCCGTTCACCATCAATCACGGCGATTTCAATAGTTCTGTTCAGTGCATAATGCTGTAAGCCATCGTCGGATATCAGCACATTACAGTCCGATTGGCTAATCAGCAGATTGGCAGCAGCGACACGTGATGGGGCAACAGCCATGGGACAATGGGTAGCGCCTGCAATCAACAAGGCTTCATCGCCAACCTGGCTGACATCGCTATTGGCATCAACCCATTGCGGCCACGATTTCGCTTCACCGCCATAGCCGCGACTGATGATGCCGGGTCTGTAACCAGCATCCTTAAGCAATCGAGCCAGCCAAATCACCAAAGGGGTTTTACCGGTTCCGCCAACGCTGATATTACCCACCACAATCACCGGAACAGAAAGCCTGTGTGATTTGAATAGTCCCCGTTGATAGAGAAACTTGCGAACTCTGACCATGCCTGAAAATACAATGCTGAGCGGGACCAGCAGCAGCGCAATTTTCGAGTCTTTATACCAGACATCCAACGCCCATTGCGCCAGCGTTTTTTTCATTATTCAGTTTTTGGACGTTGCGCGGCAAAGGTAATATGACTGAAACCGGCATCGCCTGCAGCCTCCAACGCGGTAATCACCGACTGATGAGGTGTTTTACCGTCGGCGCTGATTATAAAAGGCGTATCCTTGGCTTGCGCGGCAAGTTTCTGCAATTCCTGTTTCAAGGTATCTTTCTGCTGATTGACCAACTCATGCGGCAAGCCATCTTCGCCATTGAGATAGTAGACACCCTCGGCGTTGATCACCAACGTGACCATCTTCGGATTAGCTTCCGCTTCCTGAGTATCCGCCTCAGGCAGCTTGATCTTGACCTCCGTATAGCGATTGAAGGTTGTTGAGACCATGAAAAACAGTAGGAGCACGAACAGCACGTCGATCAGCGATATCAGGGTAATATCGACTTTTTCCCGTTTTTTGCGTTGAAATTTCATCAGGATGCCTCGCGATCTCCGTGCAGGATGTCGAGCAGCTTTAACGCTTCTTCTTCCATACTGATAACAAACTCATCCACCAGCCGCACGAAATACCGATGAAAAATCAGGCTGGGAATAGCGACTGTTAACCCGGCGGCTGTCGTGACCAATGCCACCGAAATGCCGCCAGCCAGGGAACCGGGATCACCGGCTCCGTGCAACATCAGGGAAGAAAAGATTTCTATCATGCCGAACACAGTGCCCAACAAGCCCAGCAAGGGGCTGATCTCGGCAATAATTCCCAGCGTATTCAGAAAGCGTTCCAGATCATGCGCCACCTTGCGGCCGGTTTCCTCGATGCATTCCTTCATGAATTTTCTGCCGTGATGGCTATTGGCAAGACCGGCAGCCAAAATACAGCCTAAAGGCGAACTGGTTTTTAAGCGCCGCAAGGTGGCATCGTCCAGTTTTTTTTCACGATACAGCTTCCAGACCTGAGCCAGCAATTCAGGCGGCAAAATTTTCTTTTTTTGCAAACTCCAGAAACGCTCAACCACGATGCCCATTGCACCAATTGAACACATCATGATTGGAAACATCATCCAACCGCCACTTTTTATAATTTCAAACACGAGAATTCCTAAAATTGAATAAATAAGGTGATCATTAGATTAACCTAAAAAAATCAGTTGAAAGTCGTGAAATCCGTTCGTGCTGAGTTTATCGAAGCATGAGCAGATTTCACAACCAACCCACTGGGTTTAACGATTCAGCACCAGCCTAGGCGCTTTTCGGCATTTTAACATGTTGCCGGCCAACCCCAACATACGCAATTACCAAAGCCAGCAGACAACAACAGGCGGCCACCGAATAAACAAACTGAGCGCCCAACAAATCCCAGTAATACCCGCTGCAAAGACTGCCCGCCATGCCGCCGACACCGAAACTCAGACTGCTATATAACGCTTGCCCTTTGCCCTGATGCCGATGACCAAAAAATGCATGTACCAGATGGATCGCTGCGGCATGAGTAGCGCCAAACGTTGCGGCATGCAATAGTTGAGCGGCCACCAAAACGGCCAAATAGTCGGCGCCCCAACCAATCATCAGCCATCTGACCACCGAGAGCGAGATACTGAGCAGCAGGATCGCTCTTAACGAAAACCGTCCGAGTAATCGTGACATAAACAGGAATAAGACGATTTCTGCAACCACGCCCAAAGCCCACAACAATCCTGTCAGTGTTGCTGTGTAGTGTTGTTGTTTGAGATAAATGGAATAAAACACATAGTAAGCGCCGTGCGCAAACTGCAACAAAATATAAACGGCAAAAAAAGCCAGTATTTCCGGTTTTTTTATGATGCTAAGAATGCTGTCAGTCTTTTCTTCATGGACAGCGATCCTAACCTCAGGCGTTATCAGACTGGCCAGCCAAATCGTCAGCAGCAACGCCAATACAATCTGCGGCAAAATGCTGATGGCGTAATCATCCAATATCCGGCCCACACCCAACACGGTGACGATGAACCCAACCGAACCCCACAAACGAATTCGGCTGTAACGATAGGCATTGGCCTTCAAATGAAACAACGTGACCGCTTCAAATTGAGGCAGAGCGGCATTCCAGAAAAAACTAAAACCCAGTGTCACCCAGACAAACCAGAAATGGCCGCGAACATATAGAAAACAGACAAAAACTAATGCGGCAAACAGGGAAGCGATGCGAATAATACGAAGACTTCTGCCGGTATGATCCGCCATCCAGCCCCAAAGATTGGGTGCAATAATTTTGGTCCCTGCCAGCAACGCAGATAGCTCACCAATCTGAGCGGGATTAAATCCGCTTTCTTTGAGATAAAGATTCCAGTAAGGTAAAAAGGCACCTAAGGTGGCAAAATAAAAAAAATAGAATCCTGACAGCCGCCAGTAAGGGACAGACATCTAAAATGAATACCAACTAGCGTAAAACTGGCAGTCCTGAATTGACACCCAGATTTTGTGCCCGATGCCGTAAAAAGTGATCCATTAAAATAATCGCCATCATCGCTTCGGCGATCGGGGTGGCGCGTATGCCGACACAGGGATCATGCCGACCTTCGGTAATAACCTCCACCGCTTCTCCGAGACTATTGATGCTTCTGCCCGGCAGGCGCAAACTCGAAGTCGGTTTCAAGGCGATACTGGCCCTGATCGTCTGACCGCTGGAAATACCGCCCAGAATACCGCCGGCATGATTGCTCAAAAATCCCTCGGGCGTCATTTCATCACGAAATTTGGTGCCTTTCGTGTCGACACAGGCAAAACCATCGCCAATTTCAACACCTTTAACAGCATTGATACTCATCAGGGCATGCGCCAAATCGGCATCAAGTCGATCAAAAATCGGTTCTCCCAAGCCCGGCGGCACATTGAATGCCTCGACTTCAATGCGTGCGCCTATCGATTCGCCTTCTTTACGCAAGGCATCCATATAGCTTTCCATTTCATCGACCTTATCGACATCCGGACAGAAAAAGGGATTGTTATCGATCACTGCCCAATCGAGCTTTTCAATTTTTATCGGCCCCAGTTGCGATAAATAACCACGAATTTCGATGCCAGCCTGTTCTTTCAAATATTTTTTGGCAATGCCGCCTGCGGCAACTCGCATCGCCGTTTCGCGTGCCGATGACCGGCCGCCGCCCCGATAATCCCGAAAACCGTATTTTTGCTGATAGGTATAATCCGCATGTCCCGGCCGAAAAGAGTCGGCAATTTTGGAATAATCCTTGGAGCGCTGATCGGTGTTTTCAATCAACAAGCCAATCGGAGTACCGGTGGTCTTCCCTTCAAAGACACCGGACAAGATTTTGACTTCATCGGCTTCCCGCCGTTGCGTGGTATGCCGTGACGTGCCGGGTTTCCTGCGATCCAGATCATGCTGTATATCAGCTTCGGATAATGCCAAACCGGGCGGACAACCATCAACAGTACAGCCCAAGGCTGGTCCATGACTTTCGCCGAAGGAGGTGACCGTAAATAATTTTCCTATTGTGTTTCCAGACATAATTAATTTAATGCTTCCAAAAATAATTCGTTATAGTCACTGACCAGTTCGGCCGTCAGCAAAAACACGCCGTCGCCGCCGCGCTCGAAGTCCAGCCAGTAAAAAGGCACATCGGGAAACAGCGACTGCAGGGTTTCGGCGCTACTGCCCACTTCTACAATCAAAATGCCTTGCTCTGTCAAATAGTCATTGGCATCAACCAGAATACGCAGCACCAAATCCAGACCTGTCGCCCCGCCCAGGAAACCCATATCGGGCTCTGCCCGGAATTCCGGAGGCAGTTGTTGCCATTCAGCAATAGCGACATACGGCGGGTTACTGACGATGATATCGTAACGTGTCTCGGGCAGATCACTGAATAAATCAGACAGATAGACTGTCACCTGATCGGCCAGGTGATGTTTTGCCACATTCAGTTCGGCAACGGCTAATGCATCCTGCGACAAATCAACCGCATCGACTTGAGCTTCAGGAAACGCATACGCACAGGCAATGGCGATACAGCCGCTACCGGTGCAAACATCCAGAATTTTGCCGACCGCATTTTCGTCGATCCACGGCTCAAAACGCTGCTCTATTAATTCCGCAATGGGTGACCGGGGGACCAGCACACGCTCATCGACATAAAACGTAAGGCCGGCAAAAATGGCTTCGCGGGTCAGATAAGCTGCCGGTTTACGTTCCTTGATGCGGCGTTCAATAACGTTAATGACAGACTGACGCTCGCTGAGTGTTAAAACCGTTTCCAAATAAGCTTCGGCAAGGTTATAGGGTTGAAAAATGGTATGCAACACCAAGGCGGCTGCCTCGTCGAGGGCTGTTGCGGTACCATGACCGAAACATAGTTGCGATTGTGTAAAGCGGCTGGCCGCCCACCGGATATAATCCCGAATGGTCGATAAGGTGGTTAAGATGTCAGAACTTGTGTTATTCATGAGTAGTAAAGGTATGATACAGACTGTACCGAGGGTAAGGCAGATTTTAAACTAAACTTTTATGACTTGTCTGATTATCAATGAATTTAACGGACCGAAGCCAACTTGAAAGCTCCTGATGGACATTAAACTGCCGATCAATCCAATCAATTCTCCGACCCTAAACAAGCCGAATGACAGTCTTTTATCCCTTAAACCGGGGCAAAAAATTGACGTGACAGTCATCAGCGATTTAATAAAGGCTGAAACCAATGCCATCGCCTTAAAAATGGCAAACACGACTTTCACGGTACAGAGCAACCTGCCGGTTAAATTATCTCCCGGCCAGACATTACAAATACAGGTCACGAAAATTTCGCCGACACTGGAATTTGCCATCATCGTCTCGACCCCGGAACTGAAACGTCTGGCAATACCTCAAGAACTTCGCTTAAAACTTATCACCTCAACACCAGCCGACAAACAGACAATCGACGCCTCTGCAACGAATGAGACAGTACTCCCGTTAAAACTGCCCTTAGCCGCGAGAATAATCGGAATGAGCGGCAGTAAGATTCAACTGCAGGTATTTATTGAAACGGATACGCCGACAAAATCAGCAGCAACCACGGAAACCGGCCCCACTAAATCGTCCGTGACAATCACGATCGATCGGGCTCAATTGCAGGATGCAAAGATCTCGACATCCGGCCAGCCCGCTTCAGCCAATACGGCAGCATCACCGACTCGCGAAAACGCGCCGCCATTTAAAATGGGTCAGGCCGTCATCCTGGAAATCGGTTCGAATGAAGCCACGCCAACCTTTAAAATAACGCTTGCATCTCCCCAAGCCATCGAGGCAAAAATCAATGAATTTATCAGACAATTCCTGCCTAAACATGAATCATCGCCGGTTTTATTAAATCAACTGATCAAGGAACTCCCGCAACTATTGAACAACAACAGCACTCCCGATTTAATCCAGCGGATTGCCAGTCAAATCGTGCAAAACCTGCCTACCCGACAATTGCTCAATGATAGCGCCAATCTGAAGCAGGCGTTATTCAATTCCGGTCTGTTTCTGGAAGCCAAACTACCGGAACTTAAAAACAATCCGACATTAACAATTGAACAGGATTTTAAAGCCAACCTGCTGAAATTTATTGAGGTGTTAAAGAAAGAGTCGGCACATCCTAAAAAAACGGATGTGCAGGATATTGAGCTCGCCACGCTGAAAAATCTTCAGCAAAAAACGGAAAACAATGTCGCCAAAATTGTTCTGGATCAGCTGACTTCGTTACCGAAAGATGAAACCAGCAAACAGGTGTGGTCGTTCGAAATCCCGTTTGTTGACCGAGGTCAGGCAGACGCCGTCCATATCCAGATCACCAAAGACAGTGGTAATCAGCCATCATCGGATAGCGATGTCGGCAAGGATAAGTGGTCCGTCACCCTTTCGATGAACCCTCCCGGCCTGGGAGCCATTCAATGCCAGTTGTCGTATTACGATGAAACCATCAACACGTTTTTTCGTAGCCAACAAACGCAAACGTCCGAACTCATCAATGAGCACCTGGACCAGCTCAAACATCAATTTGAAGATGCCGGTTTAAAACCTGGGGTAATCAATATTCAGGACGGTATACAAGTGACTTCATCGGCTTATACGATTACTCAAAATACCTTGCTTGATGAAAAAGCCTGATCTATGAAGACTCTGAATTCCGATACGACATAAAAAAGGCATCGAAAGATGCCTTTTTTGTTTTTAACTTATCGTCAATCGGCTATTGATAATCATAGCTGTAATGTTTACGCAAAGGTTTGACAACCTCCCAAAGGCTATCCAGTCCAGCGTGGAATTTAACCAGATCGCCAGGAACTATCGTCACAGGCGTACCGCCGGCAGGCGTAACGATGATTTCACCTTCCAGGACATAGGCTGTTTCTGTTTCGTCGAAATCAATCGGAAATTTGGACACTTCTTTTTCCCAGATTGGCCAGTTTGCAACATCGAGCTCTTTCAATCGTTCTTCACTCGGATTATGTTCAATGGTAATTTGACTCATCGTTTTCCTGTAAGGTTATAAAATGTTGATGAATTGCAGATTGCAGCATTATTGCAGTTGCTTTCAAATTATATGACAGATAGCCGCCTGCGCAAAGTGCCAAAGCTTGAGGCCAGAACCACAAACACTGTACAACATAATGAATACCCTTACCTGATTACGCACAACTCACAGCCAAAGTTGCACGCCTTCAAGTAACCGTCTTACCGGCATGGATTGCCGGTCGACTGCAAGGATGCAGGAGGTAGTGCACCGACAGTAGGCGCTTTAGGCGACGCAGGAGCAGTTGCCGGATCCAGAACACAAGGACGTGACTTGTCATGTAACAGAAATCGCTGAGTTTACATCCGTGTAACCTGGACCCCGGCAATCCATGCCGGGGTGACGTCCTAGGGGAATTCACGGGATCATCACCGTTTCTCTTTCGGCTGAAGCTTGTAAGTAATCAGATACCCTTATCCATTTCTTAAAAATTTCCGTTCATGTAACAGTAAGTTCGTGTTTATTCGCTATTATTGTAATACCATAATACCGATAAGGATTTCGTTCACATCCCAGGCGCTTTTTTTCAACTACCTGCTGCCATCAGTAACTAGAAGTACTAACGAATGCAATGCTTACAAACGGCTTCACATCGACAAACAGTTTAACAGGATTACTCAAACAAATCGGCGTTGCAGCGGCATACCTGCTTTATGGCGTTCTGACTCATCGCTATTTCTCTTTGAATGGCGTTGTCAGTGTGTTCTGGCCAGGTAGCGGCCTGGCACTGGCTGCCATGCTAATTGGAGGACGCCATTACATCTGGGGGATAGCACTGGGCGCCCTGCTGGTTAATATACTATCCAATCATACCCTGATTGGGACGATGGGCACCACCTGCGCAAGCCTTGTAGAAGTGCTGCTGGGTACCTGGTTATTGACCCGTAACGATAAGTTTTCACCATCACTTGACACACTTGCTGACTACTTGCGCTTGATTACACTCGGAGGTGGCGTTGCAAGCGTCATCGGCGCCCTGATCGGCACATCGGCCTTACTGCTTGACGGCTTCATTCACCAAGCCCATTATCTTGCCAATGCATTGATTTGGTGGATGGGTGACACGCTCGGTGTTGTCCTGGTCACGCCGTTGATACTGGCTTGTTTACAAACCAAACCGGAACAACTCACCGGCAGGCAACAACTCGAAAAATGGCTATTGCTTGGCTTAACGTTCATTGCCGGTGAAATCGTTTTTCTTGGCTGGTTTAATGACGGCTTTATTTCTGCGCCCAAGGGCTTCGTGATGTTCCTGTTCATCACCGGTGTCGCATTAAGACTTGATATGCGTATCACAGCATTGGCGTTGAATATGATTGCCATACAGGCACTACTGGGCGCATTCCTTAAAACTGGCTACTTTGCCCAGGAAATCGCTAGCGCTGGATTTCACAACTTTTGGTTTTACATGCTGATATTGTCATTGGTTGGAATGACTCTGACTATTTATGTGAATGAACGCAAGCAAAAAGAACGCAGTCTGCGAAAAAGTGGAAATCATTTACATTTATGCCAGACAAATGGGGGCATAGGTACCTGGGAAGCAGATCTGATCAACAACCAACAGACCTGGTCAGAAAATTGTTTCACTTTACTTGGATCTTCTGCCGTAAAAAATCCAAATTATGACTATTTTCTGTCCATCGTGCATCCAGACGACCGTCAACAGATCATGGATGCCCTGCAGTCACATATAGAATGCGGCACAAAATATGATGTGCAATACCGGGCAATCGCAAAAAATGGCACTATTAACTGGATGCGATCCGCCGGTCAAGTGGAACGAAACCCCGATGGCAAACCTGCCCTGATGCGTGGCATAGTCCAGAATATTAATGAACGCAAGCTGTTTGTGGACTTATTAAAACAGAGCGAACAACACTTTCGTACCTTGGCAAACGGTGGCACCACGCTAATCTGGACGTCAGCAGAAGATAAACGCTGCAATTATTTCAATGAACCGTGGCTACGATTTACTGGCCGTACTTTCGACCAGGAGCTGGGCGAGGGCTGGACGAAAGGCGTACATCCGGACGATTCGGACTGCCTGCTTCAAACCTACGAATCCGCGTTTGATAAACGCGAATTTTTCAGTATCGAATACCGATTGCGAAACGCTGACGGCTTTTACCGTGGATCCGTGACGATGGCAATCCACGCTATGACATCAATGGAGTTTTTCTCGGCTACATTGGATTTTGCTACGACATCACCGAACAAAAAAGCAGCGAGGGAAAGCTCCGGCAGAGTGAAGCGAAACTGCGAGCCTATTTGTACAATATCTCTGATATCATCTGGCTAATCGACTCAAACCTGAACATAATGTTCGTGTCACCCAACATCCCGCGTTTACTCGGTTTTTTGCCTGACGAATTAATCGGTCGGCCGAGTGCCCATGTCATCCACCCGGATGACATGGGCATCATAGCCAATGCCCAGTGTTATGTTTTAGAACATGCGGCGGAGCCACTGACAGTCCAATACCGCGTTTGTCATAAAGATGGCCGATGGATTTATGTGGAGAGCACCGGTGTCAACTTGCTGGGCAATCCGGAGATCGAGGGTATACTCGTCTCCATGCGAAACATCACCGAACGCAGGCAGGCGGATGTAGACCTTCGCATTGCTGCCATCGCCTTTGAAGCACAGGAGGGCATGTTTATCACCGATGCAAGCAGCAAAATCATCAAGGTGAATCGTGCTTTCACATCAATCACGGGATACACCGCCGAGGAAGTCATTGGCAAGGATCCGCGAATTCTTCAGTCAGGCCGTCACAAATCAGAATTTTATGCAGCCATGTGGGACTCACTGAATCGCACGGGCGAATGGAATGGCGAAATCTGGAATCGGCGCAAGAGTGGCGAAATATATCCTGAGCAAATCACCATCACTGCCGTAAAAGGACTGGAAGGTAGTGTTACCAATTATGTCGCCACACTCACCGATATCACGCTGAACAAGGAAGCCGCCGATAAAATTGAACGTCTGGCTTTCTACGACGCCCTCACCGGCCTGCCGAACCGTGTGCTGCTTCGGGATCGATTAGTACTGGCCCTGGCTTCAAGTCATCGCAGCGGTCAAACCGGCGCCTTACTGTTTATTGACATGGATAATTTCAAGTCACTCAACGACACGCTCGGCCATAACATGGGTGATCTGCTGCTCCAGCAGGTTGCGCAACGCCTTGAATCCAGTGTGCGTGAAGGCGATACGGTTGCCCGCCTGGGTGGAGATGAATTCGTCGTGATACTGGTAGACTTGAGTGAACAAGCCCTAGAAGCGGCTGCACAGACTAAAAATATCGGCAAAATTATCCTCGATATACTCAACCAACCTTACCAGCTCACCAATCACTTTTACCACAGCACGCCCAGCATCGGCGCTACCTTGTTCAATGGTCACGAGCAATCTGTGGACGAATTGCTGAAACAGGCAGATATAGCCATGTATCAAGCCAAAACATCAGGCAGAAACACACTGCGCTTCTTCGATCCGCATATGCAGGCCAGCATTACTGCCCGCGTCGCCCTTGAAACTGACTTGCGCGAGGCGCTGACAGAAAACCAGTTCAAGATTCATTACCAGCCACAGGTTTACCTTAACCATCAGATCGTCGGAGCAGAAGCCCTGATCCGCTGGCAACACCCGGAGCGTGGCCTGGTATCACCGGCAGACTTTATCCAGCTTGCCGAAGAAACCGGTCTGATATTACCCATTGGACAATGGATTCTGGAGATGGCCTGCAAGCAAATCAAGTGCTGGGAACACAATACCGTGACTCAGCATTTGAAACTGGCTGTCAACGTGAGTGCGCGCCAGTTTCATCAGGTAAATTTTGTGGAGCTGGTGACCCAGACAGTACACTCAAACGCTATCAAACCTGACCGGCTTAAACTGGAACTTACCGAAAGCCTGGTTCTCGACGACATTGATGACACCGTCTGCAAGATGAATGCGCTACGCGAATTAGGCGTCGGCTTTTCCATGGATGACTTCGGCACCGGCTTTTCATCTCTGGCCTACCTGACGCAACTGCCGCTCGATCAATTGAAGATTGATCAATCGTTTGTCCGTAACATCGGCGTAAAAGCCTCGGACGCCGTGATTGTACAAACCATCATTGGCATGGCTAACAATTTAGGCATGGAAGTCATCGCTGAAGGCGTTGAAACGGAAGCGCAACGCACTTTTCTGGATCAGCATGGTTGTCAGATCTGCCAGGGGGATCTGTTCAGCAAACCGGTAATCATTGAACAATTCGAATTATTACAGAAACCGTGTGATCACTTCGATCGATCGTAGCCATCATTGACAGTAAAGACTATCAAGACCCCCACGGCCAAAATCGAGGCCAATAGCGGTAAAGCGACTTTAAAATCACCTGTCGAAGTTTTCAGCCAGGCAACAATATACGGACCGGCAAAACCACCCAGATTGCCAATGGAGTTGATCAAGGCAAGGCCGGATGCCTTGGCCTGACCTTCTTTTAACAGGATATGCGGCAATGTCCAGAAGGGCGCCAATATGCTCCAAATGCCCGCTGCAGCTATCGTTATGGCCAGCAGGGCCAGTACCGGCGATTCCAGATAGGGACTGACTGCAAACGCACTGGCGGAAATCCAGGCACAGACGGCAATATGCCAGCGCCGCTCCGCCATTTTATCGGAATGGGCGCCAACGATGACCATGACGATGACCGTCACAAAATAAGGCAATGCCGTCAAAAAGGCCGTATGAACATTATCCAGTCCCGACCAGTGCTGGATTAATTGCGGTAACCAGAGACTGATGCTGTAGTAATTGATGACGACGACAAAATACAATAGCGCCAGTTTCCAGACGCCGGCATTACCGAGTACCTGTTTTAAATCAGCGGCATGGTGCTGTGTTAAAACTTTTGGTTCGTCGGACAAGGTCCGTTCCAGCCAATCCTTTTCCTCATCGTTTAACCAACTGGCATGCGCGGGCCGATCGGTCAGCCAAAAATACAACACCATGCCAAACAGTATGGAAGGAATGCCTTCCACTAAAAATAGCCATTGCCAGCCACGCCAGCCTAAAAATCCATCCATGCCTAACATGAACCCGGCCAGCGGCGCGCCAATCAAGCCTGAAGCAGCTGTCGCGGTAATTAACAAGGCGCCGTATTTCGCCCGAACTCCCGCAGGAAACCAGTAACTGAAATAAAGAATCAAACCGGGAAAGGAACCCGCTTCAGCCACGCCCAAAAAAAACCGCAAGATATAAAAATCGCGCGGTGTTTCAATAAACACCATCGAACTGGAAACCAGACCCCAGGTGATCATGATGCGGGTTAACCAAATTTTGGCGCCGACTTTGTCCAAAATCAGATTGCTGGGTATTTCAAACAGGGTGTAACCGATAAAAAAAATGCCTGCACCCAATCCGTAAACGGCATCGCTGAATTGCAGCGACTCCTTCATCTGGAGCTGGGCAAAACCGACATTCATACGATCAAGGTAAGCCAGAATGTAAATCAGATAAAGTGGCGGCAATAAACGCCATGCCAGTTTCCGGTACAATTTTTCTTCGTTAAATGGCATGTCGAATCAAGGGTGGGCTGCAATATAGTGTGAGGTCATTGGAAGATAAAACGCTTGACTGCAAGCGTTCGCCTGAACAGGAATAATGCTTGTTAATAACAATGCAAACGCATTCAAATCCATCTTTATGGACAAAATACTGGACATCAATTAAGGGGTCGTAGATACTTTGGACTATTCTAACAACAAAAACACCAGGAGATGATAATGGGTTTTATGCAGGGCAAACGGGTCTTGATTGTGGGCTTGGCCAGCAATCGTTCAATTGCATGGGGCATTGCGCAAGCCATGCACCGCGAAGGCGCTGAACTGGCCTTTACGTTCCAGAACGACAAGCTGCAAAGCCGCGTCGAGGAAATGGCAGAACAATGCGGTTCCAAAATTACCATTGAATGCGATGTGAGCAACGATGACCATATTGATAACGTCTTTATCGAATTGGGCAAACACTGGGATGGCCTGGATTCGATCGTGCATTCAGTGGCTTTTGCACCCAGAGATGCGCTGGATGGTGATTACGTCAATGCAACAACTCGCGAAAACTTCCGTATTGCGCATGACATCAGCTCGTACAGCTTCACGGCACTAGCGAAAGCAGGAAGACCCCTCATGGCCGGTCGTAACGGTTCTCTGTTAACTTTGACTTACCTGGGCGCCGAACGGGCGATTCCTAACTACAATGTCATGGGCGTTGCCAAAGCCAGCCTGGAAGCCAATGTCCGCTATATGGCCGTATCCCTGGGCGCTGAAGGCACACGCGTGAACGCCATTTCTGCCGGCCCCATCAGAACGTTGGCAGCATCCGGCATTAACAACTTTAAATCCATGCTCAGTAAAGCCGCCGATGCCTCGCCATTAAAGAAAAATGTCACCATTGACGAAGTCGGAAACGCCGCTGCGTTTTTGTGTTCGGATCTGGCTTCCGGCATCACCGGAGAAATCACCTATGTTGATTGCGGTTACAATATTGCCGGTTTAGCGGCGTCCTGAATAACAGGCATTTCATCACCTGATTGACAGGGGACTTCAGCCAATCCCAAAACGGTCGTTCCGGCAAAGAATGCCGGAACCCGGACACCCAGGATGGCGGCCAAACACATCACTGCAAACTGGTTACCAGCAATCCATTTGTGCCACGGAGGATGAACCTGGATACCCGCTTACCGGCGGGTATTATTCGTCCGTTATGTACAGAGATATTTAGCCAGGAGATCCGTTGATGGACATTAATCACATACACTCAAAAATGTCAGCCTTGCGTCGCTATTTGCTGGCGATCGGCATTTTCACAGTTGCGCTGGGCCTTCGATTTTTACTGTTGCCTGTCGAATCAGAGTTTGCCTTTGTTACCTTTTATCCGGCTACAGTCATCAGTTTCTATCTTTGTGGCATGGGACCCGGCGTTTTGACGACGGGCGCCAGTGCGATTGCCGCCTATTACATTTTCATACCGCCCTATTTTCAATTCGCACACAATCCCGGTGGAGAAATTGCCCTGATCATTTTTTTGGCGACTGCCTATTTGATCAGTTGTATTGTCAAGCGACTACAACACACTCTGAGCACTTTGAAAGAAAGTGAGCAGCGCTATCTGGCCATGCTCGAAGATCAAACCGAGTTTATCTGCCGATTTAAAGCCGATGGCACCATCCTTTTTGTCAATGATGCGTTTTGTCGCCTGTTTTGCAGGCCCCGAGGCACGTTAATTGGAAATAAATGGCAACCCATCGCAGCCCACGAAGATTTGCCGCTAATTTACCAAAAACTCGGTACGTTATCCCCTGCAAATCCTGTCGTCACCATTGAGAATCGTTTTACGGCGCCTGGAAGAGGCATCCTTTGGGGCCAGTTTGTCAATCGTGCATTTTTCAATGATGCGGGTCAACTCCTAGAAATACAAGCTGTAGGACGCAATATCACTGCACAGAAAGAGGCTGAAATTCAACTGGCAAAGTCATTATCATTGCTGTCTGCCACGCTAAATTCCACTAATGACGCCATTCTGGTCGTTGACCTGAACAACACCTGGGCATTACACAACCAACAGTTTATTGAACTGTGGCAAATCCCGGATGAAATCGTTGCCTCGAAGAATGATGAAGCCGCATTGTCCTATGTGCTCGATCAACTGGCAGATGCTGATGGCTTTTTGAGAAAAGTACATGAATTATATGATACGCCGGAAGCCAGTTCTTTCGATTATATTCAGTTCAAGAACGGTAAAACCATTGAACGCTATTCAATGCCGCAGCGTATTGACAATAAAGTCGTCGGCCGGGTCTGGAGTTATCGCGATATAACCACGCGTAAGCAAGCGGAGGAACAGCTACTGAAACTCGCTACTGCTGTGGAACAGAGCGCAGAAAGTATCATCATCACCAATACGGAACCTGAGATCGAATATGTAAATAATGCTTTCTTACGTTCAACGGGTTACCGTCAGGATGAAGTAATGGGGCAGAATCCACGTTTCCTGAAATCCGGAAAAACCCCGCAGGAAACCTATGTGGCTCTCTGGGACGCCTTAACGCACGGCCAGTGCTGGAAAGGTGAGCTTGTCAATAAATTCAAAGATGGATCTGAACATGTGGAATTCGCCACCATTTCCCCGGTCCGTCAGGCGAATGAAAGCATTACGCATTATGTGGATGTCATGGAGGATATCACCGAGAAAAAACGCATCGCAGAGGAACTGGATCAACACCGCCATCACCTGGAGACTTTAGTCGCAAGCCGGACTGCAGAACTCGAAAACGCCTTAACGCTAGCCGAT
The DNA here is from genome assembly GCA_013140705.1 of Methylococcaceae bacterium. GTDB lineage: Bacteria > Pseudomonadota > Gammaproteobacteria > Methylococcales > Methylomonadaceae > JABFSH01. The sequence continues at coordinate 28,163 of JABFSH010000034.1, forward strand.
GCCGCCAATCAGGCCAAGAGTGCGTTTTTGTCGAATATGAGCCACGAAATTCGTACGCCCATGAATGCAATCATCGGATTAACCTATCTACTGAAAAAAAGCTCACTGACGGCCGACCAATCGTATAAATTACTTCAAATAGAAGAATCCTCGCAACATTTACTGACTATCCTGAATGATATCCTGGATTTATCGAAGCTTGAGGCAAACCGGATTGAGCTTGAACACAAGGATTTTGCGTTAGAGGACTTGCTTGATTACACACGGTCATTGATTGTCACTCAAGGATCTCAGCAGTTGTCGATCGAAGTGGATAACGGCGATGTGCCTCGTTGGCTACACGGCGATTTAACCCGGCTCAGACAAGCGTTGCTGAACTATGCCAACAATGCAGTTAAATTTACCGAGCGAGGCAGCATTTGGCTGCGAGCCAAGCTATTAGCGGAAACCGACGCAATCTTACTGGTGCGCTTTGAAGTGCAGGACACGGGCATCGGTATCGAGCAAGACAAACTGCCGATCTTGTTTGAAGCCTTTGCGCAAGCCGATACATCATTAACTCGTCAATACGGCGGCACGGGGTTGGGACTTACTATCACGCAGCGTCTGGCAAATCTGATGGGTGGCACAACCGGCGCTGAGAGCGTTTTGGGTCAGGGCAGTTTATTCTGGTTTACTGCCCGACTTCAGTGCGGACAAGGCCGTGAATAAAGTAAGTTCGCCTCAAGCCCGTTAAACATAAGGGTTCTGTTATGTCGAGCGGCACTGGCAATCGATTATTGCTGGACGATAACAATGCCATACATCGGGAAAACGCCCAGGTTTATAAAGCCCTGCCCAGATCCCTCTTGATATCTTCAACATTTTCAAGGCCAACAGAAATCCGGATCAAGCCATCTTTAATGCCTGCCGCCGCCCTGACTTCAGGCGTCAATCGACCATGCGTCGTGGTCGCCGGATGTGTAATCGTGGTTTTGACATCCCCTAAATTTGCAGTGATCGATACCAAAGCAGTAGCATCAATGAGAGCCCACGCCTTGTCCTTGCCGCCAACGACTTCAAAGCTGACCACACCGCCAAAATGTGTCTGTTGACGCCTTGCCAGCTCGTGCTGAGGATGGGAAGCTAGACCTGGGTAGTAGACCTTGGAAACGCCGACCTGTTGTTCCAGCCATCTGGCGAGTTCAAAAGCATTATCGCAATGCGCTTTCATCCTGACGGCCAAGGTTTCAAGACCGGATAAGAACACCCAGGCATTGAACGGACTCATCGTAGCGCCACCGGTGCGCAGATAAGGATAAATATGCTTTTCGATGATGTCTTCATTGGCAACGACAGCCCCTCCGACACATCGGCCCTGACCATCGATGTATTTGGTGGCCGAATGCACAACGACATCGGCGCCCAATTCGAGAGGTTTTTGCAGCGCCGGCGTACAGAAACAATTATCCACAATCAACAGGGCCTGATGCCGATGCGCAATATCGGCCAGTACGGCAATATCGGCAATTTCAGTCAAGGGGTTGGACGGTGTTTCAAGAAATAAAAACCGGGTGTTGGGCTTGATTGCCGCTTCCCATGCGGAGGCATCAATCAAGTCAACAAAATCGGTCTCGACACCGAATTTACCGAAATAATTTTGAAACAACAGCACGGTATTGCCGAAAACACCTCGCGAACAAACAACATGATCACCTGCTTTCAGCAGACCCATGCCGACCGCCATGATAGCCGCCATACCCGATGCAAACGCCAGGCAGCGCTCACCCTTTTCCATCAAGGCCAGCCTTTGCTGAAAGACATCAACGGTCGGATTGGTAAATCGTGAGTAGATATTGCCGGGTTTTTGCCCGGTAAAACGCAAGGCGGCTTCTTCCGCATTTTTAAAGACGTAACTCGAAGTCGCAAAAATCGGCAGACTGTGTTCGTCTTCCTGGGTACGCCGGTGACCCGCTCGTATAGCCTGTGTTTCCAGCGAATAATCGTTCCAGTTAATATCGGTCATGGTTAGTCAAAATGGATTTAGCAAATGTCCGTTGAATTGAAGTGAAATGCAAAAACGACCTGATTAGGTATAGCTTTGAGTTAGCATGGCATTACTATCAAGCAGACATCATATCTGCAATCCACAACTTCCCCGAAGCGTATGTCGGAATGACGAGCCTGGAAAAGCGCCAACATGTCATCTGACAAGATGGAATTAGACACAATTTTGCATTTCTAGAATGAAGTTTTCAGAGTTTCGCTTGCTTTGCGCATTATCGTTCCGCATGGCCTCAATCCGCTCCAGGTAGGTATCATCAATGTCGCCGGTAATATAGTAGTGACTGAAGCAGGAGGTATCGAAATGTTGTATCCTGGGGTTCCCTTTACGAACAGCATCTATCAGGTCATCCAGGTCCTGGTAGATCAATCGATCTGCACCGATTGCCAGGCACACTTCTTCTTCGGTACGGTTATGCGCAATCAATTCGGACGCTGCGGGCATATCAATGCCGTACACATTAGGATAACGAACAGGCGGCGCCGCTGAGGCAAAATAGACTTTTTTGGCGCCGGCATCTCTTGCCATTTGAATGATTTGCTCTGAAGTCGTACCTCTGACTACCGAGTCATCCACCAATAAGACATTTTTGCCTTCAAATTCCAGTCCAATGGCATTCAATTTTTGTCTGACCGATTTTTCCCTCATTTTCTGGCCCGGCATGATAAAGGTTCTGCCTATATAGCGATTTTTTATGAAGCCTTCCCGGAACTTCACGCCCAATAGGTTGGCCATCTGTAACGCAGCGGTTCTGCTGGTATCGGGGATTGGAATCACGACATCAATATCATGATCGGGCCATACTCTGTGCACTTTTTCAGCCAATTTTTCACCCATTCTAAGACGCGCTTTATAGACCGAGATTCGGTCAATGATGGAGTCGGGGCGAGCAAAATAAACATATTCAAAAATACAGGGACAATGATCCGTTTTTTCGGCACATTGCCGGGTGTGTAATATGCCGGATTCTTCGATGAAGACCGCTTCACCCGGTTCAACATCCCTAAGCACGTCAAAACCCAAGACATCCAGCGCAACGCTCTCTGAAGCGATCATGAATTCAGAGCCTTCCCCGGATTTTCTCTCGCCATAAACGAGCGGCCGGATACCATTGGGATCTCTAAACCCCAAGATTCCGAATCCGGCAATCATGATCACTACGGCATAGGCGCCACGACAGCGACGATGTACGCCGGATACGGCCTGAAAAACATCGTCGACGCCGACATGCAGCTTGCCCAGAGTTTGCAATTCGTGAGCAAACACATTGAGCAGGACTTCCGAATCAGAATCGGTATTGATATGCCGTTGATCTTCTACAAACAATGCCTGTTTCAGTTCATCGGTATTGGTCAGATTCCCATTATGGGCCAGTGTTAAACCAAACGGTGAATTCACATAAAAGGGCTGAGCTTCTGCTGAACTGGTGCACCCCGCCGTCGGATAGCGAACATGAGCGATACCCATATTGCCTTTTAATTTCAGCATTTGCGCATTGGTGAAGACATCGCGGGCCAATCCGTTGTCTTTTCGTAGATGCAGACGGCCACCCTCACAGGTTACAATTCCGGCGGCATCCTGACCACGATGTTGTAAAACAGTCAGCGCATCAAATAATTCCTGATTGACCGCTTGATGGGAAACAATAGCAGCTATACCACACATCTTATAATTAACCCGATTAAAAACTTTCGCTAGCGATCAGTATGTCAAGCTTATTCGGCTATCAACATGGTCTTTATCTTTTGCTTTTCAAGCCTGGCCTTCAGGTCAGCCGCTCGTTTTTTACTGAGCTCAGGACCCACTTTGAGTCGATATAACGCGCCCTTGTCTCCCTGAACAGTTTCCAACACAACAGGCAAGCCCTGTTTTCTCAGTTCTTCAAACAGGGAAAGGGCATTATCCTTACGACCGAAACTGCCTGCCTGCAAATACCAACGTTCCAGGACCTGACCTGGTTTTTTTGGGAGCTCTTTGGTTTTATAGACCGTTTTTCTGGGTTCTTCCGCGATAACAGAACCGGACACATGCGTTGAAGACGGCTGGCTGGCCGGCGCTTTAAGCGAACTAATCGCTGGCTCTTTGATCGATTTTTTTACAGGCGTAGCAATTTCCTTTGCCAGTGGTTTACCTGAAATAATTGCTTTGGAATTCGCCGGATGACTCGCGGGCGGTTCATGGGTCGGAGCATTTTTTACTGCTTGATTAGCCTCTTTTATACCGGTATCTAAAGAAGTGGGCTGCTCATCCTGCATCGATTCTGCATTTTCTGGGATATAAGGGCCCTGCCCCATTTCTTCTTCAGTAATGTTATCTGTTCCGTTCTCACTGGTGTCCAGTGCTTGCGACTGGTCGAGATCCTCTTCCGTGCCGACCGAATCGGCCTCTTCTATGGTCGCAGCCTCTGCTGTTTGCGCTTTAGCGGCAACAGAATCGGGATTCTGCGTTGCTACAGTCTGATCAATGCTGGTCGGAGATTTATTTGCCGGTTGCTCCGCAGTATTTTCGGGTTGTGTGGGCACGTTAAGTTCACTCACCAACTGGCCGGTATCGTCAATCGGATCATCAAACAACATGGGTATAAAAATGGTCGCAAGTGCAGTCACAACAACAGCACCTATCAACCGGTGTTTTAATTCTTGATTCATTTCGTCAATTCACCTTTTTCTAATTCAAACAGGCAATCAGATACCAAAAAGAAAGATCCAAAAACCAATAATAGATCATCCGCATGCGATTGTTTTTTGGCTGCCTCAAACGCATCAACAAATCCGGTAAAGCCAAAATATACTATTGAAACGGCGCTTTGCGTGAAAATTTCGCGCATCATGGATTCGCTAGCAGCCCTGGTATTGACTAACGGAGCAAAATACCAGTCGTGAATGACAGGACTCATGATCTCAAGAACGCCGGCTATATCCTTGTCCTTCATCATCGAAAAAATCGCATGAATACGTTTACCGGGAAAATTTGTATCGAGGTATTCTACCAGAGTTCTAACCGCCTGCGGATTATGACCGACATCCAAAAGCACCGTCGGCTTGCCTTCGATCAGCTGAAAGCGACCGGATAAATGAACATTCTGCAAACCCATCCGGATTGACTGATCACTGATGGGGAGGCGCTGCTCCAATTGGACGACTGCCAAAATTACCGACGACGCGTTACGGTATTGATGCTCACCTTTCAGCCCGGGTTCCGGTAAATTTTGAATTTTTCGTTCACCGAAAAACCAATTCCATCCAGATGTTGATTTGTCGTAACCGAAATCCTGACCGATTCGATAGGGCAGTGCTTGTGAATCAATAATACTCTGCGTCAGTGACGCTGGTGGTTCCGGATCGCCAATAATGGCTGGAATCGAAGCCCTGAAAATCCCGGCTTTTTCTCTGCAGATGGCTTCTCGGGTACTGCCCAGCCATTCCACATGATCAATTCCGATAGTTGCTATCAAAGCCACATCCGGGTCGACAATATTAACGGCATCCAGGCGACCGCCCAATCCAACTTCAAGTAATTGAACGTCCAGTTCCGCGCGTCTGAAAATGTCGAGTGCCGCCAGCGTACCAAATTCAAAATAGCTCAATGAGGTATCGTCCCGAACAGCCTCAATTCTTGAAAATGCCTCGCATATCAACTCGTCCGGTACGGGCTCACCATTTATCTTGATTCTTTCGTTATATCTAAGAATGTGCGGTGAGGTATAGGCGCCAACGCGGTAGCCCTGGGCTCGATACATTGCCTCAAGATAGGCCACACAAGAACCCTTACCATTGGTCCCCGCAACAGTGATGGTGATCGGTTTGATGCCGGCTGGATCAAGCGCCTTATAAACTCGCGTCGATCTTTCTAATCCAAGATCAATGGACTGGGGATGTAAACTTTCTTGCCAAGCGAGCCAACCCCTTAAGGTATCAAAACGCATCATTAACAAAAAACAGAGGACTAAACTCCATCATCGGGATAAAGTTCAGCCGTGTTTTCCGCTTCGAGGGCATATTCGTCGTCAATGGTTTGCGATATATCTGTTGCCTTGGGTTTATTCAAAAATCCAGCCATCAATAGTGCCAAAATACTGGAAATTTTATTGCGCATTTCGCGCCTGTCGATGATCATATCGATCGCCCCATGCTCTCGCAAAAATTCGCTGCGTTGAAAGCCTTCGGGTAGTTTTTCGCGGACCGTCTGTTCGATGACTCTGGGACCCGCAAAACCGATCAAGGCATTGGGCTCAGCCACATTAATATCACCAAGCATGGCTAAACTGGCTGATACACCACCCATGGTCGGATCCGTCATGAAGGAAATATAGGGAATTCCTCGTTCGGAAAGCTTGGTCAGTGCTGCACTGGTCTTTGCCATTTGAAATAACGAATATAATGATTCCTGCATTCTTGCACCTCCGCTTGCGGTAAACACGATAAATGGCGCGCCGAGTTCAAGGCTTTTGTTAACGCCACGCACAAACCGTTCGCCGACAACTGATCCCATCGAGCCACCCATAAAACTGAAATCAAAAGCTGCAGCAACAATTGTTTGACCTTCCAGTTGCCCTTTCATAACCACCAGAGCATCATGTTCCTTGGTTTGTTTTTGCGCCTGACTGATACGATCTTTATATTTTTTACTGTCCTTGAATTTAAGCGGATCGGTCGGTTTTATATTCTTGCCAATTTCTTCACGCCCTTCTTCATCCAGAAACATAGCCAGGCGCGTCCTCGCTGAAATTCGCATATGGTGCTCACACTTGGGACAAACACTATAATTTTTCTCTAGTTCGCTGTTGTAAAGTATGGCATTACAATTGGGGCATTTGCTCCATAGCCCTTCTGGTACAGTGACCTTTTTGTTGGATGCTTCTGTTCTGATCGTGGAAGGTACTAATTTCTTAAACCAACTCATTGCGTGCTCCGCGGTATGTCTTCATCATGCGTGGTAATATTCTTGGACTGATCGGGCGGAGGGTATTTAGCTATCCATTGCCTGGCGCATGGATGACAATAAGGCGACTATTTCCCTTTTTGCCTGCTCGGGGTTATCGAGATTCTCTTCAATTTTACTGATCAAGGCACTACCAACAACCACTCCATCACCAATTCCAGCGACTGTTTTTGCGGTTTCTGCGTTTTTGACACCGAAACCGATAGCAACGGGCAATCCGGTAATGGATCTTATTTGTTGAAGTTTATTTTGAACATCATCCGTATTCAAATGCCCAGCGCCCGTGACTCCTTTGAGCGATACATAGTAAAGATAACCACTGCCAGCAAGATCCATCTGCTTGATGCGGTCTTCGTTACTGTTTGGCGCCAATAAAAAGATGGTGTCAATGCCACGCGACTTTAAAAACGCTGTGCATTCCTGGCCTTCCTCAGGCGGCAAATCAACGGTTAAGACGCCATCGATATCAGCACGTTGGGCGGCATTGGCAAAGTCCTCATACCCCATGGCTTCGATGGGATTCAAATAGCCCATTAACACGACCGGAGTCGTCTGGTTGGTTTTACGAAACTCAGCAGCCAGCGCCAGTGTTTTTCTTAAACTGCCTTTATGTGCCAATGCGCGCTCACTCGCGCGCTGAATAACGGGACCATCGGCCATCGGATCTGAAAAAGGCACGCCCAATTCGATGATATCGACACCGGCCTTCACCATATCGTGCATCATCGGCACGGTGAAATCCTGTGTTGGATCGCCAGCCGTGATAAACGGCACTAAGGCTTTACGACCAGTTCTGGTCAACTCTTCAAATGTTGCAGCTAATCGACTCACAATTCTATCCCCTCGCGTTTGGCCATGGTCTGCATATCCTTATCGCCACGCCCCGACAGATTCACGATAATAATCTGATCTTTTTTCATTGCCGGAGCAAGCTTCATTGTGTAAGCCATCGCATGACTGGATTCCAGCGCAGGAATAATGCCTTCCATGCGTGTCAAGGCATAAAAACCGTCCAGTGCTTCGTTGTCGGTAATATTGACATATTCGGCCCGACCCGTGTCTTTTAACCAGGCATGTTCAGGTCCCACACCCGGATAATCAAGACCGGCTGAAATGGAATGCGTTTCAATGATTTCGCCATCATCATCCGCCATTAGATACGTCCGGTTTCCATGCAATACACCAGGTCGTCCTGCGCATAAGGGCGCCGAATGTCTGCCGGTAGCAACACCGTCACCCGCTGCTTCAACACCAATCAATTTTACTGATTCGTCATCGATAAATGGATAAAACAACCCGATCGCATTAGAACCGCCACCTACACAAGCAACCAATGCATCGGGTAAGCGTCCGGTAGCGTCGAGGCATTGCTGTTTCGATTCACGTCCGATAATCGCCTGAAAATCCCTGACCATCGCCGGATAAGGATGAGGGCCAGCCACCGTTCCGATAATGTAGAAGGTGTTATCGACATTGGTGACCCAATCTCGCAACGCTTCATTGAGGGCATCCTTTAAGGTTTTAGAACCTGATTCCACAGCAACCACCGTGGCGCCCAACAATTTCATGCGATAAACATTCAACGACTGTCGGGCAACATCGACCGCGCCCATATAGACAACACATTCAAGTCCCAGTCTTGCGGCTACCGTCGCCGTGGCCACACCATGTTGACCTGCTCCGGTTTCAGCAATGATACGGGTTTTACCCATGCGCTTCGCTAACAGGGCCTGGCCCACGGTATTGTTGATTTTATGTGAGCCAGTGTGATTCAGGTCTTCGCGTTTTAAATAAATCTGTGCCCCGCCCAGTTCCCGGCTCCAACGTTCAGCGTGATATAAGGGCGAAGGCCGTCCTACATAATATTTTAAATCTTTATCCAGTTCCGCAATAAAATCCGGATCCGTCAAATAGCGTTGATAGGCTGCATTTAATTCCTGAACCGGAGGAATTAATGTTTCTGCGACAAACATACCTCCATAAGGACCAAAATGCCCTCTTTGATCGGGCATGTTATATTTTTCTGTCATATTATTCTGTCGGTCTCATTAACTGCTTTTATAAATGTCGCCATTTTTACGATATCTTTTATGCCTTTGCCGGCTTCCACGCCGCTACTGACATCGACGGCATAAGGCCTTACTTTCTTAATAGCCTGTCGAACGTTCGTTGCATCCAGACCTCCGGCCAGGACTACAGGCAACAGACTTTGTTTGAGAATCCAGTCCCAGTTAAAAACGCTACCCGTTCCACCTTTTGCGCCTGGATGATATGCATCCAGCAATAAACCGGCGGCATCGTGATAATCGTGCGCTAACGCATTTAGATCAATGCCATGGTGCATTCTTATCGCCTTCATGTAACGTTTGCCATATTGTCTGCAGGCATCTGCAGACTCATCTCCATGAAATTGAAGGCAGTCAATCGCCACTTTTTTCAGTACTTCACGGATTATCGGTTCCTGCTCATCAACAAACAAAGCGACTACCGATACAAATGCAGGAAGCGCATCCACAATCGCGATTGCCTGTTCAATCTCAACATGCCGGGGACTGGGTGGATAGAAGACCAATCCAATTGCGTCCACACCCAATTGAGAGGCACTTACGGCATCTTCAGCACGGGTAATCCCGCAGATTTTAACACGCGTCCGCATCCTGTTTTTATGAGCTTTTACTGAAAAAAAATTTAGCCTGTTAGAATAACATAAGGAAATCGCTAAAAACAGGCCTTTCAATGATAAAATATTACCCTCGAACTTCAGAAACTCAAACGCATGAAAAACATAGAGAATCACGCTTCATTAACCTGCATCACGAATGGAAACGACACGCCAACAAATCTATCAGCATAAGTGTCATCTAACCGACTATTTTCAGATAATGATCAGCAAGCAACAATTAGAGACTTAAACGTGAGTGAAATTAAAGACATATCCCTTCAAGTATTTCTTGACCAATTGGCCAGTAAAGCATCCACGCCAGGCGGTGGTAGTGTGGCTGCTATTATGGGCGCACAATCCGCAGCATTGACCAGCATGGTCTGTAATCTGACCCTTGGCAAAGCCAAGTATGCCGAAGTTGAAAACGACATAAGGGCATTGTTAGAAAAATCGGAGGTGTTGCGAGACCAGTTAACCCGCATGATAAAAGCCGACATTGATGTATTCAACCAACTGATGGCCACTTATGCCTTGCCTAAAGAAACTGACGAACAAAAAGTAATTCGCAGCGCTGAAATTCAAAAGGCTTTGCGCGAGGCAACTGAGATACCAGTCGCGTGTACACGGTTATGTGCCGAGGCCATTGCATTAAGCAGAGTTGCCGCAGAGAAAGGTAATATCGGCGCCATCAGTGATGCTGGAGTTGCTGCGATGGCCGCTTACAGCGGTGTAAAAAGTGCAGCGCTTAATGTTTATATCAATGCCGCCAGCCTTAAAGATAGAGAATTTGCCGAGGCAAAACTGGCCGAGCTTGATCAAATCTTGAACGGCTTGGATGACGATGTCGAACACATCTATCAACTTGTTAAAAACAAGCTTTAACCCGATAAGGAATAACCAATGAAACCGGCCCGACATTTCACTTATCATTTTTATAGGGTTATATTGATGCCCTTGGCTTTAAGCGGATGCGTGTCCATGGGACATGAATTTCCAAGCAACCAGGTATCGACTATTCGTCAGGGCGAAACAACCCAAAACGATATTTATAGAACTTTTGGAACACCCTGGAGAACCGGTATTGAAAACGGCATGAAAACGTGGACTTACGGCGATTACCGTTACAGTCTGTTCAGCGAAGGCAGCACCGAGGATTTGGTTGTCAAATTCGACAGGAGTGGTATCGTCGCCTCTTATGTCTTTAACTCATCAAAACGCTCAAAATAAGCGACTTAAGCATTCTGCTATTAATATGAGCACGGATCGCTCATGTTAATTGTTCATAACCATCGAAACTTCCAGCTGACGCGCCACATAATCAGAGCCGGCATAAACTCCATACTGACTCAATGAATTGATTTCGTAGACAACTGGATTTTTACCACCTTCTGTATAAGGCGTGGACGTACAGCTTAATTTCACGGTAAACCCGGCAATATCGGCAAACGATAACGCTGTCTGCGCATTAACTTCAATACAACTCCCACCCAGATTGATGCGTGCTATCGCCCACTCCAAACCGGCTTTAGAGGCGAGATAGGCTCTTGCCCCTTGCAAGGCATAAACCGATGTCATCTGTTGTATGCCCCCCAATCGCACCATATAGCCACCCAACAAACTCAGCACCACCAGTATAAAAATGGCCATAACAATTGAAAATCCTTGCTGCTGTCTCATGGCGCATTATCCACATGAATCTGATGCATCAACCGAACAGATTCACCCACGCTGTCCGTGACCACGATTTCTATTGTCACCAAACCGGAGCGACTGGCCCCACCTGACGAATAGGAAAAATGACAGTCGCTGATTTTATTAGCCTGTAATTGCCCATCAACACCGGGTGGATTCGGTTGCGACGATGCAATGGAATAACTGGCATATCGCAACAAACGTCCTGTTAAAACATCACAGCGGTAGGTAACCGGTGTATCCACAATAAAAAACCGTTGTTGTGGTGAACTGTATGGAAATTTCAAGGCCGTAAACATGATGGCATTCGCATTCGTGGAATCTGTCGCTAATGCCCGATTAGCGCCTGCATATGCATCCGCACTCACCGATCCCGAACCCAGATTATAAATCACCACATATTCACCCGTGGTTGATTGCGGATTGAAGCTTTTCAAACTGCCCATCACTTCAAAGCAAGTATCCGCCACTGTTAAATCCAGACTGTCATTGCCTGGATTACCATCACACAAACCCGAACCCGGTGTTTTACTGCTGTCCTGTGAACTTCGATAGCGTCCACCGTCACTGGTGTGCAGCATCTCCATAACCGTGCCGCTGCCTGTAATACGAATACTATTGGGCAAGGCCCTGCGAATATCGCGCTGCATATGCCGTAATGCTATTTCTGCCGTATCAACCAATGTGGTGCGACGCCCCAAATCCAGATAACTTTTGACGGGAAACGTGATAATGTCCGTCGTCATTGTCGCCAGAATGCCAGTGATCACGATAACCATGATTAATTCCAGCAACGTAAAGCCTTTTACTTTTGAAGGATGCATGTCAATAGTCGGTTTTATAACCGACCAACGCCAAACCTGACAGTCCTTGCCCGGATACGCTGACGGATATTTTTTTTGCTGAAACGCCACCTGTTAAAGCAACGGGCGCAGAGACGACAACTTCTACGGTATAACGTGATAAATTACTGATCAAAGCACCTTGCTGATTCCGTGCACCGACATCAGTCAAGCCATTATAATCACTCACATCGTCAAAAGAAGCGCGCGTCTCGCCGGCATTAATGCCATCGGGGTCAGCATAGGCCTGCAATAGAATTTCATCCATATAGGATTCAGCAATCGCTATGGCCTGATAATTGACAACGGGGTCAGCACTGTGACGGGTGGTCAAATTAATCACTGAAAAAATGCCGACGACTGCAATGCTGATAATCACCATCGACAATATCAGCTCAATCAGCGTCACGCCTTCTTGAAACCTATGACGTGCTGTCATAAACAAAACCGGTCTCTTTGATGACCGTGATTTTCCTGGTACCACCAATGAAGATAGTCTGCCCACTGGACACAGAACCCAAAGCCGTGAAATAAAATGTAGTTGATGTTAACGAAATGCCTGATTGACTACCGGTAAATTGCGTCTCGCCTGTGCCTGGATTAGTGACATCACGCGTGAAATAAGCCGCCGTTGTCGATGCACATTGACTACGATCAATGGCGCTGGGCCGTTTTAACATAAAGGTATTGCTCGCAATACTAACTTGAATGTTACAGCCGGTAGCAACGGCCAATTTCTGAGCATAGCAAATGGCCGCCAACGTATCATCAAAAAGCACTTTCTGCTGATAGGATGACAAGGCAAAAAACTTAGGCAGAAATGTTACGGAAAGAATTCCCAGAATCACTAGAGTCATGATGCTTTCAATCAGGGTAAAACCTTTCTGACCGACCCACTCATTCATTTCTCTACTACTCAATAACGTCGATTGAATTTTTGATTACCGCTTTTGTGAACGTACTAAGAAACCGCTGTATTCGGAATTACGCTAATCAGCTCAGATGACTATCATGCAATGCGAATAATAACACCTGATTTTAGGTTTTTATATTATCTGAAAGAACGAAACACACAATCTATTCATGCCTATTGATAAACAGCAGATGCGGATAATTAGACAACCCGCAACTGATGCAATGGTAACGATTGGGTTAGATTGGGGTATTTGAAAATGCTAACAGCCACTATCTGTTCGAGCAATGCTTCCATCCGACTCCGTGTACGTTAAAAAACAACTTGCTTTTAAAGTAAACGTAGCAACATTTGGACTCGTCGCATACGATTTCGTAAAGTCTCCTGACACTTCTACGGCATTACCAATACCAGGGGCTGTCGCTAATGGCAAACCTGCTGTAGCTCCACTAGTACTGACAGCTACGGTTGTCGTCCCATCAGACAAAGTAACTGTTGCTGCAGGAGTTATTAGGTAACCCGCCCTAACCAGTGATTTTGCACCCTGTATGGCCCCTTCCAGGCCTTTTAATGTCGAGATTCTGGCGCTTTTACTCATATCAATAAACTTCGGCAATGCCGTTGCTGCCAGAATGCCCAGTATTACTATCACCATGACCAGTTCGATCAAAGTAAAACCCTGTTGTTTAGATACGCTCATAATTGCCTCATTGACGAAATTTATAAAAAATATGCAGTAAGCACTTCATACTTTTAATATTAGTACAAAAACATTTTATTTAAACTAACCTTATCAAAAACTGCTCTCCCAACTTTTAGGGATTAGCCATAATTAAGCCAGCGCTTTTATCAATCGAGCCATCATGAGCATAAGAACATTTATTTTTTGTGACATTTGCAACCCGCAAGCCCTCAGAACCATTGAATTTCGCCGATCCTCTCGAATTAACGAGCGGAGTGGGCGGCGTATCAGCGATGGCCGTTCCTGGTTTGAAGGAGAGTTGTCAGATGCCATCAGTAATGGCTGGTCTTGTACTGATGAAGATCAACACCTTTGCCCGGCCTGCCAACAACTAGCCAGACCTGGCTAATAAGAATCGTAGCCATTTACGGCATTTATTGTCTATTTGTATATAGCAAAGCTAAAGGCGATCACTGGGTAGCCGTTTGTATCAAACAATATCAAGTTGATACCGTGTTGGATCCTTGATACCAGCCTCTATAAATCCAGCCAACCTCAGCCGGCAAGCATCACAGACTCGACAAGCGCGTCCCTGATCATCCGCTGAATAACAGGAAACCGTTTGTTCATAATTGACGCCCAGACCCACACCCAGCTTTATGATTTCCGCCTTACTGAGTGCAATGAGTGGTGTGTGTATTGTGAAATCTTGGCCTTCGACACCGGCTTTGGTCGCTAAATTTGCTAAATGCCGGAACGCTTTGATGAATTCAGGCCTGCAATCCGGATACCCCGAATAATCGACCGCATTTACACCGATATAAATATCACGTGAATTCAGGACTTCCGCCCAGCCCAGCGCAAACGACAAAAAAATAGTGTTTCTTGCCGGCACATAGGTTACAGGAATGCCTTCGTTAAAAGTAACGGGTACAGCAATATGAGAATCCGTTAAAGCCGACCCCCCTATTGAGTCCAGGCCTAATTTGAGAATTTTATGATCTTCGACCTGATAGTAACTCGCTATTTGCGTTGCAGCCTTGAGTTCGGCGTTGTGTCTTTGTCCATAATCAAAACTCAACGCATAGCAGGCAAATCCTTGTTGCTTTGCATAAGCCAACACGGTAATTGAATCTAATCCACCTGATAATAGAACAATGGCTTTCTGTGGCATGGCTATTATTTACCTCGGGCGTCTTGCCAGAGAATTTTATGAAGCTGAATTTGAAAGCGCACCGGCAGGCGGTCCCTTAAAATTTTATCGGCCAATTCCGTTGGATCCTGCATGCCCATCACAGGCGAAAACAATACATTACAGCGCCTGAACAATTGATATTCATCAAGTGCTGCTTTAGACCAGTCATAGTCTTCATTATTGCCTATCACGAATTTGACCTGATCCTTTTCATTCAGAAAATCGATATTTTGGTAAAGATTTTTAGCCAATTCGCCCGAACTCGGAGTTTTCAGATCCATCACCTTGACAATCCTCGAATCGACGGCAGATACATCCATCGCGCCGCTGGTCTCCAACGATACTAAATAACCGCTATCCGCCAAGCGGATCAGCAAGTCCTGGCAGGCCGGCTGTGCTAATGGTTCGCCGCCCGTTACCGTTACATGCGGAGTATCATATTGTTCAACTTCCGCCATAATGGCATCGATGTCCATTTTGTTACCGCCGGAAAAGGCGTAAGCGGTATCACAATACGCACAACGCAACGGACAACCGGTAAGTCGAATAAAGACCGTAGGTAGCCCAACTGTATTCGACTCACCTTGCAGAGAATAAAAAATTTCCGTAATTCGAATCGCAGCCACAGTTAGCGGTTAGCTTCATCAATTGAAAGCAATTTTTTTGACGCGAGATGGGCGGCCGAGGTACCAGGATGCTCATTGGTGACACGAGTCAAATACTCACGAGCCTTGGTCGGATTTTTCTGTTCAATCTCAATGTAGCCTAACTTCAATAAAGCATCAGGCACTTTGGCGCCACCGGGATAGTTATCAATGACTTTGCTAAACGCCTTTCGCGCAGACCCCACATCCTGATTGACACGGTAGGCCTCACCGAGCCAATACTGTGCATTATTCGCAAGTCCGCTGGCAGGAAACTTCGCCAGAAAAGCATCGAATTCAGCAATCGATTGACTGGTATGTCCATTTCTGAGGGCATCGTAAGCATGTTGATATTGCTGCTTTTCATCACCATCTACCTGAACAGGCTCAGGCTTGGGTGGCGTTGCTGCCGGTTTTTCTGCAGCAACTACCTTAGGGGCTGAGGCTGGAGCTGACGGTGCTACTGGAGCAGATGGCTTAGGAGGCGCACTGGTGGGGGCTGCAACAGCCGCAGAGGATGTCGGTTCTGAAGACTCCTGTGCGTTTTCCGCGTTGGGCTGCTCAGAATCAGCCCCCTTGCTTTCTATACTTTGCATGCGTTCGTCAAAATCCGAATACATGGTATTTTGCCGTTTTTTCAACTCATTGATCAGGTTAGTCTGCTCTTCGACCCTTCCAGTCAATTGCTGTATTTCAGCCTGCATTTGCTCAAGCCGACCCATCAGTTCATACAGTGTTTTTGCTGACGCCGAAGTCGTTGACTGGGTCGACGGATAGTTTGAATTATCAACCACAGGCGGCAACGGCATGGATTCGGCACGAGCAATGCTCATACCCATAACACTGCATATCAAAAGAAAGCATGCTTTCATTTAGTGACCTTGTTGATATCTTAATTCAACCCGACGATTGCGTTCCCAGGCAGATTCGTCACTGCCGAAAACAGCAGGTTTCTCTTCACCGTAACTGACCAGTTCCAGCTGACTTTCGGAAACACCTTGAACTTTCAACATATTGGCAACAGATTTTGCTCGTTGTTCGCCCAATGCAATATTGTATTCAGGCGACCCCCGTTCATCCGCGTGACCTTCAAGAACAACGCGTTGTGACGGATGTGCGGCCAGATACTGAGCATGAGCTGCAACAACTGGCACGAAGTCTTCCTGAACCTGACTGCTATCCAGCATGAAATAAATCGTGCTTTTTGAAAGTGGATTGTTCGGATCGCTAAACTCAGGACCTATGCCTGCATTAGGATACTGCCCGGAACCGCCCATGTCAGAGCCTGATAAACCGGCTCCGTTATTCAATCCACTCGTTGAAGCATCATTAATACCACTCGCCGCTGTTTGCGTGCCATCGGTCAGGCTTGTATCGGCTTCATCATCACTACAGGCCGTTAAAAATACCGCGCTGAACATCAATACCAATAATAATTTAGTTAATTTCATCTTCACTCCAATTAATTAAGCGTTTAATTTTACAAAATAATTCGTTTCAGGCCTAAAAGTTTAGGGTGCCCATGCAGGTTCACGCACTTCGCCATTATTAAAAGCCAATTTTTGCTGCATTTTACCATCGATTGAAACAGCCGATAAGAACGCACTATGTCCCTTTTTCGAAGCATACAGAATCATGCTGCCATTCGGCGCAAAACTGGGTGATTCATCGGAAGGACCAGCCGTTAGAACATTGATCGAATGACTGGCCACATCCATGACTGCAATTCGGTAATCGTTGCCGTTGCCGTGTACCATCGCAATACTTTTACCGTCCGGAGAAAAACTGGCTCGGGCATTGTAACCGCCGCTAAACGTCAGCCTTTTCTCTTGCCCACCCGAACTTGGGGTGATGTATAGTTGCGGCTTGCCCCCTCTGTCAGAGGTGAACACAATCTGACTGCCATCGGGAGACCAGGTCGGCTCAGTGTCAATCGCATAGCTTTTGGTCAGCTTGATTAAGGACCGCGTAACCAGATTCAAAACATAAATATCGGGGCTACCATCTTTTGAAAGCGTTAACGCCATTCGACTGCCATCGGGCGACCACGCAGGCGCGCCATTAATACCCGGGAATTCTGCAATTTTTGTGCGTTGCCCGGTGGCCAGTGTTTGTTCGTAAATTGCGGCTGATCTTCTTTCAAAAGAGACATAAGCCATTTTTTTGCCATCCGGCGACCAGGTCGGCGACATGATAGGTTCAGGCGATGACGCTATTGTTTGCGGTTTAAAGCCATCCGCATCGGCAACCTGCAATTGGTGATAACGTTTATTGCCTTGCGTTGTCGTTGTGATATAGGCAATACGGCCGCTGAATACGCCTTTTTTACCTATCAACTTTTCAAAAATGAGATCACTGATGTGATGGGCTGTTCTGCGTAAATCTGCAGCCGAAGACGTCATCCGGTAACCCAGCATTTGACCGCCATTCGCAACATCAAACAATTGAAACTGGACATTATATTGTCCGCGATCCTCATTAACCTGACCGATCACCAGATAGTTTTGATTGATGGCCTGCCAATCCGGAAATCTGACCGCATCGGCTGTGTTTGGTCTGCCTGGCATATTTTGAGGATTCAGCATTTTAAAATAACCGCTGCGTTCCAAATCGGCATTAACAACAAAACTGACATCAACCGGCGCATTTTGCGACGCAAACGGAACCACAGCAACAGATACGCCGCTGTCTATGCCTTCTGTGATTTCGATGGTTAGTTCGGCACGACTAGCGGGCAAGTAAAAGACAAAAAATACAATTAACATTATTTTTCTAAAAAAAACCACATTCACCTCTACATAATAATCCAAACTGTTTAGAAAAAATTTAGTTACGTAGGCAGGTTTGAAGCGTTAGCTTAAACCCTGCATTGGCGAGGTGCTGGGTTTATCAACCCAGCCTACGCAACGAGCAAGAACCCATGATCATCTGGGCTCAAAAATAAATGAAAACGATCTAAATTTTCTGGCAAATAGCTCTTTATCGTTAGGGACAGGCAACGGTGATGCTTTGCTAACGGCATTTTCCGCCGAACGATCAAAAATCTCATCTCCGCTGCTGGAAGTCACTGTTGCATCTATCACTGTTCCGTCAGACATCAATCTGACTCTGATTGTACACTTCAATCCCGTTTTATCAGAAGGCCGAATCCAGCTACGATTTGTTTTTAGTTTGATAGCGTCTATTGCCTTTTTGAATTCACTATCAAGCGCCGCTGCTTTTGCTCTGGCTTCTGCGGCTTTTTCTTCAGCCGCTCTCGCCTTTGCTTCCTCGGCTGCTTTTTCAGCCGCCGCCCTTTCCCTGGCAGCTTCCGCCTCGGCCTCTGCTTTGGCTTTGGCGGCGGCTTCAGCTTTTTCTGCAGCCGCTTTGGCTTTGACCGCTTCGGCTTTTTCTGCAGCGGCCCTGGCTTTCGCCGCTTCGGCTTTTTCTGCAGCTGCCTTGGCTTTCGCGGCTTCGGCTTTTTCTGCAGCGGCCCTGGCTTTCGCCGCTTCGGCTTTTTCTGCTGTGGCCTTGGCTTTGGCAGCTTCAGCTTTTTCAGCCGTCGCTTTAGCTTTGGCAGCTTCGACTTTTTCTGCAGCTGCCTTGGCTTTCGCGGCTTCGGCTTTTTCTGCAGCTGCCTTGGTTTTCGCGGCTTCGGCTTTTTCTGCAGCGGCCTTGGCTTTGGTAGCTTCAGCTTTTTCAGCCGCCGCTTTAGCTTTGGCTGCTTCGGCTTTTTCTGCAGTTGCCTTGGCTTTCGCCGCTTCAGCCTTTTCTGCAGTCGCCCTGGCTTTCGCCGCTTCGGCTTTTTCTATTTCAGCTTTTGCCTTAGTAGCTTCGGCTTTTTCAGCCGCCGCTTTGGCTTTGGTAGCCTCAGCCTTTTCTGCAGCCTCCCTGGCTTTCGCCGCTTCAGCTTTTTCGATTTCAGCTTTTGCTTTAGCAGCTTCGGCCCTTTCTGCAACTGCCTTGGCTTTCGCGGCTTCAGCTTTTTCCATTTCCGCTTTGGCCTTGCTAGCGTCGACTTTCTCTTGATTCGGTTTTACTGCTTCAGGTTTAGACTCTTCAACAGGTTTCTGTTTGGTCTCGGGCTGGCCTTGGCTTTCTTCTACAATCGTTGCATTGATGATATCCGGAGTTGGCAGAGCATTTTCACTGGATGGCTTGAAAAATGAATTGATTGCAAACAACAGCAAGATCATCACATGCAGCGCTAGCGCTAAAATCAATGGCCGAGAATATCTTGTTTTACTACCCATTTAACTTATTTATCGCTCGACTTGGTCATTAATCCTACATTGGGCACACCGGCATTTTTAAGCCCGGCCATTACGGTAACAACAGTGCCATAATCAACGCTTTTGTCTGCCTCAATCAATACTTGAGTTTGCGGTTTTTCACTCAATACCGCAGCAACCCTGGCATCGATTTCTTCCGGCTCAATTTGCTCCTGATCCTTCTCGCCAACGATAATATAGTATTGGCCTTGCTCTTTGATAGTGATAACCAGTGGCGGATCGTTTTTCTGTTCAACTACCGCTGAATCGGCTTCAGGGAGATCAACCTTGACGCCTGTTTGCAACAACGGCGTTGTAATCATGAAGATAATCAGCAATACCAGAGTAACGTCAATATAAGGGACAACGTTGATTTCTCCCATCGGCTTTCTACGCCGGTTTTTCCTGATCATTTATGAACTGCCTGTCTTTGCAACAATACGATGAATTCTTCAACGAAGAGTTCATAGCGACCCGTTAATCTATCCAGCCGGGTCGAAAACCGATTGTAGGCTACAACAGCAGGTATCGCAGCAAACAAGCCGATAGCCGTCGCAATAAGCGCCTCGGCTATTCCGGGAGCAACCTGCGCCAAAGTGGCTTGTTTGGCGTTGCCCAGGGAACGAAAGGAGTTCATGATGCCCCAAACCGTTCCAAACAAACCCACATAGGGACTGGTGGAACCGACTGTCGCTAAAAACGGTAAATGTTCATCGAGCCGCTCCAGTTCCCGGGACAACTCGATCCGCATGGCGCGTTGCGCGCTCTCGACCTGAATCATGGGATCGACATTTCCAGCTTGACGCATACGGGAAAACTCTTTGTACCCGGCCAAAAATATTTTCTCTATGCCTTCCGGCTCGAAATCCTTGGCAGCCAGCTTTCTGTATAGATCAGCCAAGGCTACGCCAGACCAAAATTCCGCTTCGAATTCATCGGTTATTTCAATGGCCCGATTCAGTTCTTTTCGCTTGGAAAATATAAATGTCCACGATGCCACGGATGCAGCCAATAACAGCAGCATAACAAACTGGACGACAAAACTGGCTTCTATAATTAAATGTATGATGGATAAATCAGTATTCATTCTTTAACTGCTCAATTAAATGGTCGGGAATTACTTTAGGACGCATTGTTTGTGCGTCCAGACAGGCTATTTTAATATGGCTTTTGGTTAGAACATCATCACCTCGTGTAATGGTTTGCTCAAATTTAAGGCTGGCTTTTTTGGCTTCAACCACCTCGGCACTGACGTGAATCAGTTCATTAAACCGGGCAGGCCTCAAATAATCAACCTGCACAGATCGAACGACAAAAATAATACCCTCATTAGCTACGAGTTCATCTTGCTCAAAGCCCATAGCCCTAAGCATTTCAGTTCTCGCCCGTTCAAAAAATTTAAGGTAATTGGCATAAAAAACCACACCTCCGGCATCCGTGTCTTCGTAATAAATGCGGACTGGCCAAATAAATTTTTTAGTGTCCATCGTTCCAACTCAAACGGAAGCCTTGAAACATCTGATCCCGATTATTCAAACAAATCGCCCAACACACCAATCTGCCCAGGCGGCTGCAACCCAAAATGTAAATACGCATGCTGCGTGACGACCCGGCCACGCGGTGTGCGCATGATGAAGCCCTGTTGCAACAAATAGGGTTCCAATACATCTTCGATAGTTCCGCGCTCCTCGCTTATCGCCGATGACAAGGTATCCAGCCCAACCGGGCCACCCTGAAAATTTTCTATCATTGTCAGCAACAGTTTACGATCCAATGCATCAAAACCATTAGTATCCACATTCAACATGTCTAAAGCCTGAACAGCGATGTCTTCTGTTATGGTGCCATTGCCTTTTACTTCGGCATAATCGCGTACCCGGCGTAACAATCGATTGGCAATCCGGGGGGTGCCTCGTGAACGGCGGGCAATTTCATAGCCGCCTCGTTCTTCCATGGTTATCCCCAAAACCTTGGCCGAGCGCAATACGATACCCGCCAGTTCATCAACCGTGTAAAACTCCAGTCTATGCACGATTCCGAAACGATCGCGCAAGGGTGATGTCAGCAAACCGGCACGTGTCGTAGCGCCCACCAGCGTAAACGGCGGCAAATCCAGCTTAATGGAGCGTGCCGCCGGACCTTCGCCAATCATCAAGTCCAGTTGGTAATCCTCCATGGCGGGATACAGGATTTCTTCAACGGCTGGGCTCAGACGATGAATTTCATCGATAAACAACACATCATGCGCTTCAAGATTGGTCAGCAATGCCGCCAAATCGCCCGCCTTGTCAATCACCGGCCCTGAAGTCTGGCGAATATTCACCGACATTTCCGTCGCGATTATATTGGCCAACGTCGTCTTGCCCAGGCCAGGGGGGCCGAAAATCAGCACATGATCCAAGGCCTCCTGACGCGCTTTCGCTGCCTGAATAAAAATCTCCAGTTGTGCCCGCAATTCTTTCTGCCCGACATAATCAACCAGTCGTTTTGGCCGAATCGCGCGATCCTGACGTTCTTCGTCCGCACGGCCATGAGCGCTTATCATGCGATCGCTTTCAATCATTTCATTGCACCTTGCAGGGCAAGCCTGATGATATCTTCACAGCTTTTTCCTTCGGTATTAATGTTCTGAATCATTTTACTGGCATCCAGTGGCTTATACCCCAAGGAGCACAGGGCACTAATGGCTTCCTGTTTGGGATTGCCGATCATCGATTGTTGCGGATTATCCTGTGTTATAGGGCTGAGACCGACCAAATCCGGCAAACGATCGCGCATTTCGATGACCAACCGTTCCGCTGTTTTCTTGCCGACACCCGGCAATCGCACCAAGGCCTGGGTATCATTATTTTGAATACAGCGATGAAATTCTTCAGCACTTTGTCCCGACAAAATCGTTAAAGCCAGTTTCGGGCCGACACCATTCACCTTGATCAAGGTTCTGAACATCGAACGATCCGCTTCTGTCGAGAAGCCAAATAAAATATGGGCATCTTCGCGAACGACAAGGTGGGTATGCAAAATAATTTCAACACCCGCAGCAGGCAAATCGTAAAATGTCGTCATCGGCGCTTCAACTTCATAACCCACGCCCTGCACATCCATCACCAAAAATGGCGGTGCTTTCGCAACCAGTGTGCCCCGTAAAAAGCCAATCATTTCGTCAATCCCTGCTGCAAGCGTAATTCTGTTTGTTGGTAGTGCGCGTGACAGATACACATGCCTAATGCATCACTAGCATCCAGTTTCAGTTCACCTTGAATATTTAACAGAATTTTCACCATATGCTGAACCTGCATCTTTTCTGCATTGCCTTTCCCTGCCACTGCCTGCTTAACCTGCCTTGCGGCATATTCAAATACCGGCAGACCCTTGAATTGAGCTGCACAGATTGCCGCTCCTCTGGCCTGACCCAGCTTAAGCGCGGAGTCGGCGTTTTTATGCATAAAAACTTGTTCTACGGCCGCACAATCCGGCTGATACGATTCAACTAACGCCAGAATCCCGTCAAAAATTTGTTTTAGCCGATCGGGAAAGTAATCCTCATTGATTCGAATACTGCCACTGGCTATATATCGATAACCACGCGCGGAATTTTCTATAATTCCGTAGCCAGTCAGTCTTGATCCTGGGTCTATGCCTAATATTCTCATTAAATTGTGATCAGCGAGTACGGGAACCTCAATAAATTGCACTTCGACAAGCTCTCAGTGCGAACGGTCACTACATTAATTCAGTAAATTATCCGTTCGTGCTGAGCTTGTCGAAGCATGAATGGATAATTTTAGAGGTTTCCTATGTGAGCCTATCTACCCAATCCATGATCTTATGATCCAAGCCCTTCCATAATCTCATCGCTTATATCCGCGTTGGAATAAACATTCTGCACATCGTCCAGATCCTCCAGACGGTCGATCAGGCGCAGCATCTTTTCTGCCGTTTCGGCGTCCAGATCGACCATCGTAGCCGCCTGCATCGTCATTTCCGCATTATCGGGTTCAAAACCGGCTGTAATCAGGGTATCTTTGACGCTTAAATACTTGTCGGGGGAGGTCATGACATCGACCGAACCATCATCATTACCGATGACATCGTCTGCACCGGCTTCCAAAGCCACTTCCATTAAAGCATCTTCATTGACTGATGGCGAGTAGCTGATTATGCCCAGTTTAGTGAACAGATAGGCAACAGATCCGTCCGTACCTAAATTACCGCCTGCTTTCGCAAATGCGTGACGCACTTCACCGACGGTACGATTACGATTATCGGTTAAGCAATCCACCATGACGGCCGTTCCACCCGGACCATAGCCTTCGTAACGAATGGCTTCATAATTTGCGTCTTCCTGAGCGCCGGAGGCTTTTTTGATGGCATTGTCAATGGTGTCGCGGCGCATATTGGCGCCGAGCGCCTTATCAATAGCTGTGCGTAAAGCGGGATTACTGGCCGCATCCGAGCCACTCGTTTTTACGGCTACGGTAATTTCGCGCAGCATTTTCGTAAATATTTTACCCCGTTTGGCATCCTGACCCGCTTTACGGTGTTTGATGTTAGCCCATTTACTATGCCCTGCCATTGTTACTCTCTTAAACGATTAAACATGGGTCATTTTAGCAGCCTGTTTGATGCTTATAAAATATGAGCCAAAACAGACACCAAGCTATTATCAGCCAAATAATAATCCGCCAATTGCCGAACCACCGGCCTATCGACAACGCCACCAAAGCCAATCACAAAAGCACCGGCTTGTTTGGCTTCCATGTCGGTCTTGCCATCGCCGATCATAACCAGCGAAGCTTGTGATTTTATTAACTGTTTGCAAATCTCGGCTTTACCGCCTGTTCTGGCCAGCGGTGAATTCTGATCAAAATCGCAATAACTGCCATCCGCATTAAAATAAATATCAACGGCATGTACATGATCGGTCGACAAGCCCAGATAATTCGCTAATGGCAAAATGGCCTGGCGCAATCCGCCGCTGACAATATGAACTTCCTTATCCTGCGCCAGAAGTGTCGTAAAGACCTCCTTTACGCCCTCGACGATTTCCTCGATATATAAATCGCCCAACCAGTCGATACTCTGCCGATCGGGTTTGATTGTTGAAAGACGCTGGCCGTAAACTGCCTCTAACGGTAGTTCGCCATTCATGGCCGCATCGGTCAGCCTGGACATGGCTTCACCCACGCCCACACGCCTGGCCAGTTCGTCTATGCCTTCAATCTTGCTTAAGGTGCTGTCGCAATCAAAACAGATGACTTCAAAACTCATAGATTGATCTGTGTCGCCTTGTGGACTTCAGGAACGGCTGATAACTGCTGCAACAACACATCCGTTAACGGCTCAGAAACACTGATGACCGCCATTGCCTGCTGTTGTTCATCGGCCATACTGACCTGCATGCGGGTGATATTGATATTGGCATTGCCCAATACCGCACTGATTGCCGAGATCACACCCGGTTTATCGTGGTGATTGGTTACGATCAACGTGCCTTCCGGTACCACTTCGATATCAAAATGGTTTATGCACACCAGACGCGGCTGACGTCCACCCAGTAATGCGCCGGATAAGGTAATGCTCTGATCCGCGCATTGGCCGGTGACTTTGATCAGCGATACATAATCTTGAGATTCCTGACTGACCGATTCAACCAGTGCGATACCTTGACGCCTGGCAAGATTCTCGGCGTTAACACGGTTAACCGGTGTAGACACCTGGCCGCTCAATACGCCCACCAATGCAGCGACCGATATCGGGCGCACGGCGACATCCGCCGCTTTACCAAACAGGGCAACTTCAAGTTTTTCTATCGGTTGCGTCGTCAAACCCACCAAAATCTTGCCCAGAGTCGTGGCAAGATTCATGAACTCATGTGACTTCTTAAGCTCTTCCGCCGACAATCTCGGCAAATTCAGCGCGTTCACCGCTTCGCCTGTTTTAAGGAACATCACGGCCTGTCTGGCGATCTCCACACTGACCGCCACTTGGGCCTCCGCTGTCGATGCACCCAGATGCGGGGTAAAGACAATATTATCCAGTTCCATCAACGGCGAATCTTTCGGCGGCTCATTTTCATAAACATCGAGCGCCGCGCCAGAAATCCTGCCGTTTTTTAACGCCTCATAGAGCGCCGCTTCATCAATCAGGCCGCCGCGAGCGCAGTTGATGATCATGGCCGTTTTTTTCATCTTGGCTAATTGCGCAGCGCTGATGACATTACGGGTTTTTTCGATCAATGGGCAATGTAATGTCAGATAATCTGCGCGAGTCACTAATTCGTCCAGACTGACGGACTCGACGCCCAAGTCGGCAAATATTTCCGGTGCGACAAAAGGATCATAGGCAATTACCTGCATTTTCAATCCCAAACCGCGTTGAGAAACAATGCGGCCAATCGTACCAAAACCCAGGATTGCCAAGGTCTTGTGCGCCACTTCAGAACCCATCAGTTTGGAGCGTTCCCATTTTCCTGCACGCACCGAACGATCCGCTGTGGGTAAATGACGGCTCAATGACATTAAATGCGCAATCGCCAGTTCAGCGGTTGTCGTTGCATTGGCATCAGGCGTATTCATGACAATAACGCCCAACTCGGTCGCCAACGGAATATCGACGTTATCAACGCCAATACCTGCCCGACCGATCAACTTTAGCCGCTTGGCGGCGTGCAAAACGTTTGGCGTTACTTGCGTGTCGCTGCGAATTAACAAGGCATCAAAATCGCCAATGATGTTGCAAAGCCCTTCTTCATTTAGCCCTGTTTCGATATGAATTTGTATACCAGACTGTTCATTGAGGTAGTTGATACCCGCTTCTGCCAATTTGTCGGAAATAAGGATTTTTTTCATGAAAGTTAAGGACCGAATGCTCGCGCTAAAAAAGGCTATAGTTTACCAGCTTTGCTATAATCCCGACATTATCCTGTAAGATTAAATCTTATGATTGAACAATTACCCGCCTCAGCGACAAAAATCATCTTTGCAACCCTGCTGGCAGGCGCTGTATTTTTTTTATTGCCTTACTTGACATCAACCACAGCACCGGATTCGACATTTACAACCATCACCGGCAAAAGAATTTCGTTAAGTCAGCTACGTGGCAAACCGGTATTGGTAACCTTCTGGGCGACTGACTGCCCGAGCTGCCTCGAAGAAATTCCTCATTTGATCGATATTTACCAGCACTTTCATCCCTTGGGACTGGAAATCATTGCTGTCGCCATGATCTACGATCCACCCAGCCGCGTGGTGGCGATGACGCAAGCCATGCAAATACCCTATGATGTGGTTTTGGACTTAAAGTCAGACCATGCCCTGGCGTTTGGGCAGGTACAGCTAACGCCCAGCACTTTTCTGATCAGTCCTGACGGCTCCATCGCCATGAAAACTGTAGGCCTTATAAAGCCCGAAGCAATCAGCACTCAACTCAACTCTCTATTAAAAGGATAAACGATGCTCTGGTTAAAAGCGTTACATTTGATTTTCATGGTCACCTGGTTTGCCGGTTTGTTTTATTTGCCACGCTTATTTGTCTATCACGCCATGAGCGATGACAGCATCAGTAACGAACGCTTCAAGATCATGGAACGTAAGCTGTTTTTTGGCATTATGACACCCGGCCTGGTGCTAACCTTTGTCTTCGGCATCTGGATGCTGGTCGATTATGCCTGGGCAATCTATGGCCACAGTGGCTGGCTGCATGCAAAACTGACCTTATTACTATTATTGGTGATTTATCACGGATTCTGCGGCAAGTGGCTATTCGACTTCAAGTACGACCGCAACCGTCATTCGCATGTCTATTACCGCTGGATGAATGAAGTGCCGGTGCTGTTTTTATTCGGAATTATTATTTTGGCGACTATGAAGCCGTTTTGAGGCAATGAGCAATGAGTCACGAATGATGCGCCCCCTATCAGTACAAGTTGTGCTAGCTTTCTAAACCGCTATCACTTTTATCGGAGGTGTTATGCCTGCTTCTCTTGCTGCCTTGCAGAAACCCTTATCAAAAGTATGCATCACAGCGGCACCGCAAACAGCAAGATGTAGAGCGTCAGCAAAATCAGCGCCCAGCTCATACCAGTTCAATGCTTGACTTACTGAGATTGCATCTTCAATTTCAGTATTATCGACTTCTAGCAGTGCTCTAAAAAATTCGAGCATATCGGTTCGCGACTTTTTATAAACCACCCGAAGAACCCATTCAGTTTCTAATAGTACAGTTCGAGAAATAAACACACTATCCTGCATGACCAGTTCCCGCACGATAGCAACTTGGGAAGGTTCGTCCGCCACAACAGTACGAACAAGCAAATTGGTATCGAACGCAATCATTGGTTACGTTTCTCCGATTCTTCCCAGTCAGCGCAGTAATCAACAGGTCTACAAAGAGCATCAACAGAAACCGGTGGCCCATCGTGCTGGAGCATACCAATTAAATCCCCCAAATTACCGCCGGCTTTTTTAGAGGCTGCTTTAAGTGTTACACCCGAAACGGAAGAAACCAGCGTTAGTTGAGTTCCTGCTTGCCAATGCAATGCATCGCGAATTTCTTTAGGAATAACGATTTGGCCTTTACTGGATAGTTTGATGATAGCGACAGACATGGAACACCTCCAAGTAAGACAACGAGTAAGATACAATTATTAATCTACACAGAAAAAAATACAAAGGCAAGCGTCAACAAACTATTGCAGCATCCAAAATTACTCAGAATCCGTGAAAGAGAAAACCCAGTGCTGCAGTAATTTCAAACTGTCTGTCTGCAAGCGAGGTAACAGAGATTTTCAGCAAGCGTAGCGGCACGGCGGCTAGCTTCGGTGTTTCAAGCAAGCACTCGACCCCTTCTATTGCAAACGTCGGCATTAAGTTAGCAGGGAGTTTAACATCAGGAAAACGATCGAGCCTGCGGAGCGGGATAACGATACGCGTTTCCAGACCCTGTAACAAATCGCTTTGAACATCGAGAAGGTAGGGTGTTACTGCAGCCTGGGCACTACTGTTCCGATAAACATCAAAACGCGGCATTTAAAACGATCGCCACGCATCCAGCGGCAAACCTTCATCCGTTACCGTTCGATTGTAGGAAGCGATAAAATCGGCATGATCCTGCTGCCAACGTTGTTCGCGCTCAGTACGCACCAATTCACGCAAGAACTGATCGCAAGCCTGTGATATATTAATTTTCAACACCCTCGCTTCAGCCAATACATCGGACGAGAGAGTTATGTTGGTGGCTTTCTTGCTGACATTCTCTTTAGGCTGCATAAAATGTGCTCGAATACTGTTTGATTATTATGCGCATAGCATAGCAACATGCTAACTTTACATACGGTTAAATTTTTATTTTTATATCCAGCATGCAGGACATGGGTATGAACCCTGCCCGTCTCAAGGGCATTGCGATGTTGCAGAGCCAAGTCAACACTGACAATTTTTGTCACAGTCTTACATAATCGTTCAATTTATTATCGGCTTATATGGCTGTTTCTTTAGCAACACCCCATATTGCCAACCCACAAGGCTTGACTTCACATCCTGATCGAGGTTCTACAAAACGATAAATAACCTCAATATCAGTCGTTTAATGTAATCAATAGCGGACATAGCCTATCAATACTTTAATTCTGAGAACTCGATAGCAAATATGGCATAGCATATGCTTTAACTGTTATGTCTTAAACTTTCTCCCCCAACAAAAGGAAATTCCGATGAAATATCAAATGCAAAAAACACAAAAAGGTTTTACGTTAATCGAATTAATGATCGTCGTGGCCATTATTGGTATTTTGGCCGCCATTGCGGTTCCTGCTTATCAAACCTACACCAAAAAAGCCAAGTTTAGTGAGGTGGTTTCAGCGGTTGCTCCTTACAAACTGGGTGTTGAAATTTGCTTTCAAGAACAAGGAACATTGGTCCAGGCCTCATGCGACAACGGCGTTGGAGGAATTCCTGATGTAACCAGTGCGGCTGCGGGATACGTAGCTGCTGGTTCAGGCGCAATTTCGAACTTTGGAGCTTTAACTGCTACAATCACGATGACCGCCACAGCTACAGGAGGACTTGCCGGAGAGACCTATCAACTAGTTGGCACAGCTGCCTCTGTTGGAAGCCCCATCATCTGGGCTAAAAACACAGCATCCACTTGTGTAGCTGCAGCGATTTGCTAAACCCAAAGCCCTTAATTTAAACACACAACTCAGCAATAAACCCAAACCCTCGCATGGATTGTCCTGCGGGGGTTTTTGCTTTTCAAAGCACCTAAACATATTCCACACGAAGTAAACACCTGATAGTTCCAATTTGTCCGCACATCAACGCTTCAACACTCAACCGCCTATGAAACCGATATGTAAACAAATTCCAACGACCATGCAAACCGTCTTTACTTTAATGGCGTTAGCATTACCAGTGATCAGTCTTTATGGCCAATTTTTGTGGAGCGCACCAGTCTTTGATGATGTCAACTTTTTAGACGGAACAGAGCACGCTTACTATCGGAATAAATTATTCAGTTTTGAATTACGCTGGCTGCCTTATGCCACGTTTGAGTGGACTCGCGCGCTACTAGGCTTGAATCTTAACTGGTATCACTGGGGCAACCTGCTGCTGCATCTGGCAGCCAGTATTACGCTGTTTTTCTTCTTGCGGCGCTTATTCGAACACGCCCTGCCAACTACCCAAGACAGCAACCAGGGACTACCCCCCCACTGGCTGGCCTTTTTTGGAGCCCTGCTTTTCGCACTCCACCCCGCTTCGGTTTATGCCGTATCGTATTTATTGCAACGCACCATCCTAATGGCAACATTATTTACCTTGCTCACCTGGGGGCTGTTTCTGGAAGGTTTGATCAGAGAAAAACAACGTTGGCTGCTAGCTTCCGCTGCCAGCTATCTGCTGGCCGTGCTCTCGAAAGAACATGCCATCATGGCGCCGGCTGTCGCGGTCGCTCTGCTCGTACTGGTTGGCAAGCAGCCTTTCCGTTCACAACTCCGGCGAATTTTGCCAACCTTTGTGCTTTATGGATTGATTGGCCTATTCGTAGTTTTTCAATACAAATCACGCCATATACTGGGGGAAGCCTATGAACCTGTGGCCGCAGATTTATTATCCAGACTTGGACCCGACTTTGATGTTCGTCTCGCCTATCCGCTGTCGATACTGACACAGTGTTATTTATTTTTTAAGTATTTATGCGTATGGATGATACCTAGCCCTGCATGGATGTCGGTGGACATCTATCAACCCTTCGCCGTACATTTTTGGTCCTGGCCTCACACTGCGGGCTTCATCGCCTTTATTGCTTACCCCATAGCAGCCTTTCGATTGCTATTAAAAAAAGGCATCCTAGGTTTATTGGGCTTCGCCC
This sequence comes from Methylococcaceae bacterium, assembly GCA_013140705.1. Classification (GTDB taxonomy): domain Bacteria; phylum Pseudomonadota; class Gammaproteobacteria; order Methylococcales; family Methylomonadaceae; genus JABFSH01. The sequence goes on from JABFSH010000034.1 coordinate 59,398, forward strand.
TGCTCTGCCCCTGGCTATTATTCGCTACTGAACTTTCAACCATCAGAATTCAAGAGTCATTCGTGCTGTATCGGAGCTATCTATGGATGGCTGGCGCATTCGCTGCACTGCCTTTTGTCTGTCAGAACCTCAGTGCAAAACAGGCAAGTATTGTTTTGGCGTTAACGGCCTCATTAATGATGCCATTATCCTGGCTAAGACTAACAACTTTCTCGCACCCTCTGCTGATATGGGATGATGCCGCCCGACTGGTTGAAAATGAAGATTACCGCCCCGGAATGGAACGTATTTTCTTTAATCGTGGTACCGAGCTTATCAGGGTACGGCATTATGCTGAGGCCATAGAGGATATGAATACTGTCATCAAGTTGACGGCCGGAACAGGAAACTACGAGGGTCTAGGATATAACAACCGGGCCTGGGCCTATCAAGAGCAAAAACAATACAATCTGGCATTAAGAGACTACAACAAGGCTATCGAACTGATGCCAGAAAACAAGCATTCTCATATTGGTAAAGCTGAAGTGTTAGAAGCAACGAATGATTTGTCTGGCGCTCTGCAAGAATTTATTAAAGCATGTCAATTTGGAATGCCTGAGGCATGTCAAAGACTGAAGAAAAAAGAACCTTGATAAATTAGAGTGAAATCACGAATGTGCAGCAAGACTAATTGCAGTTAAATGTCTGTGTTAAACTGTAATTACTAAATTTGATGGTATCTGATAAGGCAACAATTACTTCGGATACTCATAAATTTGTACGTAAATTGGAATCAGCCGATTTTTCTACTAATCAGGCAGAGGCGGTCGCTGATGCTTCGTGATGCGTCGGGTGAGGCAGAGCTTGCAAGCAAACGAGATATTCGTGAGTTGGAATTAAAAATAGAATCTCGTTTCGAGCAAGTCAAGGGCGAACTGACTTTGATCAAATGGATGCTTGGAATTATGCTCGGCGGAGTAATGGCATTAATTCTCAAGGCGTTTTTTCCAGTTTAGCCAATCGATAATGGAAGTAAATCCATTCGAACTCGGTTGATTGACATGGCTAAAAACCGCGCTCAGGGAAGCCCAAGGCGATTTTATTAGCTCTGTGTTAAACTGTAATCATTAGATTTATGGAGTGTGTTATGGCAGCAATTACATTTGATACGTTGAAGTTTGCCAATAAATTAAAATCTGCCGGGGTACTGCCCGAACACGCTGAGGCTGAAGCTTTGGCCGATATATTTGAAGCCAACCTTAACGAAGTTGCAACCAAAGCAGATATCAACCTTCTTAAAGAAGATATTAAACATCTTGAAGAGAGGCTTTGCGAGCGCTTCGATGGTAAATTTATTCAACTTGAACAGCGCATGACCATTAAATTAGGCACATTGATGGTCATAGCTGTTAGTGCTGTTGCGACTTTGGTTAATCTGTTATAGCCGCAAAGAATCCTGGAATCGGGATGGTCTGAATTATCTTCATTCATCCGGCTGCTTTCGCAAAACTTGCTCCTCACTTTTATCCCTACATTCCGTCGAGTCTCGCCAGAGACTAAAGTGAACCTCAAAAAATTATCCGATCATGCTTCGACAGGTTCTCAAGAAACAGCTTTTTTGTATTTATAAAATCAATGACTTGCAAAGATATGAAAACACAAAAAAGTACGTCGAACAGCGACTGTTTCATGGTAACGCCATGCCTCCGAAGGGGGCTTATTTTGCTCAGCACGAACGGATAAGCCTATGATTTACCTAAGTAACCGTTCGCATTTATGCCCTGTGGGTACTGAGCTTGTCGAAGTGCAGTTTTTAGAGGTTCCTTAAAGACTGCCAGAATCACAATTACATTGCAGCAAATCGCATCCCATGAAAAAAATCCCCATCGGCATTAGTAGTTGTTTATTAGGTCAAAACGTCCGGTTTGACGGCGGGCATAAGCGTGATGCCTATATTACCGGCACGCTGAGCCAGTATTTTGAGTTTCATCCGTTTTGTCCGGAGATGGGTATCGGCTTGGGTGCGCCGCGCCCTACGCTGCGTCTGGAAAAAAGTGATGATGCCGTGCGCTGTACTGGCGTTAAAGATAAAAGCATCGATGTCACAAAACCCTTGCGGGACTATGCGGCTCAGAATCATCTTCAGTTTGCAGCATTGTGCGGGTATATTTTAAAAAAGGATTCGCCCAGTTGCGGCATGGAGAAAGTGAAGGTTTACGCCAATGAAATCCCGCACCGCAACGGGGTTGGCGTTTATGCGGAAGAACTGATGCGCCAAAACCCCATATTGCCGGTGGAAGAAGAAGGCCGACTGGGTGATCCCGGACTGCGGGAAAACTTCATTCAACGGGTTTATGTGCTGTATCGCTGGAAACTGATGCTCGCAGCAGGGCTTGATGCTCAAAGCCTGACCCGGTTTCATGCCCGTCATAAATTGATTATCATGAGCCACGAGGATTATCGGGATCTGGGCCAATTGTTGGCGAGCGTCAGCAAGGAGAATGTTCAAGCCATTGCTGATCAATACATTTTGTTGCTAATGAAAAAACTCAGGCGCGTGGCCAGCCGTAAAAATCATGTCAATGTCCTGCAACATATTCAGGGTTATTTAAAAAAGGAATTAAGCGCTGACGATAAATCCGAGCTCTGCGAACTCATTGAAACCTATCGTCGCGGCGAAGTCCCGTTGATTGTGCCGCTGACACTACTGAAACATCATTTTCGCAAATGCCCTGATCCGTATATAGACGAATCTTACTATATGTCGCCCTACCCTCAGGAATTACAACTTATCAATCAATTATAAGCCATGGCCAAGATACTAATTATCGGTTGCGGCGTCATCGGCATGGCGTTGGGAAATGTGCTTTCCGGTAAAGGCCATCAGGTTACGGGTCTTAGACGAAATCCTCCCGTGTCAGACGCCAACACCTTCAAGTTTATTACAGCGGATATTCAATCCCGTAAAGACATTGAAAGTCTGGATTCGGATTTCGACACGCTGTTTTTTATTGTCTCGCCAGACGAACGTTCCGAGAATAACTACCGCAATCTTTATGAAACAGGTTTAAATCATCTGTTGGCCCGATACAGTCAGGCGAATAAAACCAAATGGTTTTTTGTATCTTCAACCAGTGTTTATAGTCAAACTGAAGGTGAATGGGTTAACGAGGCTTCGTTGGCTGAGCCCGATAACGTTTGCAGCCAAGTCATCAGGCAGGCTGAATTGCGGCTGATTGAGACCAGCCCCAAGCATACGGTTGTCCGGTTTTCCGGTATTTATGGTCCAGGGCGCGAGCATCTGTTAAGAATGGCCCAACAGTCGCCCGCCATACAGAAATCGCCGCCCTACTATACCAACCGGATTCATCAGGACGATTGCGTGGCGGTATTGGCGTTTTTATTGGAACAGCATTTAGCCGGTGTAACCATGGAATCCTGTTATTTGGCCACTGATGACAATCCGGCGCCGATGTGGGAGGTCATAACCTGGCTAACGCAACAGATGAATTGCAATCCACCTGTAGAAAAAACAGTCGGCACCGTTTGTTCAATGAATAAACGCTGTGACAATAGCAAGTTAAAAGCGCTGGGTTATCAGTTTAAGTATCCCGGCTTTCGGCATGGCTATCTGGAGTTAATTCAATAAATAGGTGGCGGAGCTCAGGTTTTAACAGATTATTTATGGGTTTGTGTTCGCCATAAATTGACGATTTCTGCCACGTCGAGATCATTCGGGCCTACTCTCCAGCCTGTAAAATAATCTACGTCGTTACTTTTCGGTTCGGGGTTGGGCCGGTAAATTTGAACGCGCGTCGGCATGGGCGCCGCCTCTCCCAGAACAAGCGCCTCCCCTCTGCCCAACGAACTGAGAATGTCGGTTAAATCTCCCTCGGCTTCAGGAACCAGCCCCCGGATGTAGGCTTGATCATCCGGATTGCTGGTGCGAAGACAAATAAAGGAACTGCATTGAGACAGCATGGTTTCAGACAATTCTGTCGGCCGCTGACTAACCACTCCAATTGAAACGCCGTATTTACGACCTTCCTTGGCTATGCGTTCCATCATTTTCTTGGCGCCTTCAAAGCGGCCGCCTTTCTCTCGAGGAATATAGGAATGGGCTTCTTCACAGATCAAGGTAATCGGAAATTCCCGTCGGGAAGGATTCCAGTAATTAAATTCGTAAGCCAGACGCCCAACTTCCGCACAAACCGATGGCCTGACATCAGCCGGAACCGAGCTTAAATCAATGACCGTAACATTGCCCTTTTTAACACCAACCCCAACAAACTGACTTAACAAATCGGCCATGCTTTCAGAAGTATTATGGATTTTGGGCTTTAACAGGAAATCATAGCGGACATCATTGAAGCGACTTTGCAGTCTAATAAGAAATTCATCAAACTGTCCAAATAAAGGACCTAATACCTTGCCAAACTCTTTTCTTTCCTCATTGGCTGCTTTAATTTGCATATACAATTCTGCCAACGGAAAGTAAATGGGCGTATCCACTGTAACGGTTGCCAATCCTAATCGTCTGGCCTCTTTTCGTTTGAGCTGAGATATCACTTCGCGCATAAATGTCATTTGGATGGATGCCGATTTATCCGTCCGGTCAATAAACAAATCAACCAGTTCTGCATAGGGCATCAACCAATACGGCATTTCTATTTCCGTGGCGTCGAGATAATTAACTTGATCATCAGGAAATGCAGATTGCAGGGAGCCATCCGGTTCTCTCCAGCAATACTCGCCATGCAAATCCAGCAAAATAATATGGCTTTTTGGCATGGCTTTGATGGTAGTTTGAATCAGACTGGTAACCGTCCAGGATTTTCCCGCCCCGGATTGACCGACAATGGCAAAATGGCGGCCAAAAAGCGCCCTGGGATCAAGCGCTAAATGGTAATCTTTATGCGATGCCAGCTGTCCAATAAAAAACTGGTAGTCCCTGAATTTGGCAAAAATGGCGTTGATTTCCCGCAAGCCTACTGCATACACTTTTGCACCCGGCGTCGGGTAATGACGTACACCCCGGATAAATGTGCCATTCTCTTGTAATTCGCCAACGGGAATCAGGGAAATAAAACGATCTGAATGTCGCGTGCCGCTTGTATCGAAACGGTCTCTCTCCCACATTTTAAACACCATTGCCAAAACAGCGATGTGGGCTTGTCGGATAACCACGTAGGAGCCAACATGTCCGGCCAATATTTCATCATCGCCGACTTTGATCAAGGGTGTTTCGCAGGCATGTTCCGGATCTAGCCGGGCTTCCATGCCATCGCCGCGAACTTCGGATAAATTGCCGATCTGAATTGAAGTTTGTTGTTCGATCATGGCAGACTCTTGCTGATTAAAGTTACAACAAGCTTAGACCAGTTTGAACTGAATAGCAGGGAAGGCCTTAAGGTGGTTACTCCAGCCTTTTATCTCAATTATCAATCCATTCATAAATTTCTGTCATGGCTGGATCACATTGACAGCAACTGGTGCCACAAGCCGATTCCCGAGTCAACTTTCGAACGTGACCTTTGCTCATCCATTTTCCCAGCATGCCTCGCAAGGCATTGGCATCCATATTAAAATGAATGGCCAAATCTGCCAGCGCAACTTTCCTCTGCTGCTTAAGATAGCTGCGTAGATCAGACAGAATCACTGAACGACTCCCGGTTGTGATTTGTGGTCATATTTTTGCCGGCTAACCACAAGCCGGCTATAACCAGTAAAAAACTTAACACGAGACCTGTTATCCAGACTAATGAATACTCTGGATGTTGTTGGTATGTTGCTATTTGATAAAAAATAATGGCTGTCATATAGGCCATGCCCGTTGTCCAGAATATGACAAAAATTGTCCATCTTAAACTGGTTTCTCTGAAGATTGCTGCTGTAGCTGCCACACAGGGCGCATAGAGAAGTATGAACAATAAATAGGCAAACGCTCCTGCCTTGCCATCAAAACTTTCGCGCATCGCGCTAAACGTTTGCGCATTAACACCTTGTTCGCTGGCAGCCGATGAAATGTCATCGACTTTACCAATATTAAGCCCCAGCGGATCTAACAGGTTATCAGCAACTGCCGACAAATTTTGTGGAACCGTCAGACAGGCACTCATCAACGCTTCTTTAAAATCAAAGGGCGGCTTTTCGGTTGTATTTCCCGAAACCTCACTGTACAAGGCATTCAAGGTTCCAACTACGGCTTCTTTTGCCAGAACACCGGTAAAAATTCCAACTGTAGCCGGCCAATTATCGTCTTCAATACCCATAGGCTTGAAAACGGGCGTTAATCCGCGTCCAATTTCGCTCAATACCGATTTATTGCTGTTTTCCTTTCCAAAACTACCGTCCGTTCCCAGTGCATTCAGAAAATTCAATACCAGCACCATCGGTACAATCACTTTTCCGGCATTGAACAGAAACGATTGCAATCGGTCCCATGTCTTGATGAAAACACCGCGCAATGTCGGTAAATGATAGGCCGGTAATTCCATAATAAATGGCGCCGATTCGCCTTTAAATACCGTGTGACGCATTATTAAACCCGTCAATACAGCAACTGCTATTCCGAGCAAATACAGGCCAAAAACCAAGTTCTGTCCGCCAACTGGAAAAAAGGCTGCAGCAAATAAAGCGTAAACAGGTAATCGAGCTCCGCACGACATGAAAGGATTCATCATATTGGTCAGTATCCTGTCTCGTTGATTTTCGAGTGTTCGCGTTGCCATTATCGCGGGAACATTACATCCGAAACCGACTATCATCGGGACAAATGATTTTCCAGGCAAGCCGATCACCCGCATAAACCTGTCCACGACAAAAGCGGCTCTGGACATGTAGCCTGAATCTTCCAGTGCGGACAAGAACATGAATAAAAATCCAACGATAGGTATAAAGGTCGCCACTACCTGGATACCGCCACCCACTCCATTTGCCAATAATACAATCAGCCATTGCGGCCAATTAATCCGGGTTAACACATGACTCAAGCCATCGACCAAAAAGGCACCAACGGTCTGCTCGAAGAAATCTACAAAGGCACTACCGATGTTTATAGTAAACATAAACATGGTGTACATAACCAACAGAAAGACGGGAATACCCCAGAGGCGGTTTAACACAACGCTGTCAATTTTATCGGTGACGTGACGGGTGACTTCATTGATCTTGCAGACTGCTGCCTGGGTTAATTCATTTACGAATCCGTAACGGGCATCGGCAGCAAGAATATCAATTTCATCGCCGGTTTCATTTTCTACCTGACGTTGGAATTCCGATACCGCTACTTCAAGGCTGCTTCCTGCGATCTCGCGGGCAAGCGTATCACCTTCGAGTAATCGAACCGCTAACCATCTAGGATCACAGCGGTATCGATTGGCAGATTCTTGTAACTTGGGCAATAATTCTGCGATTGCAGATTCTAACGCAGTTGTGTAAACAATTTTTATCGCTGGAATTGGATGTGTTTCAGTAGCCCGATTAATGGCTTTTTTTAACGCGGCCACACCTTCTTTAGTCGAAGCGGTAATAGGCAATACGGGACAACCGAGTTGCAAACTTAAAAAGTCTGAATCAATTTTGATCCCACGTTGTCTGACAGTATCCATCATGTTGAGTACCAAAATCATCGGCACTCGCATCTCTATTAATTGAGAACTCAAATAGAGATTTCGTTCAATATTGGCCGCATCAACGATATTAATGACGACATCGGCGACTCTTGATGCCACATAATCTCGGGCAATCTTTTCATCCAAAGAGACTTGATCATCTGATGCTTCTAACGAATAGGTTCCCGGCAGATCGACCAGTTCGATCACTTTACCTTCAAAAGCATATTCTCCGGTTTTTTTTTCGACCGTTACGCCCGGCCAATTTCCCACCTGCTGCCTGGCGCCGGTAAGAGCATTAAAGAGCGTGGTCTTGCCACAGTTGGGATTTCCAACAACCCCAACTGTGAAATGGGGGTTCATCTAAATTTTCTCTATCAATAAAACCGACGCTTCATCTTTGCGCAATGTTAATGAAAATCCACGTAACTTGATTTCTACTGGATCTCCCATTGGAGCAAATCGCGTAATGCTAAATTCAGTTCCTGGTGTTAACCCCATCGCCAATAAACGCTTACGATAAGCTTTACCGGATTTATCAAAGCCGATTATTTTTCCTAAATCACCTGCAGTGAGATTTTTCAAGTTCAATATCATAATTTCAGCCTTAGTAAGATTGTTTAAAGATGCATTATTGGATCTGATACTAATCAATAATCATTCTCATTAAGAATAACTATAGCATACAATTTAATTTAGTCAAACTTACTGCTCTAATTCTTGATTCCAATTAGGAGTTGCTTCAAGAATTACACTCAATTAGTTGATTATGAAAAAATTTATTCATTCCCGAGAAATGACAATTTTCTTTGGCGGAAAGCTGGCGGGCAGTAACTTAAGAAAAAAAACAGTGATGTGTTTGATTTTAGCTTTTTCGATAACTAAATAATCAGATCGCAAACTTTGTAATGGAACTGCTGGGTTATTTGAAGGTTACACTAATAATTCCAGGCAGATACCTATTTTTGGAAGTGTAGCCTAACAACTTTGATAAAAGTGCTTTCAAAAAGAAGTACAGCTTCGTTTATCACTTGCCAATGGTTGGCGCAAAATTGAAGAACTGCCCTGAGGGAAGATAGCCAAGCAAGCCTAAGCTTCGACTATCTTTTTGAGACTTTTTGCCTAATCAATAATTTTATATTTTCCGCTCGATTCATCAACACGATCACGGAGCTCCTTACCAGGTTTGAAATGTGGCACATATTTTTTGGACAGTGCTACAGATTCACCTGTTTTAGGATTTCGACCCAATCTTGGAGGCCTTAAATGTAATGAAAAACTTCCGAAACCACGAATTTCAATCCTTTCGCCGGATGACAATGCCTGATTCATTTTTTCTATGATACATTTCACTGCCAGTTCAACATCTTTTAATGCTAAATGCGGTTGCTGTTTTGCAAGAGCTTCAATTAATTCAGATTTTGTCACATTCAATCCTTGGAAAATCGATATTAAAGAGGGCATGGAAGCCATACCCTCTTGTGACTACCTTATTTTTCCATTTGTTTAAATATATCACCTAGCGTAGGTGTGCCAACTGACTGTTGAGAATAATCTTTGATGGTATTAGACTCTTCGTCATGATCTTTGGCCTTAATAGACAAAGAAATCGTTTTGCTTTTTTTATCGACTCCAATGAATTTGGCTTCAAGCTTATCACCTTCTTTTAACAAAGTGCGGGCATCTTCAACACGATCACGCTGAATTTCAGAGGCTCGCAGGTAACCTTCAACATTATCGCCCAAGGTAACGACCGCGCCTTTCGCATCAACTTCCTTGATTGTGCCTTTTACCAAGCTTCCCTTTTCGTAAGTCGCCAGGAAGTTTTGGAATGGATCCTGTTCCAGTTGCTTGATACCCAGTGATATGCGTTCGCGTTCAGAGTCAACCGCCAAAATAACGGTTTCCAGTTCATCACCTTTCTTGAATTCACGAGCAGACGCTTCGCCATCATCTGCCCATGAAATATCGGACATATGAACCAAACCGTCAATACCACCGTCAAGACCGATGAAAATACCAAAATCGGTAATTGATTTGATTTTTCCTGAAATTTTGTCGCCTTTGTTGTGCGTTGCTGCAAATTCATCCCACGGGTTGGTTTTGCATTGTTTCATGCCAAGTGAAATACGACGACGTTCTTCATCGATTTCTAAAACCATGACTTCAACTTCGTCGCCTAATTGAACCAGTTTGGATGGATTAACGTTTTTATTGGTCCAGTCCATTTCAGAAACGTGTACTAAACCTTCAACGCCTTCTTCAATCTCAACGAAGCAACCATAATCAGTCAGGTTATTGACTTTACCGAATGCACGGGCACCTGCAGGATAACGGCGGGCAATGTTTTGCCATGGATCTTCACCCATTTGCTTCATGCCTAATGAAACACGATTTTTATCTTTGTCGTATTTAAGAACTTTAACCTTGATCTCTTGACCGATTTCAACACATTCGGAAGGATGACGGACACGACGCCATGCCATGTCGGTGATGTGCAACAAACCGTCAATGCCACCAAGATCAATAAATGCACCGTAATCGGTCAGATTTTTCACCACACCGGTTACTGTTGCACCTTCTTCCAGCGTTTTTAGCAACTCTTCTCTTTCTTCGCTGTATTCTTTTTCTACAACGGCACGGCGAGACAGAACAACGTTATTGCGTTTTTGGTCGATTTTAATAACTTTGAATTCAAGATCACGATTTTCAAGGAAAGTCGTATCTCTGATAGGACGAACATCCACTAATGAACCAGGCAAGAAGGCGCGTAACGCACCCACTGCAACAGTGAAACCACCACGAACTTTACCGTTGATTCGGCCAATAATGGTCGCTTCTTTTTCAAAAGCATCTTCGAGTTCGAACCAGGCTTTATTCTTTTTCGCTTTATCTCGGGAAAGAAGCGTAGCACCTAAACCGTCTTCAAATAAATCAAGAGCAACTTCAATGACATCGCCGATTTTGACTTCCAACTCGCCATCGTTATTCAGAAATTGCCATTTAGGAATGACACCTTCAGATTTGGCGTGCGTGCTGACGATGATCATGTCGTTTTCGATGTCAACAACAGTCCCCATCAGCATGGAGCCAGGACTCATTTTGGTTTTGGTTAAACTTTCTTCAAGTAATTCAGCAAAGCTTTCGCTCATTTTAATTTTTCCCAAGCTTATCAGAACTGAAATAAGCTTTATTCGTAATAATAAAGTTAAAAAAAACCGTAAAAATTGATTTCACGGCAATAAAAAATCCTGATGGATTAAATTTAACACGGCTTCAATTACAGTTTCGATTGTCATTTCAGAAGAATCGATATATAAGGCATCGCTTGCCATTATCAAAGGCGCGCTGGCACGCGACATATCTCGAAAATCACGCTGTTCTATCTCTTGTGTTATCTGCATAAGGTTAGCATCAATTCCTTTTTGTTTCAACTGTTTATATCTTCTATCCGCTCTTTCGGCTGCGCTAGCTGTCAAAAAGACTTTGTATCGAGCGTCTGTAAAAACCACAGTCCCCATATCTCGGCCATCCGCAACCAATCCCGGGTATTGCTTAAAATCACGCTGTTTTTGTAACAACGTGCGTCTGACTTCAGGCAGAGCGGCAATAATTGACGCAGCACTACCCGTTGTCTCCAGTCCCAGCTGATCGGTAATATCCTTGCCATCCAACTTGACAATCAACGTATCACCACATTCAAATTCTAACGCCATATCTCGCGCTATCTTTACAATTTCAGCTTCTTTTTCCAAGTCAACTGCTTGCTGTAATGTCGCGATTGCGAGCGAGCGATAAATTGAACCACTATCCAGATAATGCCAACCCAATTTTTTAGCAATCAGCCGACTCACCGTACCCTTACCGGCACCGCTGGGTCCGTCTATCGTCAATACAGGAATATTCATAGATCTCTGGCTATGGCTTAATGGCTAGCACTATCATTTAAATCGGAGGTTTCTTCACAATCCAGATTTAATCCCAATGTTTTGACCAAATCTTTAAATTCAGGGAATGACGTATTGACATTAATGCAATCAAGCACAGTGATCGGCGCTTGAGCACGCAAACCAGCAATTGAAAAAGACATGGCAACGCGATGATCGCCATGCGATGTCACAACACCGCCACCCAACGAACCACCTTGAATAATCATGCCGTCGGGTGTTGGTTGCGCATTAACACCGAGGACTTGCAAACCATCAGCCATCACCTGAATGCGATCCGATTCTTTAACTCTCAATTCTTCAGCGCCAGTCAGCCGGGTCTGCCCTTCTGCAACGGCTGCAGCAACAAAGAGCACAGGAAATTCGTCAATGGCTAGTGGCACCAATTCTTCGGGAATATCAATGCCTTTTAATGGGCTGTATTTAACATGCAAATCAGCCACCGGCTCACCACCGACCTCTCGCTGATTAAGCACTTCGATTGAAGCACCCATCAACCTTAAAATATCAATGATGCCGGTTCGAGTAGGATTAATGCCTACATGCTTTAGCAACAGATCCGATCCTGGCGCAATTGAAGCGCCCACCAGAAAAAATGCGGCCGAAGATATATCACTGGGCACATCAATATCTGTCGCAATTAAACTGCCTTCGGATGTAATAGTGGCTGCACTGCCCTCTCTTTTCACCGGATAGGCAAATCCGTTTAACATACGTTCGGTGTGATCTCGAGTGGGAGCCGGCTCAGTCACACGAGTTACACCGTTGGCATACATGCCCGCCAGTAACAAGCACGATTTAACTTGGGCACTTGCCATCGGCATCACATAATCGATGCCATTCAATTGACCTGCTCTCCCAGTAATCCGGAGCGGTGCTGTACCTTTTTCAGTTGTCTTGATGTTAGCGCCCATGGCTGCCAATGGCTCGGTAACCCGCTTCATCGGACGTCCCGACAAGGATTTATCGCCGGTCAAAACCGAATCAAACGGTTGACCAGCCAGCAAACCACTCAATAAACGCATGGAAGTACCCGAATTGCCAAGATACAGTTCGTTTTTAGGCGCCTGTAAGCCATGTTTGCCGACGCCATGAATGGTCACGCAACCATTTACAGGGCCTTCAATCTGAACACCCATATCGCGAAACGCCTGCAAAGTTGCCAAGGCATCTTCCGCTTCGAGAAACCCGGTAACGTGAGTCACGCCCTCTGCCAAAGAGCCTAGCATGATGGAACGATGCGACATGGATTTATCACCCGGCACACGGACTTCGCCTTGTAATTTGCCGCCGGGTTGTATTTTGAATGTAATTGATTTAGACATAGTAGTTTCAAACTGTTCAAGAAAGCGTTGTCGTGCCTTTCGGGCATATGTAAAGGTTTCAAATAACTGTTGGCTATCATTAATTTCCAGCAAGTGTTGTATTCTATCCAACTGTTCCCTGGTTTGTTGAATTAATGGGATGATTTCATCTTTATTGGCTACACAGATATCCTGCCACATGATGGCATCGCTAGATGCAATCCGGGTAAAATCTTTGAAGCCGCCGGCTGCGTATTTGAATATTTCATTTTGTTCGTCTTTGTGGCCCAACAAATCGACCAGCGCAAAGGCCAGAATATGGGGTAAGTGACTGGTTGCCGCCAGCACAGCATCATGCTGCTTTGCACTCATTACCGAAACAATCGCGCCTATCTGCTCCCAACAATGCCGGACTTTATTCAGCGCATCCGGACGCGTTGCGATGCTTGGCGTAATAATTAAACGCTTATTAACAAATAAATCGGCCAGTGAGGCGTCTACGCCACTTTGCTCGGCACCGGCAATCGGATGTGCGGGAACCAGATTATCCGGAATATAACCAAAAACCCGTTGGGCCGCACAAATCACACTACCCTTGGTACTTCCCACATCAGAATAAATCGTTTGATCCGACCAAAAGGGTTTAAGTAGTGTAAAAATTGACTCGATCGCGCCTACCGGTGTCGCTATGACAACACAGTCGGCGTCTTGAACCGCAGGTTCGATATCCAGGTAATAATCGTCAATGACGCCCAGCTGCTTGGCCTTTTGCAGGTTTTGCTCATCCTCCTGGCGGCCATAGCCCACGATAGTTTTACTCAAGCCTTGCTGTCTCACAGCACGGGCAATAGAGCCGCCTATTAATCCAACACCGATTACACAAATGCGGTTAAACATGTGCCAAAGAATCGTTCAATGCCTGCAGAAAGACCTGATTTTCGGCTTCGGTACCAATACTGACGCGTAAATGCTGAGGTAACTCATAATTGTCGACCGGCCTGACAATCACGCCTTTACGCAATAGGGCTTGGTAAACCGGCATGCCTGGCTGCTTTAAATGCACCAAAACAAAATTAGCCGCTGAATCTACCCAATCCAGACCAAGATTTTTAAAACCTTCAGTAAGTTGCTGCATACCTAGCGCATTGACGTTAATCGAACTTGCCAAATGCTCGGCATCATTCAACGCCGCTTCTGCCGCAGCCAAAGCCAACGAATTATTGTTAAAAGGCTGACGTACACGATTTAAAATATCGGCAATCTCGGAACTGGAAAGACCGTAGCCAACCCGCAAACCAGCCAGTCCATAAGCTTTTGAAAATGTACGGGTAATAATTAAATTGGGATATTTTTTTAACCAGCTGATTGAATTGATCGTAGCATCCTGACCACCCAGGCCAGACGCATGAACATACTCAAAATACGCTTCATCCAGCACACAAATAACGGAATCAGGCAAAACACTAATAAAAGCCTCCAAACTGGCTTGGCTCAAAAGCGTGCCGGTAGGATTATTGGGGTTGGCTATGAAAACCAGACGGGTTTTATCGGTAATTCGCTGCAACATCGCATCCAGGTCGTGACCATAATTTAATGCCGGAACGACAATAGCCGTAGCTCCCACAGCCTGTGTAACAATCGGATACACGGCAAAGGCATGCTGTGAAAAAATCACTTCAAGCTCAGGTGTCAAAAACGCACGCGCCACCAATTCCAGAATTTCATTGGATCCGTTACCGAGCGTAATCTGGCTGACATCTACAGCATATTTTCTCGCCAGCGTCTGTTTTAGATGATAGCCACTGCCATCAGGATAAAGCGCCAACTCCGGCAATGCCGCCTGTATCGCAGCCAAGGCTTTTTTCCCGGGACCCAGAGGATTTTCGTTGGAAGCCAGTTTCACAATTCGATCAAGACCTAACTCGCGTTGCAACTCTTCAATGGGTTTGCCGGGTTTGTAGGGGATAAGCTGTTGCACACCGGGTACTGCCAGTGTATAGATGTTTTCGATGTGGCTCATGTCAATAGTGGGGTATGAAGTGGAATCTTAAAATATCAAGCCGGTATTCGTGGTCCTTCGCAAGCTTGAGATAATTTGCAGCTGAATTTTGTTCAATAATTAAAGAACGGCTTTTGGATAAGAACCCAACAACTTCAACATATGAACATTGTCTTTGACTAGGTCCAAAGCCTGAGCAATCATCTGATCTTCGCTGTGACCAGCTACATCGATAAAAAATATATAATCCCACAAGCCTTGTCGCGAGGGTCTGGACTCAATACTTAACATATCGATGCCAAATCGTGCGAATGGCTCAAGGGTTTTGTAGAGGGCCCCCGGTTGATTGCCGGTAGATACCATCAGTGAAGTTTTATCATTGCCGGTCGGTGCTGACATTTGTTGGCCCACGATAATAAACCGGGTGGTATTATTGATTTCATCTTCAATATTCTTTTCTATGATGGCTAGATCATAAATATCTGCAGCCGATTTACCCGCTATCGCTACTGTTCCGGAAGTAATAGACGCTAATCGCGCAGCTTCAGCATTGCTGCTGACCGCCGTAATTTTGGCATGCGCCAAATGCTTATTCAGCCACTGGCGACATTGTGCCAATGATTGTTGGTGTGAATAAACTTCAATTACTTCGGCCAGGCTTTCAATACGACCCATCAGGTTTTGATGCACTCTGATTTCAACCTCACCACAAATTTTCAACGTCGATGTCAAAAAACGATCCAGCGTATGATTAATCACGCCTTCGGTTGAGTTTTCAACAGGCACCACGCCGAATTGACATTTATCGGATTCAACCGCATTGAAAATATCATGAATGGTTGCTACCGGAATCGTATTGACGCCATGGCCAAAATGCTTGAACGCAGCCTGTTGCGTGAAAGTGCCTTCGGGCCCCAGAAACGCAACTTCCATGGGTTTTTCCAGCGCCAGACAAGCCGACATTAACTCCCGGAAGAACCGCACGGTCGTCGTATCAGACAGCGGTCCCTGATTCATTTCCATAATCCGTCTCAACACCAGCGCTTCTCGATCCGGGCGATAAAAGCAGGCGTGTTCGCCTTGAGCAGTTTTGGTTCTGGCCACTTCCTGAGCCCAAACCGCCCGCTGATTGATCAGCTCCAGAATCTGTCTGTCAATTACATCGATTTTATCTCTTAATTCGGTAAGAGGGATGATAGAAGACATGGGGTTCGTCCAGGGAGAGCTATCAGTGTGTTCTTTCGAATTCAGTCATGAACTCACAGAGTGCGGCCACGCCCGCCTCAGGCATGGCATTGTAAATACTGGCGCGCATACCGCCGACCGAACGGTGTCCCTTCAATTCCAACAAGCCGTTTGCCTCGGCGGCAGCAAGAAACGGCTTATCCAGGCTTTCGTCAGCCAGAATAAACGGCACGTTCATTCTTGATCGAACCGCAACCTCAACCGGATTGCGGTATAAAGAAGACGTATCGATAGCCTTGTACAGTTTGGCTGCCTTGGTGATATTGCGTTGTTCAATGGCAGCAACACCCCCCTGCTCTTTCAGCCATTTTAAAACCAGACCAACCAGATACCAGCTATAAGTTGCAGGTGTGTTCAGCATGGACTGGTTTTTTGCCTGTTCGGCATAATCAAACACCGAAGGCGTGGTTTTGGTTGCATGACCAATCAAGTCATCTCTGACGATCACCACGGTAACACCGGCAGGCCCCATGTTTTTCTGGGTACCCGCATAAATCAACCCAAACTGGCTGACATCAATCTTGCGTGACAAAATATTGGATGACATATCAGAAACCAGTGTCAGGCCCTGGCTTTCTGGAATATCTGAAAATTCGACACCATGAATCGTCTCATTGGACGTGTAATGCAAATAGGCGGCTTCACTATCCAGTTGCCAACCCGCAACATCCGGAATAGAGGTGAATTTGCTATCTTCAGAGCTGGCGCTGACGATGACATTACAGTAACTTTTTGCATCTTTGATGGCTTTTTCCGACCATGCGCCCGTCTTGATGTAACAGGCTTTAGTTTTGCCATTCAAAATATTCTGCGGGATCAGTGAAAACTGTGCGGATGCGCCGCCCTGCAGGAACAATACCTTGTAATTGGCCGGAACATTCAACAAGTCTCTCAGATCACTTTCCAGTTCCTCCGCAATAATCGAAAAATGTTTGCCACGATGACTCATTTCCATAACCGACATGCCGCTATCGCGCCACTCCAATAATTCTTCCTTTGCCTGCTGCAATACCGTCTCAGGGAATGCTGACGGACCTGCACTGAAATTATAAACTCGCGACATTGTTACTCTTCTCCGGATTCAACTTCGTTATTTGTATCATCATCGATATCATCACTGGATACCATATCATCCTGCACATCTTCGCCAATCAAACCTTCGATTCGATCAACCCCAATGACTTTTTCCTTTTTATCCAGACGGATAATCGTTACGCCCTGGGTGTTTCTGCCGACGACTGAAATGCCATCGACGCGTGTGCGCACCAGTGTGCCGCCATCGGTGATCAACATGATTTCATCATGGTCATTAACCAGCACAGCGCCCACTACCGCACCATTACGAGGTGATGTTTGTATGGCGATCAACCCTTGTCCACCGCGTTTATGGCAGGTAAACTCTTCGAGTCGGGTTCTTTTGCCATAGCCATTTTCCGTGATATTCAAAACCGTACCTTCCGTAGCGATAATCAGCGATATGACCTTCTGGCCCTCCTGCAAACGGATGCCACGGACACCCGTTGCCGTTCTGCCCATGGAACGCACATCGACTTCATTAAAGCAAACAGCCTTACCGGTACTGCTGAACAATAAAACATTCTGTTGACCATCGGTAACCGCGACACCGACGAGCGTGTCGTTTTCAACCAAATCGATGGCAATTTTACCGCTGGTACGCTGGCGCTCAAATTCGCTTAACGGTGTCTTCTTGACGGTACCGGCTGAAGTCGCCATGAATATGAATTTGTTATCGCTAAATTCACGAATGGGGAGAATGGCATTAATCTTTTCGCCATCTTCCAGCGGCAGCAAATTGACAAAAGGCTTGCCTCTTGCCGTCCGGCTTGCGACCGGTAATTGGTAGACTTTTAACCAGTAAACCTTGCCTGATGAGGAGAAACAAAGAATCGTATCGTGCGTGTTGGCTACTATCAGCTTATCAACAAAATCCTGTTCCTTGGTTGCCGTAGCTGATTTTCCCCGACCACCGCGCTTTTGCGCCTTGTAATCGCTTAAAGGCTGTGACTTTACGTAACCTTCGTGAGACATGGTAACCACCATATCCTCTTCGGTAATTAAATCGCCATCTGACAAATCCAGATGACTCTGAATGATTTCGGTACGGCGCGGATCCGAATACTGGTCTTTAATCGCGACCAATTCTTCACGAATGATTTCCATCAAACGAGTGTGATTGCCCAGAATATAAAGATACTCATCAATCTGCTCCAATAATTCCTTATATTCGTTTACTATTTTATCCTGCTCTAAACCGGTCAATCGGTGCAATCGCAAATCAAGAATGGCCTGCGCCTGAGTCTCGGACAAACGATAGCTTCCATTCAGTATGCCAAATTCAGGGGACAGGTCTTCAGGCCGTGAACGCTGAGCATCCGCACGCTCCAACAACGAAGCGACCAAACCGGAATTCCATAGTCTTGCCAACAAGCCTTCTTTTGCTTCGGCAGGATTTTTTGATGTTTTGATCAACTCGATCATGTCATCGATATTGGCCAACGCAACGGCCAGACCTTCCAGGACATGCGCTCGCTCCCGAGCCTTGCGAAGATTGTAAAGCGTCCGGCGAGTGACACAAACACGGCGATGATCAATAAAAGCATTGAGAATCTCTCTGAGATCCATACAGTGCGGACGACCATCCAACAAAGCGACCATGTTGATGCCGAAAACGGTCTGGAATTGTGTTTGTTTATAGAGGTTATTCAATACAACTTCGGGCACTTCGCCACGGCGTAATTCGATAACCATCCGCATGCCATCCTTGTCGGACTCATCGCGCAATGCGGATATGCCCTCAAGCTTGCCTTCCTTGATTAATTCAGCAATTTTTTCCAGTAAACGCGCCTTATTGACCTGATAAGGCAGTTCGGTGGTCACAATCGCTTGTCGACTGCTATCACCGATATCTTCGAAATGACAACGTGCCCGCAAATAGATTTTCCCGCGGCCCGTCGTATACGCACTATAAATGCCGGATGCGCCATTGATAACGCCGGCAGTTGGAAAATCGGGGCCTGGCACATGAGCCATCAAGTCATGAACCGTTGAATCCGGCTGATCAATCAATACCAGACATGCGCTGATAACTTCACCCAGGTTGTGCGGCGGAATATTGGTAGCCATTCCCACGGCGATACCCGAAGAACCATTGACCAGCAGGACAGGAACACGCGTTGGCAAGACGGCGGGTTCAGACTCTGACTCGTCGTAGTTAGGAACGAAATCGACTGTTTCCTTATCAAGATCGGCCATGATTTCATGGGAAATTTTAGCCAGTCGTGCTTCGGTGTAACGCATGGCGGCTGGCGGATCACCATCAACCGAACCGAAATTGCCTTGTCCATCGACCAGCAGATAGCGCATGGAAAATGGCTGTGCCATGCGGACCATCGTGTCGTAGATGGCCGAATCGCCATGAGGATGGTATTTACCCATGACATCACCGACAATACGTGCTGATTTTTTATAAGGCTTGTTCCAATCGTTACCGGCCTCATTCATCGCATACAACACACGGCGATGAACCGGCTTAAGACCATCCCTGACATCCGGAAGCGCCCGACCGATGATTACGCTCATGGCGTAATCCAGGTAGGATCGTTTCATCTCGTCTTCGAGATTGACAGCAATAATTTCTTTAGCGAAGTTTGACATGGATCCCTATTAAACAGATTAACGCCGAAACACAGCGACCGACTCGATTTTCTAAAAAAATCGCACAATCTTTGCATTCCGTGCTGCGCGACAACGTTAGAACAAATATTCCTGCGATTATATCAAACCGTGGAAACTTAGTCGAAGTGAAGTTGGCCTAAAATTAGCCAAATAATTCAGCCAGGAAATTTTGCAGAGATTTCCAGGATCGACTGTCCGCAACCGGTTGATACACGGTACCAAATTGGGGATCATTGGCCTTCGGATTCGTAAAGGCATGCATGGTCTGACCGTAGACATGTAACTGCCAATCCGCCTCTGCTTCCGTCATTTCCTGCTCAAAAGCGACGACTTGTTCAACAGGTCCCATCGGATCATCGTGCCCGTGAAGTGCCAAAACCTTTGCCTTGATGATATTGCCCTGCGTATTCCCGGGCGCACCCAACAAGCCATGAAAGCTGACCACGCCCTGTAGATCGATTCCGGTTCTTGCCAAATCAAGCACACACAAACCGCCAAAGCAGAAACCGATTGCCGCACACTGAGTTTCATCAACACAGGGCAATTGCCTTGCGGCTGTCAAAGCAGCCTTCATGCGCTGCTGCAGCATTGCCCTGTCATCGATGAAAGGCTGCATGAGTTTGGCGTTTTGCTCCGCATTTGAACCCATCACGCCCTTGCCATACATGTCGACAGCGAAGCCAACATAACCTAATTCAGCGATTTTTTTCGCTTTATCATCTACAAATTGATCCCGACCCGCCCATGTGTGATTGATTAAAACGACCGGCCTGGGTTCTGTATAGGCATCATCATAGGCAAAAAAAGCTTCCAGCAAGACTTTGCCATCCCAATACTCGGTGGTTTTCGACACTACAGCCATACAACACTCCTATCTGCTAAACATTTAATAAGCCGCGCTTCTGCAGGTCGTTGACAAAACCAACGGAAGCTTCTTCAATCAAATCCAATACCTTTTCAAAACCGTATTTACCGCCATAATAGGGATCGGGCACGACGCGTGTTCCCAGATGGGGGGCATAATCAAGAAAATACTTGAGTTTATCTTTATATTTTGCAGGACAGGCATTACTTAACGTCGCAAAATTTTCATCGTCCATGGCCAATAAGTAATCAAAATCTTCAAAATCACCCATAATCACTTTTCTGGCGCGTAAATTCGACAAGTCAATGCCGCGATCAAGTGCCGCTTTCTGTGCCCGCAAATCAGGCGCCTCACCCACATGATAGGCATGCGTGCCAGCAGAATCGAGACTGAAACGGCCTTCCAGGGAGCGCTCCTTAAGCAGATTTGCAAACACACCTTCAGCAGTCGGCGAGCGGCAGATGTTGCCCATACACACAAATAGAACTTTAATTTTTACCATACCGTTGATCACTGACAGGTTCAATATTTTCAAGAAAGGCATTATAACGCCTGAATTTACAATTAGCCGACAGAGAATAAGCCGTTCGTGACTTATTCATTGACATACCTCAAGTGTTCGCTACAAAATCAAAATACTAATGCCATCCGTGTGATATATTTACAGAGGGCGTCAAGACTGATGGCAGGAAAACCGGCGGGTTATTCAACGTTCTGAACTCTACTAAATACAAGTGGCGCAATACAAGCCTACTCTCCATACAATTCAATAACATTGATAATGCGATCCATAAAGTCACATTTAACTACCAGCTTATTGTTGTGTCTACTACTACCCACTTGCTTGATCGGCGGTACCGCCTACTGGTTTGTTTTTAACGTTATCAAAGAAAACCGTATCGGTACTGTAGGTCAACTTGCCGATACGCGTCACGAAGCATTACGGATTCGTCTTCATGAAGACCTGCAGCGCAGCAAAGACCTGCTGGACACGCTCATTGCCACCTGCCGCTCCAACAATATGACCATCAATGCCTGCGCTCAATCTCGCCTAAAACAATTCGCAGATGTCAATCATGCAGTCGGACTGACTTTTCACTCCGGGACTGAGCCCGATCTAGCCTTCGGCAGTGAAGCGATACCGTTGGCATCATTACTGAATTCCTTTCAGCCTGATCAACTGTCAACAATCTCAACCGCCCGACTGACTGGCGATTGGCTGTATTCCGTGATAGCTACCGACGTTGCATCCGGTTTTCGGTTGGTTTCGACGTATCCGGCGCAGAAATTGGAAAAACTATTCGCCCAAACACCTTTGCTAGGCCACTCCGGCGAAACCTTTTTAGCCAATAGCCAGGGTCTATTTATCACCAAGCCACGTTATCCTTCGGAACAAGGTATCAGCAAGACGATCAGCGCCATGCCCATGCAACGCTGCTTGCTTAAGGAAAATAGTGAAATGCTTGATCTGGACTATCGCAACGTCCCCATTATTCATGGATTTCGGTTCGTGCCGGAAATTGGTGGCGGCTGCATCATGGCACATATCGATCAGACAGAAGCGTTCATGCCATTGCGACGACTCACACAGGAGCTAATCCTATTGTTCGGCCTCGGCACCTTTGCTGCTTGGCTACTCGCAACACGATTGGGCGAAAACCTGGCCAACCCCATTTTGACGCTGGCAAAAATGGTACAACTGTTCTCCAAAGGTGATTTCACACAACGTGCACCCGCCAACGTCATCACCGAAATCGATCAATTGTCACATCTTTTTAATGACATGGCGGGACAACTCGATGCAGCACTCAGCAAACTTAAAAAATCTGAGCATCAATTGGAAAACAAGGTTGCAGAACGCACTGCCGAACTACAGGATCGTAATAAAAAATACCGCTCAGTCATTCAAACGACTGGTGATGGATTCTGGCGAGTCAACACCAACGGTTACCTGCTGGAAGTCAATCCCGCTTATGAGCGCCTTTCCGGATACAGCGAACACGAGTTAATCGGGCTGCGCATCACGAACCTCGAAGCGCAGGAATCGCCTGAAGAAACCGCTGCCCATATACAAAAGATCATGCAGCAAGGCAGTGACACTTTTGAAACCCGACATCGCCGCAAGGATGGCAGCGTATGGGACACTGAAGTCATTACCTCTTTCATTAGCGATGAAGGCGGCTATTTCGTCGCCTTCTTCCGCGACATCACTGAACGCAAACGAACCGAACAGGAGCTACTCATAGCCGCCAGCGCCTTCGAAACTCAGGAAGGCATCATGATTACCGATACCAACGGTAACATTGTGCGCGTGAATCGAGCCTTTACCCGCATTACCGGTTACTCGTCCGATGATGCTATTGGCAAGAACGCGTCGATACTGAGATCAGGACGTCATGATCAGGATTTTTATAGTGTTATCCATCAGGCTTTACAAACTGCGAGCGCCTGGGAAGGCGAGATATGGGATCATCATAAGGATGGCCACATTTATCCACAATGGCTTGCGATGACAGCCGTCAAGGACACGAAGGGAAATATTAGTCATTACATCAGCAATTTCTCCGATATCACCGAACGCAAGGCCTCTGAGGAAAAAATCAAAAGTCTGGCGTTTTACGATACATTAACCAACTTACCAAACCGCCGCTTACTCATCGAACGCCTGGAACACGCTATTACCATCAATACACGCACGGGAGATTACGGTGCATTGCTATTTCTGGATCTCGATAACTTCAAATTATTAAACGATACCCAAGGCCATGGCATGGGTGACGAACTGTTGATTGAAGTCGCGCGTCGATTGAAAGTCTGTGTCCGTAAAGCCGATACGGTGGCACGTCTGGGAGGCGATGAATTTATTGTACTGATGGAAAAGTTTGATCAGGCGAGCGAACAGATAGCCTTGCAGGTAAAAACAGTGGCTGAAAAAATTGTTACCGCACTCGCAAGTCCTTATTCGCTCAGTAAAGTCATTCATCACAGTTCCAGCAGTATCGGCATCGTTCTGTTCAATGGATCCGACATTACCGCAGATACCGTGCTGTCACAAGCCGATACCGCAATGTACGCCGCCAAAAAAAGCGGCAAAAACGCATACCGTTTTTTTGATCAAATCATGCAGCGAGAATTGGATCAGCGGGCAAAACTCGAATTCGATTTAAAAATGGCTGTCGAGAATAATCAACTCAAGCTTTTTTTCCAGCCTCAACTTGACGTACAAGGAAAAACTGTTGGCTTCGAGGCGCATATTCGATGGAATCATCCTGAGCTTGGCATGATTCCCGCCGAGCAATTTATTTCAATTGCCGACGAAACAGGAATTATCCTGGCAATCGGGCAATGGGCATTAAAAGCCGCCTGCGACCAGCTGAGCACCTGGAAAAATCAGCCTTTAATGCGAGAAATGAGCATTGCCGTCAATATCAGTGGCAAACAATTTTACCAAGCCAGTTTCACTGAGGCATTACGCGCGCTTATTGCCGAACGCGCCATCGACGCCTCACATCTCAAACTGGAACTGACCGAACGGATGATATTGGAAAAAATCGATAGCACCATCGGAAAAATGCTTGATTTAAAAGCCCTTGGCGTCATGCTTGTCATGGATGACTTTGGCACCGGTTACTCATCACTGAGCCTCCTAAGAGCCATTCCTTTCGATCAGGTCAAGATTGATAAAAGCTTTGTTGACCGCTTCAAAGAAAACAGCACGGATGCCTTCCTGATTTCCACCATTCTCACTCTGGGAGAGTTGGTCGGAATTGATGTCATTGCAGATGGCGTCGAAAATAACGAACAGTATGATCTTCTCAAATCCATGGGGTGTTCTGTATTTCAAGGCTATTTTCTGGGCCAACCCGAACCTATCGAAACCATTGAATATCAATTGCTTATCGCTTCAACATCCTAGCATATCACCCGCCATACAGTGTCTGACATCTGAACAACGCATTATTGACGACACTGACTGTCAGGATGGCAATTGCTATTCATTCAAGAAAATGGACGGCACTCAATACGGCAACAGATTATTTTGCAAACGACCGACCAATACTGTAATAAACAAGGCCTAGTTTCTTCAAAAGTTGCGGCTGATACAGATTCCTGCCATCAAAAACGACAGCATCCTTTAAAGTGTGTTTGATGAATTCAAAATCAGGGCTCCAAAAGTTTTTCCATTCCGTCACAACACACAAGGCATTGGCACCTTGTAAAGCCGCTTCAGCCGTTTCTACCAAAACCAAGCCCGCCTTGTCGCCATAAATTCTTTTTGCCTCGTCCATCGCTTCAGGATCATAGGCCCTGACCGTTGCGCCAGCCTCAATGAGTGCTTCCAGCAGAACCCGGCTGGGCGCTTCACGCATATCATCCGTTTTCGGCTTGAATGCCAAGCCCCAAAGCGCAAATGTTTTTCCTGCAAGATTACCTTGGTAATGGTGGATGATTTTGTTAAATAAAACCTGCTTTTGCCGGTTATTGACATTTTCGACGGCATTCAGCAACTCGGCCTTATAGCCAATTTGTTGAGCTGAGCGTTCCAATGCTTTAACATCTTTTGGGAAACACGAACCACCATAGCCGCATCCAGGATAAATAAATGAATAGCCGATCCGGGAATCGGAACCTATGCCGTTCCTGACCTGCTCGATGTCTGCGCCCACCATTTCCGCCAGATTGGCCAGTTCATTCATAAAACTGATTTTGGTAGCCAACATCGCATTGGCCGCATATTTTGTTAATTCGGCAGAACGGATATCCATGGTAATCACGCGTTCATGACTGCGATTAAAGGGCGCATAGAGTGCCTTTAAAAGCTCTGCGGTTCTTGGATTGTCGGTACCAACAATAATCCGGTCGGGTTTCATGAAATCATTAATCGCCGCGCCTTCTTTCAAAAACTCCGGATTTGACACCACATCAAAATCAATTTCTACGCCGCGTTCAGCTTGCACGGCCAGCATCACCGACTTCACTTTATCTGCTGTACCAACCGGTACGGTGGATTTGTCCACGACAATACGGTAATCCAGCATATGTTCAGCAATCGATTTAGCCACCGCCAAAACATATTGTAGATCCGCTGATCCATCTTCATCGGGCGGTGTACCCACGGCGATAAACTGGAATGTCCCATGGTTAACGGCTTCGGGTATGTCCGTAGTGAACTTTAATCGACCGGCCTGCTGATTTTCCTTAATCAACGTATCAAGGCCGGGTTCATAAATAGGAATGACGCCACTTTTCAGATTATCAATCTTTTTCTGATCGATATCGATACATAGCACCTCATTACCAACTTCAGCCAAACAGGCGCCCGTTACCAAACCCACATAGCCTGAGCCAAAAACCGTAACTTTCATTCTTTATCTCCAATCTTTTTTTCTATTTTGGCAATACTTAATTGATATTCACTCTGCTGTAAGCAATCCGGAGTAAATCTTGATATAACGACCCACACTTTTCGCCCAGTTTCTTTCCTGTTCAACATACTGCCTACCCGCCTGACGGAGCGCATCCCATTGTTGGGGTTGATTTAACAAATCGAGCACGGCTGTTGCTAACGCATCCGCATCATTCGCTTTGAACAAGTACCCATTCTGAGCATTGGTAATCAGCTCTTTATGTCCGCCCACATCCGAGGCAACAACCATTCGCCCTTGCGCCATGGCTTCCAATGGTTTCAAAGGCGTTACCAGATCGGTAAGACGCATGGACAACCGCGGATAAACAAAAATATCGACTTGATTATAGTAATCCTGCACTTGATCATGAGCGATTCGACCCGTAAAAAGTACCAGACTATCCAGTTTTAATTCCTGGACTTTTTGTTTAATTAAAGCTTCTTGTGGACCACCCCCAACCAATAGCACCCGAATTTCCGGCTGTTGTACCACTATTTTTGGCAAGGCCTCCAAAAGCAGGGGCAAACCTTCGTAGGCATAAAACGAACCGATAAAACCCAGCACGACTTTATTCTGCAAACCCAAACGTGTTCTTAAGTCTTGATCCGGCTGGACACCATAGCTGAATCGCTCTATGTCCACTGCATTGGGAATGACTGTAATTTTGTCTGGTGCAATACCCCGGGTGACAATATCAGAACGCAAACCTTCACAAATCGTAGTGATGGCATCGACTTTTTTGAACACATGGGTTTCAAGCATTTTTGTCAGGTAATAACGCAAACTAGCTTCAGTTGTCGTGCCATGATCAACCGCCGCATCTTCCCAAAACGCCCGACATTCATACACGACCGGAATCTTGTGTCGCTTGCCCGCTTTAATGGCCGCCATAGCGGTTAATGCCGGAGAATGGGCGTGGAGAATATCGGGCTTTATTTGCGGGATAATTTCGTCGAGTCGCTTTCCCAACGAGTGCACTATTGCACATTGATTTAAAACTGGAATTTTTGCAATCACCGAATGCAGCGGACTGGAACGATAAAAGGTAAAGCCATCGACTGTTTCAACAGAGGCACTGGTTCCGAAGTGTTTACAGGACGTCACATGAAACGTTTCCCAGCCTAATTTTCTTTGTTGTTCAAGGATCGCTTTGGTACGAAACGAATAACCACTATGAAGCGGTATCGAGTGATCAAGAATATGAAGAATTTTCATGAAGGGTATTATTGCTTGGTTGAGATTGCATGAATATGAAATTATAGTTTGCGCGGAATACTTAATGTTGATCTTTTCCAATGACGCGTTTGTAGGCTTTGCGGGACAAATGCACCACTAGCAAATAAAACGGCATTTTTAACCAGTGTGATCTGACGAATAACACCCAGCGCGCTAAACCCGTCCACCGATCGTTGCAGCTTTCATGATCCGGCATCAGCCCTCTCAAAAATAGAGCATCCATCAATTTGAGTTTTAATTTACCGCACGAGCGCGCTTCCTCCACCGCAAACACTTCATCAGGTACTGGTGTATGCAAAATTAATCGAGTGTATCTCAATGCGTAATACAACGGAACAGTTTGTTTGAGTTCATTGGCACGTTGAATTAAATTGCGCCAAAAATGTGGCTGTATCGAAAATTCTTTGAGTAACAAATCCAGATCGGACAAATCTCTGAGTCCAGCATCAAATTCACCTTCATGAAATAAATGCGCTGCGCTGTGGATGACCCTATCAATGTCGGACAACAGCCATTCTCCGTTGATTTCAACGCTATGCTCCAAAAGTTTTTTACTGGCCGGGCAATGACGACTGGTTAATGGCAGAATATTATGATGCACATCAACCGCAGTACCTCTCCTATAATTCTGTAGTGGTGGAATCTCGTGCATCCACTCGCGATAATATTTTTGATCGTAGTCATCGAGTTCAGCGGCAGGCATCCAGCCAGCTGCTGACAAGGCTTGCTCGGTAGCGGCAAGCGCTTCTCTATCGACGAGAATATCAACATCGGAAAATACTCGTCCTAAAGCAGCCCGATTCTTTGCAATGGCATAGCTGCAGCCTTTCAGAAACACCGGTTTGACGGCTACACTATTTAACGCCTGCTTTATGAGTCTGATTTCCCAGTGTAGCGACACAGCGAACTGCGTGGCATAGATCTGCGCTGACATAAAATGATTGGCCGCTTGGCAGGGTATGGCGACACCTTGATTTTTTAACAACACGTCTAGCCTTGCCAATAATCCGGCACGGCGTGCCTGCCTGACCAGCAAATCCCAATCGGAAAGACTCAGCTTCTCCGCGCTCCCAGGGTTTCTTAACAAAGCGATTATCGGCAGAGGAGCATCACGCATCATTTGGCCAGATTTGCAAAATACCCAACCGCCTCCTCAAGCTGACTGTATTCGAGTCGAAAGCAATCGCAGTTCTCAACCACATCACACAGCGCTTCAAACCCGCTTGCACCCAGCACATTGAAGTTAAATGCGTTTTTAGCCAAGTCCAGAACGGCGGCGGCTTTGCTAATAGTTTCTACAGACAGTCTGGTTTCCTGACGAAATTGCGGAAATACCACCCAAGCCCCCTTTGTCCGCTGGGTGGCGTTTTGTACACTTGTTACCGGCGGCTTCATGTGTGATACCGTACCTTTGGCGGTATCATGGAAAGACTCGCCCATCACTACATCCGGTACAAATTCTTTGATGATCGGGATGGATTCGTTTTTAAGACTGACGGGACGCACAATAGGAATTAATTCCGTGCTGATCAGGTCAATCATCGCCATTTCATCCGATAAGAGTCGCCAGCCGCGTCCCACGAGTGCAGCGCAAAGCGTACTCTTTCCCGCGCCTGGCTGACCCGGCAGAATAATGGCTTGACCGTTTTGTTCAACAACTGCGGCATGGAGCAATAAATGCCTGAAGTGATGATTGGCAATACACCAGTTCAAACCCCACTCAAAAAAAGGAAAGGCTTGGGAATAAGGCAATGGCTTGAATGGGGTTTTACCATCGAACTTGAACTGAACTTGCGGTCTTAAGAAGCGCCGCAGACCGCCAACAGGATCAATACGGATATGAAAATCGACAAAAATTTCGGCCTTTGGATCGAAAAAATCATGCGCTTGATACAGGTGGGATACGGACGACTGAACGGCGGGGATAGCAGATTGCAATTTGACTACAAATGGATCAATTGACAGAATTGCTTGATCATCAACAAACGCTACACTGGAACGAATTGGCACTTATGTCTATTATTCTCCGTTATAATCCAGCACACCATAACCGACAAACAGCTCAAGTGCTGTTGAAACATAACCAGGAAGTTCGTCGCTATTATTGATGTACGCTTCTTTACCTAGAAAATCCAAAATTTCATCATACGTTGAAGATCGACTTCTAAGTAATTCCACTAATTTAAATGCCGCCCACTGAACAACCAATGTCTGACGGGTAGTTCCAGAGAAAATCAGATATTCCCCATTAAGATCACGACATGCAATTTCTTTGTTAGCGGAATAGAAACCAGTTTTAAGCACGAATTTTCAGGTACTCAAATCGGATAAATCAAGAATGCCATCAATAGCTTTAGCCCTGTCTTTGCATTTGGCCTCAGAATTGATCGGAATGGCGCTATAAAATGTACCCGTCCCCGGATATCCATAAGCAGGAAAAAGCGCATCATTCAACAAGGCTACTACGTGTCGAGCGGCATAACTCTTTATGGATTTTCTCAACTCATCCACACCATCACTCTTGGATTTTTCCTTATCCTTATCCTTATCCTTATCCTTATCATCACCATCCTTGCAATTAAATCGCTTCTTCAGTTTACTGCCGTCAGTGACAACTCTGGCCTCGCCCTGGAGCACTTCCAATAGCGTTGCATTACCAAAAAGACTGCCACAGGTATTATCAGTACCGAAAATATCGTCAAACCTGGTAGAGTTTTTTTGATACGGCGGGGGCCAAGCAGCCGCTCTAATAAATTGATCCCCTGTAAAACCGTTCGGTGGATTCGTACAACCATTCGAAAGATTTCCTGACATCGTACCCGATACACCGCATTCCACCGCCCAAACCGGCTTGCTGGAAAGTGACATCAGCACGGGAGTAATAATTCCCGCCTTATTAAACTTCCGACGAGAATTATCAACCCCGGAAACTTCTGGAACGGGAATGCCGATAGGTTGGTTGTGTTCCTGTTTATTAAGCTTCATTTTCACTTCCTCAACTTGTTTGATGGATCAAATAGTAAAGCTTTAACCCGAATTCAAGTATGTGTTAACCCGTCGGGAAATTCATAGCACTTTAATGTTTCATAACGGTTCAAAGTCATGTCCGTTATCCTCATCTGATTCTGGTCTGCCCTGAATCCGTTTGAATTGTACAGTAGTAATAAAACAACCGCCAAAAAGGCTCGAATTTGTCATATTCTCAACCTGTTTTTTTGATAAAGGGTCAGACTATGTAGCAACTGATTTCTTACCATCATGCATTGCTATTTGCTTGATCAAAAGACTATTATAGATTAATGCTATTTATACTCAACACAGATCATAACACTTATCCCACCTAATTATTATGAACTCCCCATTAATCATTAGCGCAGTACAACAGCCCTGCAACAAAGATCGTCAAACCAACCTCGATTTTTCAATTGCCAGGATACGGGAAGCTGCAGCTAGCAAGGCTGACCTGGTGGTATTGCCTGAACTGCACCTGGGACCGTATTTTTGTCAGAATGAAGACCATCATCACTTTGATCTGGCACAGCCAATACCCGGTCCGACAACTGATGTTCTTTCCGCTGTTGCCAAAGAGCTTAACATCGTGATTGTCTCGACGATCTTTGAAAAAAGGGCACCGGGGATTTATCACAATACCGCTGTGGTTTTCGATAAGGATGGTAGTATTGCCGGCAAATATCGAAAAATGCACATCCCCGATGATCCAGGATTCTACGAAAAATATTATTTCACTCCCGGCGATATAGGCTTTAAACCGATACAAACATCCCTCGGTCGCTTAGGGGTTCTGGTTTGCTGGGATCAATGGTTTCCGGAAGCTGCGCGCCTAATGGCTTTAGCCGGCGCTGACATTTTGATCTACCCGACCGCTATTGGCTGGGATCCTGTAGACGATGCCGGTGAACACCAACGCCAGTTAAATGCCTGGATAACGATCCAGCGTTCTCATGCCGTAGCCAATGGCCTGCCTGTTATTTCCTGTAACCGAATAGGCTTTGAGCAAGCGCCGGACTCTGAAAAAGGCATTCAATTCTGGGGCAACAGTTTTGTTGCCGGACCACAAGGCGAAATCATTACGCAAGCTGACAGTTCGGAAACCAAAGTACTCACCTGCTCTATCGATAGCACTCGAAGTGAACATGTTCGCCGAATCTGGCCTTATCTACGTGACCGCAGAATTGAAAATTACGGCGATTTAACCAAACGTTTCATTGACTAAAGTCTACTTTGCATCGCCAATCGGCGCTGAAAAAGCATCGGACACCAGCTCGTTGACATTATCGCCCGTCAACGACTGCAAAAATACAATCAATTCGTCCTGCTCGGATTCCGTTAACTTTAACGGCTTTATCAGCGGATCAAGATTTTCGTTGGCATGTCCGCCGCGATCATAAAACTGCACCACTTGTTGCAGTGTTGCCAGGCTGCCATTGTGCATATAAGGTGCGGTCAATCCGATATTGCGTAGCGTTGGCGTTTTGTATTTCCAGCGATCTTCCGGTTTTTGGGTGACTTCATAACGCCCCATATCATTTGGAACAGTTTCTGATATTGCATCAATGATAGATGAAGCAACCTCTACATACGTGCCGGGGGCCACCTGGACACGTTGATTTGAACTGCCGTTTGTTGCCGTTTTATTCATGGCTTCTCTGTACCCTACTCCGGTGTTATGGAAATCGTTATCCGTAAATAATGCGTGATGCTTCGTTAGCGTATGACATCCGGCGCATCCGGCCTTACCGGTAAAAAGTTTGAATCCGCGTTGTGCCTGGTCATTTAAAGCAGATTTATTTTTCCCATAATGCCAACGATCAAATGCTGAATTGGCGGAATTCAATGTTCGTTCATAGCTGGCAATCGCCATGCCAATCGATTCCATTCCCGCAGACTTGCCGAACACCCGCTGAAATCTGTGTCTGTAATCAACATCCCGATTGATTTTATCGATTACAAAACCGATTGAAGGATTCGCCATTTCATTATGCGCCAGCAATGGCCCCCAAATTTGTTGCTCGAGCGCTGTTTCACGGCCATCGTGAAATAAGCTTCGGGAATAAGCAACGTTATACAGGGTGGGCGAATTCCGTCGAATCGTCCGTCCTTCAACGCCAACAGCGGTCGCCATTTCATTACTGGTAAAGCCCTGCTCCGGGATGTGGCACATGGCACAGGAAAAAGTATTATTAAAAGATAGCCGCCGGTCATAAAACAGCTTGCGCCCGAGAGCAATTTTTTCTTTAGTGGCCGGATTATCGGATGACATTGGCACAGGAGGCAAACCTAAAACTGGGTGGCTGATGGTTTTTAATAGATTAGCTTCATGGCCCACACGATCCGTTAGCGCGACTGATTTCGTCGCATAAGATTTTGTTTCATAATCGCTTTTATTATCTCCAGGTACAAAGCGATCAATAGCACTGAATTGCTTAGTATGTGCTTTTTGACTTGACAACTCTTCCTGAACCAACGTTTTAATGTCGTTAACCAATGTATCCGGATGCAAAAATGCCACACTATAAATATTCCGTATTTGTTTGCGTTTGTCGATCAGATAAACCCGCAGATTATGTGAAAACGTATCGGTATTACGTCCCTGCTGATCATAAATCCTTTGAATGTTTTGCTTGTAGTGGTCCAGTATTGGTTGTAGTTGTAGTTCGGATCGCGTCGTCAGGAAATGCCAATCCAGGTTTTCATTCGCCAATCCCTGTCCATAATGTTTCATGACATCAGGCGTGTCATGTGTAGGGTTAAAGCTTAATGTCAATAACCTTAGTTGATCAGCCAATTCGGGTTGCTTTTGCACACGGTTTTTAATCTTGTGAAAAACCGCTGTCGCCAGCGGACAACCATTGATGTCACCACAGGTTGAGTATATGAAACTGAGCAACACCATCTTGTCGCCCATCTTTTGATGTAGTCGAAAGGAACTGCCATCGGAGTCCAGAACGTCTCCGTCAGCCGCCCTACCCAACACAGGAAGTTCATAACTTCCCGGTGGCGATGGCTCAAATTGCAGACTTTCATAACCCGGCGCCAGCGTTTGCTTTTGGACTGTCTCTGCCCGAAGCATGTCACTAACGAAAATTATCGCAAGCAACATTAAAATTTTATGCAAACCGGTTATTTTCATTCGGCGTTGCAAAGTAGTTTCTCCAAAATGTTTGTCCATTTGATCAGCGCCGGAATTAAGTTCAATGAAAGATTCTCATACATTGTTAACTTAATGCTTGGCAAAAGCATATAATAGAGGCCTGTTTAATCACTACACCATCTACCTTGAAAACCCATGGTATCAGGAATGAAGTTGAGTAATGCTATTTTAATCGTTTTAACTCTGCTTGCCTTGACAGCGTGCTCGACTCAGCAGGTCAAACCGGATGCGGCAACATTGGAGAACGATAAAAACGCCCCGGCATCGGCTGTCGATGGTTTACAGCTATCCGGTAAAAACCCACCGTTGACACTCGAAAAAAGCGGAAAAAAACTAAACTTGGTAAGAATCATGGATGGCGGCGCCTGTAAAAATGATCTTCAAGGTGTTAAAGGCGTTTTTCTACTGTATGCCAATCCGGATGATGTTGAACGCATAAAAAAAAGCAAAGGTACTCAGGTCTTCAGCGACTTCGAAGGCAAAATTCAAATGATTTCAACAGAAGCCCTGCAACAGGCCATTAACGACTCTAATCTTGACGAAGATCCTTTTTCGTTGGGCGAAGAAGAGGCGCAACTAAAGCTAGCCAAGCAACTTACCGAGAATTTCCTCAATGCTGTTTCCGAACCCATTACTGCTTTTGAAAAAGAAACCACATTAACCATTGCCATAACCACGTTCACACCATCGTTCGTGTTTTTTCAAAAAGGCTGTGATGCCATTCGGATGGACGAAAATCCAGACTTAGCCAATTAGCCTGATAACCGTTCTGCCTTATATATATAGTTACCATGGCCCGCTATGCACCATTTTACGCCACGATCACTGCTCCTGCATTCAGACAGCCATTAAAAATGAACAAACATTCTGCTTGATTCGGGTTTATTCATTTTAGGAATATGCCTAAAATGCATTCCTTTAGTTGGCGTGGCAAAAAATATCCAGGCAAAATTGGCTTTTGACTATAAAATAGTCCCCCTTTTAATTATCAATACCCCATTACATTTAAAACCTTTATGAATCAAGATACCATTAAACTTGTAGAACACTACTATGCCGCTTTCAACAGCGGCGACATGGATACTTTCCTTAGCCTTCTGACTGATGATGTCATTCATGACATCAATCAAGGCAGACGTGAAATCGGCAAGGAAGCGTTCACTCAGTTCATGGCCTGCATGAATTATAATTACAAAGAAGAGCTGGTCGACATGGTCATCATGTCTACGCCGGATGGAAGCCGTGCAGCGGCAGAATTCGTCGTACTGGGCGAATATATACAAACGGATGAAGGCTTGCCGGCAGCAAATGGTCAAAAATATCGTCTCCCGGCGGGCGCATTTTTCGAAATTAGCAACAATAAAGTCGCCCGGATCACTAATTATTACAATTTACAGGACTGGATTGCGCAAGTAGGCGGCTAATAAGACTATCCACTTAGGATATGGTAAAAAATTACTTACCGATTGGGTGCCGAGAAAATTTTTGCGTTCGTCCTGAGCCCTTCGACTGCGCTCAGGAGAGCCTTGTCGAAGGATAGACGCAAAAATTTCACTCCGTCGCAGCAAGCCATTCATGCTTCGACAAGCTCAGCACGAACGGCTTGCCGGGCGATTTTGCGTTTTCGGGAAGTTATTTTTAACGGAATCCTTAGCCGTTGGCAGATCCTGAAAAACTTAAGGAAACCTCTGAAAAGTTATCCGTTCGTTCAGAGATTCGAAGTGCAAATTTTAAAGGCCCCCTTAAATTGCAATTGGCCGATATTCAACAAAAAAACTGTACTTTCAAGAGATTGTCAGCATCGTAACTCCATTTAAAAATACAGGGTAGAAACTAACAAAGCTTTTCGCTCTGTTACTTTCGTCTTTCTCAAATAGGCAACACTGAAAATACATCATGGTCTTCTACTGCTTGAGCAGTTCTGCGGATCAGTTCAAGATTACTTTCCAAAGGCATTAACCCGCCAACAGCCAGCGTTACCATCATGGCTTCGAGCGCATAGGCTAAATGCGCTCGATACCTGAGTAACAAACTATCTTTATTGAAAGTGGTATTACCTTTTTCAATCAGTATTTGCAAATAGGTATCAAGCAAGCGATGCTCATGTTGTCTACGTATTTCAGGATCCAGCGCTGTTGCTAAAAAATAGGAAACGTCACTGATGCCCTCACCTATTCGAACCAATTGCCAATCCAGAAAACCCGGTTGAGATTGATTCCAGAATAAGTTGCCCGGATGGCAATCGTGATGAATCAGCGTTTGAGCACCTGCCGATAAAAAATTCATCGCTTGCTTACGGCATCTTGAATACTGCATGATCGGCTCGAAGAGCGATGCAGGCACAAGATTGGTAGCGAGTTGTAGACCACGTTTCATCAAAGGCACCGCCAAAATGGTACCCAAATTGTCTTCCAGACGCCGAACCGATGCGGCTAGCCAACGAAAGCTCGGGTCACAATCAACTTTATTATCAAAAAACGCATGAAAGTGGGCGAGCTGTTCAATCACCATTGCCGCCTGGGATACAGACAACGCATCACCGGGATGACCTGGAATAGCTCCGGACTCGGTAATGTCAGACAAAACCAGGGTAGCGCCTTGTCCAAATTTGCTCTGCCCAGCTAAAGCAGTTGGCCTATTGACAGGAATCAAATGAGCAATTTCTTGATAAAAACGCACTTCCGTATGGAGTAAGCGCGGCAAGGCCGTAATCAGCCTTGCCCGGCAGGCCATGGATGGAAACTTGACGAACCATCGCTTAGGTAAAGTTTTGGGGCCATCATGGTCAACAATGACACGCACTCTAGTGGTGGTGCCAATGTCGATAGAATCAATATCGACCTTGCTGACTTTCGTTCCGTTTGCCTGATTGTCAACAATCCTTTGGGCCCAGTTTATAGTTAGATTTTTAGGATGCCGAACAAGAAAGTTTTCGTTCATGATTTTTCTGAATGACGCTATCCGCTTAAGTTCCAAAACATTGTGAACAGCAGACAGGGTGGCCAAAGTGTGTTGAAAGCTTAGTGCACCCGCAGCAATCCTTCAAACCAAATTTATCCTTGCGTCAGTCTGATTTCGGCTTCCCGATACTTTTGCGCGCAATAGTCGGCTACTTCTGCGGGCAGTGAAGGTCCTGGCGCTGTTTTATCCCAGTCCAATGTCTCCAGATAATCGCGAATATATTGTTTGTCGAAGCTGGGAGGACTCATGCCAACCTGATACTGGTCTGCCGGCCAAAATCGGGAGGAGTCCGGGGTCAACACTTCGTCAATCAAATGCAAAATCCCGTTTTCATCAATACCAAATTCAAATTTGGTGTCGGCAATAATGATACCGCGCTCCTTGGCATAGGCAGCTGCCTCTGTATACAGCTTCAAGCTGGCATCTCGCACTTTTTCGGCCAGTTCCTGACCCATCAATTCCACGGTTTTTGCAAAGGTTACGTTTTCATCATGATCGCCGACATCGGCTTTCGTGGACGGTGTATAAATAGCTTGCGGTAATTGTTGCGCCTGCTGTAAACCCTCAGGCAATTGAATGCCGCACACGCAACCCGATTGTTGGTAATCTTTCCAGCCTGAACCAATCAAATAACCACGAACAATCGCTTCAACCGGTAATGGTTTTAAAACTTTAACAACAATAGCCCTACCCTCGACCTGATCCCGCTCAGCCTCGTCGGGCAAAACGGCTTCGAGAGGAATATCGGTTAAATGATTCGGCATGACATGCTGCATTTTTTCAAACCAGAAATTTGAAACACGGGTTAGCACCCTGCCTTTGCCTGGAATCGGATCCGGCAATATCACATCAAATGCCGAAAGACGATCTGTCGTCACAATCAGCATATGCTTGTTATCAATTTCATAAATATCTCGCACTTTTCCGCGGGAGCGAAGTTTTAATGAGGATAATGAAGATTGGTACAGTGCTGACGGGGTACTCATGTGATTTGTTCAATTCCCGGGGTTAATAAAAAGTTAAAATAGGTGCAAAGTGCAAGGCACAGAGTTAAAGGCGAAAACCAATTATAAAATAAGCATCCCGTTATGCCTTGTACCTTAATTACTTCAAACTATCGGTGACGTGCGGTGCGATCAACTGATACATGATCTGGTGCATTTTCGGACTGGCTGCAATCACATTGCCTGTTTCCATGTAATTGTCGTTGAAAGAAAAGTCGGTGACAACACCACCCGCTTCCTTGATCAGCAGAATGCCTGCCGCCATGTCCCACTCCATAATGCCAATTTCCCAAAAGCCATCCAGTCGGCCTGCTGCCACATACGCCAAATCCAGCGCGGCAGCACCGGCACGACGTATACCGGCAGAGTCTGTGGTGATGGCGCGGAACATCCCGACATAGGCATCCAAATGTTGATCGGTTTTGAATGGAAAACCCGTACCTATTAAAGCACCTTTCAAGCTGGATTGATTGGTGACTCGTAAACGGCGATTATTCAACATCGCACCGCCGCCGCGTTTGGCCGTGAACAATTCATCGCGAAGCGGATCGTAAACCACACCGACTTCAAGTTTGCCTTTGCATTTTAAAGCAATCGATACCGCGTATTGCGGAAATCCATGCAAAAAGTTTGTTGTACCATCCAAAGGATCTATGACCCATACATAATCATTGCCTTTGTGCTGACCACTTTCCTCTGCCAAAATGGCGTGGTCGGGATATGCCGATTTAATGATGTTGATAATTTCACGTTCAGCCATCCGATCAACTTCACTGGCATAATCATTCTTGCCTTTTTGATCAACTTGAAGATGACCAACATTATCGGATTTACGGAGAATCAGGTCACCAGCGCTTCTCGCAGCGCGAATGGCGATATTAAGCATGGGTTGCATAGACATTTATAATGAGCGGGTAAATCAGTATAGAATATCAAATCTTTTGGTAAACTTTGCTTTTTTCATTACATTATTTAAGCAACTCCATCGCGTGAAAGTAAACAACTCGCTTTGTCAGCGTTTGAAAACAGGCCTGCAGCCACCCTTCTCACAAAACAATAACATTTCGTTTCCAACTACTCTGTGTTATCCACTATAAAAATCGTGCTTGTCGGCACAACGCACCCCGGAAATATCGGCGCTGTCGCCCGGGCCATGAAAAATATGACCATGACCAATTTATGTCTGGTATCGCCAAAAATATTCCCGAGTGCCGATGCCACTTCCCGTGCGTCCGGCGCTGATGATGTATTGTCACGAGCCATCGTTTGCTCCACGCTGGAAGAAGCTGTCGATGACTGTGAACTGGTCATAGGCGCCAGCGCTCGATGCAGAACGATAAGCTGGCCGGATATCACACCGAGAGACTGCGCCGAAAAAATTTTGATTCATGAACCCGGCCGTAAAGTGGCCATTGTTTTTGGTCGAGAAAATTCAGGTTTAATGAATAACGAACTGGATTTATGCCATTTTCTGCTTCGCATTCCATGTAATAGCGAGTACAGTTCTCTCAATTTAGCGGCTGCCGTGCAGATTGTCTGCTATGAGTTATTTGTCGCGACTGGCGTCAAAAGTGAAATCCAAATTGGCGATAAAGGCCAGCAACCGTTGGCAACCGCCGGCCAGATCGAGTCTTTTTATGCTCATTTAGCTGAAGCATTAGTCGACATTGGTTTCATGCACCCTGATAAATCAAAAACCATCATGCGGCGTTTACGCCGAATTTATAATCGGATACAACTGGATACCAAAGAACTGGACATACTCCGAGGTATCTTGAGAATGTCCCAGGGGAACAAGAGGAAAAATTGATGTTTGACCGGATTAAAGAGGATATTGCCTGCGTCTTTGAACGTGACCCCGCCGCGCAATCCGTGCTGGAAGTGATCACAGCCTATCCAGGATTTCATGCCATTTTAATTCATCGTATCAGCCATTTTCTGTGGCATACCGGATTCAAATGGCTGGCTCGTTTTATTGCCCATATCGGTCGATGGTTGACCGGCATTGAAATTCACCCGGGTGCAGAACTCGGGCGACGCTTCTTTATAGATCACGGCATGGGCGTAGTTATTGGTGAGACGGCCGTAATCGGTGATGATTGCACGTTGTATCACGGCGTCACACTGGGCGGCACCACCTGGAATAAAGGCAAACGACATCCCACCTTGCGAAACGGTGTCGTTGTGGGCGCCGGTGCAAAAATCCTGGGTCCCATTGAAATAGGAACAGGCGCAAGAGTAGGATCCAACTCCGTGGTTCTCAAACCCGTGCCGGCGGGAGCTACTGTGGTGGGCATTCCCGGTCACATCATCGACCCAAACGCGAAAAAAATTGCGCTGGCTTTAGATGCGATTGCCAGCAAAACAGAGTTCGATCCTTACGGAACCAAAGCCGACATGCCGGATCCGGTAGCGCATGCCATTAACAGCATGCTGGCCCATATACATACGATGGATCAACAGATTGCTGCCATGCAGAAAGAAATGAATAAGGCAGGCATTCAATGTGAAGGTGCGCCCATTAGCGATTTGAATGGATGTGAAATCGAGGATGGCTATAATTAAAGACGTCAAATTGTAGAGACGCACTCTTGTGTCTACAATTAAGCATAGTTATGCGGCTACAATCACCCTATTTGATCTGCTTAAAGTATTTCCAAGTGCGATTACTCCGTAATTACAATTCACATTAGTTGACTAATGTGCTAGGTTAAGTATAGTGTTACCATCCAGTCAATCTGTGCGTAGGATTATTTTGTGCGACTAACTACTAAAGGCCGTTATGCAGTAACTGCAATGCTTGATTTGGCTTTTCATAGCCAAAGGAAGCCCGTCACCTTAACCGACATTGCAACCCGCCAAACCATATCGTTGTCTTATCTTGAACAATTATTCGCCCGCTTACGCAAGGCGGGTATCGTCAAAGGTGTGAGAGGCCCTGGCGGAGGCTATCAACTCAATCTCAAGACTTCAGATATCAACGTTGCCGATATCATTGCAGCAGTCGACGAGCAGATCGATTCGACACGCTGCGGTGGTGAAGCCAATTGTCATAAGCATCAAGCCTGTTTGACGCACGATTTGTGGATGGGGCTCAGTGACCAGATAAGGACTTACCTGAAGAGCATCACCTTGGCGGAACTTCTGGAAAAACACCATGTGCAGGAAGTGGCCCGAAGACAAGATCAAGAAGCTCAAAAAGTAATTGAAATTCATCGCCACAATGGATTCAATGCTTCATTTGAATGATCTACCTTGATCATAATGCAACCACGCCGATTGATGAACGTGTGCTGGATGCAATGCTCCCCTATCTTAAATCCTTTTATGGCAATCCATCCAGCTTGTATCGACAAGGGCGATTTGCTCACACGGCCATAAACCGAGCCAGGGAACAGGTTGCTGCATTGGTGGGCTCATCGCCATCACAAATCATATTTACGAGTGGAGGCACGGAAGCTAACAACATGGCCTTGGCAACCTTGCCCAAGGAAGGCAGACTTGCCATTTCAGCCATTGAACATCCATCGATTACCGAGCCTGCTCTACGATTGAAGCATAAGGGTCATGAAGTGAGCTTCGTCGATGTGGATCAACATGGATTGATCACCGAGGCTGCATTAGATAATCTCATTCGGTTCCAACCCAATCTGGTTTCAATTATGTTGGCAAACAATGAAACCGGCGTCATCCAGGATATCGCAGTCATCGCTTCACGATTGACTGAAAAGGGCATTCTGCTCCACTCGGACGCAGTTCAAGCATTAGGAAAATTACCCATTGGCTTTGACCGATTAGGCATTCATTTAATGTCCGTGTCTAGCCACAAGATATATGGTCCCAAGGGTTGTGGCGCACTCATCTTTGATAAAAATGTCGCAATCAATCCGATTATATTTGGCGGTGGTCAAGAACAGGGATTAAGAGCGGGCACCGAAAATGTGGCCGCCATTGTTGGGTTTGGCAAAGCCGCAGAACTCGCACAAGCAGAACTTGTCCAACGCAATGAGCATCTGGCTGTGTTAAGAAATCTGCTGGAAAATTGTCTAACCACCATTCCTGGTCTAACTATTTTTGCCCAAGCGATGCAACGATTGCCGAATACTGTTCAATTCGGCATCCCTGAAATTGACGGTGAAATGTTACTGATGAAACTGGATCAAAAAGGCGTTGCCGTCTCCAGCGCATCGGCCTGCGCCAGCGGCGGCGGCAAACCCAGTCCCGTGTTGACAGCAATGGGTATTGAAGCCGGACTGGCAAAAAGCGCCATTCGTATCAGTTTGGGACAAACCAACACGGAGGCCGACATTTTAAAGTTTTTTAATCTTTTAAAACCCCTGATTGGTCAGGGATCATCTAGTTAGAGAGGTATGTAATGTCATTGTCATTAACCGAGCGGGCTGCTCGTCAAATCAAAAAACAGCTGGATAAACGCGGAACCGGCATTGGCTTAAAATTGGGCGTCAAAAAATCCGGCTGTTCCGGTTACAGTTATGCACTGGATTACGCCGACACACTTAACGAACATGATGTTGTTTTTGAAGAATTAGGCGTCAAAGTCATCATTCACGCAGATGATATGCCATTTGTCGAAGGAATTGAACTGGATTATCGCCGCGAAGGCATCAACGAAGCCTTCCAGTTCAACAATCCGAATGTCAAGGGAACATGCGGCTGCGGCGAGAGTTTCACCGTTTGATGAGGGTATAACAAAGGCAATACGTTTCATCTTCCAAACATAAAGCCAAATAGGATTGATCGAAAGCAGCTGTCTTGAACCAATGAATTTACTTTGGCTGATTGTGTATTTGACTTAACTCTGCTTGCGCTTGCGCCAAATATATAAACCGGTTGCCAGCAGAAAACACGGCAACACGATCAAAAACCCAAAGCCCATGACGGCAACACTAGACTTGGTGAGCTGCAGGCGCGTATCGACTGCACTTTTGGCAGGAATGTTAATAAAGCGATCGTCATGGATCAGCCAGTTAACGATACGCAAGCCCA
Organism: Methylococcaceae bacterium; assembly: GCA_013140705.1. Taxonomy (GTDB): domain Bacteria; phylum Pseudomonadota; class Gammaproteobacteria; order Methylococcales; family Methylomonadaceae; genus JABFSH01. The sequence goes on from JABFSH010000034.1 coordinate 101,834, forward strand.
TTTCCCGATTACCGACATTGCCAATATAGGCATTCGATAAAAAGTCACCATCCCCAATCGCCACAATACGCTGTTGATTATGGTTACCGAGATCACGTATCAAGGCATAGGCAATAACCAACGGCCCCTCCTTTTCGTTACTGTCGGCATCAAAGCGTATCTTGTCTTTCAGGATCCCTGTTTCTGTCCAGGATTGCGATGAACTATTCAATAAAACCTCGACTTGATATTCCGAATCCTCGTCTATTGCGAAAGCCGCTGCAACGGGATATAGCGTAATGGCCTGAAATCCTTGGACTATGGGGTGTTGAGGATAGTCAGAAACCACCTCGAAACCGGCCTCATCGATACCGTAGAGCTTAGAATTTGATCCGACAATTGTGCCTGCCAATTGTCTGAGTCCAATCAATTTCAATAATGAAGCATGTTGATTTTCCGGGTCACTAAGAAAAAGCAGATTACCGCCGTTTTGCAGATATTGCTGAATCATAGCGACTTCACCCGGCAGCATTGGAGCGGCAGAGGCCGTTATCACTAATAGAGCGGAATTATCCGGAATCGCAGGTAATGTCGCCAAATTAAGTGTTTGCGTATTAATTTTACGGCGAGCCAATTCTTTGCCGAATTCCTTTAAGTCAAAGTTGGCTTCACCCTCAGGCGAACGTTCACCATGGCCTGACAGAAAAGTGATCCACCGTTCTTTGGCATTGGCAAGCTGCATTAACGCATTGGTTAATGACGATTCGTCGAGATAACTGATCTTTTCTTCACGGCCCTGATAGTTAACCAGAATAATACCGGATGTGGAAATATTTAACTCGCGGGTTTTGGCCGGCTCAGATTCAGGATCAATAAAATTAATGACGATATTGGCTTTATGCTGTCGATAACGGGCAACCAACTGCGAAATCTGGCTCCGGATGGGTTGACCGTTTTTTATATACGCTGTTATTTCAATCTTATCTGGCAATGATTTCAGCAACTGTTGCGAAGCTGACGATAAGGTGTTGGCCGCATTGCCGGTAATGTCGACTTGCCAGACATAGCGAGTGCTAAGCCATCCGGTGACGCCGATCAAATATATCAGAATGACCGTGACAGCCAGGTTTTTCAAGCGAATTTGCTGGTGCAAGTGCCGGGTTATTTTCACTTTTGCAGCCGGTCATTATCCAGTGTGCGCACACTAAGCACAATGAACGCCGTAATAAACAAAATAAAATAAACAAAATCAACGGAACTCATCAATCCGCTTTGTATGGACTGAAAATGCTTGAGCATGGACAAGTATTGAAAGACTTCACTGTACTGACTATCCATGCCCGCCGTCCAATCCAAAATCCAAAGCAGCAGCAGGCTACCAAATGTGGTAATCGCTGCAATGGTGGGATGCCCGGCTATACAGGACATAAACAAGCCAATAGCGGTAAAAGACATGACTAACAACAGCAAAGCGATGATATTGGCAGCTAATTTGCCTAAGTCCAGATCGCCACCCGATAACAACGATAAAGGCATCAGTGTGATTAATAGAATTATCACAATCAACAAGCCTAAAACACCCCAATATTTACCCAAAATTATGGCCTGATTGGAAACCGGTGCAGAAAGCAAAAGAGCGAGGGTTTTATTCCTGCGTTCCTCACAAATCACCCGCATGGTGAGTAAGGGGGTCACTAATAATAAAATGATGGCCGCATTACCAAACAACGGGGTTATGACGATATCGGTCAAACCGGGCCCTCCGACGATAGTCTCCAATTTAGGCTGCAGCAGGGTAAAGGTTTCAACCTGTGATAAAAATAAAAAGGCCATGATAAACTGCAGGATCGCCAATATTGTCCAGGCCATCGGCGATAAAAACAGCGACTTAAACTCGCGCAAAGCAATGACAACCGTAGTATTCATAAATCCAGGTGTTTCTGCTCCTTGGTCAGGGATATAAAAATATCTTCAATGGATTTTTTGATGGGGATCAATTCCTGCAAGCCCCAACCTGACTTGATAATCAGCTCGGCGATTTGCTCGACAGGTGAATTATTCACATCATGATGTATTCTGAGCCGATTTTTATCCAGGTTTTCGATTGAAAAAACACCGGGGATCGCAATTAGCATTTGAGAATCGGCTGTCAGTCGGGTTGACACAAGAAGTGTGCCAGTGCACATCTGCCGGTTTAACCCCGCAATGGTTTCATTCAAAACTAACTGGCCCTCGTGAATAATTTGCACATGAGAGCATGACTCTTGAACTTCCGTCAGAATATGTGTTGATAGAAGAACACCATGATCCTGCCCTAATTCGCGTATCAAGGCACGAATTTCCCGTATTTGTATCGGATCCAAACCCACGGTAGGTTCATCGAGAACGATGACTTCAGGACTGTGTAAAATGGCCTGCGCAATACCTAAGCGCTGCTGAAAACCTTTGGACAGGTTAATAATCAAACGATCCCCAACCTCGGTCAATCCGCAACGCTCTTTTACTCTGGCAATAGCTTGGGCACTGAGCTTGCTGGACATGCCATGAAGCTGTGCGCAATAGTGTAAAAACTCCTGTACGGTGAGTTCTTTATAAAGTGGTGGCGTATCGGGTAAATACCCAAGATTACCTTTAGCCAGCTTCGGTTCATCCAGCATATCAAAACCATTAATCTTGATCTGTCCGGAACTGGGTGCGAGATTGCCACACAACATTTGCATGGTGGTGGTTTTGCCGGCGCCATTAGGTCCAAGGAAACCCAGTACTTCGCCTTTGCTCAAGGTAAAACTGACATCATTTACGGCACAGTGTCTACCATAATAACGCGTCAGGTGCTCGGCTTCGATTAGCGTTGTCATGTAATCAGTTAAATTTGACTTAACAACACTTTTAACTCATTCTGAATTTTTTTGCGGAAAAACAGAAATTTCCAGCGAGAGCCGCCACATTGTTTCCATAAAATGGCTGAGCGAATACCCGCCAACAAAGCCGCTCTTATTTTGTTGGCAATATCTGATCGGGATAAATAATCCGGTTCACCATTCACCATTACTCTCGGTTGCAGCGTACTGATCGTGCTGAGATAAATATCGCCTAAATTTGCCAACACGTTTTCATGCAGAAGTCCAAAGTGCTCGGCCTGGTTCTGCGCTTTGGCAATGCCAATCTGAATGGTTTTCATCATCTCTTTACGACTGGACAACTGGCTTTCCAAAAAAACCAGGGAAGCGGCATAACGCGCCTGTTGCGGGCTAACTACTTTATATCCGGTCATTTGTACCTGAAGTTGCTCAAGACCCAATTTAACACCCTGTAAGCCACCATAGACATCAATAACACTGTCTGAGTCAATTTTTAAAATACTGCCAATGCTGGCCTCCATAGCAACAGCATCAGCCGTACCATTAATCGCCAGTTGGTCCACCAATGCCGCCGACTGAGCAATGCCGGCAAGTGCAATGGTTTGATTGGTAATCGTGTTGAGTTGCATAGAATGTCTGACCGTCCCAGTTAATTTAAATTACTCAGTACGTCTTTTGCCCAATTGATGCTTTCAACATAGGCTTCACCAATCAACTTTTGATCCAGATCCCTGAAGGTCAGCTCGGAAATATTCCAATGCTCATAATTGATGACGCACGCCAGCGCTTCACCGGTCAACCCCTGTTTGAATAGAATCGCCGGCATAATGTCATCAGCCAAAGGAAGCTGTTGTAAGGCCTCTTCAATCGGGATATCCAATAGACTATCCAGACAGGATAAAATGCCAATCAGAAAAAAATGATCGGATTTTTCACCCACCAGTTTTCCCAGTTGTTCGCACATTTTTCCCCGGATCAATGCATTTTGCAAGATGGCTTCAGACTTATTGGACAAAGAAGCCAGCGTCAATATATTTGACCAACGCTTTATTTCTTTCAATCCCAAATAGGAAATGGCATGATGAATTGACCCGACTTTGCTCGGCAGGGCAAAAAAGGCCGAGTTTATATAGTGCAACAACTTGTAACTGAGACCCACATCTTGAGATATAATTTTGGCCAAATCATCGATTTCGACGTCAGAGTCGTTAATGATGGTCAATAATCGAATGGCGGCTGTTTGATTGACACCTAAACGCTTGCCGACGACCGTATTGGGCTTATTAAAAAAGAATCCCTGAAAATAATCACACCCTAGCTCACGCAAGTATTGAAACTCTTCATGGGTTTCCACTTTCTCGGCGAGCAAACGCACTTTATACGATTTGAGTTGCTGGATTGCGCTTCGGGTTTTCGTTTCGCCCATCGCCAGTATGTCCAATTTGATAATATCTATAAATTCAATCAGCGGTTTCCATTCGTCGGAAAAAATAAAATCATCCAGGGCAATCGTATAACCTTGCTGGGAAAATTCCCTCAAGTTGTTGATGATTCGTAAGTCTACTGCAACATTTTCCAATACTTCGATAACTACCCGGTCTTTAGGGAGGCTGAGCGGTGTTTTTTCGAGGATATTCTGAGTCGTAAAATTGATAAATGCTTTGTGAGAGCCCACCAGGTTATTCAGCCCCAATTCCAAAATTGAATCGGTAATAATTTGATTGGTCGCTTGTGTGGCTTCGTTTTTATTATTTAGATCAAATTCATTGCCTCTGAAAAGAAGTTCGTAGGCAAAAATATTCAGCTTCTGGTCAAAAATTTGTTGCCGCCCGATAATAAAGTCTGCCATTTTATGTATTTTTAATAGTTGGATTGATATTTCTTTAAGTTTAGTAAGGTTTTCCAGCGTTACAAATGCAGCCGAAAAATCCGGAAGCAAGCCAACTCAAGCGAAATATCTGAATTTATATCATGATTATCATTCTTCAGTCGAGTATGATACAGAAAACAAAACTATTGGGTATAAGGCGAAAAAACCTAATCTTTAACTAGGTGGTCCTACAACCTTGTGCCTTTCTCCTGATCTTGGTGAATAGTTACCATAAATATTAAATATGAGGTGACAAAATGACTGAATCTGTAACGATTGCTGTAAGCGGTATGAAATGTGGGGGCTGTGAAGCCAATGTCATAAACAAACTGCAAGCGCTTGATGGCGTCCTGATCGTTAAGGCATCCAGTAAAGCGAAACAGGTCCATGTTGAATTCGATACTCAAAAAACCAATGTAGACAGCATTAAAACGACCATTACCGCAGCGGGTTATACCGTAGAGTAAGCCTTCATCCGATTGATTTCAATGGATTCAGATGCTGGCCTCGAATTGATGATTCAAATCATCGTCAGCACCGAGACCGAGTCTGTATCCAATTGTCCAAGGTAATACCCATGAGTATAGAAGACAGTCCCAAACCAATCCGTTTATCGATTTTAGGCATGAGTTGCGCGGGTTGTGTCAGTGTCGTTGAAGCCGCGTTAGCAAATGTAGATGGCGTTATTTCAGTGGCTGTCAATTTTGCTGATCATTCCGCCGATATCCAGGGCCATGCCGATCCGGTCTTGTTAATTCAAGTTGTCCGGGAGGCTGGATATGAGGCCGCCCAGATGGATGAACTGGAAGACCCCGCTGATCAGGAAGAGCGGGAACTGATTCGCTACCACATGTTAATGAAAAAAGCAGGTGTCGCCGGGCTGTTTGGCGCATTTCTGATGGCAGGTGAACATTTGGACTGGTTCCCGGAAATTGGTTCTCTATCAGGATTGTGGTTTTGGCCGGAAATGGCACTGCTAACACTAGCCATTTTGGCGTACTCCGGCTGGCATTTTTATAGTGGCGCCATCAAATCGTTAACGCTGGGACAGGCCAATATGGACACGTTAATTGCGATAGGCACAGGCTCGGCCTGGTTATATTCCTGTGTAGTTATCGATTTTTATGCAACCTTGCCTTCATTAGCCAAACATGCCTATTTTGAAGCCGCCGTCGTCATTTTAGCTTTCATAAATCTTGGAACCGGCCTGGAAACCATGGCCAGAGGCAAAACATCCGGTGCCATCCGCAAACTGATTGGTTTGCAACCGCGAACCGCTCGGGTAATAAGAAACGGTGAAGAGCTTGATGTCCCGATTGAATCTGTTGGCTTGGGCGAAACCCTTCGTGTCAGGCCTGGGGAAAAAATTGCTGTCGATGGTGTGTTGCTGGAAGGTCACTCCACTCTTGATGAATCCATGCTAACAGGCGAACCGATTCCCGTGGAAAAAGTGGTTGGCTCTGAAGTGGCGGCCGGCACCATGAATCGAACCGGCAGTTTTTTATTTAAAGCCACCCGAATTGGCCGAGATACCGCGTTAGCCCAAATCATCCTGAGCGTTCGTCAGGCACAAGGTAGTAAACCTGAAATTGCAAGACTAGCCGACAAAATTTCAGGAGTATTTGTGCCGGCTGTCCTCGCTTTATCCACGCTGACCTTTTTGATATGGTTCACTTGGGGGCCTGACCCATCGCTGGGTTATGCCTTTGTTACCTCAATGACCGTGCTGGTTATTGCCTGTCCCTGCGCCTTGGGTTTGGCGACGCCGATTTCTGTCATGGTCGCTGTCGGTCGATCCGCACAATCCGGTATCTTGATTCGTAACGGCCAGGCATTACAGACAGCGGGCCGGCTCAGCTGCGTGATTCTCGATAAAACCGGCACGATTACCGAAGGTAAACCTGCTGTCTCATCGGTCAAAGCCATCGGCCATTTTTCAGAGGAACTTGTTTTACAATATGCCGCCAGCCTTGAATCGGGCTCCGAACATCCGTTGGCAGCCAGTGTACTCTCGGCGGCTGAAAATAAGCAGATCAAGCTTCAGAAAGTTAGTCAATTTGAGGCAATTGCCGGGCGCGGCGTTTTGGCGATTGTCGACAATAAAGCGATTGCTTTCGGTAACAAGTCCCTAATGGAAGCAAAAGCGATCTCATTGACTCGTTATGAAAAGCAGATTGATAACCTGTCGGCAACCGGCCAAACGCCCATGCTGCTGGCTGTCGATAACAAGATTGCAGGCATCATAGCTGTTACCGATCCTATTAAGAAGGATTCTGCAGCAGCGATTCAACGTCTGAAAAATCAAGGTTTGCGAATAATAATGGTCACTGGCGATAATCCGATAACCGCACAAGCAATTGCCCTCCAGGCCGGTATTACCGAAGTAAAGGCGCAAGTATTACCCCAGGATAAAGCGGCATTAGTTAAACTGCTGCAACAGCAAGGTGAAAAAGTGGGCATGGTGGGCGATGGAATCAATGACGCCCCGGCATTGGCCTGTGCGGACGTCGGCTTTGCTATCGGCAGTGGCACAGACATTGCCATTGAAAGCGCTGATGTGGTTATCATGCAGGGCTCATTGTCAAAGGTGCCGGAAGCTATCGAATTATCCAAGGCCACCGTTGCCAATATTAAACAAAATCTGGTCGGCGCATTTTTTTATAATACAATGAGTCTGCCGATTGCAGCGGGCGTACTGTATCCTCTGTTTGGAATTTTGTTGAATCCCATGATCGCGGGCGCCGCCATGGCCATGTCTTCGTTAACCGTGGTCATGAATGCCAACCGTTTGCGCTGGGTAAAACTCGACATCGAGCAATGAGTTTTACTTGCCCTTCTACTCCATATAGACATTCAACCTTCTGATCTGTATGGCCGTAAAGTCAACAGATTTGAAATGCTAGTCTATAATGGCAATCGGCAACGATAATAAACATCTATCTTTAGGGGAATAGCCGGGTTGCACAAGTTAGCTATGGACAAACGGATTTTGGGCATTAGAAGGATTTTCCTCATTACCCTGATTGTTTGTTCGCCCCTGGTCAATGCGGCTGATATTATCGTCAACCGAACTGTCCCTGCCGCGCCGTATTCATTAGCCGATACCCGTGCCGTCTTTACGATGCAGCAGAGATTTTGGCCGAATGGCAAACCGATAAAAGTTTTCACTTTAGCCGATAGTGATCCTGTCCATAAAGACTTTGCTAAAAATAACCTCGACATGTTCCCCCATCAACTCAGACGAGTTTGGGACAGAATGACTTTTTCCGGAACCGGCATATCCCCTACTCAGCTTGAATCAGAGCAGGAAATGATCGACAAAATAGCTACTACACCTGATTCAATTGGCTATTTAAACTGCAGACCTGACGATGAAAAAATACGCTTATTTGAATATCAATAACGGTTTGGTTCTTTTAATCTTATCCGGTTTGACTAATGTCAGCCAGTCTGCCCTTTTGCCTGAAGAAATCGATGTTCACGGTTACTTGACCCAAGGCTTTTTTCATTCCTCGGATAATAATTTTTTCGGACAAAGCGATGATGGCATCAGTCCCAGCTTAACTGAAATAGGTATCAACACGGCGTATCAACCAATCAGCCGTTTGCGGTTTGCCGCCCAAGGTCTCTATCGACGCGCGGGCGATATCGATCCGGGGAGTATCAGACTTGATTACGGTTTGGCCGATCTAATACTAATGAACCATGAATCCGGCAAAATCGGTATTCGCGGCGGCCGAATAAAAATTCCATTCGGCTTATACAATGAAACACGGGATATGCCCTTTACTCATCCGACCATCCTGTTACCCCAAGGTATCTATTTTGATCGTTCCCGTTCATTATTGTTGTCTGCCGACGGCGGATCACTGTATGCAGAACAGCGTACCCGTTATGGCGATTTTGCTTTCAAATTTAATGTCGGCATGCCGTTGGGGCCGCATAAAGAGATTCAAGCCATTGTCCTGGGCACCGGTGATGCTCAAGGTAAACTTGAAGGAAAACCAGCGATCGCAACCCAGCTAACTTATGAACTCAACGGTGGCGAGTATGTTTTTGCCGTCAGCTACATGGATCTGGAGCTTGACTATCAGCCTGCGGCAGGTGAAGCAATGAACGCCAGCACAGCCCACATCCAGCCCTTATTGTTTTCAGCGCAGTATAACGGCGAGAAGTTCACGCTCACCGGCGAATACAATTACCGATGGAACACATTCGGAGCTTTCGCGCCCGAGGGCAAATTCATAACGGAAAGCTGGTATGTACAGGGTAGTTACCAAGTTTTACCGGAACTACAGGCAACTGTTCGTTATGATGTCATTTATATGGACAAGGATGACAAAAGAGGTGACGGCGCGGCTTTATTGGGCTATCAGCGTCATTCCGCATTTGGAAACGACTGGATGGTCGGATTGCGTTGGGATATAACGACATCCTGGATGTTAAGAGCCGATTATCACCGCATTCACGGTACGGCGGTGTTGTCACAGGCCGACAATCCCGACCGGCAATTAACGCGCCCGGACTGGGATCTTTATGGCTTGCAACTTTCCTTCAGGTTTTAATTAAAAATGGAAGATAACCGGTCCTTTTTTAGTTTACGATGGAAATTGGCCATTCTTTTTGGATGCGTTTTCCTGATCATGCATAGCGCTTTTTCCTACATAATGTATCTGGAAGCCAAGGAACACTACGCCGATGAAAGAAAACATGTAGAAGACAGTCATGTCAACATCGCAAAAGCACTGACCGAGGAATCGTATACCGTTCTGGAACAGTTCGCAGAACTTCTTTCATTAATCGATACACTGTCAACTCAACAAGAGAACTATCAAATTCAGGTATTAAGCACTCTGGATGAAAATTGGTCCCAATGGCAACTCAGTTGGGACATGGAAAATGTCGCTTTTTTTGATAAGCAGGCCGTGCGAGTCAAATCCTGGGGTAACGAACAAATCACGGCAGATGCCGCTGTAAAGCAAGTCTTGAGCAATGAGGCCCCGGCTCATCAAGTATTTTGCACTGACAACTGTTATCAACAGGCCATTATTCCGTTAATGCGGAAATCCGAAATATCAGGTGCTTTCAGTGTTCTTCGAACCTTTTCCGATGTCATACTCAAATACAAACTGGCAACATCATCGGACATAGGTGTTGTCAGTGCTCAAGCCGAATCTGTTTCTGATGGACAGAACATCGTTTACAAATTAACCGGCATGACCTCGCCTGAAAAAAATCAGCCGATTTTCGACTACATAGCCCGCCACCATACATTTTCCGAATTCATTGGAGCCAGTAAAACCCTGGAACTTGGTGGACGTGTCTATGACGTCACTTTTTTTCCGGTTCAAGCCAATACATCGGAAAAAGGCCCCTATTTCCTGCTGGTTAATGATATTACGCCCGACGTGATTCGTCTTGATAAGGAGCTACAACAGGTTTGGATATATGGGGTCATCAGCTTATCGGGCTCTTTAATTCTGCTGATCCTGTTGCTGCATGTTTCATTTCGACGCGTTAAAGTATTGTCCGAACTTTTGCCGTTATTATCCCAGAATCAATATGCTGAATTTAAGAGACAGTTAACAACCAAAAAAAATTCCCCTACCTTTGGCCGTGATGAACTGGATGAGCTTAATTGCACAGTATTGAGCTTGACTCATCAATTGGAAACCCTTGAACAGGATGTACGTAACAATACCTTCACTCTATTGGAAAAAAGCCAGGATCTTGCCAAAGAGAGAGATTTTATTCGGCAATTGGTTGATACGGCACCCATCATTATCATTACCCAAAAATTAAACGGCATTATTTTATCCGTTAATCAGGCCGGAATCGACAAACTGGAAGCCGATAGTCATTCCATCGTCGGTAAAGTGTTTGATATGTTCGTGCCGGAATCTGATCAAGAACACCTTAAAAAGTTAAACCAACTCAGAATGGGAGACCGTTCCAAACGATTTAATATCGATGGTTATTTAGTCACGCAATCCGGCAAGCAAAAAGAAACTTCCTGGCTGCATACTTTATTGAAGTCGGAAGAAAACAGTGATGAACCCGTAATACTTTCCTTAGGTGTTGATATTAGCTCAAGAGCTATATCCGAGGAAAAAACCCAAAAAATGTCGAGTTATGATTATTTAACCGGCTTGATTAATCGTAAAAAATTCAAGGAAGAATTATCCGTTGAGCTTGCTTCCGCAAAACGCTACGGCTATAAAATCGCCCTCTTCTATCTCGATCTTGATCAGTTTAAAACGATAAATGACAATAAAGACTTTGAGGTCGGCGATTATCTTCTGCAGCAAGTAGCTACTGTCCTAAAGGATGCGATGCGATCAACTGATCTATTATGTCGCTATGGTGGCGATGAATTCACGCTGATAATGCCACATGCAGAACTACAAGGCATTCAACAAAATGCGACTAAAATAAACCAAATGCTTCTCTCCAACGAGTTCTGTTATGATGGCGTTTCTTACCCAATTAGCATCAGTATCGGAATTAGTATTTTTCCACAGCATGGACTAACGGTCAGCGAATTACTAGAAAATGCCGAACTGGCAATGCATCAGGCAAAAATATCGGGCGGAGCCACTTACCATATTTTTTCTCCAGATCATAGTTATCAAACAAAGTTAACCCAAATGTTGTATTGGCAGGAAGTTATTGAAAACGCAATAGCACAAGACAAATTTGTTTTGTATTATCAGCCCGTTATTCAAATTCAAACAAATGAAATCAACCATTTTGAATGCCTCCTTCGTCTTCAAAAAGAAGACGGCTCCTTGATACTGCCCCCCGAATTCATCGGCTATGCAGAACAACTGGATCTGATTGGAAAAATCGATCGATGGGTCATCAAAAAAGCAGTACAAAAGTTAATCGAGTACCGTCGACTGAATGAGCCCTTTAAATTATCAATCAACCTATCGACATCTGCTCTGGATGATCCGGCCATGTTTGAAGATATTTCACGATTAATCAGTGTTCCAGACCTTGATCCAAGCCAGATTATTTTTGAAATCACTGAAGCTGCAGCCGTATCCAATTTTGCAGCCGCTGAGACACTTATCAAGCAACTGAAAGAGCTGGGATGTTTACTCGCTTTGGATGATTTTGGCGTTGGCTTTTCCTCCATCTACTATCTCAATCATTTTCCAGTTGATTTTATAAAGCTGGATGGCTCATTTATCAGCCAGATCGACAAAAACGATGATGACAAGATATTTGTCAAAGCCATTACTGGTTTAGCTCATGCATACAACAAGCAGGTAGTCGCTGAATTTGTTGAAAATGAAGAGATTCTGGCAATCCTCAACGACTTTGGCGTTGATTTCGCACAGGGCCATTATTTAGCCCATCCAACGGCTCATGATTAATGCTTTTTTGCTTCAAATTTTAACTTTCCTTGCACTAATTCACTCAGATAACAAACGATTTTTATTGGCCAAGTTACCTGCAAGGCATATTGATCGTTTACAATGCACAGTCTATTTCAAGATAAAATTTTGATTACCGAGTAAATGTACCGAGTAATTCAAATTTTCCAAAGTGTGGGCTTAAATTCAAAGTGATTCCATGAATAAAATAAAATGTGCAGTCATCGGTACCGGCTATCTGGGTAAATACCACGCTGAAAAGTATGCCGCGTTACCTGATTGTGAATTGGTAGCTGTCGTTGATATCAATGAAGATGCGGCCAAAGCGGTTGCTGAAAAACTGAATGCGAAGGCACTGACTGATTACCAATCGCTACTGGGTGAAATAGACGCCGTCAGCATTGTTGTGCCCACAACCCTGCATCATGCAGTTTCAAAAGACTTTCTGAATGCCGGAACGCATGTATTGGTTGAAAAACCAATAACCGTTACAGTTGCAGAAGCCGAAGAATTAATTGCCATCGCCAACAGCAAACAGCTGATTTTGCAGGTCGGACACCTCGAACGCTTTAATCCAGCCGTATTAGGCCTTGATAATGAGGAAAAACCGTTATTTATAGAATCTCACCGCTTATCGCCCTTTAATCCTAGAGCTAACGATGTCAGCGTCGTGCTGGACTTGATGATACATGATATCGATATTATTTTGGCTCTGGTCGATTCACAAGTCGAACGCATTGATGCGAGCGGTACAGCCGTATTGACCAAAGGCACGGACATTGCCAATGCCAGATTACAATTCAAAAATGGTTGTGTTGCCAATGTGACAGCCAGTCGAATCAGCATGAAGATGGAACGTAAAATGCGCATGTTCAGGCCTTCTTCTTATGTCTCGGTGGATTTCCAGAATCGCGTGTTAACCAAGCATCGCACCGGCAAAAAGGAAATGTTCCCCGGTATACCTGAAATTGAAACTGAAGAATCCATTTTTGAAAATGGCGATGCGTTAATGGAGGAAATCAAACATTTCATCCATTGCATCCGTACCGGTGAAAATCCACTGGTTTCTGGCGAAGCCGGCAAAAGAGCACTCGAAACTGCCATACAAATCACCCGCTTAATAGGCGATAAATAAAATCTTCACCCGCAGAGGCGCAACCCATTGCGTCTCTACACATCAACAAAAGGCAAAAAACATGATACCCATGGTAAACCTTAAGGCACAATATGCCGAAATCAAAGAAGAAGTCGAGCGTGGACTGGCTCAGACCATTGAAAATTGCTCATTTATTTTAGGCCCCAACGTTCAGGCATTTGAACAGGAGACTGCCAAATATCTGGGCGTAAAACATGCCATCGGCGTTGCCTCAGGAACCGATGCCCTACATCTGGCATTGATTGCGGAAGGCATAGGCACAGGCGATGAAGTGATAACCACCGCCTTTACCTTCATTGCTACCGCAGAAGCCATTAAATATGTAGGCGCAATTCCCGTTTTTGTCGATATCGACCCTAAAACCTTTAACATTTCGCCTGCTGCCATCGAAAAAGCCATAACGCCAAAAACCAAAGCAATTATGCCTGTACATTTGTTCGGTCAACCGGCCGATATGACCCCGATTGAGCATTTATGCAAAAAATATGATTTAAAACTCATCGAAGACTGTTGCCAGTCTTTTGGTGCAACAATCAACGGCAAGCAAACTGGTGCCATAGGTCATGCGGCCGGATACAGTTTTTTCCCCAGCAAAAATCTGGGGGCATTTGGCGATGGCGGCCTTGTCGTGACGAATTCGGATGAAAGTGCCGCCAAAATAAAGCAATTACGTAATCACGGCTCCGATATCCGTTATTATCACGACATCATCGGCTATAACAGCCGACTGGACGAAATGCAGGCTGTCATATTGCTCGCAAAATTAAAGCGCATTGACCAATACAACAAAGCCCGCCGCCAAGTCGCTCATTATTACTCAACACTCATGGCAGACCTACCGCTAACCACACCTTTCGAGGACGGATTGGGCGAACATGTCTATCATCAATACACACTATTGAGCGATCGCCGCGATGACATTTTGAAAGCCTTGCAGAATGCAGAGATTGGCTGCGCTGTTTATTATCCCGTGCCGTTACATCAACAGAACGTTTTCAAACAGGAATGTACGGGGTTACGATTACCAGTTACAGAATCCGTTGCAGCCAATTGTGTTTCGCTACCGATCTGTCCTTTTCTTGAGGAGCAAACCATTGAAAAAATTGTCGATGTCATTAAAGGGGTCTTAACCAACTAATCAGACTCGATTCAATTTGAAGGCAGCACAATAACTTAATCAGAGTTAATCACGTCCAGCAGAGCAGCACTATTGATAACTCAATCGATGTTTCTTATTCCTGGACAAACGATGCTTTCATTGAAAAAAATCCTTATTCATAGTCAATGGAGGATAGTTGAAACTAAAATCCACCACGTTTCCTTGGGTAAGCTAAATGGAGGCAGGTGAAGGCTTGAAAGACCTCATTCAGGCGATACTTAACGATCCTGCATTTCCGGCAGGTATTGCCTGGAGAAGACGTTTATTTTATGCAAATGAAACAGTTATTAGCGTCGGCGATACCAGCAACAGCTTTTTCTTGATTGAGGAAGGTCAACTTCGGGTAACTGTTCTTGTCGAGTTGGGCAAGCACAAAAAAGTTCATCCGGGCATTTGCGACTTAGGAGCGGGGGATATTTTCGGTGAAACCTGTCTGCTCGAGTCAGGCGTTCGCAGTGCATCGATAATTGCAATTACCAATGGTTGCGCAGTTGAAATTTACGCCGAAAAATTTAACTATTACCTGGAAACGAAACCCGTACAGGGCCATTTGTTTTTCAAACATCTATTTGCCATCATGACTGATCGTTTGCAACGCTGTAATCGAAGAATTGAGAACCTGATGGTCTGGGGACTCAAGGCCTACGAAATAGAAAAGCACCTCTAAGCACCAAAACTTCAGCACTAATTTCTGTGTACAGTAAAGTCGTATTTATTTATTAGAGCTTCATCACAAAATCAAACCGGCCTAATAGGCCATACAATATCGTTGATCTATAGTTACTATGCGTTTACTAAAACTGATTAATCCTCTCAGGGGCGTTCTGGTTTTGGCAAATAAGCTTGAAAACCCTATCGACACCAACAACTTTATGGAGCTATTAAAATGACCGATTTTAAGAAAGATTTACTACTGGGATTAATGTTTGTCAGCGGAATTTTTGGCTTTATTTCAGGTGAATTCATTATATCCACCGTCGCATTTGCTGCCGCCGCAATTTATAGCAATATAACCATACGAAAACAGCCAATTTAATGGAAGAAGTTAATTGCGTTATCACTGCTCATCGGAGCGGTGATAACGTTAAAAGACGGATTAATTAACTCTCAATTTATCAAAGTTTAGTTTCTTGATCCAGTTTGAATGCATCATGTAAAACCCTGACGGCCAACTCCAGATATTTCTCGTCAACGACAACAGATATTTTGATTTCTGACGTCGAAATCATCCGAATATTAATACCTTCCTTCGCTAAAGCCTTAAACATGGTACTGGCAATCCCGGCATGCGAACGCATACCCACACCAACAATGGAAACCTTTACGATGCCATCATCTCCGGACACCTTTCTGGCACCTAATTCCACACAGGTTTTTTCCAGTTCTGCTTTTGCACGCAGATAATCATTCCTGTGGACTGTAAAGGTAAAATCTGTAGTTTCGTCTTCAGCGATATTTTGCACAATCATATCGACTTCAACATTAGCCTCAGCAATTGGCCCCAAAATTTTTGAAGCAACACCGGGTTTATCGGGCACGCCCGTGATTGTTAATTTTGCTTCGTCCCGATTAAATGCAATTCCTGAAATTAAAGCGCTTTCCACTTTTGTATCCTCGTAGGTAATCAGTGTACCCAAACCTTCTGTAAATGATGATAATACGCGCAGAGCTACATTGTATTTGCCGGCAAATTCAACCGACCTGATCTGCAATACTTTTGAACCTAAACTGGCCATTTCCAGCATTTCTTCAAAAGTAATCCGGTTTAGCCTGCGTGCTTTGGGTTCGATTCTTGGATCGGTCGTGTAAACACCATCGACATCGGTAAAAATCAGGCACTCATCTGCCTTTAAAGCCGCTGCCAATGCCACTGCAGTGGTGTCTGATCCACCTCGACCGAGGGTTGTGATGTTATCAAATTCATCAACACCCTGGAAACCGGCAACCACAACCACCCTTCCCTGATCAAGTTGTTCACGCATACGGTCGCTATCGATATTGCGTATCCGGGCCTTGGTAAATGCGCTATCCGTTAGAATCTTGACTTGGCTACCGGTAAACGACCAGGCAGGACAATCAACGTCATGTAAAGCCATGCATAATAACGCAACCGTAACTTGCTCTCCGGTCGAAACCAGCACATCCAGCTCACGTCCAGTCGGTTGATTTTGCATTTCCTTTGCCAAAGCGATAAGACGATTGGTCTCGCCACTCATCGCCGAAACGACAACAACAATCTGATCGCCCTGCTCGTGTGCTTTTTTTACCTTATCAGCGACAGCCTTGATTCGTTCAACCGTTCCAACGGATGTGCCGCCAAATTTATAAACATATAATGCCATTAATTATAACCTTCAGCCTGCCGTTTGTTCATTTATCCAGGCAGGAACACTTGCCAATGCTTCTGCCAGCTGGCTCGGATCATTGCCTCCTGCCTGTGCCATATCGGGCCTTCCGCCGCCCTTGCCACCGACTTTGGTAGCAACAAAGTTCACCAGATCGCCGGCTTTGATACGTCCAACCTGATCTTTTGATACGCCGGCAGTCAAGCTGACTTTATCGCCTTCAATCGCCGCCAACACAATCGCAGAGCTACCCAATTTATTTTTTAACTGATCAACGAGATCACGCATGGTTTTCGGATCAACATCATCCAGTTTGACCGCAAGAACTTTAATTCCATTCACGTCAACAGCACTGGACGTCAATTCTCCGCCCGCAGAACTAGCCAACTTGGCATTCAAGCGTTCCAGTTGTTTTTCCAAAGCTCTGGTTTTCTCGAGTAACTGCTCAACTTTTTCCGCTGCCTTATCGGGAGAACTTTTCAGAAGGCCTGCGATACTCGCAAGTGCCTTATCACGACTGGCAATCCAATTCATACAACCGCTACCGGTCACCGCCTCGATACGTCTGACACCTGCCGCAACACCGGTTTCGCTCATGATTTTAAAACAGCCGATATCTCCTGCCCGAGCCACGTGTGTACCACCACAGAGTTCTGTAGAAAATTCGCCGATTTTCAGCACCCTGACTTCTGCGCCATATTTTTCACCGAACAAGGCCATCGCACCTGCTTTAACGGCATCGTCCTTAGCCATGACTTCGGCGGAAACGGCGTTATTCAAACGAATTTGTTCGTTGACCAAGCGTTCAAGAGCACTTATCTCATCATCCGTTACCGGCTCAAAATGGGAGAAATCAAAACGCAGCCGATCGGGATTAACCAGAGAGCCCTTTTGTGTAACATGCTCGCCTAAGGTTTTTCTTAATGCAGCATGCAGCAAATGGGTTGCCGAATGATTGATTTCAGTCGCACGCCGATCCGCTTCATTAACACGGGCATCACAGGTTTGACCGACACTCAGCGTTCCTGTCAGCAATTTTCCCTTATGCAGGAAAAGATTACCGCCCTGCTTTTGCGTGTCACTAACGTCAAACACCGCGCCTTCCAGAACTATTTTTCCGGAGTCACCTACCTGCCCTCCTGATTCCGCATAAAATGGCGTTTTATCAAGCACTACAATGCCTTCTTGACTAGCTTGCAAAGCATCCACCGCTTGTCCCTGATAATATAAGGCCACAATCCGCACGGCATCGTTCAAATGGTCGTATCCTGTAAATGCCGTTTCACATTCCAGTTTAATTTCAGCGTCGTAATCGGCACCAAAGCTACTGGCTGATCGAGCTCGATCACGCTGCGCCGCCATCGCGGCTTCAAAGCCTGCCTGATCAACCGTCAGATTATTTTCACGCGCAAAATCAGCCGTCAAGTCAACAGGGAAACCATATGTATCGTAAAGTTGAAATACCGTATCGCCTGGAATAACTGTACCCTCCAGTTTAGCCACACAGGCTTCAAGTATTTTCATACCCTGTACTAGTGTTTCGGCAAAACGCTCTTCTTCTTTTTTCAATATCCGCTCAATCTGTTCCTGAGCACTTTTTAATTCAGGATAGGCTTCACCCATTTCATCTGCCAACGGTGCCACCAGCTTGAAAAAAAACACATCGCTTATCCCCAAGCGATAGCCATGTCGAATTGCGCGACGGATGATCCTGCGCAAGACATAACCGCGTCCTTCGTTGGAAGGCAAAACGCCATCAGCCACCAAGAAGGCGCAGGAACGTATATGATCTGCAATCACCCGTAATGAACTTTGATTTAAGTCAGTAATGCCGGCCAAGTCAGCTGCTGATTTCAGTAGTTTTTGAAACAGGTCAATTTCGTAATTGCTGTGCACACTCTGTAACACAGCGGCAATACGTTCAAGCCCCATGCCTGTATCGACAGATGGCTTTGGCAATGCCGTGAGTGTACCATCGACGGCACGGTCATACTGCATGAACACTAAATTCCAGATTTCGATGTAACGATCGCCATCTTCATCGGCAGACCCTGGAGGTCCTCCCGCTATGCCCGGACCGTGGTCGTAGAATATTTCGCTACAAGGACCGCAAGGTCCGGTATCGCCCATCGACCAGAAATTGTCTTTAGCGCCAATTTTTGAAAAGCGGTCACGGTCGATGCCGATCTCGTCCAACCAGATTTTTTCGGCGTCGATATCTTCTTCAAACACGGTCACCCATAATTTCTCTGCAGGAATACCTAGTTCTTTCGTCAGAAAATCCCAGGCCAGATTAATGGCGTCATTTTTAAAGTAATCCCCAAAACTGAAATTGCCCAGCATTTCAAAAAATGTATGGTGTCTGGCGGTATAGCCCACATTTTCAAGATCGTTATGCTTGCCGCCTGCGCGGACACAACGCTGACTGGTTGCCGCTTTGGTAAATTCGCGCTGTTCCCGTCCCAAAAAGACATCCTTGAACTGAACCATGCCGGCATTGGTAAATAATAACGTTGGATCATTGCCAGGTATCAGCGAACTGGATGGTTCTACACTATGCCCTCTGGCACGGAAGAATTCCAGGAACGCGGAGCGTAACTGTGCGCTTGTCAAATTTTTCATAGTCACTGTCGTTAAATCACAAAATTGTCAATTGCTCGTAAAATGAGCGGATCATGGCTCCGCTAAATCCGCGTTGCATTAAAAAACGGCTACGTATGGCCCATTCGTTAAAATCGGGTTGATGCCCGTGACCAAACTTTTTGCTATAGACTTGTTCCAACAAGTTCATCCAGCTTCCGGCGGCTTCCTGCACGATCTCTTCGAGATTGAGTGACACAGCGTTGATATCAATACCATTTTGCTGAAGTTCATAGCTTATGCGAACAGGCCCAAAACCTTTTAAGATACGTGAACGCGCATAGACTTCGGCATATCGCTGATCATCCTGCCAGCCTTCCTGGGCAAGTTCGTCGATAACCGCCAAAGCGATATCTTTGTTAAAACCCTTTACCGTCAATTTTTGCAGTAATTCCTGTTTACTATGCTCTCGCAGCGCAAGCAACCGTAAACAAACATCTGTTACTTGTTTGAAACAATCGTCCACAACGAGCTATCGAAATTTACTCGGTGTCTGTTACTGGTAAATCCGCATAAACGATGGTTTTGCCAAAGGCTTCGGCTCTAATTTTGGCTTCGATATCCTTGGCTTTTTCCGGATGTTCCTTAAGAAAAAGTTTGACGTTGTCCTTGCCCTGCCCGATTTTCTCATCCCCGTAGCTATACCAGGAACCGGCCTTTTGTATGATGCCAAAAGTGCAGCCCAAGTCGACTAATTCGCCGAGAAAGGAAATGCCTTCGCCATATAAAATATCAAATTCCGCCTGTTTGAAAGGCGGCGCAACTTTATTCTTGACGACTTTGACTCGGGTTTCGTTGCCAATAATTTCCTCGCCTTTTTTTACTGCACCGATGCGGCGAATATCCAAACGCACTGAAGCATAGAACTTCAACGCATTGCCACCGGTAGTGGTTTCAGGATTGCCAAACATGACGCCAATTTTCATGCGAATCTGGTTAATAAAAATAACCAGAGTGTTGGAGCGCTTAATATTGGCAGTCAATTTTCTTAACGCCTGCGACATCAACCGCGCCTGCAATCCCATGTGAGAATCACCCATGTCGCCTTCAATTTCGGCTTTCGGCGTAAGCGCCGCCACGGAATCCACGACTACAATGTCGACAGCACCGGAGCGTACCAACATATCGGTAATTTCGAGCGCCTGTTCACCGGTGTCAGGCTGAGAAACCAGCAAATCATCCACATTGACGCCGATTTTTTCAGCATAGCTGGGATCCAAAGCGTGCTCGGCATCGACAAAAGCCGCCGTTCCGCCAAGTTTTTGCATTTCCGCTATCACTTGTAGAGTCAATGTTGTTTTGCCGGAAGACTCGGGGCCGTAAATTTCAACAACCCGGCCACGCGGAAGACCACCACAACCCAGTGCAATATCAAGTCCCAGAGACCCCGTCGAAACCACATCAATATCACGAGCAGTGGCAACATCGCCCATTCGCATCACAGAGCCTTTACCGAACTGCTTTTCAATCTGCATCAATGCGACGCCTAGCGCTTTCTTTTTGTTTTCATCCATTGCTAATGACCTTTGAGTATGTGTTAGTGAAGGACCAACCAATCAACCGTTTATTATCACACAGCGTAGCAAAAAGGTACAAGGCAAGCATATTATTTTCTCACTACCCCTGTCCTGCCAACATTTCTAAGACAAGGTTTGCCATTTGTTTCGAACCGCCACCAGGACCCAGGCGTTCTTTGACCTGTTGTAAATCGGTACGCATCTGTTGAACATAAGCCTTATCACTCAAAAGCCGCAAAACCTCGACAGCCAGTTGCTCCGGCGCTGCTTCATGTTGAATCAATTCTTTGACAATACGCTTGCCCGCAATAATATTGGGCAATCCAATGAACGGTGTTTTTACCAGCAATCGGCCCAGCCAATACGTGATCGGTGACAATTTGTAAGCAATAACCATCGGCACGGTCAGCAAGGCACACTCCAGCGTTGCTGTTCCTGATGTTGTCATAATGGCGTCGCAACATTGCACGGCATCGTAAGGCATGTTTTTGATGACAATAATCTCGATTGATCTGTGCCGAAGATAGGATTGCAACGTGTCATCACTGATGGAACCGGCCTGAGGCAATACAAACTGAACTTCCGGCATCTCTGACTGTATGTCGGCCGCCGCTGTCAGCATGACGGGCAACATGCGCTTGATTTCGCCAAGACGACTACCCGGCAGCAAACCCACAACCGGACTGGTCGTATTTAGTCCAAAAAGCGTAAAATCATCTGCTTTAGCGAACTTCGGATGCACCTTATCAACGGAGGGATGGCCGACATAGCGCACAGGTACATGCTCGGCTTCGTAATAAGCGGTTTCAAAAGGAAAGATAACCGCCATCATGTCGATTACCTGACCATACTTTTTAACGCGACCCGGTCGCCACGCCCACACCTGAGGACTTACATAGAACAACACCTTAATACCCAGTTGTTTGGCAAATCGAGCCAATTTAAAATTGAACTCCTTATAATCAACACAAATCAGCAAATCCGGCCTTTCCTCGATCAGAATTTTCTGCATACACTTTAATGCGCGCCGAATGTCCGGATAATGCTTGATCACCTCAACCACACCAATGACCGCAATGGCTGTCGAGTCAAAACGGACATCAATCCCCGCCTTTCGCATATGCAGCCCACCCATGCCGAGCCCCTGAATATCGGGCCGATTTTTTTTCAGTTCCAGAAACAGGTTTGCGGCGTGCTGATCACCGGATGATTCTCCAGCGCTGAACATAACAGTTAATGCGTCACATTGAGTCAAACAATAATCCTCTTGATGCTATGGATGGATTGATAATCTGGCTATGTTATCTCAAATAACTCCGATTGCATCGATCATCATCAACCAACAGTAATTTAGTTGTGACTGGTTGCAATAGACCCCCAACAGGCGTTAAAGTCTATTTTCATAACTATGATTCTGTTGATTTATCGGGAGCACTTCATGACAATTCGATTTTACTGGCTCGCCGCCCTAGTTTCTCTGACATGTATGTCGGCATCGGCTGCTGACCTTGATCGATCCACCATTGAACAGCGTTTAGCAAAAGCGGATAAAACCCATCCGGCCGATCTGCGCCGAAAAAACCTCACCGACCTCGACTTGTCCAACCTGGATTTTAGAAATGCCGATCTCTGGGGATCAGATCTGCGCCGAGCCAATTTAAGCGGCAGTAATTTATCCGGCTTGAATCTGGATTTGACGGTGATGTCCAAAATCAATCTTTCCCGCGCCAACCTATCCAACAGCAGTATTTTCGGCGTTCACATGGGAAGTGCCGATTTGAGTTATGCCAATTTAACCGGCAGTCGCTTCATCGCGAATCTGGATCGCTCGAATCTAAGCCATGCCAATCTGTCTCATGCACAATGGGGAGTGGACATGAAAAACCAGCCAATGGGATTGATGCGCGTCAGTCTGAACAATGTCAATTTATCAGGCGCCAATCTTGAAAGCGCCGATCTGAATCGCGCCTTGATGCGCCATAGCAATCTTGCCGGAGCCAACCTGCACAATGCGATGCTGTTTGGCGTCGATTTTTCAGGTGCTGATTTAACGAACGCCAATTTAACCGGTGCCGACTTATCCGGCAGTAAACTGGAAGATGCCGATTTTACCGGAGCCGATTTAAAAGGTACACGCTTCAGCGGCATTACAGACAAATCCACAATCAAGGGCCTAGAATCCAGCAAAAACTTGAGTTCTGCAATCTTTGAATGAGGGTTATTGTTTCACCGTAAATTTGGGAAGCCACTAAAAATTGCATTACGACAGGTGTTTCCTGAGCTTAGCCGATTAAAAAGGCTCAATTAAGGGGTGTTTAATTAAATCAGCACCCAATCCGTTCGCGCCGGGCCAAGTAGGTTACCCTCGGTGACATGACGTTAACTGGAAACTGTCGCTGTTTGACGCAGTTTTTTGTTTTTTATATGGTTATAAGGTTTTGATTATACGAATGTAAAAAAGACCATTTCTTGATAACTGGTCGAAGCATGATCGAATAATACTTAGAGGCTCCTTAAAGGGGATTATATTTGCAAGCGAAAATAAGCAGGTCGATAATCACCCGCATTTACCATCAAAATAATCATGACTGTTGAATTAATTACCTGCATTACCATATTGGGTTGTTTCTGGTACTGGTCATCAGCCAAAACCGTACATGAGGTTGCCTATTACGCTGTAAAGCAGCACTGCCTGTCCCTACAACTCCAAATGCTGGATGATTATGTTGCCTTTAACGCTATTAGTATTAAACGTGACAATCAAGGGCGTTTGAGATTTATGCGCCGATACCATTTTGAATTTTCTGCTACCGGCAATGAGCGCTATAACGGGACTATCACAATCCTCGGACGACAAACAATTAACATACAGCTGGCCCCCTACAGAATTGTTGAACATGAAACTGACATTTAGACCAAAGTGGTTTTCTGTTTATTAATTCTTCTTTGCCAGATTCATTCATGCGCCGCTTGAGACCGTCTGGCGTGTGATTCCTTGGCTTTTCGGCGTAGATAGCGCCGCTTGCTGATAATGTCCGCCAGTTCTTCAGCCGTTAGTTGTCGGCGGGGGAGAAGGTGCTCAAGCGCTGTGACCAAATCATTGAATGACAGCATGGGCCACTGTGGGCGGCCGGCTTTTTTCTGTTTAACCAGAAATTGCGTTCCCAGCATGACTAATGCCATATGGTGATGCCTGACATCCCATCGGCAGACTTGATAGTCGGCCATGCCGCATTCGCTTTTCGCTTCGCGAAAACCATGTTCGATGAAGAACCGTTGCGCCTGCACGCATGCCAGCTCTTGCCAGGGCGTATCCAGCGGATTCGAAAAAATAGTGAGAGATACTGTCCGCGCCAACTTCCCGACCCACCCAGAGATGCCAACAGTGCGCCTGTTCTTCTTCACCATTCCACACCCACACCTGGGCATGCAGGAAATCGGCAACCAATAAGCCTTTTTCACCCTCACGCAAGGTCAGTCGCTGCCAAGAGGCTGTGCGATCGCCCATTGATCAACGCGTTGCGGGGCAGATTGAGGTTGACGATGGCTTGGCTGCCCTATTTTTTTAAAGCCTGTCATGCGTTATAGTTTTTTAAGTATGAAAATCGGGGGTATCCTATCTCGAAAAACAGACAATTGTATTTAACAATTGCATCATCGAGTCATTGCTTTAAAGATTTTTCTAAAAACAAATGTCTGATTTCACTCTCCATGGCCACAGCACCAATTTGATCGGTTTGGCGACGTCCTGCATAGCAAACCCTTTTTTTAACGAAAACCCCAAACCGTTGCATATTGCCGGTACCCGGGAGTCGGCTTCAGGTTTATTTGAGCAATTGGCCAGACAACCAACACGCGAAGACTGTGGCAGGGTATTTCAAGACTATATGTGCGTCGTTTTTGGTTTTGAAACGGAACAAAGACTACGAAACGATCATTCAAGAAGACGGCGATATCGCAATAGTTATCTCAGCTTGATTCAGGATTGGGGGATAGACTCCAATAATGCTCAAGGTGCCGTTTTTAAAGGTTGGGTTGAAAGCCGCTTTGGCTTATTTCCCACTTATCATAAACAACGCATAGCCAGTTTCATGAGCAAAGACTGGATACCGTATATCGAAGAAAAAATGAACAGCCGTTATCATAATAACTGCATTTACATGCAACTGGATCTGCTTTACGAATATTGTCAATGGATAATAGAACATTTTCAATTTCCCGCAGCAAGGCATAAAACCCTCTATCGTGGCGTCAACTCCTTGGATGATCATTGGCCAGCCATAGGTATAAAAGAACCACTTAAAATTCTACGTTTCAATAGTCTTGTTTCTTTTACTGATCGGCGCAGTATTGCCAGTGAATTCGGTGCTTATATTCTGGAAGTGGAAGTACCCATGGCTAAACTGGTCTTTTTTAATGAATTGCTGCCTCATCATGCTTTACACGGCGAAGCCGAATATTTGGTGATCGGTGGCGATTATCGTGTCAAGGTGCACCGCTAAGGTTGGCAAAATGACGACAACACAGGTTTTGAACAACGCGCTGGGCGCCTATTTAGGTTTTGCCTGCGGAGATGCGCTGGGAGCAACGGTCGAATTTATGACCCCAAAACAAATACAAAAACGCTTTGGCGTGCATCAGGATATTGTTGGTGGTGGCTGGCTGAACCTTGAAGCGGGTCAAGTGACTGATGATACCCAAATGTCTTTGACGATAGGTCAAGCCATCATCGATACTCAGGGCTGGAACATTCAGGCCGTAGCCGATAATTTTGTCACCTGGCTGGAAAGCGACCCCCCAGATATCGGCAATACCTGCCGACGGGGCATCACACGCTATCGGGAGAGCGGCGTACTGGCCGGTTTGCCAAGTCATGATGATGCAGGTAACGGAGCATGTATGCGGAATCTGCCGGTCGTGCTGGCAACATTAAATCGCCCGGATTTTTTTAGCGAATGGAGTTTGCAACAGTGCCATATTACGCATAATAACCCGTTATCCGATGCGGCTACCTTAACCGTGGGGCGAATCGCCAATCATTTAATTCAAGGGCTGGATATGGACACGTGTCGACAGGAAGCTGAACGATTGATACAACAATACAGCGAATTTTCCTATTGCCCTTATCTGGGCAAAACCTCGGGCTATATTGTCGATACCGTGCAAACGATTTTGCATTATTTTTTTAGTACCGACAGTTTTGAAGCCTGTCTGATTGCAACCGTCAATCAAGGCGGCGATGCCGACACCACCGGCGCATTGGCCGGCATGCTTGCAGGCGCTAAATATGGCGTTCAGCAGATACCCGACCGCTGGCTGAAGCAATTGGATCCACAAGTTGTTTATAAAATACGCCAACAAACGATTGAACTCATGCAAATCGCGTGATCCCTATAACTTAAATCCAATGGCTCGAAGGGATGTCATTCCAGATCGTTTACTGGAATGATCGCTAATCGTTTTATGAAACGATGGATACAGAGTCAATATCGCAAATTTCAACTGTCAGCATGGTTTATCATTCAAACACGGAAGGATTCAGAAACTGCCGTTTCCAAAACAGATTTCGATCAATCTCACTGAGACTTGCCTCATCGCATACTCTGTCCCAATTTGATTCAATTGCTTCGCGTTGTCTATCAAAAATGGCTTTCGCTTCATCTACCGAGAGTTTGAAGTGGCGAGCGGCAGCAATATCCGATCTGAGTTTGCTCAGGTTGTTGTTCCCGGAAATCAGCATGGCTTGTAAGGTTTCGTTACCTGTTTGCTTGCACCACGACGGCCTTTACAACGGATTATCGGTTGGTGCTCGTCAATCGGATATCAATTGATCCAGATCAATTGAAAAAATATAAGACGAGCAATAATGTCTATTTAACGAGGAGAGTATCATGGCCCGTATTGTAATTTTAGGTGCAGGCATTGGTGGGGTACCAATGGCTTACGAAATGAAAGAAACTGTAGGTAAAAAGCATGATGTCATCGTAATTTCTGATAGTCCTACTTTTCATTTTGTGCCCTCCAATCCCTGGGTTCCACCCAAATGGCGTAAACCGGAAGACTTAAAAATCGAGTTAGCTCCGGTCATGAAAAAGAAAGGCATAGCCTTCATTCAAAAAGCGGCAACAAAAGTGGATCCGGTTAATAATCAGGTGCTACTGGATGATGGCTCGGCCGTTCCCTATGACTTTCTGATTATTGCCACGGGGCCACGCCTGGCTTTCGATGAAATTCCCGGTTTAGGGCCGGATGCTTATACCTCATCGGTCTGTCATGTTGATCATGCCGCTGTTGCTGCACAAGACTGGGATAAGTTTATGGAAAATCCTGGGCCGATCATTATCGGTGCCGTTCAGGGGGCCTCCTGCTACGGACCGGCCTATGAATATCTAATGATTCTTGAAACGGAATTACGTAAACGGAAAATTCGCGATAAAGTACCAATGACTTTTGTGACCGCTGAACCCTATATCGGACATTTAGGACTTGGCGGCGTCGGCGATACCAAAGGCTTGCTGGAAAGCGCCTTACGTGACAAATCCATTAAATGGATAACGAATGCCAAAGTCGACAAAATTGAACCCGGCATGATGTTTATAACTGAAGTCGATGACGACGGTAAGGACAAGAAAAAACACGAGCTGCCTTTTAAGCATTCCATGATGCTACCGGCGTTTACCGGTGTTGATGCTGTGCGCCATGTTGACGTTGAAGGCTTGGTTAATCCACGCGGTTTTGTTTTGGTGGATGAGCATCAGCGTAATCTTACCTTTAAAAATATTTATTCGATCGGCGTTTGTATTGCGATTCCACCGGTTGAAAAGACACCGTTGCCGGTTGGCGCGCCCAAAACCGGCTATATGATCGAGTCGATGGTCACCGCCACCGCGCATAATATTGCCGATGAACTGGCCGGAAAACAGCCGTCGTCCGTTGCAACCTGGAATGCCTTATGTCTGGCCGATTTTGGCGATTCCGGCGTCGCATTTTTGGCTATGCCGCAAATCCCACCACGGAATACCACCTGGTCGGCTGAAGGTAAATGGGTGCATCTGGCTAAAATTGGTTTCGAAAAATATTTCATGCGTAAAATACGCAAAGGCATCAGTGAGCCTTATTATGAAAAAGCCATGCTCAAATTATTAGGCGTCGTTCGGATAAAAGGTAAGTAAGATGACCATTGATCGCGTAGTTTTTGCAGTGGCCGGCAGTTTTATTCTGATCAGTTTATTATTAGCGCATTTTCATTCTGAAAACTGGCTATGGTTCACCGCTTTCGTTGGCGCCAATTTGTTGCAATCCGCATTTACGGGGTTCTGCCCGATGGCCATGCTGCTTAAAAAACTGGGTGTCAAGCCGGGTTGTGCGTTCTGATTGCTTGGAGTTCTGTAAGGCATTGATCAAAATAGTGTTAACCGGCTTCCGACAATTCCTTAACAGGCTTTGTTAAACGTGACACTCAAATGTGAGGATTATGCTAAAAGCAAGTAAAAACGGGTGGGCATTGAGTTTATTACCGATATTGATGTTAGCGGCCTTGACAGCCGAAGCAGAACCTGTACCCAAACTGTCTGTTGATAAAGCGCTACCGGAAAAATCAATAAGCCAAGCTTTTACATTGGATCAGGCGATTGATTATGCAGTGGCCAACAACCCGGACCTGAAAATCGCCATTGAACGCATCAGCCAGGCCAATGCCCAATTAGGGGTGGCCTTGTCTGCGTTTTATCCGCAAGTCACCGCCCGAATGAGTTATGAGCATTCCAACAATCCGGCGCAGGTCTTTTCGATGATTGTGTCACAAAGGGATTTTGGCGCCAATTCCATCCAGAACATTAATAACCCCGGTTACCGGCAAAACTTTCGCCCTGAGATTATTGGAAAATTGTCGCTGTTCCGGGGCGGACAGGATTATCAGGCCAGTAAAGCGGCGGAGCTGGGCATCGATGCAGCTGAATTTGAACGCGCATCCGTGCATAATGCCCTCATTGAGGCGGTCACATCTTCGTATTATGCTTATTTGGCCGCTCAGGAAGCGCATAAAGTCGCCCAGGATTCCATTTCCGCAGTGACCAGTGAGCTAAAGCAAACAAAACTAAAGTACGATGCGGGAACTGTCCTTAAATCGGACGTGCTGTCACTGGAGGTACAATTGGCTGAAGCGCAAAACGCCGAAATCAGAACCGCCAACAGCATTGAACTAGCCAAAACCAGCATCGCTAATTTGCTCGGCCTGTCTAGCGATCAAGCCTTTACTGTGGCGCCTTCATCGTTGCCATTAACCCCACCCAAATTGAAAGCATCGTTTAGCGACTTGCTCGAACTTGCTATGGTGCAGCGCCCGGAAGTTAAAGCGGCCGCCAAGCAGGTGGAAATCGCACAGCTCAAATTAAAAAGCGAGCAAGGGGCTTATTTACCGAAAGCCGATGCTTATGTCAGTTACGGTCAAAACAGTCAATCTCCTGGCTTTTCCAGTAACAAAGACAATGTCACCGCCGGCGTCATGGTCGAAATGGATTTATTTTCGGGGTTTAACACCCGGCAACGAGTTAGTGCTGCGGAGCGGAAAGCGGTTGAAGCCCGAGAAACCGAACGAAAAATCCAACTGACTATTGAACAGGAAGTAAAGATGGCTTTTTTAAAACTGGAAGAGGCTTTAGCGCGTTTGCAGGTGACCGAAGCTTCGGTGTTGGCGGCGGATGAAGCTTTCAGACTGGTGACTGAAGAAAGACGGGCTGAAGTCGTCACCGTTACCCGTTATATTGAATCGGAAGTGGCCAGGAATAAAGCGCAAGCCAATACCATCGCAGCGCATTACGATGCCTTGAGTGCTGAAGCGGCCTTGAAAAAAGCGATCGGCGACTGGAACTAACGGAGATCTGATGTCACAAATTGAACCCAAAAACATCAATAAACTTGTTCCTATTGCTGTAGCAGTTGTTGCTCTGATTTTGTTATTGCTTTATATGCAGGGCAGTTTTGTCAGTAAGGTGGCTCCCGGCATAAGTCCATTGGCTAACGATTCAATCACGCCTAAAAGCCAAACGGCACATGTTGAAAAAAAACAGGTTGACGAACTATTCACCTGGCCCGGAACAGTGAAATCAAGAACCGTTGCCAATATTGCTCCCAAAATAACGGCTCTCATTATTGAGATCACGGTTAATGCGGGCGACAAAGTTAAAAAGGGCGATCTCATCGCGCGTCTGGATAATCGTGATATTACCGCTCAGGAACAGGCAGCTCTTGCCGGGCTGGC
>JABFSH010000068.1 GCA_013140705.1 Methylococcaceae bacterium
ACTATAATTAGATGGCACTACAAAGAGTGTCAAAAAATGACCATTGATTTTAAAGGAGTTTTTCGAAACAAAAGCCGCGTGCAACAAAAATTCAATGACTTAGAGAGACTGGAGTCACGAAGATGGGCTAAGAGGGTGGGTTAACTATTTTTCCATAGGACACTCCAGTGAGTGTTTTAGCTTTATCAAAGATTGGGTTGAAAAGAAAATTCGGCGGCATCTTGGACGATCTAGGAATAGCAGGGGCTTCGGCTGGAAAAAGTGGAGTAAACACTGGCTTTATAATGAACTGAAGCTGTTTAACGGTTATCGGGTTAGGCATAGCTAAGTGTTGAAAGCGGATCCAGAAGATAGGTCACATAAGCCTTGATAAGAAGCAAATAGGAAAGCGTAGATGTTTTTTAAGCCTTTGAAACTTCAATTAAAATGGTGAAAAATAAATTTCATTCATTATTTGAGGCTAGAGAATTAAGTGATGAACGCATTTTCAATGGTCATCCCTTCGATTTTTTGGCCGTGTTGCAAATCTTCGCTGAACAGTATTTTGCAATTTACTTCAAGTGCTGCAGCAATGATTAAGCTGTCGAAAAAACTAAACCGAAAGCGATCCTGAATGTCTAGCGAGGCCTGATATAGTTTTCCACTTGGTTGCACACGGTACAATGGCGTCAGAACTGAGTTCAAATACATTTTCATCTCATCTGTAGTCAACGGAATCTCTGCTTTACGAATCGCAGTGTTGAGGCATTCCTGTACCACTTGAAAACTAATAGAGGCATTTCCGGTTGCAATTCCAGTTTCGATTAATCGATCTGCTTTATCAGCTTTACGCTCATCCAAGCGTTCTAAGGAATAAATGAACATGGGTATCCATTTAACTGCTGTAGCTACTGTGGGTAGTGTTGTCAGCACATAACCAAGCCGACTTATGCACATGATGTAGCTTTTACATCAGTTAAAGGGATACCCAGATAAATGAATACGTTCGTGTCGATAAAACAATCAACGCTCATTCATTTCTTCACGGGTTATTTTACGCCCAACTCGGAGTTTGCCACGCAATCCCTGAATAACAGCCATAGCTTCTTGGGCCTGTTGCTCTCGACTCACATATTCAGCAAGCCAACGGCGAAATTGTTCGTTTAATGTGGTCTGTTCAGAACGGGCCCGCGCTTGGGCAGCATCGATCAATTTGTCATCCGCACTAAGGGTTATATTTTTCATGATTCAAATTTTAAATATATTTGTGTACACGAATACAGTGTATACAAATAGCCGTGGAGATGTCTTAATTCTTATTAAGAGTTTTTCCGCGTTGGACGTCCTTGTCCATTATTTGCTCAAACGATTTAGATGTCCATAAACAGCATGGGCAACCCATACGTCAAAACAAAATAGCTAAAGGCCATCACGACGCTGGCACCCATTTTGTAGGCCAACAATTGCCGTAAAATATAACTGACGATCGCGATGTACCAAATTACCAATAAGACCGCCAGACTGATGGAGATTAGTTCACGCGATTCCTGTTGATTCATCACCATGAAAAAATCGAGTGCTTCTGCGGCAATAGCCAGCGTCATAATGAAGTTTTCGCAGACAAATATGGCGGTAAACAGCTGATTAAAGTGTTGCCAGCGTTTAATGATCAATAACAATGTGGCTATCGATGTAAAAGCCATGATGGTTCTTAACGATACCTCCAGCGAACCATCAGCAGGATCGGCAATCAAGCCTTCAACAATAATTCCTGAAATCAGGTAAAAAGCTACCGTTTTCCACATAAACGGTTTGGGAGGGTCCAAATCGGCAGGGTTATTTTTGAACCAGCACAGTGAAAGATACTTGATTAATAATTTCATGGTAAAGATTTTTGCACTACAGAATTGATGGGGTTGATGGGAAATTTTGTTGAACGGCAATTATAACCGTTGTAAAAATATCAATGAACTCTTCAGTGCGGCTTTGAACGAATTTTTTACGCGAAATTGGCGATTAGCGTTGCCATGAGGCGATTAATCGCCCTATAGAAAGGCAGGTTTGCAGACTCAATCCGGTGTTCAGTCAGACAACCGGGTCGGGATGGATGCAGCATTCGTAGCAACTAATTGTTTTCCAGCGGCTTTACTCTGTAAAATAGCCTTTTTAATCATCCAATATTCCGTCATCATGCGTACAACTCAATATCCTCTTTACACGGTCAAAGAAACACCTGCGGATGCCGAAATCATCAGTCATCAGTTGATGATGCGGGCAGGACTTATCCGTAAACTGGCAGCTGGACTTTATAGCTGGTTGCCATTGGGATTAAGGGTGTTGCGCAAAGTGGAGCTTATCACCCGGCAGGAAATGGAAAAAGCGGGAGCTCTGGAAGTATTGATGCCGGCTTTACAGCCTGCCGAACTTTGGCAGGAAACCGGACGCTGGGAAAAATATGGACCGGAGCTGGCGCGATTAAAAGATCGGCATGAGCGCGATTTTTGTCTCGGGCCGACCCATGAGGAAATCATTACGGATCTGGCGAGAAATGAACTCAAAAGTTACAAACAACTGCCGATCACGTTTTATCAGATACAGACCAAGTTTCGGGATGAAATCAGGCCGCGCTTTGGTGTCATGCGCTGCCGGGAATTCATCATGAAAGATGCCTATTCTTTTCACATGGACCAGGTCTCGCTGCAGGAGACTTACGATGTCATGTATCGGGCTTACAGCAATATCTTCAATCATTTGGGGTTGAATTTTCGCGCCGTAATTGCCGATTCCGGTTCGATTGGCGGCGCAGTTTCGCATGAGTTTCATGTATTGGCAGATTCCGGTGAAGATGCGATAGCCTTTTCGACGGCCAGCGACTATGCAGCCAACATTGAAAAAGCGGAAGCAGTCAAGTCGCAGGGTGAACGTGCAGTTGCAACTGCCGCATTGACTTTGATTGATACACCCAATCAACACAGCATCGAAGAGGTGAGCAACTTTTTAAACATACCGGCCACGCAGTGCTTGAAGACGCTGATCGTTAAAGGGGTAGAGGATACACTGGTTGCGCTGTTGTTAAGAGGCGATCATGAACTCAATAAAATCAAAGCGGAAAAGATTGAAGGAGTGATGTCTCCGTTGGAGTTTGCCAGCAATGAGGACATCAATAGTGTTTGCCATTGCAATCCCGGATCGATTGGGCCCTTCGGATTAAGCATCAGAATCGTAGCCGACCGCAGTGTTATTTTGATGTCGGATTTTGTTTGCGGGGCGAATCAGGACGGCAAGCATTATCAAGGAGTCAACTGGGAACGCGATCTGCCAGTTCCGGCCTGTGTTGCAGACATTCGTACCGTTATAGACGGCGATGCCAGCCCGGACGGCAAGGGCACCTTGACCATCGCTCGAGGTATCGAAGTCGGTCATATTTTTCAGCTGGGCACGAAATACAGTGAATCCATGAAAGCCGCCGTCATTAATGAGGCAGGTAAAAATCATACGATGCTGATGGGTTGTTACGGTATTGGCATTTCACGCGTGGTTGCTGCCGCCATTGAACAAAATCATGACGCCAGAGGCATCATCTGGCCTGCCAACCTGGCGCCCTTTCAGGTAGCGATTTGCCCGATGAACATGCAAAAATCCGAGCGGCTGAAACAGGCGTCTGAGAACCTGTATCGTGAATTGCTGGATGCCGGTTTTGATGTGCTGTTTGATGACCGTAAGGTCCGCGCCGGCTTTATGTTTTCTGACATGGAGCTGATAGGCATTCCGCACTGTATTATTGTCGGCGATCGTGGACTGGATGCCGGTACCGTTGAATACAAAGCCAGAACCGCACAGGAAAATGAAGAAATTCCGTTGGCATCGATTGTCGATTTCCTGAAGGCGAAGCTGACTTAAATTATAAAGGGAACCTCTAAAAATTGCACTTCGACAAGCTCAGTGCGAACGGGTGTTTAGTTAAATCAGTTACTTATCCGTTCGGGCTGAGCTTGTCGAAGCATGAACGAATAATTTTTAGAGGTTCCCTAAAGATAAAACCCAGTAGAACGGTTTAGGGCTCAGCCCAATGTTTGGATCGTCCTACCGCCTTATGCCATTGCCGTTTTAACAAGGTGTAGTCTTGCCTGTTAGGCTCCCCCTGAAAGGACCGATCTATTTGCCAATAGGTTTTAAGCTCGTCAATAGTCCACAATCCCGTAGCGATCCCGGCAAGATAAGCGGCGCCCTGGGCAGTGGTTTCCAGATGGCCGGGGCGGATGATTTCAAGATTGGAGAGGTCCGCCTGGAATTGCACCATTAAATTATTGGCTGCTGCGCCTCCGTCAATGCGAAGCTGTGGAATGGGTGTGCCACTTTCGCAAGTCAAAACCTGTAACAGCTCATCAACCTGAAAACAAATGCTCTCAAGTCCGGCCCGGGTGATGTGGCCCGCCGTTGTTCCTCGTGTGATACCAAAAATTGCCCCGCGAGCATGGGGATCCCAGTACGGCGCACCCAGTCCGGTCAGCGCCGGAACGAAGTAAATGCCGCCATTATCGGTGACGCTGTCGGCCAGATTTTCAGCATCGGACGCCCGTTCAAAGAGCTTCAGACCATCACGCAGCCATTGAATTACGGCGCCACCGATAAATACGCTGCCTTCGAGCGCATAATTGACGGTATTGCCGATTTGCCAGGCAATGGTTGTAAGCAGGCCGTGCTCAGAAAGAATTCGCCTGGTACCTGTGTTCATCATAATAAACGAGCCGGTGCCATAGGTGCATTTGGTCATGCCAACTTCGGTACAGAGCTGACCGAATAACGCGGCCTGTTGATCACCTGCCATTGCGGCGATGGCAATGCCGGCGGCTAATTCAGGACCAGTCGTATGGCCATAGATTTCAGCAGAAGATTTTACCGACGGTAACAGGGAAGCCGGGATGTCAAATAGGGCTAACAACTCCTCGTCCCATTGCAGCGTATTGATATTGAAGAGCAATGTGCGGGCGGCATTGGATACATCGGTATTATGCAGTTTGCCCTTCGTCAGATTCCAGGCCAGCCAGGTATCGATGGTGCCGAAGGCTAATTCGCCGCGGTTGGCTTTCGCACGAGCGCCGTCAACATGATTGAGCAGCCATTGTATTTTGGTGGCCGAAAAATAGGCATCGATGATCAGGCCGGTTTTTGCTTTAATCAGCGCTTCCAGACCGGCATCTTTAAGTTGTTGACAGACGTCGGCCGTACGTCTGTCCTGCCAGACAATCGCATGGTAAATCGGTTGGCCGCTAAGGCGATCCCAAATAACGGTGGTTTCTCTTTGATTAGTGATGCCGATGCCGGCAATATCAGCGGGCTGGAGTTGCAACTGCTCCATCGCCTGTTGGCAAACCTGAATTTGAGATTGCCATATTTCCAAGGCATCGTGTTCTACCCAGCCAGGCTGTGGATAATATTGTTTGAAAGCCTGTTGCGCCATGGCGACGGGCTGGGCCTGGTCGTCATAAATAATGGAGCGCGAACTGCTGGTGCCTTGGTCCATCGCCAGAATAAAAGCCATTGTTATTGCCTCGCATCAAGTCTATCGGGATTTTTGTATTATAAACCGGTAGGCAAGGATTAATACCAATCCCAATAATTATGCCTATTGTTCCTTCTCCAGTGGCAGCAGGTCAGGATGAGGGGATTTAGATAAACATTTTGGGATTGGTATAAGGTGTCCATTCATTGTTGTGCGACTTGCCTTAACGGGCAGGATTAAAAACTATTCCTTTACCGATTGGATCATGGCGAGGAAATGGAGCGGTTGTTTTTTAACGACTTATCCTTCGATGCTGGCTCTATTGATTGGAACACATTAATTTAAAATATCTAGAACAAATAAAGAACTTAAAATCGCTTCGAGACTCTAATGTTTTGCCAAAACTTGTAAAAGAGAAATGGCAGATTAATGACAATACGATTCTTTAAATCGATCGTTATGATGTTACCAATTGATTCTATCTAGTGTTATTTATGCTCTACATTACTCAACGAGCCAAACACCAAGCCTTGAATTTAGAATGATAGCGGCTAAGGGGCGAGGCTAAACGAGTTAAATTTTTTGGAGTACAATCATGAAAACTAAAACTACAGCACACATCATCGCAGTTATTTCAGCATTAACCATAAGTGTATTAAGTTCTGTCGGGCTTAATGCTGGGACAGTGGAAAACAATAACACGCTTATCTATAACAATCGGGCTTTTGTGCATGCCATACAGGATGCGCCAAATCCCGCTGGCGACAAGACTGTTCAGAATGCAGAAATCATCTATGTTGACAAAGCCTACGGACAGGCAATTTATAGTTACCCCAGCAATATTCCCCTTCAACATACCGCATTTAATGTTGAATATGTTGATACTGCTTATGGTCAAGCCATTTACAGTTATCCCAATAATAATGTAAAACATCGCATGAAATTGGTGGATAACGCGTTGAACTCGGAGAGCCGGTTTATTGTTCCGGTATCTTCAAGAGCGGTCAACGTTCCAGTAAGCACTGCCGCAACCTTTCACTAATCCTTAAAAACTTGTCAGGAACGCGCGAGTGCAATACCAATATGACAAATAGGGACGGGGTTGGTCACCCCGTCCCGCTCATCAAAAGTGTTCGTGCCCATAATCCAGTTCCAGTATCTGCTTTTCTGAAACAGCTTCAATCTAAGCGCAGTTAGCCAGACGTAACTAAAAAAATCAATCGTTGCTGAGTAATTACCTAAGATTCCTGAATGGTTTGAATCCTTAATTTACAATTTCAAAATCAATCATTTCGTACAGAATGCCTGGAAAACCATCCCTCGTTTATAATGGATCCATTGGGGAAAAAGCATTGCAATTCCGGAGAAACTAGCGTTGAATTCCAGCTTTTTGGAAAAGGGTTTATTAAATTGCCAATTAGATGGATGCTTAAGGCATTAAACTTCTTACTTAAAGTTGTCGCATGGTCCAACTCTGTAATCAGAAATCGGTTCAAGCAGCTTTGCTTAAAGCAATCGTTATAATATCGGATATGTCGATCCGATTTGGGTTAGACCCCGTTGAAGCCTTTTATATATAAATTTTGGAGTTTGAAATGATTGAGCTAATAAAGAGTACGGAGTTTGCCGGCCCTGCAGGTCCGGTGGTGTTGGTGATTATGGATGGAATAGGAATTGGTAACAATCCGGAAAGTGATTTTGTCAGACAGGCCACGACTCCGAATTTGAACTGGCTGCGTGATAACGCTCTATATACCCAGTTGCGAGCACACGGCGTTGCGGTGGGCTTACCGGACGACGGCGACATGGGCAATTCGGAAGTGGGCCATAATGCCATTGGGTGTGGCCGCGTTTTTGAGCAGGGTGCAGCGTTGGTAGGTAAGGCGATTGCTTCTGGTGCAATGTATGCGGACGGTTCGGTTTGGCACGAGCTCATTTCCAATGTGAAAAACCGGTTGTCGACTTTACACTTTATCGGACTGTTGTCGGATGGCAATGTGCACTCCAACCTGAATCATCTGGAGTCGATGCTGCGAAAGGCGAAAGAGCAGGGCGTAAAAAAGGCGCGGATTCATGCCTTGATTGACGGCCGCGATGTGCCACCGACTTCGGCTCTGGAGTATGTTGAGCGTTTCGATGCCTTCTTAAAGGAAATCAACGCCGATGGCACTGTCGATTATTGCGTGGCATCGGGTGGTGGGCGAATGAACATTACAATGGATCGATATGACGCCAACTGGGGTATGGTCAAGCGCGGCTGGGCGACGCATGTAAAAGCAGAGGGCCGACTGTTTGCTTCGATGAAAGAAGCGGTGGAAACCTTCCGCACCGAAAAACCGGGAATTCTGGATCAGGATTTGCCGGCGTTTGTTATTGAACGCGCCGGGTTACCTGTTGGTCCGATTGTGGATGGTGACAGCATCATATTCTTTAACTTCCGCGGTGATCGATCGCTGGAAATTACCAAAGCATTCGAAGCGGATGAATTAAAGGAGTTTGACCGTGGCCGGAAACCGGATGTGCTGTTTGCGGGCATGATGCAGTATGACGGCGATCTTGGCGTGCCTGCGCGTTATCTGGTGACTCCACCGGCCATTGATCGCACGATGAGTGAATATCTGTCGAATGCAGGTGTAAAACAGCTGGCAATTTCTGAAACGCAAAAGTATGGCCATATGACGTACTTCTTCAATGGCAATAATTCCGGTAAGTTTCCGACTGAATCCTGGAAAGAAATTCCTTCTGATGTCTGCCCGTTCGAGGATGCGCCGCGCATGAAAGCGGACGAAATTACCGATGCGGTGATTAAGGCGATTGAGAACTCTGAGTATAAATTCATTCGCCTGAATTTTCCGAATGGCGACATGGTAGGCCATACGGGCGTGGTCAGCGCTGTAAAACTGGCTGTTGAAGCCGTTGATGAAAATCTGGGCAGAATTATGGATGCACTGAAGAAGTCCAGTGGGATTCTGGTTTGCTCGGCCGATCATGGCAATGCAGACGACATGTGTGAGCTGGACAAAAAAACCGGTGCGCTGGTGCTGGATGAGCAGGGACGATGTAAGCCGAAGACGGCGCATTCTTTGAATCCGGTGCCGGCAATTGTCTTCGATCCGTCTGGCGCAGCCAAAGCGCGGTTGGCAGATTTGCCTGAAGCCGGTATTGCAAATCTGGCGGCAACCTGTATCACGCTGTTGGGCTATGTGCCGCCCAAGGATTATGCTAAAAGCCTTGTGCAAGTCGGGTAGTTGGGAGCGTAAAAAGTGTCGAATTTGTTCCTTGATCACGTGGCGTCAACATTGTCTTCAGAGGCACATGCCTTATAATGACCGGTAAACTTGATTACATTCGTGCAAGATCCTTAACTTCTAATGAACAAAAAACAAGTGCACATATCCCCAACGACAGAAACTGATCTTGAAGAGCAGGCTTTGTCCCAGTTTAACTCAGGGCGATATAAAGATGCGATTGAGTTGTATAAAAAATTATTGCAGAATTCTGAAAACAGTGTGTGGAGGCAGCAGTTAGCTTACTGTTATTTACAAAGGGCATTCGCGTCAGCTGCAAAGGGTCAGTGTAAGGAAGCCTTGGTACTGTGGGAAAATTATAGCCAGCATGTACAGCCTCCCTACCAGGGGGTTGATCATTACATCACGTGGTTGATTCATATCAAAAACCGGGGCAGGATTCAGTCCTGCCTCAGTCAGTTGACAGCGCAGCAACTGGATAAGCAGTATCCTGAACTGGCTATCCTGTTAGGCTTTCTGATGATGACGGAATATCCTGAGTTTCAGGAGTTCTTGCCACAGGACTCCACTTTAATAAGCCATCAAAAAATTGTTCAAACAGCATTGCAAGCCTATCGGGAACATAACCTGAAGGGTGTCGACCAGGCATTAAAAGCTTTGCCTTATCGTTCAGCATTCCGTGATATACGTACGGTGCTGAAAGCACTTGTCGCAGCATCAACTTCGCATGCTGAAATGCAGTTACTATTGTCCAAAATGCCAGTGGTTTCAGTGTATTCGCAATCAGCCCGATTATTGAAGGCCTGTACGCTGAAGGGCGCAATGCTGGTCCATGAAATGATGACGTTCAATCATCAGCAGCGCAGGCTGCTTGGAGAGATTCTGGAGTTGAACAGGCAACAGGTCGAACTTATTGAATCGTTAAGCAAACATACCCACTGGTCCGATAAAATAAAATTTAATCTGGCCATCCACTATCAGTCCCTGTTTGGAACCGATGTGTCGCAACGCTTTTGTTTTACAATGTTGACACGGTACTCCGCCGGGCAGCGGGACTTCAATAAGGCCTTTGGATCAATCAATGATTTTGAAGCTAATCGCTTGAAGGCGCTCGCGCATGAGCACAATAACAACAGCTACGATGCCGATTTCTATTGGCGGCAATGCATAAACGCATTATCCCATGAGGTCGGTGGCAATGACTTGAGAATAGCGCTGATTTTACGCCATATGTCTGACATGCAGTCGGTGCAGGAACAGCAAACCCAGTTGCTGATTGAAAGTCTGGATTATGATCCTGATGACAAGGACTGCTATCTGAAAATTTTAAGTAACACCAGTCAGCACACGAAAACCAGTAAAAGCTATCAAGAGTGGCTATGCAGGGCTCTCGGCAGATTCCCGCAGGATGTCGATGTACTGACCCAGGCGCTTCAGTCAGCCTCGCGTAGCAAGTCCCATACAAAAGTCATCAAATACGCATTGCAGATTCTTAATGTTGATTCCCTCAATACCTTTGCCAGGCACGAGCTCTTATCAAGTTACTTAACCCAGTCGCGTTTGTTGATACGGAACAAAAAATACCATCTGGTTGAAAATGAAATAGCGCAGGCAGAAAATCTGAAGATGGGTAAATATTACGTCGCCCAGACACAATTGCTGCGCGGGCTTTTGTGTTTTGCTGCCCAAGACAAAACTCAGGGATTGCTGCTTATCACTGAAGCGCTGAAGGCACTGAATACGGGTCCTGTGAACATGCATTTTCAGGCTACTATCGAAGCCCTGTTAACAGCCCAGCCGGTTGCGACCCTACTCAGAACACTGCCACCGGTAACGGAGCACCTATTGTCGGCTCAGGAGTTGTCTCATTTTACCCAATTGCTAACCCGTTATGGACAGGAAGCTAGCAATTACGAGTACCTGCATAAGGCGCTGGATAAAGTTAAAGCCAGTCTAAAAAAATCAGTGTCTCAGCAGAATTATCAAGAAAACCTGCTGTTAGCATTGTGTCAAACCCTGGATACGATTCATCACTTTGAGCTATTACGGCATTGTGCGAAATGGGCGCAAGCCAAATGGCAAAAGCCGATCTGGATATATTACAAGATTCATTCTGAAACCAATGGCAACCCGGAACGCTGTTCCTACATCAATTGTTTCCGCTTACAGGACAATCTTGAGCGAGCCAGACAGGAAAAGGATCACCGGACGTCGGTGCTGATCGGTGATTATCTGGAACGGTATGCTGAAGTTCATCCTGCAAGAGGGATGGATTTTCTGGGTAATTTGTTTGAATCGAACGTTCCGGAAGAAGTTGACGATCCGTTTGAAAAACTTTTTGGCCATGTGCCTGATGAGATTTTTTATAAGCTCAATAAAAAATTGGAAACCTTAGCTAAAAAAACTACACCGGAACGGCTGATACAGGAGTTGAGTAAAGTTATCGGCCATGACGCCAATATTTTGCAAGCGATGATGCTAAATCCCGATTTATTCATGGCCTTATTGATACTGAAAGCGGCAGATGAATTGGGTGTCAACATTGATGTCAGGACAGAGGATGTTCTTGCCTGTTTTGGTGTCGTAAATAAGCCCCGCTCATTTTCCATTTAATGCTGAGTTCCACCATGAAATCCCCTTATGACATTCTGGGCCTTGCCGATGATGCAACTGATATTGAAATCAAGCAGGCCTATTTACAGAAAGTGAAAGATAATCCGCCCGATAGTGATCAGGAACGGTTTCAACGAATACATGCGGCTTATCAGTCGATTAAAGACAACAAAAGCCGATTGAGCCATGCCTTGTTCACACTACCGACTGCTGATTTTGATGAACTGCTTGATCAGACCTTTGGCAGCGTGCCAACTGTAACGATAAACTCAGATCAATTGAGTAAGCTGTTACGTGCGAGCATCGATGAAAAAACCCTTCTGACCGCCTTGACAAAAGCTGAAAAATGATGCCCACAGACACACAAAAAAACGAGTTGCTTGACGATTTTAGAAATTATCTGGAACAATGCAGGCTTGAACCCTTTGCAGCTAATGAACAACCCGACCTGAATACCTTGTTGATCGAAATGGCCGGATTAAAGACCGAAGTCAAAGCTGAAGCCCGACAGTTTAAAAGTACCCTGGAGACACTCAGTGCGGCGCTGATTACGGTACAGGACGACAATAGAACCCTGTCAGCGGAATTTGCCATGTATGGTGAACGAATGCAGCAGGAGCAACAAGAAATCATGCGAAGGGTATTATTGGATATCGTCGATATTTACGATCGCTTAAGTACCGGCGTGGATATGTTACAAAGCTATCGGCCTCTTAGGTCATTGTTTAAAAAGTCCCGAGACACGGATATTCAATTTATCAAACGCTTTAGGGAAGGGCAACTGATGACGGTCCGGCGCTTTGATCAGTTATTGAGGCGTTATCAGGTACGGGCTATTGGCTGCGTTGGCAAGTTGCTCGATCCAGTGACCATGACTGCAGTTGAAACCTGTCATGATCCTGCACTCGAAAATGGCATTGTTGTTGAAGAGTTGCGAAAAGGTTTCCTCTATCAAGATCAAGTTCTGCGTCTGGCAGAAGTTAAGGTCAACAAAATTAACACACGGAAAAGCGTATGAACGACATTATTATAGGTATCGATTTAGGTACCACCAACTCTGAAGTTGCGGTAGTCGAGCAGGGAAAGGTCCGTATCATTGCCGATGGCGACAAAAAAATTCTGCCATCGTTTGTTGGCATCGATGATAACGGTGACATTCTGGTGGGTGAAACGGCAAGGAATCAATATCTGGTTTACCCGGAACGAACCATTAAATCCATCAAACGCCTGATGGGGCAAAATAGTTTGGTTGA
This sequence comes from Methylococcaceae bacterium, assembly GCA_013140705.1. Taxonomy (GTDB): domain Bacteria; phylum Pseudomonadota; class Gammaproteobacteria; order Methylococcales; family Methylomonadaceae; genus JABFSH01. Next base: position 12,597 of record JABFSH010000068.1, read on the forward strand.
ATTGGCCGGTCAGTCCTATGCGCCACAGGAAATATCGGCCATCATTCTTAAAAGACTTAAAACCATTGCCGAGCAGCATCTTGGGCAAGCAGTCCGCAAGGCAGTGATCACGGTTCCGGCGTATTTTTCCGATGCTCAACGACAGGCAACGCGTGAGGCCGGTGAAATTGCCGGCCTGGAAGTTGTGCGCATGATAAACGAACCTACAGCCGCCGCACTGGCCTACGGCGCCAATCAAATCGAATCCAGGCGCATGCTGGTCTATGACTTGGGTGGCGGCACCTTTGATGTGTCCGTAGTTTCAATCGAAAGCGGCGTTGTCGAAGTGCTATCGAGTCATGGCGATAATCATCTCGGTGGCGACGATTTTGACGAACAGATCGTTAACTACCTGCTTGACCATTTGCAATCGACCTATAACGTCGACGCACGCAGTCACAGCAAGGCCATGGCCCGGATTACGCGGGCTGCAGAACATGCAAAGTTTCAACTATCCGATCAGCCTTACGCAAACATCGAAGAGGAGTATTTGCTGGAACATGAAGGCTCGGCGGTGCATTTGTCCGTTGAGTTGTCCAGAATGGACTACGAAGACATGATTGAGGATTATATCAATGCCACTTTGGACGCTGTCCACATTGCCCTGAAAGGGGCAAAATTAACAACATCAGATATTGACGAAATTGTGCTGGTGGGTGGGTCCACCCGTACGCCCTGTATTCGTGAGCGCATGTTTGATGAGTTTGGCTTCGAACCCCATGGCGAAGTGGATCCTGACTTGTGCGTCGCCATGGGTGCTGCGATTCAGGCGGCCATGATCGGCGGACAACAGGTTGATACCGTGCTGGTTGATGTCACGCCGTATACCTACGGAACCAGCGCCATTGGCTCGTTAAACGGTGATTATTATCCCTTTATGTATGTCCCCATTATTCACAAGAACAGCGTATTACCGAACCGCAAAACAGAAGCTTTTGCCACCAGTTATGATGGCCAGGCAGTCGTTGAAGTCACTATTTATCAGGGTGAAGATCCGGACGCCTTGAACAATATCAAGATAGGCGAGTTCCGGATTGAAGGTTTGCAGGATATCGGTGCCGGTAATATCCTGACGCTGACACTGGATCTGGATCTTAACGGTATTTTGCATGTGTCGGCCCAGGAAAAATCGACTGGCCTGGAAAAGTCAATCACCATTAAAAACGCCTTGTCACGTTTTGAAAGTGCGGCGCTGGACACTGCCAGACAACGCCTTACCTCGTTGTTTGGACAGCTCGAACCCGATATGGACGAACAGGCCGCAACTGAAACGATCACAGCACCAGAAATTGATGATGCCCGCAACCTGATCACGAAAGCTGAAAGTTTATTCGACCAGATCTCCAACGAAGACAAGGAAGACATCATCGAGTTGATCGAAACGATAACAACATGTATCGAAGCCAATGACATCGATGGCCTGGAAGAGCCCGTCGAACAATTGAACGACATCATCTACTACCTGGAGTCATGATGCAGCGTTGCCCTTGTTGCAATGCCCGATTGGGCGGTTCGGCAGTATGTCCCCGCTGCCAAACGGACTTGGGTCATGTCGACAAGGCGCAACAATTTGCTCAATATCACTTGTCCGAGTCAATTCGTTATTGGCAGGAACAGTCTGTTGAACACAGCTTGAAAGCGCTGGAGCTTTCGTTGTGTCTGAATAAAACCGAACTGGCGTTAGGTTTTCGGGATTTTTTAATTCATCAGCATTGCCGGAGTATTCTGGATTTGCTGGCGCTTAAGCAGTGGTTGTCGGCAAAACGTCGGCTTTATCAAGTACGATTGTTAATGCCTCATAGTCAAAAGCTGCAGCAATTGAGTGGATTTGCGGATTACCTACTGGCAACCCATCATCAAACAGATCGTTAACACCTGTCATACCAATCCCAATAAATTCACCTGCCATCCCTTCTCCAGAGGGATGCCGACATGGATGTAGGTAAGTAGAGCACCGACAGTAGGCGCTTTAGGCGACGCAGGAGCAGTTGCCGAGGAGGTCAGGTTGAGGGGGATTTAAAAAAAAGCAACTATAGGGATTGGCATTATTCCTGTGTGTTACTGAAATGTACTATTATCGCTGTTCTTTTTTTCAGTCATTGAGGCAACTTCGCTATGCAGGGCACCCTTCAAAAAATGCGCACCCGCTTGAATGATCCGGTTCATTATGAATTACCGCTGGCCGATCAAACGCTGGCACTGAATCCACTGATCGGACAAGCCATCAAGTTCACGTATACCGGAAAGATTTTTTGTGTGCACTGCAGTCGACCCATCAAAAAGAGTTTTAATCAGGGTTACTGTTATCCCTGTTTTACCTCACTGGCGCAATGCGATATGTGCATCATGAAACCGGAAACTTGCCATTATGAGGCAGGTACCTGCCGAGAACCTGAGTGGGCGCAGGCTTTTTGTTTTCAGCCACATGTTGTTTATCTGGCCAATTCCAGTGGTATCAAGGTCGGAATCACCCGGCAAACGCAATTGCCGACGCGCTGGATGGACCAAGGTGCCGTTCAGGCCTTGCCGATTTTTAAAGTACCGGCGCGTTATGTTTCCGGATTGGTGGAAGTGATCATTGCCCGGCATATCAGCGACAAAACCAGCTGGCAGCAAATGCTGAAAAGTCGCGCTGAGCTTATTGATCTGAAGGCTAAAAGAGATGAATTAATCACTTTATGTTCGTCTGAACTGACAGACATCGCTAATCGCTTGGGTGCACAGGCCATTCAGTCACTGCCGGATGAGTCGGTGGTGGATATTCATTATCCGATCGACAGTTATCCGAAAAAAATCCAGTCGTTTAATCTCGATAAAAACCCTGAAGTGATAGGTGTTCTTCAAGGTATCAAGGGACAGTATTTGTTGCTGGATACAGGCGTCATCAATATCCGTAAATATTCAGGCTATGAGGTTGAGTTTTCGCTGTAATACCCATTCCGGTAAGTTGCTATTTTAATCCCCTCAACCTAATTTTCTCGGCAACTGCTCCTGCGTCGCCTAAAGCGCCTACTGTCGGTGCTCTACTTGCCTACATCCATGTAAGGTAAGCAATCCTTACCCTTTTGGTTTTAAATATATAGCGACACCATTTTTCGCCAGTAGCAGCCGCGGTGCGCGCGTCCATCCCACTCAAACATGCTGTGCCGGATGTCTTTTGAACTTAAGATCTGGCTCAGATGATGGTTGTTACCCAGAAAAGGATCTTCTTTACCGATTGTGAACACCATGTCCATTCTTCGTAAGTGTTTTAACTGTGAGGGGTTGCTTAGTTGCGGCAGAAAATGTGTGGGCGTGTTGAAGTAGATATTTTCATCGTAATAGCCGTCAAACAGGTCATGGAAGTCATCAACAGACATCGTCAAATCATAACGGCCTGAAAATGCACAAAGCTTATGAAACAGTTTTGGATGGCGAAATGCCATATTGGCCGCATGGAAGGCGCCGAGACTGCAGCCATGAATGATCGTGCAGGGATTCGGGTTCTTTTTTACCATGAAGGGTAATACTTCAGTCAGAATGTATTCCTCAAAATGCATATAACGCTGGATTCTTTCAGAAGGATGGCGCCAACGACAGTAAAATGTTTCGTTATCGATGCTGTCCACGCAATACAACTGAATGTGCCCGGCCTGTATCTTATGGGCTAGGGCCTTAACCAGGCCCAGATTTTCGTATTCGAAAAAACGACCATTCCGCGTTGGGAAAATCAGAACCTTGGCGCCACTATGGCCAAATACCAGTAATTCCATGTGCCGCCCCAGATGCGGACTATGCCAGCGATGATATTCCCTGTTCATAAATCGTGTAAAAACTCCTGAAGGTCGGATAAAAGGGCTCTTTGCTGTTCAAATTGACCGGCATAGTCAGCATGCCCCCAGTCAAGCAAAAACAGTTTTTTATTTGGCGGCAAGGCATTGTAAATACTGAACTGACCAGGCGGCGACACCACCGGATCTGCCAGTGCTGCAGCCACATGGACGGGCGCCTGCGTGTACCGGGACGCTATGGCAGCATCATAGTAAGCCAATGTTGCAAGCGCATTACCGCGCTCGCGCTGATAAGCTTGTACGGCTGCTGCGCTGCCCAAAGTAGGCAGTTGTAAACGAAGCGGGTGATTACCAAAGCTGGGTACATTCAGGTGAGCTCGTTGAATGCGACTTTCCCAAGGCAGCGCCAGGGCTCCGATACCGCCGCCGAAACTGATGCCAAGATAGGCAATATGACCCGAAACCGCAGGGCATACATTTAACAGAACCGATACGGCAAGCCATAAATCCTCAACACATCCGCCCAGAATATAATGATCTTTTTTATCGATATCATGCAGAACATGGAAACTGGGATTATCAGAAATTGGCCAGCGGCGACTCCGGGATAAGCCGCGAAAACACGGGAACAAAAATGCAGCGTTATCAATGGGCAGATGAAAATCCGGGCCATCGCGACCACCGTAACCATGACCGACAATGATGCCACGCCTTATGGATCCGTTTTTTGGAATCAACAACCAGCCACCGATATCATAGTTATTGGTTGAACGGTAATTGATATCGTAACACTCAAAATTGGGATGGGTCTGGCTGCTCGGCTTCAGTCGAGGGTAGGGTGAGGTAAGCAGCATGACCTTCTCATAGCGGGCCTGCCAGAATTCAGCAAAGTTATCCGGGGAAGCAGGTGTTGCGATGCGGAGTAGCTTTTCCAGGCTGTATCCGTAACTTGGATCGAAATTGTACATAGGTAGTGCTGGTACGAATTGTTTAGCCATTCATGGCGATGATTTGATTCAGGTGATTAGATGTCGGGTTGACGTGGGTTACTGATGCCACGCGCGGTTTGTTGTCATACCCGGTATGATTAACTGTAGGTCAACAATCACTAAAATACAAAGTGGAGCCAGGCTTCAGAAAGCTGACAAACGCATGACTGCAGAAGGTCCAACTGACCAGGCAACAGCAAACGCCTTCATAGTTTGTCACAACATCGGTTATAATCTGCAGCTTTTTTACGCACAATTCACTAGCTGCCGTGTCGAGTCCAAATAACGATTTATCAACATTTCAAGGGCTTATCCTAGCCCTGCAGGAATACTGGGCCAACCAGGGCTGTATCTTATTACAGCCTTTGGATCAAGAAGTGGGTGCCGGAACCTTTCATCCCGCCACTTTTCTGCGCTCAATCGGACCTGAGCCCTGGAATACCGCCTATGTTCAGCCTTCCCGACGACCTACAGACGGCCGTTTCGGCGAAAATCCCAATCGTCTTCAGCATTATTATCAATTTCAGGTTGCGTTAAAACCGTCCCCCGACAATATACAGGAGTTATATCTTGGCTCGCTCCGCTATTTGGGCTTTGACTTGCTGGAACATGATATACGATTTGTTGAAGATAACTGGGAATCGCCGACCTTAGGCGCCTGGGGGCTGGGCTGGGAAGTCTGGCTTAACGGCATGGAAGTCACACAGTTTACCTATTTTCAGCAAGTCGGCGGTTTGGAATGTAAACCGGTGACCGGTGAAATCACTTACGGTCTCGAGCGAATTGCGATGTATCTGCAGGGCGTTAAAAGTGTTTACGATCTGGTATGGACCAAAGGGTCATTTGGTACAGTCACTTACGGCGATGTGTTTCATCAGAATGAAGTGGAAATGTCGGCTTACAACTTCGAGCATGCGAATGTCGATTTTTTATTCAAATGTTTCGACACCTACGAACAGGAAAGCCAAAAATTGATTGCGTTAAACCTGCCTTTGCCGGCCTATGAAATGGTGCTAAAAGCCTCGCACACCTTTAACCTGCTGGATGCACGGCATGCCATTTCAGTGACCGAACGGCAACGCTATATATTAAGAGTCAGAAACCTTGCGAAAGCAGTTGCCGAAGCATATTATGCCCGACGGGAATCGCTGGGTTTCCCCCTATGCATCGAGCAGGGAGCATCCAAATGACAGCAAGCCAGCATCTATTGTTCGAACTGGGTTCAGAAGAATTGCCACCGAAAACCTTGCTGACCCTCAGCAAGGCCCTGCACAGTCACGTCATCAATGGACTTGCCGATGCGGATCTGACCTTTACCGGCAGCAAAGCCTATGCTTCACCCAGACGCTTGGCCGTTTTAATTGAAAATCTGTCTACGAGACAGCCGGATAAAACAGTAGAACGACGCGGTCCTGCGGTGCAGGCTGCTTATGCGCCTGATGGTTCACCCAGCAAGGCCGCTTTGGGTTTTGCCGCCAGTTGTGGCGCCACGTTTGATCAGCTTCAACGGTTAACGACGGACAAGGGAGAATGGCTGGTTTATAGTCAGTCTGTGCAAGGGCAGGCTACAGAACACTTGCTCCCTGATATCATCCGTCAAAGCATAGCGAATCTGCCGATTGCCAAGCGCATGCGCTGGGGCTCATCCACGACGGAATTTGTCAGGCCGGTACACTGGGCGGTTTTACTGTTTGGTAATGAGGTCATTGAAACCGACATTCTCGGACTTCAAACAGGAAGAACGACACAGGGTCACCGCTTCCATGCGCCCGGAACATTACTGATAGAAACGCCGGAGTCTTATCCGGATACCTTATATCAACAAGGTAAAGTTATCGCCGACTTTGAACAAAGGAAAACAATCATACGAATGGCTGCCGATAAGGCGGCCGCCACGGTGAATGGCATCGCACATATCGAAGACGAGTTGCTGGAAGAAATTGCGGCCTTGAATGAATGGCCGGTGCCGGTGATTGGGCACTTTGACTCGCGCTTTCTTGCCTTGCCGGCGGAAGTATTGATCACGACGATGCAAACCAACCAAAAATATTTTCCGGTGAAAAAAGCAACGGGTGAGTTGCTGGCTTACTTTATTACTTTCAGTAACATTGAAAGTAGCCGGCCAGAGTCCATCCAGCTGGGTAATGAGCGTGTGATTACGCCTCGCTTAACCGATGCCGAGTTTTTCTGGAATCAGGATAGAAAGAAATCGTTAGCGGATCGCGTGGACAGTATGTCTTCCATCGTCTTCCAGGAAAAACTGGGCACGGTGGCTGACAAAAGCGAACGTGTTGCCAGACTCGCCGAATTCATCGCCAAGCGTTTGCAAGTGAATCCCGATCTGGCTAAACGGGCGGCCTTACTGGCCAAAACCGATTTAATGACCGAGATGGTCGGTGAATTCGGCAATCTGCAAGGCATCATGGGGCGCTATTATGCGCTGGCAGACAACGAACCCGGCGAAGTTGCCGTGGCATTGGAAGAACAATATTTCCCCAAACAGTCCGGTGGGTCAACCGCAGCGAGTCAAACCGGACAAATACTGGCCATTGCCGAAAAAATCGATACGCTGACCGGTATTTTTAGTGCCGGTCTGATTCCAACCGGCGATAAAGATCCCTATGCGCTCAGACGTGCCGCCCTGGGGGCACTCAGAACGATTATTGAAAACAGCTTGGTACTGAACGTTATTGAATTAATCGACTTTTCCATTTCGCTATATACCCATGCCTTTGATGCAGATGCTACGGTTAAGGCGGTCACGGATTTTGTTTATGAACGCTTAAAAGGCTATTGTCTGGATCATGGCTTTAGTGCCGATGAATTTGATGCGGTGATGGCATTACGACCGCAGGAACCTTTCGACTTTACGGTGCGGCTGCAGGCGGTTAAAGCCTTTAGACAACTGCCGGAAGCAGAGAGCCTGGCATCGGCAAACAAACGCATCATGAATATTCTGAAAAAATCAGATACAGAACCGGCGGATTCAGTCGGTGCGCTGGTTGAGCCGCAGGAACTTAAATTATTACAAGCCGCCCAATTATCGGAGGCAGATATTCAACCCTTGCTGGCGCAACGCAATTATCAAGCAACGCTTAATCGTCTGGCACAGTTAAAAAATGATGTTGATGGCTTTTTTGATCATGTCATGGTAATGACGGATGATCCGGCTTTGCGGGCCAATCGTCTGGCCTTGCTGCGTTTATTGTCACGCCAATTTTTAACTTGTGCGGACATCTCCAGACTGCAATCCTGAATACGGCGTATGGCGCTGGATCGTTATGTATTGCTGGATAGGGACGGGGTCATTAACCACGATTCCGATCTGTTTATCAAGTCGCCGGAAGAGTGGCAGCCGATTCCGGGTAGCCTGGAAGCGATTGCCCTGCTCAATGAGCACGATTTTCAGGTGGTCGTTATCTCCAATCAATCGGGATTGGCGCGCGGCTTGTTTGATCTGGCAGTTCTAAAGCAGATTCATGCCAAAATGTTGCAAATGGTTGAAGAAAAGGGAGGCAACATAACGGCCATATATTATTGTCCGCACAGCCCGGACGATCAGTGCCACTGCCGAAAACCCAAGCCGGGGATGCTTGAAACCTTTGCCCGCGAACACCGGGTTGATTTACGTGACACGGTCTTGGTGGGTGATTCCATTGTCGATGTTCTGGCGGCACAGGCCGCCGGCGCTAAACCCCTACTCGTCAAAACCGGCAAAGGACTAAAAACGCTCATAAATCATCCAGACCTCAATATTCCTATTTTTGACAATTTATATGACGCAGCAAAACACATCACCTCAAGACGATAGACCTAAAAATTATCTGGGCTCGACACTGTTATTTTTGGGTATATTTACAACCGCTACCATCGTTGGAACGTTCCTTATTCTGGGCATGTTAACAACTTTCAACATACGCTGGAAAATCGGACATGTCTGGTGCGGCATTATCGGCTGGATGACCAAAGTATTTTGCGGTCTCACCTATGAAATTGAAGGACTGGAAAACATCAATGCGCAACAACCCGCCATACTATTGAGTAACCACCAGTCTGCATGGGAGACCCTTGCGTTACGTTATATACTACCTCCGCATTCGGTGGTCATCAAAAGGGAATTGCTTTATCTCCCTATTTGGGGCTGGAGCCTGCTGACACTCAAATCCATCGTTATCAACCGGAAAAATCAACGCGCTTCATTGCGTGTATTACTCGAAAAAGGTGCAGAGTATTTGAATGAAGGTTTATGGGTGCTTATTTTTCCGGAAGGCACGCGTACCGCACCGGGTGAAATCAGAAAATTCAGTATCGGCGGCGCCATGTTGGCGGCAAAAACCGGATTTCCGGTGATTCCGGTCGCACATAATGCCGGAGATTTTTGGCCGCGCTACAGTTTTTTTAAATATCCGGGGGTTATCAAAGTAAAAATTGGCCCTCCGATTCCAACCGAAGGACGCAGAGCGACCGACATTAATGCCGATGCTGAAAACTGGATCAGTCAGGCGATTCATTCAAACTAAACTGTAACTATTCAGTGCGAAGCACTAAAAGTCCTCTCCAGCGGGATGCTTACATGGAAGTAGGTAAATAGTGCAACGACAGTAGGCTCTTTGGGCTTATTCTCTGCAGCGTCAAAGATGTGTGCATAGATTAGCCCACAGGTAGAAGGAATTGTCGCTTAGAGTCCAAAGGCTTAATGCCGCTGCAAAAATTTAATTTGCAGCGGCATCTGTCGATTTACTTCAGTTGTGAGGCGAACGATTGCAGTGGTTTCAAGCCTTTTGCTCCCCGCCCGGCCGCTCCCACCGCAGGCAGTTCAATGGTTTGTTGCTGTGCCTGGTTAGTGGCGCTGTTAGCTCTGATCTGAGATTCATTGCCAACATGGCCATTGGGCAAGGTTAATGAAGGGTGATCGAATGGCGCTCTTTCCCAGCGCACTCTTTCATCTGTCAGTGTTTTCAAAAAGGCCGCGATATCGTTCACATCCGATTGACTCAGGTTTAAGGTTTCGTGAGCGGGTTGCCAGGGATTGCAGGTTGTATCTATTAACTCCTTACCGCCCGCCATATCCGCAGACATGTTACTGTCCTGGCCTGCGCCATCACTCGTTATATAGCCAGTGTCGTCAATAAGTCCGGTCACTGCATCCGACGCCACCACCGTATTGCCGAATTCATCAACGGTTAGTTGAGCCGTCCCGCAATCAGGGTCTTTCGGAAACATATCCTTACGATCTCCGCCCCTGTTATAAAACTCGACGACTTGTTCCAGCGTTGCTTGCCCTCCGTTGTGGAAATAAGGGCCTGTCAACTCAACATTTCTCAAGCCGGGCGTTTTAAAGGCACCGTCGACGGCATCGCGTTCATCACTGACGACAGGGTCTGTACCACATAGGAAGCCCCAGGAGGTATCCGGATTCCAGTTTACGCAACCGACAGCTGAAACAAACAGGCTTGTGTCGGTTTGAAATGGATCTGGCAACAGGCTGGAAACATACGGATCCTCGATGGAGAAATCCATTGGATCATTGGCGTGATTTTTGGCGTTGCGGGTATAGGACAATGGGAGTCCATAGCCGTCAGTACCACCTACGCCCAGGTCTTCCTTGGTGGGGCGAACACCAATGTTGTAGAAACCGGAATCATATAAGGCAATGCCGCCATCCCCCATAATCATTCGTTCGATATATTTATCCATATCTGGCAGATTCTCGGCATTCAGCACATGAGTGACGGAGGCGGCGGTAAATTCAGGCCCCAAGTGACAGGCGATACATTTGCCTTGATTGAAGAACAGGTTCATGCCGTTTTTTTCCTGATCCGTCAGTTTGTCACGACCGTTAATCGGGTCTTCTTGCGCCTGATCGAAGCGTGAATTATTGGATACCAGGGTCGATTCATAGGCCTGGACCGCCAAGCCCCAGAAAAGAGAGAAATTGTTTTCCATCAACGTATATTTATTGATCTTTTGCGTATCCGGCACGTCCCAATAGTTATTATTGAAAGCAGCCTGGATCAGGAGTTTATACGTGTAATTCGCTTGCAGCCCAAGCCCTGGCTTGGCGTATGGTCCCAATACTCTGTCGGTCGGATCCACCTTTTGGTTACTCAACGGTTTGAGCGTCAATATTTTCTTTCCCAACTCGGCAAAACTCTTTCCGGCACAGGACATTTCAACATCACTGAGCGCTGGTCCAACCGCCTGAGAAGCCAAACTGGCATTGTAGATGGCAATACGTTTTTTAGTCAGTTTACCCTTGGGGTCTTTGACATATATCTCATCAGCAGGTGTTGAGGCTGGATCGGCAAAGCGTCTCAAGCCAAATGGATCCAGGCCGTTGAAGACATTGTTCGCGCGCCCATCCCAAAAATTACGAAAATTGTAAACGGCATTAATGACCGGTGGCGTATTTCGTGGTGCCACTTGACGCACCGAATAACCGTTTACATTGAATAATGGCATGGCCGGTCCGGATGTGGGAGCCTTTACCTGACAAACTTCCGTCCTGGGTGGTGGTGTCAGAAGATTTGCCTTTGTCAATCGGTAGGTTGATAAGCCAATGTACTTGGATGGATAAACGCCTTGTGAAGAGATGATGTCATTGCTGTCATACAAAATTTCTGCATTGCGGTTAGCCTGCAGCGCCTGACCTTCGATAGGATTTTCTGGCTCCTGATATTTACGTAAGGGAAAATCGGCTTGCTTCAGTGTGTAGTTGGGGCCCTTGCCGGCTGCGGCCAGCAAAGGATCCAGAATTAACGGGCTGGTATCGGATGCCATGAAATCGAATACATTGCCAATCGGTGTTTGACCGTCATCAGCCACATCGCCGCTGGCATTACGAAACCCGGGGTTGATTTGATTTTTGAAACGATTATCAGCACCGGCATGAAAATGACAACTGGCGCATGCTATGCCGTCACTACCAACCTGACTGTCCCAGAACAGCATTTTTCCCAGCGCAATTGCTGCCGCCTTGTTTTTGATGATGCTCGGTGTAATCGCTACCTGATTGCCGTTGTCATCAAGGGTAAAAGGCTGCGGAGCCGGTATGCATTTGAGTGAGCCTGGCATTTCCGGAAAGGCACGCAATGCATTGGGATCACAAAATGCAGGCAACTTCGGCTGAGCCAGAACAGTAGCAGCCTGTACCGGTTGAAAGGCTGTCAATGATGAGACAGCGACTCCCAGCAAAACAGACAGTACTAAACGGGCGGATGACTCTTTTGGGTTGATTGTAGTGACAGCGTTCATGATCAATACTCGTTCGGGTTTAATTAATGCTCAATTAAAAACAAGTGTTCTGTCCGTTGATAATGGAACATATCAATGTTGGAGAGGTACTTGTTTCACCACCGCGGCTTGAGTAAACAGTTACTGTGGTAGGAACCGAGTAAATGTTGGTTGGCAAGTTTGGATTGCCACCGCCTGCATGAAGTGCATCAATAATCGTGCCAGAAGCTGAATATTGCCAGCAGGGATTGTTGTTCGCGGGGCAAGGAAGTCCGCCGCCGCCTGCTGGAAGTACCGTAGGGTTCGTTACCAGTTGCATCGGTTGCGGATCACTCGACATCGGTACCCCATACATATCCGTTGCCTGAACGTATAATTGCAGGTTTTGCGTTGTGTTGGGCAAGGACGATGTTGCTGTTACGGTCAGCTGGCCTCTATTTTGTTTGTTGTCCCATCTTGCAGTGGTGATGGTCACGGCATCGAATGTTTGGGTCACCGGAATGGTCAGTTGATTGGCCAGTTTACCTGCACATTTATTCGGCGCAGGCATGGGTTTCGCCCAGGGCGCGGGGTTCAGCGGTCCGACAATTGGAGGGTGTTCTCCAGCCGTTGCAGTGGTAAGTGGGCCTGAACCACAAGCCAGAAAGGCGAGATCCTGGAAGTTGTTGGGCAGTACCGGATCGCCCAGGAACAGGTTTTCAGCAAATATGAACTCAAAGTTGGGTGCATTGTACTGGCCGGCGACCAAGCCGTTTGCGTATTTTCCAGCAGGATTGTTGGGGTCTAAATAAGCTTTCGGCATGTAACAAGGCTGTGTTCTGTATTTGCACAGTGTCCGGCTGACAATCCGTAAATTACGAGTGGGTGGAGAAAAGCTGCCGGCTGCGGGTACAAAACGAGCGCGTCCAATCACTGGCGGCCCCGCTGGATTGACACTGCCGAGCAAACGTTCAGTGATCGCTCCGGTCTGCATGTCGACATCCATCGCAAAAATATCAACCAACGTGCTTGGGTCGGTGGTAAATCCCTCCACATGAACCCTGCCGGTGACTTCCTGAGGAATGTTTTGGATCGGCAGTGCATTCGTACCGGCCAGCAGACCTTCAATCATTACATAGACGGGTTTGCTGCCGGGATAGGTGTAGATTCCTACATGTGCGTTGATGGTATGTGCGGAAATGTAATAGGGTGAAGCATAAGGGTCTGGCAGATTGCCTTCAACCAGTAATGTTCCGGAATAATCAATGTAATCGCCGACTTCAAAAGGTGCCTGCCGGTCCGGGCGTGTGGTGCAGGGAATTGTCGTTGCGGCGCCGTTGGCATCGGTAATAGTGCCGCAAGGTCCTGGAGGTGGCGCTGTAGTTGTCGGTAATGGATTCATGACAAAACTGTGACAATAGCCATCCTTTTGCGCAGGAAACGCAGGGAAGGTAACGCCATTGGCTACCGGTAAATTAGTGCATTTGAGGGCCCCCAGCTGTTTTGGGCGGTTTTGCTGTGGACAAAGCGCATCGGTATCACCATCGGGACCAAACGGAAAGGCTCTCGGGATACACATTGGGAAACCGGTCGATGCATGGATGGTTGGATTGTCCGTATCCGCAGTAAAGCGAGGATCAAAATGACTTTCTTCGACATCACAGGTGCCAGCGTACTTACAGCCAGGGCCGCCATGTTTCAGGCCAAAGCGGCCTATGGCATCGTTGATCCGGACCCTGGCATCGGGGGCTAAACAGGCCGGGCTTTTTGTAGACTGCCCCTGTAGGCCACTGGCCGGCAAGCCGGCCGAAACGCAGAGTTCGCCGGTGGCATAGTCAATCGACTTGATATAGCCTTGTCCGGCATTCAGGCTTTGCTGTGAGATAAAGACCAGTCCGGCAATGTGTTTTGCATCGCCAGTGATTGGATCGGTAACAATATTGCCTTGAATATGGATTTCATAGGCGGGTAAAGGCAATGAATCAGGCTGGGCAGACACCATCGAGCTAGGTGCCATGACCTTGTCAGCCAGCGCCAGACCGGATGTCTCTGGCGCCGTGCCTTCAGGTGTCAGAGAGGGGTCGAACAGCTCTGCCCAGGTTAGCGATGTGGCAGGCATCTGTAAAATGGTATTGCAAGGTATGATGATTTCGACGCCATTAACCGTGACTTTGCCACCGTATAACCTTGGATTAATATTTTGCCAACCGGAACAAACGGTAGGATCAACGACGGCGCTTTGCATGTAACCGAGCACATCAAACTGGGTCGGAACAGCCGGAGGCGGCGTTATTGGACTGACCGGGAAAATCTTGGGTCTGATGACGCCATTCTGTTTGCCTTGCACCGCAAATGCGGTGCTGACAGCAAGTACTGTACTTGTCAGGCCAATGGCAAGAATAAAATATTTGAGTTTCACAATGGACTCCTTAAGACGGTTAAAACATCAACGCCGGCAGCGTCAGATTGATTTAGTTGCTCGAAATTTCGATTTCGGTATGGATATCGCAATATCTGTGCCTAAAACACCAGCTCATATTTCCTGTCGTGCTATTAAAAGTGCGGTTTAAGCACCAGTGCAGGCTTAACCTGCCACCACACATGAATTGGGCATAGCGCTACAATTAAAAACTTCACTTTTTATCACGTCCTATTTCCTGTGCCTTTTTCGAATTTAAATCAATAACTGACTGACAGAGGGCTGACAACCTTGGCAGAACATCTGACAGAAATGACCTGACGACTGACAGATCATTTTCGACAACTTGCTTAGCGCATTTTTGAAAGTCCAGCGCACTTTTCTTTCAAAATGACGCGTTATGTTGCTTGATTGATTAAAGCGAATAAAGGTTCGTTTATAAGCCATTACTTGGGTGATCCGGGCTAAGTCAATAAAACTGGAAAAAGATGGGAAGAGATTGAATTCTCTTCCCATCGGGTTATGGTTCAGCGAATGTTTCTACTTTAAGGTAATCGCCGTTGTTTGTTTTCCACCACCGCTGGACCAGGCTGTAACAGACGAGAAGCCGTTTGTTTGAATGCCGGGTTTGATTCTCATCACCCAGGTTAACAAGGTACTAACCGGTGCGGTTCCAACAACACTTCCAGTAGGGCTGGTGCCAAGACGAACCGTGATGGTTTTTCCTGCGGTATTGCCTACACCTTCAACACGCCACTCACTTGATTTTGTGATGAATTGCGCTCTTGTGATGGTAATGACATCCAGGACAGGTGCATTGACTTTCACAGTCACTGTAGCCGTCGCGGTTCCGCCATGACCATCGTTGATGGAATAACTGAATGTATCAGTTCCTGTTACCGCGGCTTTTGCTTTATATGTCAGCGTCGTGCCGTTGGTTGTTACCGTGCCTAATGTTGTTGTTACGGTTGCTGTTGCCAGACTGGCCGTCAATACATCACCATCGGCATCACTATCATTGTCACGAACATTAATGGTTAATGTTGCGCCAGATGTTACCGTTGCATTATCGTTGACGGCCACGGGCACATCATTGATCGGAGCAACGTTGACGGTAACGCTTGCTGTCGCAGAACCACCGCGGCCATCGTTCAGCACATAGCTGAAAGCATCAGAACCATTAAAGTTGGGTTTGGGTTGATAGGCGACAGACGTTCCATTGATAGTGACCGTGCCATTGGCAGGCTGCGTGACAGATGCCACGGAAAGAACGCTCGAACCTGTCTGGCTGTTATCAGGGATGTCATTACTCAAGACAGCAATTGTTACCGGCATATCTTCGTTGGTATTTGCCATATCATTGTTGGCAACCGGATGCGGTACAAAAAGCGGATTGACCGTTACGGTTACCGTTCCGGTAACAGAAGCCGAGCTATCCGAGACGATATAAGTGAACGTATCAGTGCCTGAAAAATTTGTGACTGGTGTATAGGCAATGCTTCCGTCAGGATTGATGGCCGCAGTGCCATTAGCGGGTGTACTAACGCTGGTCACTGTTAAAGTGTCACCATTGACATCACTGTCATTGCTCAATACCTGAATAACAGTTGGTGTATTGGCACTTGTCGAAGCCGTATCATTTTTAGCCGACGGCGGCGTGTTAAAGGCTGAGTTGGCACTGCAGATAAGATCCTGTGGTAATTGAGGAGCTTCAGTGACAACGCCGGTTCCTGGTGAACCCGCAACAGGTGGTGGCGCCTGCCAGTCAAGTATGGCTGTCGTGAAGTTGCCTGAGTCATTAACACCTACGCCATTGCTGTTGGCTCGCACCTTTGTAGGATCCACAAAAGAAAGGATACGATTTTTAGCGCTCGTGATCTCGCTGCTGGTGTAGTTCGGATCGCTATAAGGAACATCCGGGATATTGGCCAGTGTACGTGGATCCACGCCTTCAAATGGAAAGGGATCCAGAGGTTGAGGCGTAGATTCGCACTCGCCAATGCCATCATTATTGCTATCAAGACAGCCGCCGGGACTTAAACGACGATCAAGATTCCATGGAATCCCGCTGAAGGAAATGGCTGTTGCCATGGCATCAAGATCGATTTCATTCATTTCAGGAACGGATACACCGCCTAATCCGATACCAAACGGGAATAAGTATTGCCCGTTGGTTGCTTCGTTACCGTTGATATCGACGGTTATCAGTGCTGATTGACCTGCTTGCAGGCTGGCCCACTTCTTGTCGGTTCTTGCCTGAATTTCGTGGGGAATGGGACTAAGAATTGCGAATTGTTCAGCCAGCGTTCCGCCATTGGGGCAAATAATCGGTAAACCATCAGGGCCCGGTGCATTAAAACGGCTATCAGCCCGTAAATGCGCACAGGGGTCCATTTTGGCCTTGGTAGTGACGCCAAAATCGACATCGTGGCGAATTTTAAAAATGTTTGCGCCTGCAGCCACTAGGCCTTGAACAGTACAAGTACCTACGCCGCCAGCGTTATCGCAACCGGTAGTCGTTGCCAACGGAAATTCATGCGGAGAGTTGGTCTTGGGGTCATAATGAATGGACCAGATCAAGATATCGGCCGGCGCCATGGTCGCATAGCCAATGATCAGCGTGCGTGCGCGTTGATTCTGGAAGCCAGGCGCGTCCATTTCGACTTCATCAAGGAACAAATAATCCGGTTGATTAGGCTCATTTTTGGTCGACAAGGCTTTTGAAACCATCGTGGTATGCGCGGATAAAAAGCGTACACCCGCCACAGTTTCGTAATTTCCTTCCGCCGTGATGCTGTCGCCCAGCAGAATAGGCGCAAAACGCCGTGAGTCGTCTGCCGGTTGAACAGAGCGATTCCTCAGAGGGCAAAGTGCATCGCCCATGCCATCGGCTTGTGCCTGAGCAGTGGTTATTCCCAAACCTAATCTATCAGGGAAGCTTCGGAGCGTTGTACTGGGGATACACAATGGATAACCCGTCGTAAAGACGTTGGTATAGTTATCGCCATCCAGCGTAAAGCGGGGGTCCGGGCTGCAATTCGGGCTGTTGGCGATACAGCCGGCGCCTTGCTGAATGGTGTGACGGCTCTCCGGATCATTTAAACGAACCATTACGCCGGCCGTATCGCTGCCGGCGACACCATTGATCCGAAAATAACCGTCGTTATAGTTGATATAGGTAATCTGACCGGTAACACTCTCCGCGCCTTTCTGGATGAAGACATCACCGGCAATCACATTGCCATTGTCAATACGCGTTGCGTGAATCGTGGCTATACCGCCT
The DNA here is from genome assembly GCA_013140705.1 of Methylococcaceae bacterium. Lineage (GTDB taxonomy): Bacteria > Pseudomonadota > Gammaproteobacteria > Methylococcales > Methylomonadaceae > JABFSH01. The sequence continues at coordinate 30,309 of JABFSH010000068.1, forward strand.
GTACCTGTCGCATTACATACATCGCCTTTGGCTAATCCGGTTTCAGTTTGCGATTGGCAAGATGAAGAGGCTTCCGTAAAGAGCTGTTGTAAAGTGACTCGATTGGCTGGAAGATCAATCAACAGGTTTTTGGGAATGATGATATTCTGCCCGCCGGCGACGATAACGCCGCCAGACCAATGATCATTGATGTCGTTGACGGTGATTTTTTCGATTTCACCGATCACCGGCGCCGTTACCGGCACCGCGTGAAGCTGTGAAGATACCAGACCAATCAACAGGGAGAGCGATAGCAGTGTTTTTTTTCCTTTAAACCTGGGATCCGAGGAGCGAACAGGTGGGAATTTTAATGGTTTGTTCATGACCTAAACTCCTAAATTTAAAAAATGCAGCATAAAAATGTTCCTGATTACGTATAACTTTCAGTAGAAATAGCAAAACCTTAAGTAGCCGTCATACCGGCATGGATTGCCGGTATCCAGAACACAGGGACGTGGCTTGTCATGAGTTCGTTTACATCCATGTAACCTGGACCCCGGCAATCCATGCCGGGGTGACGCAGCTTCGGAGCTGTAAAGATCATCTCGCTTCTATTTTGGCTGAAGCTTGTACGTAATCAGGAAAGTGTTTGCCGTTCTGGCGAAAGGAACGGCACTGGTGATCCTTGATTTAACCGGCCATTTCCGTCAGATTCGGCCGCAATCCATTCGGCTCCATCCAGTAAAGGTATTGGGCAATGTATTTGGGATCGCCTAATGCAGGGCAGGTCCCCCAGCGTTCCAGATTCTCTATGCCGTACTTGACGACGCCGGTGTGCTGCGTTTTATCCTTGTCAAGCTTGGGGTCCGATAAAGCAAATCCCAGACTTCTGCGCAGTGCTTCGATATCGCTTTTGGTGCCGGTAAGAAAGGTCCATCCAGGTCCGGTTTTGAAGACATGTGCGTAGGATTGCAGAACTTGCTGCGTGTCGTGTTCCGGTTCAAGCGTAATGGAGTACATGAAAATGTCACGGCCAACCCGGTCGCCGAATTCTTTATGCACTTTTTTCAGGTTAGCCGTCATGCCTGGGCAAATATCCATGCAGCCTGCGTACATAAAATTGATCATGACGGTTTTGTTTTTGATCAAATCGTCATAAAACTTCACGATCTTGCCTTCATGCGTAATCAATGGCACGTTCGGAAACAGGGCTTTACTGCGTGAAACTGGCGTTGCCTTGCCGGGTTTAACCTGCTTGGACTTGGCACTTGCGGGTAAAGCAGCCAAAGCAGCCATGCCTAAGGATCCGGTAGTCAAATTTTTAATAAAGTTTCTTTTGTTCATAATTTAATCCTCTGGATATCTGGCTGCGATTACTTGCCCGCTTTCGGGTCTGTCGGTGGCACGATCTTGAAGCGCATCATCATGGCGTGATCTTCATGAACCACGTTGTGGCAGTGCATTGGATAATCGCCATACCAGTCGCGGAACTGCATGTAGAACGTTAAGCTGCTGGTTCCTGATGTGCCTTGTGATCCCTGTCCAATCCGGACGACATCCTTTCTGGATAAATCATCGAGGGCGGGGGCCTTGCCATTGCGGCTAATGACCTGGAATTCTTCATGGTGTGTATGCACCGGGTGGCCCCAGCCTCCGCCGGACGTAATGGTCCATTCTTCGGCTGTTCCTTCGGCCGGATAGGCGCCTATGACGGTGGGATTGAAAAACTGGCCATTTACCGTCCAGGCGCCGTTTGAAGTATCGAAACTGAATTTTCTTCTCACTTTGACGGGATTGGCGGCACGATTGGGCATTGGCACCATGACTTGCGTTTGCAGCGTAGCCAACGGTGCGCTTTGATCAACGACCGGTTCCCCGGAAACGATAAATTTGACTAATTGAGTTTTAGTGCTTGAAGGCAGGATTTTTCCGGTAGGTCCTTTGCCATCCCGTTGTTCAAGACGATTTTCCAGATAAATTACTGTGCCGGGTGCGTATTGACTGAAGTCGACAATCACGTCAGCGCGCTCTGCGACACCCAGACGAACGCTGGAAACGATTTGTGCCTTGGGTAACAGATTTCCGCAGTTGGCGATGCGGGTCAGTTTGGCGCCATTGCTCATTGACAATTCGATGTAGCGTGAAGGGCCGCCATCCAGAAAACGGAAACGGTATTTGCGGCGTTTTACTGTCAGGAAAGGCTTTATCTTGAAGTTTACCGTTTGCATGTCACCGATAATGCCTTCGATATTAAAGGTGTCGTAAAACATTTGTCCGGTTTGATCAAAGACTTTGTCGGTGATCAGCATGGGAATATCGTATTCGCCACTGGGCAAGCGCAGGCCTTTGGTTTCGTCGTCGGTATCCAGATTGATGTCACTGCTGAACAAGGTATAAAACGACGCCATGCCCTTGTAAACGTTTTGTGCGGTAAAATCGAAACGGTGGTCATGGAACCACAGGGTGCTTTGCGTTTCCTGCCAGTCGCCAGGGCACCAGAAGTCCTTGCCAGTCGCAGGATCTTTCCGGTAGGTGCCGTTTTTATGCGTGCTGGCAAAACCGGCGCGAACATTCGGATACCACAAGTCATACCATTTTCCCGGATCCCAGAAGCGCATCGGGCCGCCATCCGAGGTTGATGGATTATGGGCATTATGCAGATGCGGTGAACATTGATTGATGCCAAAGCCTTGGGTATCCCTGTCCCCTTGCGGTAAGCCGTTGAACATACGCATTAACACCGGTTTGCCATACTGAGCCTTCAAACGTAATATGCCGGTAGCGTAGTCGCCGTTGTTATCAGGATTCATATCCTGATAAGTCCATACTTTGGAATTAAAGCCTGGATAGTCAGCGGCGGAATAGAAATTCCAGTCGATCTCTTTGACCATCAGTTCATATTTGGTACAGGCATCCAGGCCACCCAGTTCATCCCAGCGTTGGTGTTCTTCAGTACGTGCTTCGCAATACTCATCAAAATCACCAATGTCGCCTTTACCGGGATTCCATAAATTTCGGGTTTCCTCACAGGGGGCTTTTTCAGGTTGCGGGCCTTGACAGGCACTGACAGAAACCGGTGTTTTAGGAATGGGAAGAGGCTCGGTCCAGGGTTTGTTGCACGGTGGGCTGATGATAAAGCTGCTGCCGGAAGATGAGCTACCGCTGGCCGCTTCAGCCAGGTTAGGCAGAAAATTGCGTCCACCGATGGCTGTCAGGCCACCTACGCCAGCCGTCAAACCCATTTTGAACAGTTCCCGGCGCGTTAAACCGGCATCCTGGATGTCTCTGACTTCTTTCATATAACGCGCTACAGCCTTTTCTTGTTGGCTATAGTTTGTCGCTTGAATAATTTTTTTGACCATGACAGACCCCTTTAATGAATTGGCTCGCGATAATCAGCTAGCACTTGTATTTAAAAATTGGCTAAATTTATTTTCCGGTCATTGAACCTTTGTTCGTTATTTAACGATTCAAATGTAAGAGCGGTCTTTTTTGAGAAGGCTCTGCAACAACCAGCAAAATTTAAACATTCACACTTTCAATGCTTAGGTAACAGCAACAATAATGCCAATTAACTAAGTCGCTGAAATATAAGGATTACATTGGCGGGTAGGGTCGCTGTGCTCAGGGTAACTGACAGCCGAGTGTAATATTTTTAAGACGATCAGACGTCTGATTGAAGTAAATTTAAGGAAAACGTAAGGATTCTGTGGGCTTGGCACGCGGAGAGGTTTTGTTACTTCTATGATACAGAAGTCAGGAGGAAGAAGGCCTGGCGGCGCCAAATCCAAGGGATTTAGTCCGTTAAACCGCTATCATGCAGCCAGGAATCAGGCTTTTCCCTTTGTGTAACACACAACATCCGGATTTCTTTTTCGATTGCTCAGGCTGGCATTTACGACTGTCATCCCTTTCGTTGTTAATTGACAGGCCTGTCAGTCCACCTGACATTTGTGACAGGAACTAAAGAGAACCTCAAAAAATTGCACTTCGAACCCCGGTACGCACAGGGCACTTTGGCCCTGTGGTTTAAATGCGACGGGTGTTTAGTTCTAATTGGTCAGATTTTCACGAGCTCGTCATACTCGTCTGGAAAGCGAATTCAGAACACAGGGATGTGATACGTCGGTAATACTAATCACTGAAAATACATTTATGTAGCCAGGACCTCGGCAATCCAAAGAAAGCTGCATACAGTCGCATCATTTAAAATGAAAGACTCAAAATTCTGACGGCACGTTTCGAAGTTCGTTTGCCAGCCATGTGTTTCCGATGCTGAAATGTGCCGCAGAAATTCAAGGTCGAACATTAGCGGATTGTGATGTGCCGGCATCCAGTGAAGCCGCTAGAAAAAAATAATAGAAGGCAATGTGTCGCCTGATTTTTCTAGGCTTAATACACATGTATGATAACGGCTCGTGCTTCAAACTGTCTGGCATCGTTTTTCGGCAGCAAAGATGCTGCCGAAAAATATATTTCCTTCTTGAATCATTTTTTGGCGATGCGGCTTTCGTTCGCCTCAAGGAATGCAATCACCGACTCCACATCATTATCAGTAAGATGAAAGTTGGGCATCGGAATCTGCTTGTATTGCTGGTATAGGGCGATTGCTGTTGGATCCTTCCGGGCAATCATCTGGTCCGGTTCCTTGATCCATTGCTTCAGCCACGCCCGGTCGCGATGACCGACAACGCCTGCCAGACCCGGCCCGATACCGTCTTCACTGCCTGTGCTATGGCAAGCCTCGCAGTTGGAACGGAACAGTTTTTCGCCGACGCTTTGAGCCGGTGCCCTGATGGCTTCTTTATGAGCCACCGCGGGTACCACATAATTGGGTAGTAATCGCGTACCCAGAACTCGGGCGAGCGCCCTGGTTTCTTCAAACGGCGAGCGCTTGATCCATTGTCCGGCTTTTTCATTGCCCATCAAAATACTGATGCCATGTTCACTGAGCGATGTTTCGGCCTGGCCATCGTCTCGGTACATGCCCAGCTTTTGGCGCAGCAAGGTCACGTCTTCAGGGCGGCCTGTCAAAAATATCCAACCCGGCCCCGCTTTAAATTTTGCCGAATAGTCCTTCAGTTCAGCAGGATTATCACGGTCCCCGTCAATACTGATGGAATAAAAAAATACGTCTTTTCCCATGCGGTCACCGAGTGCCTGTTGTAAATTCCGCAAGGCGGCGCTTTCCAGCGGGCAACTTTCGGTGCAGCGTGTGTAGATGAAATTGATGGCAAATACCTTGTTTTTAATCAGATCATCGTATAGATGTACTTTTTTCCCGTCTTGGGTCACCAGTTCGATATTTGGAAAATAATTGGCACCCCAGGCAGAGCCTGTGTAGGCAGCCCAGGCCGGGCTGCCTACCAGATTCGCCGCGAGACCCGTCAGTAAGATCAGGAAGGTTAAAGCCTTCGAGCTTGCTCTTACGATCATCGCATTCATTGTCATGGCTCCTTGAAGCATCCGGCTACGGGTTTGGTGCGGATGTCACCGGCACATCGGCTGCACGTTGACCAAAGGTGCGTGGCAAAATGAATTGCTTGGCCCGTGTGGTGTCCGTACTGCCCGTGTCGGCGGTTGGCAGTTTGTAAGTTTTGCCTAAACCATCTTCATCGTAGTGCGGACCATCCCAGTCAGGATACGGGGTACGAACCCATTTGGCGTGGTCGGCATCTTCACTGTCCCAGCGCAGCAGCATGGCGTGATCCTCGTGCTGCGTGTTATGACAATGTTGCACATAAGTCCCGGTGAAGTCACGAACGCGAATTGCGACATCGACATCGGTGGAAGAGTTGATCTCGGGCCCGAGACGATACATGTCCTTGCGGCCGAATTTCTCCCAGGGTGGTGGTGCGACGCCATTACGGGCGATGATCTGGCCTTCCTCGAAGTGAATATGCGCGGGATGCGCCCAGCCACCGGCATTGTTGGTCAGATGCCAGATTTCGACCGAGTTCTTGGTAGGCGCTGCTGAAATACGGTCGATATCAGCCGTCAGGCCTTCCCCGCCATCGGTGGCAATCGTCCACGGTATGCCATCGGTAATGATGTCTGGTTTCTTGCCGTAAATGAAGGTGCGATGCTTGGCGCTGGCCAGTTCCGCTGCCGTAAAGGTCGGTAGCGGCAACATCACCTTGCCAGGAACGGATTTCTTGGTTTTTGGGTCCAGAACGGTCTCGGTGTACTCGGCTGGATTCATACTGACATCGACCTGACCGGCAGGCAATGGCCTCAGACGGAACTCCATGAACTTGCCGATAGCGAGGTCTACGTCATTATAGGCGTTCTTATTTCTGGTATTGAAAGCGTCAAAGGCAGCCGCCACTGTTATAGGCTTGGTTTTGGGACCTGCACCGGTGCTATGCTCCATCAGGTTGACCAGGTACACCTTGCGGATGCCCTTGGCGTACAGCGGTGCAAAGTCGACGATGATATCATAGCGCTCGGCAATGGATTGCGTGGGCAAACCTTGTCCGGAAGCCGCATTTGGAAAAGCGACCGAGTGCTGCAGGATATTGCCGTCATTGGCAATCAGATGAAAGGGTACCTGAGCGCCTTTCTCATCGACTACCGCAATCTTGAAGTAGCGCGACACGCTGCCGTTGAGAATGCGGAAACGGTATTTGCGGGCGCGCACGTCCAGGTAGGGCTTGTAGACCCAGTTGACGGTCATCACATCGCCGAGGAAACCGTCGGTGATCAGGGGGTTAAAGTAGAGCTGACCGCTTTGATCAAAAGCCTTGTCGCCCAATACCAGGTTGACGTCGTAGTCACGGTTACCCCAGCTCCTCGCGGAGCCACTGGGGAATTTCAGGTTGATGCCGTCATTGAACGTTTCGTTGCCACGATCGATGGCGCTGTAATAGTTCATCATCGCCGCATTGCCTTTGTAGACGTTTTGCGCGGTGAAGTCGAGCATGTGGTCGTGGAACCAGTGCGTACTCATGGTTTCGCGATAATCGCCTGGAACCGGAATGGAACCGGAAGCAGGGCATGTTGCGCCATTGACAACTTCACCCGGTTCACAGGGCATCGCAGCACGCTTGTCGGTTGCAGCCGTGTTGATGCTATCGTGGCCGGCCAACACCATCGGCCAGTGGTAGTCGTAAAACTGGCCCGGATAAAAGAAAGCACCGGCGAAGCCGTCGCTTTCAGCCGGATTGTGGCCATTATGCTCGTGGGTACTGATGGTGTGTGTGCCGAAACCATTATTGGCGCCGAGTTCGAGCGGCAGCGCATTGTGGTGACGGAACAAAATGGTTTCACCGTAGCGAGCCATCAGTAACTTGGCGGGAATGGTGCCATCGAAGGTCCACACCGAGTTCTTGTCCTGTACCGGCATTAACGGGTGAATCGCGACATCAATACCCTTGGTCGTTCCTTCAAATTTTTTGATGTAAGGCGTCGATGAAGCTTCAAAAGCACGCTCGGCCGTGGTTAAGGTGGCATTCAACGGACCGCCCGTGGCATAGGGAGACGTCACGGTATTATGGTAAAGACCGCCCCACCCGAATTCGCTCCATATTTTAGCGCCGGTGGCCCCATCTTTGCCATGGTCATAGCCATGGGACTGGAATCGGTCACGTGCACCACCGCTGGTGCGGGCACCGGCCATGATGGCCTGGAAAAACTTTTGTGGACTGAAGTCGCTCCAGCGCTGGTGTTTGAAGTCCTCGCCATTAGGACGGCCATCCATGGGCATCATATCCAGGATTGCCGTGCCGGGGATACAGGTTTTAATTGCATTCGACCAGGGGTTAGGCTCAACTGCGTTGGCTAATTGACTAGGCAGCGGATACAAGCCTTTGTTTTTGATCAGGCCATCCAAAAGATCGCCGTAGGTATTACCCTGCGCATCAGTGATATAATTACCCAGTGCATCAGTGCTGTCGTATGCACCGGTGCAATCGACCTCGCGGGTAATCGGGGGGATCGGAGGTGGCAGTGTCATTTTGCTTGAATCTTCTCTAGGAGCCCCTGTGGAGTCCTTGTAATCCTGCAAGCCAAATTCCTCGAACAGCACGACAGGCGTGCTGAATGGCTTGGCGCCAAATAAAGGACTGGGTTGTTCCAGTCCGGAGGGAACTTTCAGTATCCCCGCCGCCTGGGCTGAACCTGCGTTAATGACGAGCAATCCGAGTGCAACGGAGATGCCAACCGCCAGTCGTGACGCCGGTGGGTTAAGCACAGCATGTGCCTGACATCGTGCTTCGGCAACATGCCTGTAGCTGAAAATAAACTTCTTTCTCATGATATTCCCCTTTATATAAACTTAATTCACGTTGGATGATGTAAAAAATTTTCGCTATCTGGCCGAAAATTGATAGTTAACAGGGCTTTAAAAATCAGCCCCTAAATCCCTTTTCAGCATGATCTAGGGAGAAGCCCGCCTTCCTGGATAACACTGATATATTCCGTAACGCACACCAGCTTTTTTGATGGTCGATGTGTTTTGCATTACATTATTTTTCAAATAAAAACAGCTTTGAATATTGACCACCTCAATCAATACTCTGCAGCGATCGTTAAAGCATTTGATTAACATTGTGCTTAAAAAATTTGTGGTTTTTTTATAGCTACGTTTAATTAACAGCAACAACAGTGCCATATAAATAAGTAATTGATTATAAACATCAAATATGGCATTCGTTAGAAGAAGGGATGCGTGTGGACGGGTGACTGTAATATTTATAAGACGGGCATGGGGTTGAACTATCCAAACACAAGGAAAACCTAGCTGTCATGCGGGTTTGACTCTGTCCCTGAAAATGTTTCAATCCCGATACATAAACCCGGAATAAACTATGCTGATGATGGATTTATGGCTGTATGGCAGTTGAAGGACATTATGAGCATGAACGAAAAATGCCGGGTAAGCCTCCGAAACAGCCATTTGGTGCGGTCTCTCGAATTTTAAAGCACTTTTTTCAATAGAGATTGAGCCATTAAAACCCCAATTTTAATGATCAATAGAAATTTGTAACGATGCTTCGTTCGCTGCTAGGCAGTGTGTTACATCAGGTTTACAAATGTATTAAAAACAGAAATAAAAAATAAACAAAAACAGACGGTTACAAATCATTTCCTATGAATATATTCTGAAAGTAGTCTAAATTTCATTGTTGAGGTTTCTTAATGCTGGTTTGTCAGATTAACCTAGAAAAATCAGATGAGCATTCCTAATCCCGTTCGTCCTGAGCCTAGTCGAAGGATGTACGGGATTAGGAATGCTCACCCAGTGGGTTGGTCGTGAAATCCGCTCATGCTTCGATAAACACTCGGCAACTGCTCCATGCGTCGCCTAAAGCGCCTACTGTCGGTGCTCTACCTCCTGCATCCCTGCAGTCGAGCACGAACGGATTTCACGCCTTTCAACTGATTTTTCGGATTAATGCACAAGTTCGTCATACCCGCCTGGAAAATATAAACCCTGTGATCTGACAAAATTGAACTAAAAAAAGATAAATTCTCGTAGGATGTGCCGACGGTAGGAGGCGCATCGCTCGCGAAAATATTCATCATCTACACCTGATGCGCTTCGTGACGTTTATGCTCAAGTGGATACACACACTTTACATTTAAATTTAGGGAAGTTATTTTTTACAAAGTCCTAAAAACAGAATGGGCTGTGCCACAAAATTTGTAGCACAGCCCAGAGGCTTTAAAACTGTCCAAATGTTCCATCAGGGACGTTTCAGTCGGGTTGCCTCAAAGACGGTAACCCGACCGGTAACATCCGTCTATCTCGCGGTAAGCGTTACGGTTGACGCGTTGTTGACGGAATTGACGTCCACCGAGCTAGTGGTGGCTATGCCGGTATTGGCGATCGTTCCTGTCACATTTGCCTTTGCACTGATGGTGATTGTCGCGGTGGAGCCAGCAGCCAGCGAGTTTAGCGTGCAATTCACCGTGCCGCCGCCATTGTTGGTAGGACGTGTGCAGGTACCGACACTTGTCGTCAGCGTGCTGAACCGAAGCGACGTCGGTAGAATATCGCTAAAAGTGACGGCTTGCGCTGCACCGGTGCCGATATTGGCGACGGCGAATGTGTATGTCACCGTATCACCCTTACGCGGTGTTGCTGTGCTGACGCTGCCTGTCACTCGCAGATCGACGCTGGACACCGATGGTGGTGTAGGCGTTGTCGGACTATTGACCGTCACCGTAAAGCTGCCATTGGCTGTGTTGCCGGCAGTGTCGGAGGCGGAACAATTGACCGTCGTTGTTCCAATGCTGAATGTCGATGAAGAAAGCGGCGAGCAGCTTACCGGACGGACACCGGAGACCGCATCGGACGCTGATGCCGAGTAGTTTACCAGAGCACCGGTGGCGCTGGTTGCCGTGGTCACAATGTTGGCCGGGAGACTCAACACCGGTGGCGTGGTGTCGGGCTGTGGATTAACGGTAACCGTGAAGCTGCCATTGGCTGTGTTGCCGGCAACGTCGGAGGCGGAACAATTGACCGTCGTCGTTCCAATGCTGAATGTCGATGGAGAAACCGGCGAGCAGCTTACCGGACGGACACCGGAGACCGCATCGGACGCAGAGGCCGAGTAGCTTACCAGAGCACCAGCGGCGCTGGTTGCCGTGGTTACGATGTTGGCCGGCAGGCTCAAAACCGGTGGCGTAGTGTCAGTAGCTGTCCGGTTTACTGTTACGGTAAAGCTGCCGGTGGCTGTGTTGCCGGCAAGGTCACTGGATGAACAGGTTACTGTGGTGGCGCCGACGATAAAATTCACTCCAGAAGCAGGCGTACAGCTCACAGGACGCGATCCTGAAACCGTATCGTTGGCCGTCGCTGTGTAAGTCACTGCGGTACCGCCTGAAGCAGTGGTAGATGAAGTGATAGGCGCAGGAAGACTGAGTACAGGGCGGGTTGTATCACGAACCGTGACATTGAAACTCGCACTGCCGGTATTACCCGCCTGGTCGCTCGCATTGCAATTGACCAATCTTGATCCCAAAGGAAAAGTTGATCCCGAAGCGGCGTCACAGCTTACGCCGGAGGCAGTCAGACCGGACAGTTGTTCGTTAACGGCAAGTGCGGGCCAGGTAACGGCTGCACCATTGGGTCCCGTAGCTTCGGCTGTGACTGGAGCAGGTGCCGTCAACACAGGTGCGCTGGTATCGATCTTGATCGTACGACTGATAGCGGCCGTGTTGCCACCGGCACTGCTGGCGGAACAACTATCCGTCAGACCGACAGACGATGTGCTGGTAGCAACACTTAGACCGGCACAACCTGTTTTGACAAGGGTTTCTGGCGATTCAAGTTCGACAATATTCCAGCTCAGGGTTGCTGCGCTCCGATACCAGCCATTGGTTCCGGCGGTTCCGGTGATAACCGGTGTAATGGTCGGCGCACTGGGATCAGTAACCGTAACATTGAAAGACGCCGTACTGGTGTTACCGGCATTATCACTGGCGTTACAGCTAACCGCAGTGGATCCGCGAATGAATGAGCTGCCGGAAGCCGGTGTACAGCCGAGACTGACGGCATCAACGCCGGAAAGCGTGTCGACAGCCGTAGGTGCGGCAAAAGTTACCGGTGCGGTGCTTGCACCATTTAATGTACCACTGGCAGCAGCAGGCGGCGTTAATGTAGGTGGCGTGCCGTCCAGTTTGATGCTGGTGCTGACCATGGGTCTTACGCCACCGCTGCTGGTCGCCGTGCAGGTAAAGCTCTGGCCCGCCGTGTCGGTACTGACCGAACTATCCAGACATCCGGTTCTGGAGGTTATGGCAGATTCATTATCAGTAACTGACCACTTCAACATTGTCGGCTTGGTCTTATACCACTGATTTAAACCGTCCGGAGTAGAAGGCGTCCATTGTGCAGCAATAACCGGCGGTGTGGTATCGGGGGGGGTGACGGTGACAAGCTGGTTACAGGTTGTACGGTTACCGTTGGCGTCGGTAACTGTCCACACGACGGTAGTAGCGCCGTTAGGGAATGTCACAGGCCTGTTGTTGGCAATTACCGGAGCCGGGTCCAGGTTGTCGGTGGCTATGGCAGTACCGATGCCAGCCGGCTGTACACCGGCAGTGGAAACCGCTGCTGGACAGGTCAGCACGGGTGCAATCTTGTCCGGGGTCAGCAAATAAGCATGCTGTTCAACCCTGATGGTGTTGTTAACGGTATCCGTGACCGTCACCGTACCAAGGCCGGTGATATTGCCGCTGTCGCTGATACCATGGGCTTCAGTCAGTATCCAGCCACGACCTGGTAAAATCAGCGTGTTGAGATCCTGCATGGCCGTGCCGTTCCAGAAGAATGCACGTCGCAGGGCATCGGCTGTGTTGGTGGAATAGCCCACTACTTCGCCGGTTGTGTTGATACCATAGCCGGTACTGAATGTGCCGCCAAGGGTTCCAAGGTCACGAACCGCCCGGCCGGTAACCCACAAGGCTGCATGATGCTGCAGATCGCCTGACAGTGTGGCGTATCCTGCGACCGAACCTGCGTTGTTTATTCGCAGCCCTTCGCTAAAGCTGCCGCCCAGTGTACCCAGATCCTGACGAGTACCGTTGTTCCAGCGGAAGGCGTGGAAACTGGTGTTGCCAGCAAGATCGGCGAAACCGGTGACCTGGCCAGCCGCGTTGACATCGTTAGCCTGACTGTTTAGCCCACCGAGGGTACCTAGATCACTTCTAACCCCATTACGATGCAAAAAAGCATGTTCGGCGGTATTGCCGGTGATCTGCGAAGCTCCAACAACGTCGCCATTATCATTGATGCCCACGCCACGGCTATTGCTGCCGCCCAACGTGCCCAAATCGGTCTGGCCGCCGATGGCGTAACGGAACGCGCGGGTGGTCAGATCACCCATTGTATATGACGTTCCAGCTTGCTGACCGGTGGCATTGATATCGAGGCTGATGCTATGATTTCCCCCCAAGGTGCCCAGATCCTGCATCGCAATACCGTTTAAACCGAGTGCTGCGCGCACCGCTGCATTGGACGGGGTGTAGGCGAAACCGGCCACCTGGCCAACGTCGTTGACATTAAGGCCGTGGCTGTAATTACCCGTGAGCGTGCCCAGGTCGGTCAGGATGTATTGGGGTGCCGCCTGCGCATTGCATTGCAGCAGCCCAACGGTTAGTGGCGCGACCATCAGCAGCGCTCGATCAAAATTTCGTTTTTTATTCATGATCTTTAGTCTCTCGGATACGTTGGAATTAGAAGCCGCTTTGCGGCACGATGGTGTACTGGTCGGCTAATACGGCGCCGTTGCCGGTCGCCACCACCGTCACTTCGGTGAAGCCATGAGGGTCTTCGACGCCAACAAAATGGACGTTGCCTCGTAACTCCTTGGTCAGATCTCGCACCGGTGTGGCTTGCCGGTTGACGATGAACTGCACGCCATCCAGCAGACGACCCTCATCAAGCGGGACGGTCGGGTCGGTCTGGATGAAGGGATCGATGACAAAACCGAATTGCGCCACGCGCTTGTTGAAGCGAATCTGGAACACGCGAGGACTTTGTGTAGGTTGGTTCACCACGGTTGGCGACAAGGCATTGTTGCCGTATTCGATACTGACCGAGTCCAGTCCACTGTCTGCATCGGCCGCGGTGAAATTGAGCGTTGGCACCGGAATGTGGGTGGCGTTGTGATAAGAAAAGAAATCCGGCCCGAAGCGCACGGCCCCGTTACCACAATTGATATTAGTGGCATTCAGATCGGCCGGAATGATACACGCGGTAATGCCTTCACCCGCTGAAGTCAATCGGGACTGCAAGGTCGATTGAGCCGTTGTCCGGGCTAGTTGCACCTTGTTGAAATCAATAAAGAAGAACGAATAGGTCGTCTTTGTGGCCTTGACATCGGTGGCGGTAATCAGCCGGGGAGCTGCCTCGGCCGGCAGTGCCATGGCTGTGCAAAGCAACAACGCCATGGAATTTATAATTTTTGATTCTTTCATAATAGACCTCAGTTTCGTTACGCGGGGAAATCGCGCCATTAAAATTGGCGCCCCAAAAAATTGTAATTTGTGCATCCTTTACCGTTATTTTTTTGTCCATCGATCCTGATTGACAGCTTGATGGGTACGTTATATCAGGTTAATTTCTTCATCTTCGAGCCATCATTGGTTCAAAACGCATGTTATGCAAACCGTTCTGTATTCTTGACGATTTATTCCTCGATAAGGAGTACTGTACTAACCCGTATTTTTAAATTGGTTGGCAATATTTGCTAGCTAACTACTCTGGTATCCAGGTGTTTCTTCTCGGTGAAGCGGATGAGAAGAGTTGTATCGACGCTTGACTCGCTACTTCCTCCTCTCATCCTTTCCTTTTTGGCTTGAGAGTCCAGGCGCCTTTTAAGCGCCTGGTTGTCTCCTAGTTCACCTGACTAGCTCCTTGTTTCTACAAGGTACCAGTGCGGGAGGCAGTGCCACCGCTTGTGGTAGTGCATCGTACTGTCCAGTTGTTGCCGGAAGGTGCCGGATTGGCGCCACCGATGACATAAGCATTGGTGCCTGCTCCTGGAGATGCCGTACCGATTACACCAACTCGGGTGGGAGCGCCTGGGTTGGCTGACACTTCACAGGTTGCGACCGGAGCTAGCGTCACAGCGCCTGCAGCACCGGCATATGTGCTGGTGAAGCGAATATTCCAGGTACCGTTGTAACGAACGCGTTGGAAGGCCACAGCTTCAGCAGCCGACTTAAGGACGACCTGCACTGTGATTGGCGCAGACCGAGAACCTGCAACGTTAGCCACCGTGTAGGTGAAGCTGTCCTGCGTGTTATTGGCGGCTCCAGCCTGACCATTCGGTACATAGGTGACAGTGCCGTCTGAGTTGGCTGTCGCGGTGCCACGAGTCCCTTGGGCAGCGATCTGCACAGAGGTCGGGTCAATGGCCGTGCTGGTCAACCCCGTCACGTCGTTACTGAGAACCTTGATGATGGAACCTAAGCTGGTACGGAATACGCCTTGACGGTCAGCTACACCCACCGGTGGCGGAATGACCTGATTCACGCTCAGGTCCACCTTGGCCACGTTGGATACGCTCAGGTCGGTTGTGTCCTGAATGGCATAATAGAAGCTTTGGATAGAAGTCGGCATGGCTTCCACGGCTTGATAGGTTACCGTGCCGTCAGAAGCCGGAGCCGTAACAGTTCCGATTTCAGGTTGGCTGACTACGACAATGCGGTACGGATTTACAGGCGGTGTGTCTAATCCTTCAGTCTTGGCCACTGTTGACGGCTCAGTCGCTGCAAATGCACCAGAAACTAAATTCAGTGACGTCGTTCCGCTTCCCGGAACGCCCGTGAAGCTATCATCGACAGCCTGTGTATGCACGGTCGCATCGGTTATACCTGTACCGATTACAGGCTGGCTGTTCTCGCTACCTCCTTTGCTTGACTGGACGAGTATGCCGGTCGGTGGAATGCGGTTGTCGGGATTGAAGTCGTTAAGATTTTTTTCCAGAACCAGGTCGTTTGGTGCGACACCAGCGCATGTTGTCGTAGTTGGTACCACGAAACTGCCATAAGCTGGAGCGACCAGGTTCAATGGGTTTGGGCTGGTTTCATCGCCGGAGTGAGCGGCAATACACAGCATTTTCGATACTGGATCATAAACAGACTTGGTGACAACAACCGCGTCGACTACGGCGGCGGCATCGCGAGCAACCGGCGTGCTGCTCAGGTTGGCGACACTGACCTGGCTGGGAATGTTTTGGTCTTTATTGAACTCAATATGAGCGTGATAAATGCCGGTATGGTTACCACCGATGGTCTCTTCTTTCAACGTCACACTGGGCAGATGCTGCGTGGAGTTGTCGGCTGCAGTGACTACCAGATTCTGATTGGGTGCCGATTCTGCCCAGACATCCAGTGCTGCGGTGCTGTTGTTGCGAGTGTAAGTTGCCTTGGTAATGGTGGTCGGTGTGGCGATGGGCAGATCCCAGATCAGTCCACTGATGGCGGCGTTTTCTTCGAACAAGGGAACGCCAGCACCGGAACCCAGGTCGCAGGCCGCCGGCGGGATGATCTCAACGTAATTGTTGTTGATTTTGTCCTCATGGCCTGGGCCAGCGGCAACGGTACTACCAGTGAAGGTATGCGGCTGATTGGGATCACCGATGTATTTGCGTGCTGGTCCGACCGGTGGTAGGACTGTAACGGCTGGATTGTCCACACTGACCGGATTGACGCCATCTGCGCCCTTATCCCATTGCAGGAAAGGACCGGCATGGCCTTTTAATGCAGCGGCGTAATCACCCATGATAGGTTGAATGTCATCGGTATAGAACAGAGCCCTGGCGCCTTCAACCAAATCGAATTCATGGACTTTGTAGGGCGTACGGATGGTGTAGTGGCCGGAACAGGAATCGTTACCGGTCGCAGGCAAATCGATACGGATGCGTTCGCGCGAGAATACGATTTCTGTCGGGTTGTTAAGATCACGGATGGCCGGAGGTGAACCGCTGGCACTGCCGTATGCCATTTCCAAATGCCCCATCCAGAGGAAGGCACCACCGGTAATGGGTATGTCGATGTCGGCAGTCGCAAAAAAGGCTTCATCACCCAGGTTGCCGGCGAATCCGTCAGGATTGGCATCTGCCGGGCCGGTCAGACACAAAGGACCGTTGCCCGCATCGTCGGCATATATACACTGACCCAAGGCCAGGCCGTTAAAGTCTCGGTACCAGTCGGGAAAACCGACCACGCGGTTACTGGGGCCGTGATCACGCAGGACAGCGCCGACCATGGTGCTGACCAGCATGCTGCTGGCTAGGGCAATCTGAATGGAACGACGCAGCCTGGCGCTGCCTTCCCTCCGGGTAATGGTGTTGTGATTCATTTTGTTGATCTCCGTCATTGTGTCTATGTTTGTATTGTTGACTTCATTTACTGATTTCATCGCCTTTGCCTCTTTACTTACGTTAATAATGTCAGTGTTTTTTTTCGAACTACAATGTTGATAATTTTCAAACCAATCGGTTGATCTTATTGGTTTCCATTCTGTTGGGCTCCATTCAGTAAAGCGCTTTAGCAAGGCTTTATGGTTACTTCACGATGGTGCTGTTATCCGGTCGTTCAAAATTTCAATTCCGTACCGGATTATGCCAATGCGTTTAACCTGTCCTTGTCGAGTAAAAAAGCCGAGCTTGAATAAAACCAAACCCCTTTCGCTACCAACTTACAGTCATAAATAGCAACGATGATGCCAATGCATGTAACTTAATGAAAATACATAAAAAAGTATGATTATTAGAGGGAGAGTGCGGGTGATAAACGCGGTTATGTGTAATATTTTTGTTACCCAGCATTTCAGTATGGATTGAGTACCTATATAAAACCCACGCAGCTTCTAGGTTTTAGGCCAAATAAGTGCTTGTAACGGTAGGGATACAAATTGCCCTATAAATCGGTCTGATGAGGGTGAAATCGAGGAAATAATGACGTACAACATGACATTGGCAATTTGCCATAAACACTATTTAAAAATAATTAGCAGAGCTTACTATTTGAAAATATTGAAGTTTATGTCAACCTATACTGTGATTATGGGTATGACAGTTTTGTCAGTTGGACTGACAGCAATGACAGGGCTTTTAATTCAGCAGAATGCTGTCAACAGGCTTCGTTCGCTGAGTTAAAAATGTAATCTCAGGTTTACAGGTGATTGGTAGTAGAAATACTATTATTCATATAATCAATAAGATAAATAAATATCCTTGGCAATGATGTATCAAAGTGTTAGAGATCGAAAATTACACCTTTGTTATAACAGTTTTTATAGATGACTGATACCAATCTCAATAATTTGTGATTTGGTAACTAATCACCGAGTTCGAATGTAGGGTCGAATTTATTCGACTCTTGAGCTTGGAATCATGCCGACAAGGCGAATAAATTCGCCCCTACAGTAATAACACGCCATCGAATAGTTTCACTGCACTACCACTTGCATCCTTGCAGTCGATCGGTAATCCATGCCGGCATGACGGCTACTTGTGTGTTTGCTATATCAGCTGAAGCTTATACATAATCAGGAATATATTATGGCTGAAGTCTGTAAACATCCGTTAACACATTAATTCACCTCCGCATTTAAAAATTTTTACGATCTCTTCAACCTAAAAAATCAGTTGAAAGGCGTGAAATCAGTTCATGCTGAGCAAAATAAGCCCCCCTTCGGAGGCATGGCGTTACCATGAAACAGTCGCTGTTCGACGTACTTTTTTGTGTTTTCATATCTTTGCAAGTCATTAATTTTAAATATACAAAAATAGCTGTTTCTTGAAAGTTTATCGAAGCATGATCGGATTTCACGATCAACCCACTGGATGAGCATTCCAAATTCCGTTCGTCCTGAGCCTAGTCGAAGAATGTACGGAATTTGGAATGCTCATCTGATTTTCTCTAGTTTCAATGCGAGCTGCCGGGAGCTGTTATTGCTCCCGACATTTGCTCTAGGCCATTATCAGAATCGTTTCCGATCAACAAGACCTCTATTTTCGTATCCACCTTTATATCTTTTCCTGATTACTCGCAAGCCTCAGCTGAAATAGCAGACACTGAAGTATCCGTCATGTCGGCAGGGATTGCCGGGGTCCAGAACACAGGGATGTGACTCGTTAGTAAAGTTAATCGCTGGGTTTACATCCATGTAGCCTGGACCCCGGCAATCCCTGCCGGGGTGACGTTCCTTGATAAACTTATTGTTTTTAAAGCTTATACGTAATCAGGGATCTTTTTCATCGATGGATATAGCTTGCTGCTACCGGTTGGTTACGGCGATATTTCCCATTACCTTGCCTGTAGCAGAAGCTCGCAAGCTCATCAACTTCGTGCAGGCTGGTCCACGGACGTTGTAGTATTGCCAATTACCTTTAGCTATCCATGAGGCCACACCCAGTTTTGTGCTAGGTTTGCTTTCGGGATAACTGGCCACCGAATACAGGTTGATATGATTGTTGGCCGGGTAGGTATCGGAGCCCTGCACAAACCATTCACCATATTTAGCGCTAATCTTTCTACATTGCGCGTACTTGACAGCAATATTTTCCACAGCGATTGTCACACGTTGAACACAATGCGCTTTCAGGCCGACCTTGTCGGTGGCTGTCCAGGTTACTGTAGTCGTGCCAAGAGGAAGGTTGGCAGGCGTACGGGTAACCAAAGGTATTGACAGGTTATCCGTCGCAACCAGCCTTGGCAATTGCTGACCTTGAATCAACGTAACAGTTGCCGGGCAAACCGGGAAACTTGGCCGTGTTACGTCCACTACCGGTGCGGGTGCGGGTGTCGCGGTGGGCACTGGCGTTGGTGTCGCGGTGGGCACTGGCGTTGGTGTCGCGGTGGGCACTGGCGTTGGTGTCGCGGTGGGCACT
>JABFSH010000007.1 GCA_013140705.1 Methylococcaceae bacterium
ATCTAACTCCGGCCGATGTGTACTTGAGAAAGCGTCTTGAAAATACGGAAATAACAACTTTTAATCAACCGGCCTCTATCTTAATTTCATGATATTTTGGTCTTGACAATGGGGAGTACCTTAGTTGGGCATTAATGCTTGCTGACTGGAAACGATCGATTATCGGAGTCATCGCTGGATTTGCTTGATTGCCTAACTAAGCTCATGAATTTAACATCACAGAAACAACTAAACTCTGTTTATTATGTACAAACACCTGGACAATTTGTTAGATTTAGCCAACCAGATCATATTGGGCAAACAGCACCAGATGCGCCTGGCCGTTTGTTGTCTTTTGGCCCGTGGACATTTGTTGATCGAGGATATTCCCGGGGTTGGCAAAACCACGCTGGCGCACACGCTGGCCAAGCTTCTGGGCCTGCAATATCAGCGTATTCAATTCACTAGCGATATACTGCCGGCCGACATCATCGGTGCTTCCGTGTTTAATGGTAAAACGCATGAATTTACTTTCCATCCGGGCCCCATTTTCAATCAAATGATTCTCGCTGACGAGATTAATCGCTCAACGCCGAAGGCGCAAAGTGCACTGCTTGAAGCGATGGAAGAACATCAGGTGACAGTGGAAGGTAAAACCTATGCCTTGCCGGAACCTTTTTTTGTCATTGCCACGCAAAACCCTGCCCATCAAATTGGTACATTCCCGTTGCCGGAATCACAACTGGATCGCTTTTTAATGCGAATTGAACTGGGTTATCCTGACCATCGGGCCGAAAGAGCCTTATTAACCGGACAAAGTCGACACAGTCTGATTGAAACACTTCCCGTGCAACTGCCGCCACCGCTACTGCATCAGATGCAGGGGGCGGTTACCACTATTCATGCATCGAACGCCTTGCTTGACTATTGCCAGGCGCTTATTCATTTTACCCGCGAATCATCGGATTTTCATTGCGGCCTTTCTCCGAGAGCAGGCATCGCACTGCTGACGGCTGCTAAAGCCTGGGCCTTCATGGATCATCGGGATGCCGTGATACCGGAAGATGTTCAGGCGATATTGCCGGCTGTTGCCGGACATCGATTACGTTCCGGGCAGGGCAAATCAGAAGCCATCGTGGCGCCCTTGTTAAAGAAAGTTGCTGTTCATTGATCATTGACGCCGTTGACATTAAAAGAACGATTTCAACTGAGTCGCTTTTTTGTTGGGGAAAAACCGACGGATGGTGCCGTTACGCTAAACCATCGGCGCATATTCATTTTACCGACGCAACGCGGTTTGGGATTTGCGCTAATGCTGGCGCTGTTATTGTTGATGGCCTTTGTATACAACAACAATCTGGTCTATCTGTTGACGTTTTTATTGGCCAGTATTTTCTTTATCACCATATTACACACGTTTAGATCACTGTCCGGGCTTAGCGTACAAAAAGTCCGGAGCACGCCGGTTTTTCTGGGGGATGCGGCCGGTTTTGAGATCCGTATCGACAATCCCGGCGGATCAGCCAGGCATATCCATATCACGCTGGAATCAACCGAGCGCCTGATGCTCAAGACGCAAAGCCAAACGCAGCTTACTGTTTATGCGATGACCCAAAAAAGAGGACGGCAGCAAGTGGGCACGATTACGCTTGCCAGTACGTTTCCACTGGGTTTGTTTCGCGCCTGGTCGCCGGTCCGTTTAAGTTTCGAAACATTGGTTTATCCAAAGCCGGCTCAAAGCCAGCTGCCGTTTCCGGAAACACCGGCTGCTCATGTTGGGCAGGGTCTGACTAAAAAAGGTGCTGATGATTTTTATGGCGTACAGGAATATCAGGCTGGCGATTCGGTCAAGCAGATTCATTGGAAGGCCTTTGCCAAAGGGCTGGGTGTTTTCAGTAAACAATACAGTGGCGAAAGCCAGACTGAAATATGGCTGGACTATCAGTTTACCCCCGGTAATACAGTGGAAGACCGATTAAGCCAGCTCTGTCGCTGGGTATGCGATGCAGAAAAACTGGGAGTCCGTTATGGTTTTGTTTTACCCGGCTTAAGCGTATCACCCGGCCAGGGTCGGGAGCATACCCGAAAATGTCTGGAAGCCCTGGCGCTATTTTAATGATCGATAAATTTTATTTGCCCAGACCCGTACTGATTTTTTTACTGTCCACTCTCGGGCTGATTGTCTTCCCGCATTTTTTTAATCTGCCTGTCAATTTGATGGTTTTGTTTTATCTGATGCTGGGCTGGCGTTTTATCGGCATGTGGAAACCGCTATGGTTGCCCAATAAAGTGCTGCTTTTTATGCTGACGACTGGAGGAATGGCGCTGCTGTATTTTCAGCATCAAGGAGTCGTCGGTCGCGATGCCGGAACCAGTCTGTTTGTGACAGCCTTGGGACTTAAACTATTGGAGATTAAATCTGAACGCGATATCTATCTGATTAATTTTCTGGCTTTCATCGTAGCCGCTTCGCAGTTTTTGTTTCAGCAAAGCATTCTGATGGCGGCCTATATTTTGTTTGTCTGCTGCGTATTGGTCGCTACGCTGTTTTGCGTCAACAGTCATGATCATAAGACATTTTCAGCGTTGAAATATGCCAGTCTTTTGATCCTTCAGGGACTTCCTATAAGTATTGTCTTGTTCATATTATTTCCCCGAGTTGAAGCGCCGCGCTGGATATTGTTTGATGAGCATCGTGCCAAGTCAGGCTTGAGCGATACGATGGAACCCGGCTCTATCAGCGACCTGGTTTTATCTGACGACCTGGTTTTCCGGGTCCGGTTTGCTGGCGAATTGCCTCCTGCCTGGCAGCGCTACTGGCGTGGGCCGGTATTATCCTGGACCGATGGCAAACGCTGGACGCAAGCGCCAAATTTATCGGTGATAAAATCGCCGCCAAGCCCTCAATTCACAGGCTTGCCCTATCAATACACCTTGCTGATGGAACCGCAAAACAAAAACTGGGTGTACGGACTGGAAATGGTGGCCGACTATGGGTTTCCTGTGCATCAAAATGCCAACTATCAGTTGGTGACGTCAGACGACCCGAATAAGCGCGCCGAATATACCATAACGTCTTACACCCGCTTCAATACCGGTTCGTTGTCAGCCAGGGAAGCGCAGGATGCACTGCAATTGCCTGGGGGGGCATCCTATAACATCAAGCAGCTCGTTACAAACCTGCAAGGCTTCGATGGTGATCCGGAAAACTTTATCAAGCGGGTGTTAAATCATTTTAAAGTGGAAAATTTTCATTACACGCTGACGCCGCCTTTAGCGGAAGATCATCCCATTGAAACCTTTTTATTCGAATCCAGACAGGGGTTTTGCAGTCATTACGCATCGGCCTTCGTCTATTTGATGCGGATTGCTGATATTCCTGCCAGGGTTGTAACGGGCTATCAGGGCGGAGAATTGAATCCCGTCGGCAATTTTCTCGAAATACGCCAGTCGGATGCTCATGCCTGGGCGGAAGTCTGGTTGCAAAATAAAGGTTGGGTGCGCGTTGATCCGACAGCGGCAATCGCGCCTGAGCGGATCGAAAACACCATTAATCCGGATCAACTGGTGGCCGGTGAATTGATTCGGTATCTTTCGGTTGATGGCCATGCACAAGGCGCTTACAACTGGTTAAGGCAGGCCCGTCAGCTTTGGGGCCATGTCGATTACAACTGGCAGCGCTGGGTCATCAATTATGACAACAAAAATCAATCCCGCTTCCTGTCGAAGTGGGGGATTTCTGATCTCAAAACCATGATCTACGGGATGGTCGCTGCAGCAAGCCTGATTATCGGTTTGCTGGCCTGGATGCTGCTCCACCAAAAACAAAAATCCACGGCCATGGCACTTCGCATTTATCAGCGATTCTGTAAAAAACTGGCCAAGCAGGGACTGATTATTTCAACAGGAGAGGGCCCCAAGGATTTTGCGGCACGTGCCAGGTTCAAATTCCCTGCATATGCCAAAGAGATTGATTTCATCTCAGCCGGATTTATTCGCTTGCACTATGGCAAAGATCCAAGCCTGGAAGAACTAAAAATGTTCAGGAGACGGGTGGCCAGGTTCAAAATATAAACTGCCGGCATGACTTCCAGTTTTTAGACATTACGATTAGAATGGCCGGAAAGCCTGCTCTTCCTGACAGGGAGGGTGTTCAGCAAATCTCTTATAACATCGGTTTTCAATCATCATCATGCGTGACGCCAATCCACAAACCATTTTTCTTAAAGATTACACCTGTCCTGAATATCTGATTCATAACGTGGACCTGACCTTCACGCTGGACGCCGAAAAAACCCGCGTCACGTCAAGGCTGACGATGAGCCGAAACCCGGACAGCAAAACCGGTGACCCATCTTTAACATTGGCGGGTGAACTTCTGGTTTTGCTAAATGTTCGACTGGACGAAGGTGAAGGGTTGACGCCAGGGCAGTATCTTCAGACAGATGATTCGCTAATCATTCATGAGGTACCACAGCATCGGCGCTTTATTTTGAGCATCGAAAATGAAATCAACCCGAAGGCCAACACGGCGCTGGAAGGCCTGTACCTTTCCAATAATATGTTGTGCACGCAATGTGAGGCGGAAGGTTTCAGAAAGATTACCTACTTTCTGGATCGGCCGGATGTCATGGCCAAATTTACCACCACCCTTATCGGTGACAAAGATCAATATCCGGTGTTGTTGTCGAACGGAAACAAAATTGCGCAGGGCGAAAAGCCGGGCAACCTGCATTGGGTGACCTGGGAAGATCCGTTTGATAAGCCGTGCTATCTGTTTGCACTGGTTGCAGGTCAACTGGAGCGTGTTGAAGACAGCTTTACGACAATGTCTGGCCGGTCAATCAGCTTGCAGATTTTTGTTGAAAAAGACGATATCGACAAGTGTGAACATGCCATGCAGTCATTAAAAAATGCCATGCAATGGGATGAGCAAGTCTATGGCCGTGAATACGATCTGGATTTGTATATGATTGTTGCGGTCAGTCATTTCAATATGGGAGCCATGGAAAACAAAGGCCTCAACGTCTTCAACACCAAATTTGTTCTGGCGCGTCCGGATTCCGCGACGGATTCCGATTACGAACATATTGAAGGCGTCATCGGACATGAATATTTTCATAACTGGACCGGAAATCGCATCACCTGCCGCGATTGGTTTCAGCTCAGCTTGAAAGAAGGTTTTACAGTATTTCGTGATCAGGAATTTACCGGCGATCGTACCTCAAAAGCGGTTAAACGGATTGAAGATGTCAATATGCTGCGTACCCGGCAGTTTGCCGAAGATGCCGGGCCATTGGCACATCCGATTCGCCCCGATGCTTATATCGAAATCAATAATTTCTATACATTGACCGTCTATGAGAAAGGGGCGGAAGTGGTGCGTATGCTGCATACTTTGCTGGGCGCTGACGGTTTTCGTAAAGGCAGTGATTTGTATTTCGAACGTCACGACGGCCAGGCTGTAACCTGCGATGATTTCATAAATGCGATGGAAGCAGCCAATCAGGTTAACCTGACTCAGTTCCGCCGCTGGTATTGCCAGGCCGGCACGCCCCAATTGACAGTTGAACAAGCTTACAATGAGTCAGAACAGACATTAGCCTTAACGATTAGTCAGCATTGCCCGCCAACCCCCGGGCAAGCCGTTAAGGAACCTCTGCATATACCTGTAAGCGTAGGTTTGATTAAGCCGGATGGCTCGACAGCCCCATGCAAATTGCAGTCCAGCGAACGTGTCAATGAACAGGTTATCCTTCAATTGACCGAGGCAAAGCAGACATTTACATTTGTAGGCCTGACCGAGCGTCCCGTTGTTTCGATGCTTAGAGGATTTTCGGCGCCGGTAAAACTGATCATGGAACGCAGTCTTGATGAATTGGCCTTTTTGTTGAGTTACGACAGTGATACTTTCAATCGCTGGGAGGCAGGGCAAACACTGGCGAGTCAAATTATTACCGGACTGGTTTCGGATTGGCAAAACGGCAAGCCGCTGGAAATTAATCCGATCATTATCGCCGCCTACAAAGAAGTATTGGCCCAACCGTGGGATGATTTATCCTACTTTGCCCTGCTACTGGGATTGCCGTCTGAAGGCTATCTGGCCGAACAAATGCTGTTTGTCGATGTCGAGGCCATTCATGAAGCCAGAGAATTTGTCAAACAAGCGTTGGCTGAGCAATTGCAGGAGCAGTTCAAAACGTTGTATCTGAATTATCACCGGGATGAATCCGGACAGTTTGATTCTGGCTCCATAGGACGTCGGCGCATCAAAAATATTGCGCTGGGTTATTTAAGTAAACTGGCGCATCCGGACATCCAGCAATGGTCTGAGCAGCAGTTCAACGCTGCAAAAAACATGACCGACCAATTGGCAGCCTTGTCGGATATCGTCAACAACCCGCATCCATCAAAAGAACAGTGCCTGGCCCGCTTTTACCAGCAATGGCAGGCTGATGCGCTGGTGATTGATAAGTGGTTTGCGTTGCAGGCCACCTCAAGTATGCCGAACACTTTTGCCACTGTGCAGGCATTGATGGCACATCCAGCCTTTGATATCAGAAATCCCAATCGGGTCCGGTCATTGATTGGGGCCTTCAGTCAAGGCAATCCATTACATTTTCATGCGGCCAGCGGAGAAGGTTATCGATTTCTTGCCGATCAGGTTATTAAGCTCAATGCCTTGAATCCGCAGGTTGCTTCACGGATGGTTACAGCGTTAACATCCTGGAGACGTCATGATAAAAATCGACAAATTTTGATGACCACTCAGCTGGAACGCATCATAACTACGGAAGCGATTTCTCGCGATGTTTATGAAGTGGCGAGTAAAAGCTTGTTATAGTGATAAAAAGCTAGGGTTTGTAACTGTTATCCAGTTCCATTAAATGCTTTAGTTTTCCCCGTATTTTGATTTCCAGCCCTCTGGCTACGGGCTGGTAGAAAGAGGGTTTGGCCATTTTCTCAGGAAAATAATTCTCTCCGGCGGCATAGGCTTCCGGTTCATTATGAGCGTAGCGATACTCTTTGCCGTATTCGAGTGATTTCATCAGTTTGGTCGGTGCGTTCCTTAGATGCACCGGCACCGGCAGACTACCGCTTTGTTTGGCAGCCTGCATGGCGGCATTGTAAGCCATGTACACGGCATTGCTTTTGGGGGCACAGGCCAGATACACCACAGCTTGGGCTAGCGCCAGTTCTCCTTCGGGACTACCCAGCCGTTCTTGCGCTTCCCAGGCATTGATGGCTATTTGCAAGCCTCTTGGGTCGGCGTTGCCGATGTCTTCTGAAGCCATTCGGACGACGCGTCTGGCCAGATAGGAGAGGTCACAGCCGCCGTCTATCATTCGGCACAGCCAATAGAGTGCCCCGTCAGGTGAACTGCCTCGCACGGATTTATGCAGCGCTGAAATCTGGTTATAAAATTCCTCGCCCTGGTTGTCGAATCGCCGGACGCCGCCAGACAGGACTTCGAGCGCGATGGTTTCGTTAATGATCGTGCTATGTTTTGCAGCGGCTAATTCGGCGGCGATTTCCAGCACATTCAACAGGGTTCTGGCGTCGCCGTCAGCTGCTTCGGCAAATTGTTGCTTGACGGATTCTGACATTTCAAGTTTGAAACTGCCCAGTCCTCGTTGAATGTCGGTTAACGCATGATTCAAAACCTGCAGCAAATCGTCTTGTGTCAGGGCATTCAGGACATAAACGCGAGCTCTGGACAGGAGCGCGTTATTCAGTGCAAAAGACGGATTTTCGGTGGTGGCGCCGACAAAATATACCGTACCATCTTCGACATGGGGCAGGAAAGCATCTTGTTGCGATTTATTGAAGCGATGAACTTCGTCAACAAACAGAACAGTACGCCGGTTTTGTTCCTGTTGAATTTTTTGAGCCTCGGCCACGGCGGATCTAATTTCCTTGACGCCCGATAACACCGCCGAAATCGGCATGAATTCAGCCTGAGAGTGGTGAGCAATCATGCGCGCCAGTGTGGTTTTGCCGGTACCCGGCGGTCCCCAAAAGATCATCGAATGAAGACGGCTGGAAACTATAGCTTCGTAGAGAGGTTTGCCGGGTTGCAATATATGGCGTTGACCAATGTACTCGTCCAGTTGACTGGGGCGCAGTCTGTCGGCTAAAGGTTTACTCAAGTCTTCATGCATAGCTCTATCAATGTTTGATGCGATGCCGTTTATTCCGAAAACACATCAGAGCCTTTAGGAGCCTGAAATTGAAATAAAGTTTGTTTTAAGGGAGGGTTGATGAGGACGTTGGAAAAATAAATACGCGTCAGTTGTCCAAAATTATCGCTTAATTCCATGCCTCCCAAAGAGCCTTTATGCAAGCCGATTAAAATGTATTTAAAACTGCTTTCCTGGTTTTTGGGTGATAACTTGACCCATTGCATATCAACTTCGACGCCCTGTTTTTCCATGATGAAGTTCTCCTCTAGGGAGATGTCGCCGCTTAATAATAAGGCCGGTGTTGAGCCCAGTGACTCGTCAAGTTTTTTGATGGTGACCTGCTCAAGATCCTGATCATAAAACCAGACCTTCCCTGAATTGGCGACAATTTGTTGCTGGAAAGGTTTTTCATAATTCCAACGGAATTTTCCCGGCCGTTGTAGAAAAAAAACCCCATGACTGGTTTGCACAGGATTGCCGGCCTCATTGATCACGACTTGTTTGAAGTCTGCCGTAAGCGATTTTGAGGCTTTTAAGAAAGTCTTTAATTGTGTGACAGGCTGGTCCTCAGCATGGCTGACAGTACAGAAAAATAAAAAGGTCAATAGACTACTGACCACAATAACAATTTTTTTCATAGGATACTCGATAAAATCATTCGGTAAATAAGTCTTCGAGCCATGTTTTTGCCTGTTCAACGCCGGAGTCGCCGCAAGATGAATAGGTGGTTGGCGCAGAACCCGAAATATAAGGATATTGCCGTCCCCAACCACAGCCTTCACCTGCCAGTAAACCATTAATCGGATCAACCAGGGCTGTTTTGATATTGTCAGGCGGAATCAAATTGACTGGTTGGGTGGAAATTTGTTTCATTAATGACGTCCAAACCTGCAGCGCGCCGGTTGCGCCCGTTAATCCGATGGGTTTGTTATCGTCACGGCCAAGCCAGACAATCGATAAATAATCACCCGTGTAGCCGGCGAACCAGCTGTCTTTGGCATCATTGGTGGTTCCGGTTTTGCCAACCAGACCATAATCCGGCGGGAATGATGAATAGGCCGAGC
This sequence comes from Methylococcaceae bacterium, assembly GCA_013140705.1. Lineage (GTDB taxonomy): Bacteria > Pseudomonadota > Gammaproteobacteria > Methylococcales > Methylomonadaceae > JABFSH01. Next base: position 9,227 of record JABFSH010000007.1, read on the forward strand.
GTCCGGTTCCTTCATGCATGGCTTCTTGCAGAATGGTATTAACGATGTAGGTTGCCGAGGGATCCACCACTTGTCGTACACTGAAAGGATAGCTTTGTAGCTGTTTGCCATCGGTAGCGAGGACAGCCCGGATGGCCTTTATGGGAGTTGAAAATCCATCGCCCGCCAAGGTCTGATAGATTTGAGTCACATCCATAGGGCTGAGAGAGGATGCGCCCAGCAGTAACGAAGGAAATAAATCAACGGGGCGGGTAATGCCCATGCTTCTGAGTGTTTTTGCCGTTCTTCCTACACCAATGTCCATGCCAATTCTAACGGTGGCCAGATTGTATGATTTTGCCAAAGCGGTATGCAGGCCGACGACGCCATGCTCCTTGTGGTCATAGTTGTTCGGAATCCAGTCCGTGCCATTTTGACCCTTAACGACAATGGAAGTGTCGCTTACCGGCGTCGTAATCGTGTACTTATTGGGATATTCCAATGCGGTCAGATAGACCACAGGTTTTATTAACGAGCCAATTGGGCGAACGGCATCCAGCGCACGGTTGAATCCGGACGCCGAGTTGTCACGGCCACTGGCCAGTGCTGCAATTTCACCATTATCTCGCCGCGTGACAATCACAGCCGCTTCAAGGTCCTTGACCTTGGGTTGTTTTTCCAGGCGAGCCAGTTTGTCGTCCAGGGTTTTTTCGAGCGTATCCTGTATTTGAGTATCCAGTGTTGTGAAAATCCGCAAACCCTCGGACGTCAAGTCTTCCTCGCGGTAATCCTGGCTTAACTGGCGCTTGACCAGATCGAGAAATCCGGGATAGCGGTTCGATGAACGAACCGGACGTGGAATGACATTTAACGGTTTGGCTTTTGCGTCGTTACTCTCACTTTCCGTGATGTAGCCTTGAGCAACCATTTCATCGAGCACCAGATTGCGGCGTTGCAAAGCTCGATCCGGGAAGCGTCTCGGATCATATTCAGACGGACCCCGCACCAGTGACACCAGTGACACGACTTGTTCAAGCGATAAATCCTTTAAAAAAGTACCAAAATAAAATTCGCTGGCCAAGCCGAAACCATGAATGGCGCTGGCGCCATTTTGGCCTAAATAAATTTCGTTTAAATAAGCTTCCAGAATTTCATTTTTACTGTAGCGATATTCCAGAATGAGCGCCATCAAGGCCTCTTTAACTTTTCGGGATAAGCTACGCTCAGAGGTTAAATAAAAGTTTTTTACCAATTGCTGCGTAATGGTGCTGCCCCCTTGCACCATGCCCCCGGCTCGAACGTTTGCAAGCACTGCGCGGGCAATTCCCTTCAGGGACACCCCGAAGTGGTCATAAAAGTCCCGGTCTTCAGACGCAAGCAGACCTTTGATCAGTGTATCCGGGGCTTCCTCCAGTTTGATCAACACCCTGTCTTCCTTGATGGTGGGATAAAAACTGCCAATATGAACGGGATCCATTCTGACGAGGGCAACGTCTTGAGATCCTGACAGGTCAGTGATCGCGACGAGTCCGTACTCGGTGAAACTCAGATTAACGAGATTGCTGGCTTGGTGTTGATCCCAAAAAGTAAATTCTCTGGTTTTTAAGCGTATTTGGTAGCCATTTCTATGGTAGGTGCCATCGGCACTCAATTCGGCATCCTTGCGATAACGCAACAATTGCAGGAGTTGTTCAAATTTTTCAATGCTGATATTGATGCCGGCATAGAGTTCAACCGGATTGGCATAAACTCTGGCCGGAATGGCCCAGCGCTTGCCTTCAAACTGTTTTCGAACATTGTAGTCAAGATAGCCGAGATAACTGACAAAAACGAACGTTATTCCAATTAAAACCATCAGCGATAGATTTCTAAACCAATGTGAAGCAGTACCTATTTTTGTTCTTTTTGTACTGCTGTATCGGGTTCCGCGTTTTCTTGATTTGTCTGCCATAGCCTCTATCAGGTTGATTCTGTTTCAGTCGGTATCGCCGTATTATACATAAATAGGCTTGTCGGTATTAGTCAACATGACTTTAGTGGTTGCATCATGAACCCAAAATGAATGGGGCCTTGGCGCGTTTATGGCTGGAATCCAGTTCTTTTCTCGGTAGTAAAGATGTAAAGTTTTGCATTCTCTTCCTGGGTGCATAATAGGGGATGGCAACGAGAATTGTAGTTCGCGTAAGCTGAGCTGAACGAAGGGAAACGCATCGACCTTCTTATACAGTTAAAACAATTTTTCCGGTGGAATGGCCGGTTTCAATGTAACGATGTGCTTCAATAGCTGCTGCTAAGGGTAACAGTTTATCAATATGGACTTTTAGCCGGTTTTGATCGGCCCATACTGCACATTGATTCAGAATTCTGATCTGTTGATCTCTCGCTTCGTCTAAATCTCTGAGCATGGGCGTCAGCATCAGTTCAAAACCGATCAGCAAATTACGCATTCTGGCTTCGCTCAGGTTCAATGCCCCCGGATCCAGCAGCGTTATCAATCGCCCAAAATGAGCCGTCACGGCGATACTCTCTTTAAACACGTCCGGGCCGACGGTATCGATGACCAGATCTGCGCCATTACCGTTTGTCAGCGAGTTGACTGCATCGGCATAACCGTTTTTTGTATAAATGACAACATCATCTGCCCCCAGGTTTTTTACAAACGCCGCTTTCACTTCGGAACTGACTGTCGTGATGACTCGTGCACCTTTTAACTTGGCCAGTTGGATGGCAACATGTCCGACGCCTCCTGCGCCGGCATGAATAAGAACAGTTTGTCCAGATTGCAGGTTACCACGGTCGAATAAGGCCCCGCAGGCTGTAATCAATACCAATGGCAAGCCTGCCGCTTCCGGAAAAGACAGCGTTTTTGGCATCAAGCTGACCCAGCGTTGATCAATGACGTTAAATTCAGCGTAATTTCCCTGTTCGCGCCCTAATCCGCCATGACAAAACCAGACCTTGTCGCCAACTTTAAACTGACTAACTTCGGCGCCAGTTTCAACGACAACTCCTGCGCCATCACAGCCCAAAACTGCCGGCAATGGCCGATCATGAAAAACACCATTACGTCGAATTTTGCTATCGACAGGATTGATGCCGGCCGCATGGAGTTTGATTTTGATGTGTGTGGGCTGGCTGATTTCCGGTTCGGCGATATCCTGAAACGCTAAAACATCGGGACTGCCCACTGCGGTCATTACAATTGCTTTCATGGTTAAACCTCTGATTTGAAAATGTCTTCAATCTGCCAACCATTGTTGGCGATAATCCTGATAGCTGTAGCGTTTCAATAATATTATCTGTGAGTCACGATAGGCATAAATATCTGGAAGGTTGTAGCCATTAAAACGATTGGCTTTAATCAGGCTATAAGCACCAACGTCTTTAAAAACGATTTTATCGCCGATTTCCGGAGGATGCCTGAAACGATACTCGCCAAACACATCGCCGGCAAGGCAGGTACTGCCGGCCAGGATAACTGCATGACGTCCATCGGGATCGTGTTCATGAAGCTCGGGCTGGCGCTGGTATTCAAATACTTCAGGATTGTGATTGATGGAGGTATCCAGAATCGCGATGGTTTTGCTGTCGCTGATAAAACGATCAATTACGGTAGCTATTAGATAGCCGGAATTGCCTACGATGGCTTTGCCGGGCTCAACGTGGATGTCCAGTCCGAAATCATTTTTTAATTGCTTGATAGTGTCAATAAAGGGACGGTGGTCATTGATTTGATCAAACAAATATCCGCCGCCTAAATTCAGCCAATCCAGTTGAGCCAGACTTTTGCCAAAATAACGGCGCAGTTTCTCGATAGTTTGAATAATCGGTTGATAGTTGGTTGCCGAGAAAACGGTATGAATATGTAAACCCTTGATTTGATCCATGCACGATGATTGCCACAGAGCATCAATATCGATACCGAGCTTTGAATGTTGTCGGCACGGGTTAAAACGGTCGTCTTTCAGAAAGGAGAGTTTCGGATTGACTCTCAACCCCATCGACAATGCTGAATTATCGATGCTGGTATGGCGTTGTAATTGAGAGAGGGAATTAAAACTGATATGCGAACAGAGCCTGCTTAATTCATCAAATTCTTCTTGCTTAATGCCGGGTGTTGTCAGGTGAATGATCTGGCCTTTAGTCAGTATTTCATTAGCAAGGCGTGCTTCGAATAAGGAGCTGACCGAAAAGCCATCGACAAAAGGCTTTAGCATCGTTAGCAGGGGCATGAATGGCAAGGCTTTGATTGAATAGAGTAATTGACAGCCGGATTGTTCCCGAATGGGGCGCAGGATGTGTAGATTACGCGCGATTTCCTCTTCGTCCAGAATGAATGCCGGTGAAGATGTAACGCTACACTTAAGAAAATTTAAATCCATCGGAGCGCAGCCTTTCGGCCAATACCGGTGTAAAGGGCAGATTCGGTGATGACGCAATCCATGTACACATCGTGCGGCTCCACGGCGATTTGCTCAAACAGTTGAGATTCGTAACACGCGGCAGCCAACATGGCATCATCTCTGACATCGGCTAACAAACGGTCATAATAACCGCCGCCATTACCCAGGCGTCCGCCCTGACGATCAAAAGCTACGCCGGGAACCAGAATGCAATCAAGCTGTTTGGGATTTATTTCTCTGCCGGGTTCTAGCCAGCGTTGTTTTGGCGGCTCCGGAATTCCCCATTTCCCCTGGACAAGTTCGTCAAAATCTTGCAGCCACCAAAGCCCCAATGTATTTTGTCCATCATTGCCTTGGACGCAGTAAGGAACGACAATTATTTTTGAGGTGTTCAGCTCCCTAACAATAAACGACTGTGTTTTGACTTCCGAGCGGCAGCTGATGTACCACATGACGGTATCTGCCTGTTGGTAGGCCGGTAACGCGATAAATTGTTCACAGTTTCTCTGACTCAGGTTTTCCGGGTTTTGTTGTTGGTTTCTGGCGTCATACGCCAGCTGGCGCAGTTGGCTTTTCCGTGTAGGCATCGTATTAAGAGTTGACGTTAAGCGCAAAGCCGGGCGACCTGATAGCGGGATTGTTTCATTGTTGTTTTGGCGTGCATGTTGTCATGGCATCGTTTGCTTTATTCGCTGTTAAACTTCCAGGGCCGACACGGCAGCACCGTGAGTATATTTTTTATGTGCTGGCAAAATCAATTTTAATTTATCGAGCCACATGAGAATACATTTGATCAGAAACATTAATCAGAAGCGATATTTTAATTCTGGCATGATTTCTTTTATACTACGTGGCTGACTAGAATAATAAGAGGAGACGTCATGGAAAAACCATTCATCTTACACATGCTGACAACTGCCAAAAATTTGAGCCCTTTTGATGCCAACATGGCATTGGATGCTGGCTGGATTAACGCATTGCCCTATTTGAATGTTGAACCTAGCGAGGTTCAAGGGCTGGTTCAGGATGTTATTTTTTCCCGCAGCCCTAAAAACTTACTGAAAACCGGTATATTTATTGGAGGGAGAGATACCAAGCAGGCAATGGATATGCTGAAATCAGCCAAACGCTCCATGTTTGCGCCTTTTGAAGTGTCAGTTTTTGCCGATCCCAGTGGCGCCTTTACCACGGCTGCTGGTATGGTTGCAGTCGCGGAAAATGATTTGATCAATAAATTCAATACGAACCTCGCAGGAAAGAATGTCATGGTATTGGGCGGTACGGGACCGGTGGGCCAGGTTGTTTCCGTTATTGCAGCTCAGGCTGGTGCCAATGTACGCTTGATTGGTCGTCAACTGGACAAGGCACAAAATACTGCAGATATGTGCAACAACGAGTTCGGTGCTGGGAAAATCAGTATTAAAGCCGGAGCAGACGCCGAAAAGGCTGAATACCTCAAGACAGCGGATATTGTTTTTGCAACAGGCGCCGCCGGCATCGAATTATTGAGTGCTGAATTAGTGGCCTCGGCTCCACAGTTGAAAGTTGCTGCGGATGTTAATGCAGTACCACCGGCGGGTATTGCGGGTGTCGATGCTTTTCAGAATGGCACGCCCATCAAGGGTTCAAACAGTGGCGCGGTCGGTTTGGGAGCAATGGCGATTGGTAATGTTAAATACCAGGTCCAAAATCTATTGCTGAAAAGAATGATCAATGCAGAAAAGCCGATATTTTTGCATTTTGAACACGCCTTCGAAGTAGCGAGAGCCTATCTTAAAGAAACCTCAAAAAAATGAGTTTTTTGAATAGCAGTGACAGAAGATTCAACAATTTCAATTAATGACAATTGGGGCCGAACTGATGTTACAAGAGGCTTTTAAAGCGAGCTGATCAATCGGGCTGCTTTTAAGGACATCCCAGAAACCTGCCAAAATCAAGAGGATCTTTATGGAGAAACGCAGTATTCTTCACATGCTGGACCCCATGCCTAATATCAGTCCATTTGATGTCAATATGGCGATGGATGCCGGGTTTGATGTGCTAATGCCTTACAGCAATGTCAAACTCGACAATGTACATGGCCTCACACAAGATGCCATTTTTTCGCGCAGTCCGGCCGGCATCAAACGTACCGCGATTTTTATTGGTGGACGCGATTTGGGACTGGCGTTGGATATGCTCAACGCCTGCAAGCATGCCATGGTACCACCCTTTGAAGTGTCAGTATTTGCGGATCCCAGCGGCGCCTTTACGACAGCCGCTGCATTGGTAGCCTGCGTTGAGAAAGAGTTAAAGCTCAAGCACGGCAAGGAGTTAAGGGAATGTAATGCCGTAGTTTTTGGCGGCACTGGGTCGGTAGGCATCGCTACCGGTGTGATTGCTGCCTTGGCAGGTGCGACAACAACCTTGACAGATCACTTAATGGCTGACACGGCCTTGGATGTGGCTGCTGCCTATAATCGTCGTTTTGATTGTCATCTTGGCGGTGCTTTGGCTGGTTCTGAAGAGGATAAAATTAAGTTGGTCGCCGATGCGGATATTATTTTTTGCACCGCCAAGGCGGGCATTCAAGTGTTAAATGCAGCTGTATTAAAAGAAGCCAAACAACTAAAGGTGGCCGGTGATGTGAATGCGGTTCCTCCGGTCGGTATTGAAGGCATCAAACGCAGTCATTTTGGCGAACCCATAAGCCATGCGGTCAATTCGCAAGGGGCTGTAGGCATTGGTGCTTTGGCCATTGGCGATATCAAATATCAACTACAGAACGCCCTATTAAAATTGATGTTGGAAACGGATAAGCCACAATATCTTGATTTTAGGGATGCATATGTGAAAGCCAGAGAGATTCTGTAAAGCTTTCTGGCTGCTTGAATTTGAATTGTTAAATCAGGCCTGTGTCAATATGGTTGAACTTGATGGCTAGGCGCGTTAGTTCTACGTCGTTTTTAATGTTGAGTTTTTTATACAGGCGATAACGGAAAGTATTAACCGTTTTATCTCTCAGCATAAGCATTTCTGCCATTTCCTGGATGGTTTTGCCTTGTAGAATTAACGTTACGACTTCGGCTTCCCGTTGAGAAAGCTTTGCAAACGGCGATTCATGATTGCCCGGTAGTCCTTGAAAAGCTGGATTATTGGCAACTTCATCGCACAGATAACAACTACCCTCCATCACTTGGTGTATGGCGTGAATCATCTCATCTACGGGGGAACCTTTCGAAATAAATCCTAATACACCAAGCTTTAGCAATTGGTGAGGTATTGGGCCGTCATTGTGTACCGATAATGCAATGATTCTGGTTTCAGGCTCTTGCTGTAAGATTCTTCGGCAAGCTTCTACGCCGCCAATACCCGGCATGTTGACATCCATCAGGACAATATCCACCGCTAATTCAGCGATTGCTTTAACAGCTTCTTCACCTGATTTGGCAACACCGACGACTGATATGTCGTCAGCAGTGTTCAATAAGGCTTCGATACCGGTTCTAACAAGTTCATGATCGTCAACAAGCAAGACGCTAATCATATTTATTGAAATTTTTATAATTAAATTAATATTTTTGAGAGTCTTCGATGCTTTTAAAGCAGCCTGAATTGAATATAAACCCTAGAATTTGTAGCGTAAAAAGGGAAAAATAATTCTCAAAAATTTGAGAGCGAAACATTACCATATTACCGAGCCTATTCACAAGGACTCTAAGACTGCGATCGCAAATCCAGATACCTTTAAAATTTACGCTCTAACTCGTCTTTATGGGGGTATGGAGTCAGACCGATTTTTCTCGAAATATTAGGGCGTATCGAGCTCTATCCATAACGGTTGCAATCGAATCCGCTCAATGGCAACTCTACTAATCAGAAATTACTGAGAAATCCTGAGCTGAAGTAATCAATATTGCTCACAACAACTCGAATTGAAGCTATAAGTTCTGCTGCTTTAAGGACTGTATCGGTTAGCCAGTAGTGTTATGGCGATAACGGACTTTGTTGGTTTTTGTTCGCGTCACTGCCGCTTTCTGGACACGGCTCGCGGAACGATGACTTACCTTGGGGCTTCTTACATTTTTGGCGCTAGCAACAACACGCTTGGTATGTGAGCGATGCGCGACAGGTTTTGAGCGGCTCGATTTAACTAAGTGCACCCTTTTATTGGAATGACGATGTTTTCCAGTGGAGACTAGATGCCTGCCATGAGAAGCGTGAGCTCGATATTTATATTTTCTTACATATCGATGATTACTGACGCTTGAATCACCACCGCTTCGAGTAACTGAAGCGGTGTGTAAATAGGCTTTGCTGCCACAGCCTAATTGATAAGGTGGCGGTCCAGTTAATGTTGCCGGCATAGAATTGATATGCTTTCCTGGCGTTGCCATATACCGGTTTTCAAACCCGGCATCCATCATTTGGTACATGAGTTGGTAGCGTTCTACGCTGGTCATGCCACCCATGACGACCCCAATCAGACGTTTGCCATTTTGATGGGCTGCGGCGATAAGATTATATCCAGAACCGCAGGTAAATCCGGTTTTCATACCTTCCGCTCCCGGATATTTGGCGGTGAATTTGTTGATGCCGCGAAGTTCAGTGCCTTTGTAATTGAAACTGTGCGCTGAAAAGTGCTGATAATACTCCGGGAAATGACGCTGTATGTTCCATGCCAGTACTGCCATATCACGGGACGTTGTGACTTGCCAGTCGTTTGGCAATCCGGTGGCATTCATAAAACGTGTGTTGTACATGCCTAACGCATGCGCTTTTTCGGTCATTTTGGTCGAAAAATTATCTTCGTTTCCGGCCAAATGTTCAGCTAAAACGACGGCGGCGTCATTCGCAGAACGCGTGATAAGCGCTAAAATGGCATCCCGGACGGTTAAAAACTCGCCAGTACGCAAGCCTAATTTGCTGGTTGGCTGACGAGCAGCATGGCTGGATGTTCTCATGGCATCAAAAAATTGAATCTGGCCGTTTTTTAACGCTTCAAAAGTCATGTAAAGCGTCATCACTTTTGTCAGTGATGCGGGATACCACGATTGCGTTGCATTAATTTCATGTAGCACGTTGCCATTTTCGGCATCAATCATGATGGCTGCGTAGCGACCATAGCTTACTTGAGCAGTAGACATCATCCAGGCAGACATTAAAACAAGCAGAATTAATTTCAGTTTAGTCATTTAAGAAAGATATAAAATTCGGTTATGGATTAGATTGTTTCAACGCGCAGCAGTGTTAGTTCTAGGGTAAAGAGATACGCAAAACAGGGATTTGCAATGCATTTGGCTGCTTGCTTTTTTGTATGGCGAACTATATATGCATGGCTTCATACTGGCAGAGCATGAATTCTGCCATATTATAGTGGCAAATAACGAATAAAGCTGACGGAAGTAAGATTATTTGTATCTTTCGGAATGCAGTGTTTCAAACGCTGAAAATGATGCTGCTTATTTAACTGAATGACAGCGGTAGATCAACTTTCAATTTAATGGCAACAAAAAACCGCCTGTTTTGGATCGTCATGGATTGCCAAACCAACAAGCCAATTTTATTGTTTTGCTCGGCCTTTCGATTTTGGATCCGTCTTGAGCAGGCAGTGATAGGGCGGCTCGCCCTGACAAATGCCCCAATAACTGCCAAAATTGCCTTCATTGTTGGGTTTCCAGTTTTCCGAAAAAGCTTCAAAGACAACGCCGGACCAATTTCTTTTGGCTAATTGTTTAAATGTAGACTTAATAACCTCTGCCTGATTTTGGCTGCTGGCGATGCCGCAGTGTTGCCCTGTATGTTTATTAATTTCAGTTCCCTGATTAGGGCCGTTAGGCCAGCCGAATTCGGTGAGGATCACTTCTTTGCCAGGGTAGACCTTTCTGATTTCTTCCATTCGGGCAATATGAAAGTCAGCGGCCTCATTTGCAGGAGTACATGTGTGAATGCCGGAGAATTTATTCTCCCACCAAGGGAAGACATTGATACCTATCCAGTCGACTTGCGCTCCAAAATTGGTTTGGCCACAGACCAGTGATCGATTACACCATTCCCACCAAATATCGATTGTTGTGATGGGTTGAGTGACGCCAGCTTTTCTCAAACTGTCAATGCAGCGAATGATTTCATTATCAAAGGCATAGCCGTGGCGGGTACGCACCTCTGAGCCGCAGCTGAGTTTAATAATCGTTTCCGGAAAAGCTTTGGCGACCTCTATGCCGTGGCTGATGGATTGTGAATTAACGGCAATGTCCTTGTCCAGCCAGAGTATTGCTATCACTTTCAGATGCCGTGCTTTGGCGGCCGTAAAGATATAGTCAAGACCGTTTAATACCCCGTAAGTCATAATGCATTTGAAATGAGCTTCTTTAACAATACGATCCAGCAATTGATCGATCAACGCTTTGGACGGATGGGCGCCGTAATCGGGATTCATGTTTCCCACATAGGGACTAAATGCAGCACATTGCAAAGCCTCAGTCTTCTGGGAGTGCCAGGCTGGTTCGCGTGCCAGGCTGTTTTGACTCAGAGTGACCACTATGAAAATCGCTGCAGACAACAATAAAGGCTTCATGAATATCCCCTAACAAAATCAAACCATTCGTTTGTTGATCGTCGAAAGGCGATAGGATAGCGTATTCTTTGGTGCCGATTGTGAGTTTCTGTAGATTGGCTCCATGCTCAACAGAAATCGCAAGTTGAAATTGTACAGTCGCGGTAACAGGCAGGATGTTCTCGTTGCGTTATTCAAAGGACTTACATTTAAGAAAGGTGAAAAATCAATGCCAAGCTTACCTCTTAACAAAAAGCCTGATCCGCTTTCAACATTGCCCGGTCCCAAAGGCTTGCCGATTCTTGGTAATCTGTTGCAAATTGACATGCAAAAACTGCATCTGATTTTAGAAGGCTGGTCAGAACAGTATGGTGAAATTTACCGGTTCAAAATGGCCAACAAAACTGTGGTTGCGATCAGCAATCCTTCATGGATACAAACTATTTTAAAGGATCGTCCGGATACCTACCGTCGCGGCAGTGCCATCGAAAAGGTTGGTGCTGAATTTGAAAGTAATGGGGTTTTTGCTGCTGAGGGGGCAGAATGGCAACGTCAACGGCACGTGACCATGCAGGCATTCAAAACGGAGAATTTGCGGCGATTTTATCCGGAACTATACAAAATCTGCGAGCGCTTAAAAAAGCGTTGGCAGGTCTTTGCCGATACAGGCCAAACGATTGATATTCGTAAAGAATGGATGCGATTTACCGTTGATGTTACGACTCAATTTGCATTTGGTTATGATATTAATCTGTTGGAACAAGAAGATGATAGCTTTCAGCGTCATTTGGAAAAATTTCTTCCGGTTTTCAACCGCCGTGCGAATGCTCCGTTTCCTTATTGGCACTTTATCAAATTGCCCAGCGAACGCGCCATGGAAGCATCGTTAGCCGTCATCAAAGAGACCATTAACGGCTTTGTCCAACAAACGCGGTATCGATTAGCGCAACAAGCGGAAGCAACTGTGCAACCGGCCAATTTCCTGGAAGCGTTACTATTGGCGCGTGATGAAGCAGGCGAGGGCTTATCCAATTTAGAAATTCAGGGCAATATTATCACCATGCTGCTGGCCGGAGAGGATACCACCGCGCATACGCTGTCGTGGCTGCTGTATTTGATCACCGAACATCCGGCGGTGCAGCATAAAATGCAACAGGAAGCAGATGCCGTCATGGGTGCTGATAGACTGCCTCAGGATATGGGTGTTATTGAGCAATTCAATTATATCGAGGCTGTTGCACAGGAGACGCTGCGTTTAAAATCGGTCACTCCGTTGTTGTTTATGGAACCGATCAAGGATGTTGAAATCGCAGGAATTTCGATACCCAAAGGCACCAGCCTTATGCTGATTAACCGCTTTGGCGCTTTGCAGGAGGAAAATTTTACCGGCGCACATAATTTTCGCCCGGAACGCTGGCTGGAAGCGACTCCAGCGGCATGCAATCATAATCGCAACGCCAGCGCCCCTTTTGGTGCCGGGCCGCGATTTTGTCCAGGGCGCAATTTAGCCTTGCTGGAGATAAAAATGGCGATGGCCATGGTGTGCAAGAATTTTTCGGTTAACCGCGTTGAAACGGAACAGCCTGTTCAGGAAATATTTTCATTTACGATGATGCCGGATAACTTGATGGTGAAATTGGCAGCTAGGTGATGAGGTTATTAACTCCATTGTTTTGGGGCGATTATCTTCCCGGTGAACGATGATGTTAGAAGATGGTCTCAGTTTCCAGTACGTCGCTTTTGGTATACGTTTTTTTGAGTCCCCTAATGAATGACGCTTGAAACCATTGTCAACACCAGAGCCGCCATTAACAAGGCTTATTTGGCCGATGAAAACGAAACGGTATCGCAAATTTTAGCGGGTCTGGATGCCTATGATTCAGTGGCTGTGACTGAGTGTGCGAAAAGCTTGGTCAACGCCGTCAGAGCAAAAAAGCATCAGCAATCGTCCATTGACGCGTTTTTGCAGGAATATCAGCTCGATTCGCAGGAAGGTATTGTGTTGATGGGCATTGCCGAGGCCTTGCTGCGTATTCCTGATAGTTATACCCAAGATCTGTTTTTACAGGAAAAGCTGACGCATGCCGACTGGCGAAAGCATCTGCAACACAGCGACTCATGGCTGGTCAATTTGTCCAGTCAGGCGCTTTTATTGACCCGGCAATTCGAAAACCAGGTTTTATTGGCCGAAAAAGACAGGTGGTCAATCTATGAAACGCTATTGTCTCGTATCGGTGCGCCTTTGATACGGTCTGCCATCAAGCAGGCCATGCATTACCTGTCCGAGCAATTTGTATTTGCCGATACCATTCAGCAAGCCCTTCAACGCTGTCAGCAAAACAGCGCATATCGGTATTCCTTCGATATGTTGGGCGAGGGGGCTATAACATCGGACGATGCCGAACGGTTTTATCAATCCTATCTCTCTGCGATTGAAACGCTGTCTAAACAAGCCTTATCTGCGGATATCTATAGCAACTCCGGTATTTCAATCAAATTATCTGCATTGTGCCCGCGTTATGAGCCTTTACAATACCGCCGGGCGGTTAAGGAATTAACGCATAAATTACTGATTCTGGCGCAGAAGGCGTGTGCAGCCAATATTTGCATGACCGTCGATGCCGAAGAATCAGAACGGCTGGATATGTCGCTGGATATTTTTGCCGCCGTTTTTAAACACACTGATTTACAGGGATGGACCGGGCTGGGTTTGGCGGTGCAGGCTTACCAAAAGAGGGCGTTGCCGGTTATCCGCTGGTTGGCGGCCTTGGCTGAAGCGGGGCGCGATAAAATCCATATCCGTCTCGTTAAAGGTGCCTATTGGGATAGCGAAATCAAGCGTGCGCAAGAAAATGGCCTCAGCAACTATCCGGTGTTTACGCATAAATCGGCCACTGATCTTTCTTATTTGGCGTGTGTACAGTTGATCCTGTCTCGGCCCGATGTTTTTTACCCCCAGTTTGCCACCCATAACGCCCAAACCCTGGCAGCGATCCATCACTTGGGCAAACAGCATCCCGGTTATGAGTTGCAGAGACTGCACGGGATGGGCGAATCGCTTTATCAGGAGATTATTGACGATAAAAACTGGCAGGTGCCTTGCCGAATCTACGCGCCGGTCGGACAGTATCATGAATTATTGCCTTATCTGGTCAGGCGGTTACTGGAAAATGGCGCTAATACCTCTTTTATTAATCAGATGTTTCGCGATGAAACAAGCGTAGAAGAATTGATTCGCGATCCTGTCGAGGCGGTAACAGCAACAGCGTCGATAAAGCAGCAGGTCATTTTGCCTTGTGCGCTGTATGGAGAACGGCGGCTTAATTCTGCAGGCATCAATCTGGCAGATTCTGACGTATTACAGCAACTGCAGCAAAATCTGGCGGTGTTTGCGGATAAACAATGGCAGGCCTATCCTCTCGTTGACGGGCGACGGTATGACGGCTTACGACAGTCGGCTTATAGTCCTTCTGATCATCGATTAACCGTGGGTAGTGTCGTTTATGCCGATGAAAAGGCGATGGAACAGGCCTTGCAGGGCGCTGCGCAGGCTTTTACTGAATGGCGGCATTGTCCCGTCAGAACTCGTGCGGATTATCTGCAGCATGCCGCCAATCTTCTGGAACACCATCGTTTGGAGCTGGTATCGCTTTGTATGCGCGAAGGCGGGCGCACACTAAAAGATGCCTTGGCAGAAGTGAGAGAGGCTGTCGATTTTTGTCGCTATTATGCGCAGTCAGCACTGGAATTATTCAGCGATCCTATTGAGTTGCCTGGACCGACCGGCGAGGAAAATCGGTTATATCATTACGGCCGAGGTGTTTTTGTTTGTATTAGTCCCTGGAATTTTCCGATTGCCATTTTTATCGGCCAGGTTACGGCTGCTTTAGCCGCTGGCAATACGGTGATAGCAAAACCGGCGAGTCAGACCTCGTTAACAGCGATGCGCTGCGTAGAGATTTTACATTTGGCGGGCATTCCTCAAACGGTTTTACAATTTATACCGGCAAGCGGTCAGCTGACCGGACAGCGATTGTTACCCGATTCTCGAATTGCAGGGGTTGCCTTTACCGGCTCCACTGCAACGGCACAATCGATCAATCAGCAGTTGGCAAAGCATCATCAGGCTATCGTGCCGCTGATTGCCGAAACGGGTGGCCAAAATGTCATGATCGCAGATAGTTCGGCGCTGTTGGAGCAATTGGTACAGGATGCCGTCGTTTCGGCTTTTAATAGCGCCGGCCAGCGGTGTTCGTCCTTGCGGGTCTTGTTTGTGCCTCATGACATTGCTGAGCAAACCATAACCTTGTTGAAGGGAGCTATGCAGGAGTTAGAAATCGGCGATCCAGGGCGCTTGCAAACCGATATTGGCCCCATCATCGACCAAGCTGCACTCGATCCGTTAAATCGGCATCTGGAAAAAATGCGGCAAGAGGCCAAAGTGCTTTTTCAACGGCCTTTAACGGATGATCTTCAGCAGGGCAGTTACTTTTCGCCGTGCCTGATAGAAATAGGCTCGATGGCTCAACTTACCCAGGAAATGTTTGGACCGATTCTGCATGTCATTCGCTATCAGGCGTCGGAGCTGGGGCAGGTTATTGACGCTGTCAATGCGACGGGCTATGGCTTGACTCTGGGCATTCACAGTCGTATTGACACAACGGTACGCATTGTTCGGGAACAAGCCAAAGTCGGCAACATTTATGTCAACCGGACGATGATAGGGGCTGTTGTCGGCGTGCAGCCTTTCGGTGGCATGGGGCTTTCCGGCACAGGTCCTAAAACAGGTGGCCCTGATTATTTACGCCGTTTTGCGATTGAACAAACGGTGACGACAAATACCGCCGCGATGGGTGGCAACGTGGGGCTATTGACTCAAGATTTACGTTAAGTATCGTGTGTGACAGAGCTCTAAGCAATCCACCTATCCAATTGTCAAGCATGTGTGTTAAACAGGTGGAGAAAAACGAAAGGCCTGCGTCTCTGCGGTTTTCAAGAAGCTTTATCGCCTCTATATTGATTATTGTCGCTACTGTTTACCGATAAAAAATGAATGTTCCGGGGGTATGGCGTCTTTCAAATAATTAAATGGTATCGAGCTATAGTAGCTGCCTTCCACCAAATCAAAACCCAGGCTACGAGCTAATTCGTCTGATTTTTTATCATCGATTTGTTGAAGAATACTCAGTCCACCTGTCGAGGATACCCATGTCTTGAACTGCTGTAAGGTAATTGATTCGACCGCTTCGTTAAGATTACGCGCTGACAAACTGACATAATTGGGGCACAGCGTCGAAATCAAATTAAATGATTGTCTTTCCTGGTTGATGTTTTCGAATTTCAGGGCGATCTGATAGCCGCGTCGACGATAGTTTTCCAGCCCATTGATTAAGCCTTCATAATACAAAGCGTATTGATAATGCACGGTTACAACAATAATGATGTTTTTTGTTTCCAGTCCACATCGGGTGATGACCTCCTCAAAGTAAGCGCCGTGGTCTCTTTTGATGCCTAGAATATGGCGAGGATCAACCTCTAAAAAAAGCAGCTTTTCCATATTCGAAAGCGTCAGGTAATTCAACATGTGGACTGTGCGTGAGAGCCGGTCAAAATTAATGAACGATTCAAAATCCGGTGTTTGCTCTGTTGAGCGTTTTAATAAATTCTCGATTTCGTTAGGATACAACTGCTGAATTTTTCTTGTAGCAACTGCAATTTGAGCAGAATGGCCGACAACGGTTGTCGGCTCCGGGGTTTGCCGGAATGGCGTAAAAATACTATCGATCCGAATAGGTCCAAATAGACCGCTGACATTCCCTTTTTCCAGAATGAAGGGGCGAAAACTGGAGCGATGTTCCTGTTCAAATCGATCATTAAAATACTCCACCAAGTTTTGTAAGGGCATAATGTTCTCCTTTTATATATGAGTAATCTCAGATGATTGCTGCTGCGCTTGCCTAAATCTCAATGTCTGTTCGCTATAGAATTGGGTCATTAAAAAAATGCGGGTCAAAAACCCGCATAAAAAACATCCCTGTCAACAGCAGACGACAAACCACGAAATGAAACCATATAAACCCATTCCATCAAAATTCAGGATCAATAATCAGCTGAAGGAAGGCAAGCTATTTGTAGAATGGTTCTGAAGGTTTGTGCTGATAATAATACGGTTTTAATATTTAATATAACGATATAATTAGAATACTATATCTTTATATGAGATATAAAATGTTCGTGCTGCTTGCGAAAATCGCTGTCCACCAGAAAAAATTGAATAGCACAATTACGAAATTGACATAATTGACAAATCTAAAGTTAATCCTAGAAAAATCAGATGAGTATTCCAAATCCCGTTCGTCTGAGCGCAGTCGAAGGATGTACGGGATTTGGAATGCTCACCCAGTAGGTTTGTTGTGAAATCAGCTCATGCTTCGATAAACTCTCAACAAACAGCTTTTTTGTATTTGTAAAATCAATGACTTGCAAAGATATGAAAACACAAAAAAGTACGTCGAACAGCGACTGTTTCATGGTAACGCCATGCCTCCGAAGGGGAGGGCTTATTTTGCTCAGCACGAACGGATTTCAAGCCTTTCGACTGATTTTTATAGGTTAATTTGAAACCTTTTTGCTTGTCGCATCTCAAGTCAACGTTCAGGACAAATTGGATTATGGCTTTCGAACAAAGTGTTGAAGCTTTATAAGGTAAAAGTAGAGGAATTCGCTCTAATTCAGCTTTTCCTCTACTCTAAATAAAAATGTGAGGGTTGAGGGTTGGTTAACAGGGGACGTTAGTGAGAGTGATCATGGTCATCAGACTCGTGATTTTCATGTCCCTCATTAAAATATTTCAGTGACTTTTCCCAGGCTTGTCGGCCAACAAGACGGCCAATTTTCCGGCTGACTAAGTCGCCATCGATAAAATGGATGCCACCGTATCGTCTTGAAACTCCGGCTTCATCAGCCGCATCAGAAAAGGTAGCCCAGTAAAGGACGGTGTCATTGGCTGGCACTATGCCTGGTTCAACCCGAGAGGAGCCGGCGGGTATGGATACACTAAAACCAAAATGATCACTCTTGGTAAATAATTTAAGGGTTTCTGCGCCGGCAGCACTAAAAATACTATGGCCTGAGTAATACTCTGGAAATGGCGGAGTAACAACGGATGCGGCTTGATAGGGTTTCCAGTCGGCACCATCAATCGATCCCTGCCAGGATTCAACTGTTTTTCCAGAAAAAAGAAAATGAATGGCGGTTACTGGTCTGACGTAATCGTAATAACGCTTGGCATCCCAGGAGGCAATGCTGGCATCAAGGATCGCATTCGAGAGAGCGAATAACAGCTTAACGTCCTGATCGATTGTATGATGATCTCTTTCTGAAACATAAGCCGCAAAGAGTGCCCAATGACCGGGTGGAAGTTCGGAATGGGGGCCGTCTGCCCAATATTCAGCAATCACTTTTTTCTCGTCAGTCAGATGAGAACTGTATTCTAAAATTTGTTGTGCCTGTAACTCATAGCGCTCGGGTTCGGTGAAGTAATCAGCCGGTGGTGGCGTTATTTTGCGGAATTGTGAACCTGACTTCAACGCATATGGAACAACATTGCCCCAATGAGGTGTTATGTATTTCTGCGTATTTGTTTCCACTTGAAGCGGTTGCCAATGATTCGGATCAACAATCGAAGTCGGCGTGTTGATGGGCGTATATCCGGTATAGTCGCTATAGGCCCCCGGGTTCAGATCGCCCAGCTGATTGGAACCATCATGATGTCGATAGTCCAATACGGCCTTTGCAGCGACATTTCCGATACCAGCGGCTTTGCTGATATCGGAGGTTGTGTCGAAGGCATAACCCAGGTTTTCCATCAAGGCATTGAATTTGGGTGTCTCTGATGGAAATAAGTCAACCAGACAGGCATGTGCTGCATAGCTTATGGCTTTTTCCTTATTCTCATTAGTTCGTTCATTCCTAGGGCGACGTAAGGTTTGTCCAAAGCGCGTACCTTTCGCTTTGGCATCATAAGCCGCCCACGCATCAAACATACAGGTATCGACGATGGCCAGTGCCCTTGCAACTATCGGTGGTCCCGGATGGGTGTCGCGGATTGCTTGTAATGCTGCTTCATTCCATTGAATAGCAACAGTACCAGTGGCTGCATACCCCGACTGGCTGAATGCCATTAAGGTCGTGATTGACGCAGTGATTAAGTGCTTTTTGATCAATTTATTTTCCATAAAATACCTAGCAATTTGAATTAATTGGATAATGTACAGACGTTTCCTAGAGGGATTTTGTAAGTCATCCCTTTTGTTCACACCTGGCAATAAGATAATTAAAACGGTCTGTAGACTCTGTGGAATTTTCCACAAGAATTAAATGTATAAATGGACTGGAATTTAAGAGAATTTAGTAATTTACCTTAGTAAGAAATTGACTCCGATACCCTGCAAAGCGAACGGGAGATTTATGCAGTCAAAAGGCGGGGGAATAATTTCCACGCTTTAATTCAACGATGATTTCGCCACAGGACCGATTGTTTCGCACCAAATTTGTATGGTGGAGCTGTTTTTTGCACACAATTGCCCATCATTGTTTTTTTTGATAGTTGATACACGACTTCCAGATAGTCGCTGGTTCCCGCATCGTCCGGGCTGGCTGCAAAACCGTCATTGAATTTTTGCATTGGTTCAATTATTGCTTTGATTTAGTCGAATAACTTATCACTATCAAACAGGGTAATAAAAATGACTGGAAATTCTTCACGCGTGCAGGCCGTTCAAAATATCATTAACCGTCCACCGATGCCTGTTAAACAGCCCGAGCCGCTGAGTAGTCTATGGGCAAGTGATGTGTTCACGCTAGGCAAAATGAAAGAAAGTCTGCCTAAAGAAGTATTTAAATCGCTGAAAAAAACCATTGAAGCCAGTGAAGAACTGGATGTGTCCATTGCAGATGTTGTTGCGTTAGCGATGAAGGACTGGGCGTTGTCCAAGGGCGCTCTGTATTATGCCCATGTTTTTTATCCATTAACTAATGCAACGGCTGAAAAACACGATGGTTTTATCTCAGTCCAAAGTGATGGCTCGGTGATCTCTGAATTTAGCGGCAAAGTGTTGGTGCAAGGCGAGCCGGATGGCTCGTCCTTTCCGAATGGTGGCATACGCTCGACCTTTGAAGCACGGGGTTACACAGCCTGGGATGTGACGAGTCCAGCCTTTATTATGACCACTGATAACGGCGCGACTTTATGTATTCCCACCGTGTTTGTGTCGTGGACCGGAGAGGCGCTCGATAAAAAAACACCACTGCTGCGAGCCAATGCTGCATTGAACAAGGCTGCCAAACGCGTCTTGTCGATACTTGGACATACCGATATTGCGCCAGTCAATTCCAGTTGCGGGGCTGAACAGGAATATTTTCTGGTCGATACCAATTTTGTGAGTCAGCGTCCAGACTTATTGTTGGCTGGACGAACCTTGTTTGGTGCAGCAGCAGCCAAGGGCCAGCAATTCGATGATCACTATTTCGGCGCGATACCTGAACGCGTTCAGGTTTATATGCAGGATGTCGAAGATCAGCTTTATCGACTGGGTATACCGGCAAAGACAAGGCATAACGAAGTGGCGCCCGGGCAATTTGAAATTGCTCCTTTTTTCGAATCCGCCAACGTTGCTACGGATCACCAGCAACTGCTGATGACGGTTTTAAAAAACACCGCCAAGCGACATGGACTGGTTTGTCTGCTGCATGAAAAACCCTTTAAAGGCATTAACGGATCGGGCAAGCATGTCAATTGGTCAGTTGGTAATGCTACGCAAGGCAACTTACTGGATCCAGGATCTACGCCGCATTCCAATTCTCAATTTCTGTTGTTCTGTGGTGCCGTTATTCGCGGTGTGCACAAATATGGTCCACTTTTGCGCGCAGCGATAGCGACCGCCAGCAATGACCACCGATTGGGGGCCAACGAGGCTCCACCTGCGATCATGTCGATTTATCTGGGTTCACAGCTTGACAATGTGTTTGAGCAGATCAGTCAGGGTAAGATTACCGGTTCTCTCAATGCCGGGGTTATGGATTTGGGGATCAATACCTTGCCAATCTTTAGCAAGGATGCCGGTGATCGAAATCGAACGTCACCATTCGCATTTACGGGTAATCGTTTTGAATTCCGTGCCGTCGGTTCCGGACAGTCGGTTGCAGGGCCTTTGGTTGCCATGAATACCATGCTGGCGGATTCCCTCAATTGGGTGGCCGATGCGCTGGAAAGCAAACTGAAAACAGGCGCCGATCTTGATACTGCCATACTTAAAACGCTGAAAGAGGTGATTGATACGCATGGCGCCGTTGTCTTTGGTGGCAATGGCTATTCTGCCGAGTGGCATAAAATGGCTGTTGAAGAACGCGGCTTAGCCAATTTAAGAACCGCCGCCGATGCGTTACCTGTGTTGAAAGAGCCGTATGTCGAAGAATTGTTCAATAAGCTCGGTGTTTTGTCTCCTGTTGAGCTTGCGAGTCGCTTTGAAATTTATGCCGAGCAATACATTCTTGCGATTGAGGTGGAAGCCAAGCTGGTCGTCAGCATGGCAAAAACGGGCATTTATCCGGCCGCCATCAAATACTTATCCGATCTCTCCGTGACCTTGAGCAGTCTCAAAAGCAATGGTATCGATTTGAGCAACGAACGGTTGGTGCATATTACGGCTTTGGTAACGTCAATGATGGAAACGGTCAGCAAACTCAGCTCAATTATCAGCCGCCATGATTTTTCCTCACCCGAAGAACATATGCAATTTTGCGCCAAAACCATTCGCCCGCTGATGGATGAGGTTCGTTGCTTTGCCGATGCCCTGGAAGGTGAGATAGCTGATGAGTTGTGGCCTTTCCCTACTTATCAGGAAATGTTGTTTATCAAATAGTCGGTCTATACCTGACAGTCAGCGATCGGCATGACAACAAACACCAGACTGCGTCAGGCTGTGGGCATGCCGTTGCTGAATCTTTCAGCTTACACAATTTTCCTATACGGTGTCTTATATGCAGCCTAACAAGAATACATCCTTGTCGACGTCCAACGTGGTGATGGACAATAAAACATTGGCCATGAAATATCGTCAGACCAAAATCATATTTACCATTGGGCCTTCAACCTCAATTGACGATGTTCTGAAAGAATTGATCAACGAACGTGTCGATATTTGTCGCATCAATATGGCACATGCGACCCATGAGTGGACGCGTGGCATCATCCAGCAGATCAAGCGCGTATGTGGAGAAATTGGCCGTGAGATCGGCATCATGATGGATATCAAGGGGCCAGAAATACGGACGGGCGACATTGGACAGCCGATTTATCTGGAGCAGGGTCAGTTCTTTGATTTTCTGATGATGGCGCCAACTGGAGATGCCAGCCTGGAAGGTATTCAATGCGTCAATGTCAATTACCCCAATCTCATCAATGATGTCTCTGTCGGGGACACTGTTCTCGTCGATAGTGGCTTGATACGCATGCAGGTGATGGCAACACTGGAAGGTAGAATTCGTTGTCAGGTTGTCATTCCTGGCCAATTGGGCAACCGCCGCCATATCAATTTACCCGGTGTGCGGGTGGGATTACCGTCATTAACTGAAAAAGACCAGGGTGATCTTGCAGTTGGTCTGGACGAGGGCATCGACTTTATTGCGCTGTCGTTCGTTCGGGATGCGGATGCATTGCACTCATTGCGAACAGTGTTAACCGAAAAGGGTTCAAAAGCTCGGATCATCGCCAAAATCGAAGACCAGCAGGCGATCAGCAATATCGAGGAAATCATCGATGCCAGTGACGGCATCATGGTCGCCAGAGGTGATTTGGGGATTGAATGTCCGTATGAAGAATTACCGATAATCCAGCATCAGGTCATCAAGTCTTGTATCAAGAAAAGTCGCCCGGTCATTGTGGCTACACACATGCTGGAGTCCATGATTTCAGCACCTGTACCCACGCGTGCGGAGGTGTCCGATATCGCAAACGCCGTTCTGGAAAAAGCGGATGCCATCATGTTGTCGGGAGAAACGACGACTGGCAAGTATCCAGTCGAGTGTGTGAAGGTATTTAACAGAATAGCGCGCCGTATCGAAAGTTTGCACAACGACGAACCGACTAAAGAGCTTCATCTCCCGACGCCTAAAGGCAAAATGTTGCGCTCAGCCGTTTATCTGGCAAACGATATTCCCGACTCCGGTATCGTGGTCTTTTCCCGAAGCGGATACCTGGTGCGTATGCTCTCTTCATTGCGCCCGAGGGTACCTATTTATGCCTTTACAGATATACCTGAATTATTCAGAAATTTGTTGATTCTGTGGGGGGTCGAGCCTTTTCAGATGGCATTTTCAGAAGATCCTGAAGACACCATCAAGAATGCTTTCGATTATTTAAAACGACAAAAATGGGTAAAAGATGGTCAGACGCTGATTGTTATCAGTAATGCGCTCGCAAAGGACAGAATCATCGATACGCTGCAAATTCGTAAAGTCGAGTAGACGTCGAGACATTTGGCATGGTTTGAAACCTGCCCCTGTCTTTGGTTAGATCGGTGGAGCGCAAATCGTAAGCTGACGGTTGTGTTTGGAAAAGCATGCAATGGCCTCATGATGCCTTGCTAAGCAAGTCAGTTTTTAGGGCGACTTGCGTAATTGCCGTCTCTGAGGCAAAAAAAAGCGCCCTATCTGGTCGAGTAGGGCGCTAAGGGTACCAAACCCAGGAGAGAGCAACATGAAACGGGAATGTACACTTAATGTTAAGCATTTATAATGCCAATATTTATTTTCATTAGATATCAATTACATACTTGTTTTTTTTATTTGCGGTGTTCAGTTTTCGCACCTTGATGATGCGCTATTTCAGATTAACGTCTCGACTTAGTGCATTTTTCTGTCAATGACTCATTTGTCCTGCTGAAACTCTGCAGACAATACCAAGACAAGTCAGCGTATTAAAAAGTATGGAGGGAAAATTCTTGAAGCAATCTTGCGATAAAAAAATTGTTTGTTGATATTTAAGCCAGCATAAAGCATCAATTTTTATTAAATGACTATTAACTATTTACAGGATGTATTCTAACCGGCCATCAAAACACGGCGTGAATACATCCGTGTAGCCCCTTGACGACAGCATCCTTGCTGTCGACAGTTTTGAAAACCGGTCAGGAAAGAACACTCAAATTATAGTAGCCTGCAATTTGTTTATAGCCATTTTTTATTAAAACAGGCTGGCGCCTTTGTTTATCTGAATTATTGATATTGGTATCAAATAATATCGTTTTATTTTGTTTTTAAGCCTGCGTAAGCTGATTCTGTGTCAACTTAGTACAGATTTGCTTGGCGAATCTATTGATTGATTCTTTCACCTCTGAAATTAAATCCTTTAGGAGACAATGATGCGGCAATGGTTTGGGATGCCGAGAAAAAGGGCTTTTGGGACCAGGAAAAGAACTGATCGAACCCACCAGTGGTAACACGGGTATTGCGTTGGCTTTCGTGGCTGCCGGAAAAGGAATTCCGCTGACTTTAACCATGCCTGAGAGCATGAGCCTGGAGCGCAGAAAACTTTTAATCGCTTATGGCGCAAACCTGGTGTTGACTGAGAGTGCGCGAGGCATGAGTGGTGCGGTGGCCAAAGCGGAAGAAATTGCGGCATCCGATCCAGATCGTTATGTGCTGTTGCAACAATTTAAGAATCCCGCCAATCCCGCAATTCATGAGCAAACTACAGGGCCTGAAATATGGGAGGACACGGAAGGTGAAATCGATATTTTCATTTCCGGTGTGGGTACAGGAGGAACAATTACCGGTGTAACTCGCTATATCAAGGAAACAAAAGGTAAACAGATTACTTCGGTGGCGGTCGAGCCGGAATCGAGTCCGATATTATCTCAGACACGTGCGGGAGCAGTCATTAAACCGGCTCCGCACAAAATACAAGGTATAGACGCCGGTTTCGTACCTCAAGTCCTGGATTTGTCACTGGTTGATGAGATTGAAAAAGTCAGCAATGAAGAGGCTATTGATTATGCAATTCGATTGGCAAGAGAAGAGGGAATACTCTCAGGAATATCATGTGGTGCTGCAGTGGCAGTGGCGGTGCGTTATGCCAAACTTGCCCAAAATAAAGATAAAACGATTGTTGTGGTGTTGCCGGATTCGGGTGAACGATATTTGAGTACTAGTTTATTTGAAGGTTTTTTTTGATGACAATGGGCAGTTAAAGTAAGGATTGAGATATGATCAAGGTTGCTGCACCCGTTCGATAGAAGTGAATATGAACCGATGGACAATTTTGATTACTGATGCAAATACTTTACGATAGACTCTTTTTTTGGATTTGGCGGCCGGTCAAATTGATCGCTTCCAGATTTTTCCTTTCTGTAAAATAAACCATAGTTGAAAATCGATGACACAACAATTACCTCTATTCAAAATCAAAACCTACAATGCCTTGTCACGCAGTGGGCTGGATAAGTTTCCGCTGGAACAATATGAAATCGGATCGGATATTCAGCATCCCGATGCCATTTTGCTACGCTCTCAAGATTTACATGACGTCTCCATCCCTGAAACAGTAAAGGCTGTTGGAAGAGCTGGTACAGGCGTTAACAATATTCCTGTCTCCGAGTATTCAAAGCGTGGAATTCCTGTATTTAATGCGCCGGGAGCCAATGCCAATGCTGTCACCGAACTGGTGATCGCAGGTTTGTTATTGGCTGCACGTAATATTCCCGATGCCTGGCTTTTTACTAAAAATCTGCAAGGTGAAGGTGAGGCTCTGGAAACGCAAGTGGAGCAAGGAAAGAAGCGCTATTCCGGCTTTGAGTTGGCGGGCAAAACTTTGGGTGTCGTAGGCTTAGGTGCGATCGGCGTAAAAGTAACTAACGCTGCCGCAGCTCTCGGATTGAAGGTGATAGGGTTCGATCCTCAAATTTCAGTAGAAAGTGCCTGGAAGCTTTCGTCTGATGCTATCCCGGCAAACAGTTTGGACGAGCTCCTGTTACATTCAGATTTTGTCAGCGTACATGTGCCACTGAATGATCACACACGAAAATTGATCAATGAATCACGCATAGAACGAATGAAGCCTAATGCGACGCTATTAAATTTCTCGCGCGCCGCAATTGTTGATGAGACAGCCCTACTGACCGCTTTGGAATCCTCGGGACTTCATGCCTATGTTTCTGATTTTCCATCAAGGGCCTTGTTGAATAATCCGCGTACGATTGTGTTGCCTCACTTAGGTGCATCAACAGCAGAGGCAGAGGATAACTGCGCTTCCATGGTTTCCTCCCAGGTACGTGATTTTCTGGAGAATGGGAACATTGTCCGTTCGGTTAATTTTCCAGATGTCAATTTGCCGCGCACCGAGGGCGCCAGACTTGCCATAGCCAACGCAAATGTGCCAAGTATTATCAGCCAGATCACTGCCTTGCTGGCCGAAAACAAAATCAATATCGTTGATATGTTGAACAAGTCTCGCGGTGATTATGCATACTCGCTGATAGATGTTAATGGAGATGTTCCGATTCAAATAGTCGATGGCTTAAGTGCTATTCAGGGTGTTCTGTCGGTTCGGGTTATCTAAGGATAACTTTATGGAGACTCAGACTTAGAAAATACAGATTGGGGTTTTGCATCGTCCCAAATTTTGTTTCGATATGCAGTGTCACTTTTCATCTACCTGGCGCTGCATAATCCACCCCTTCAATTTATTTCCTTCCTAGATCTACTTTGCCATACCCCATGAATTGCCGAACGCGTTAGAGCACGAAGCGAACCCTGTTTACAGAAATGTGTTCTGCTATACACGGGGTCTGGTTCCGCATTCCACTTGTGCCCTAGACGGCATGACGGAACGACGGGTTTTGGATGGGTGGAAATTCATTGCTAATCAGGATTAAATTTCAACGGTTTTGGTGGCTTATTCAATATTTGGAAGAAAGAACTTCTACCAGAGCATCATCAATTCTGATGATTGTTAAGTTCATGAAATGGTGAAGGCTTCGGCTACAAAATCAGTTTTACGGATATCAAAATCTAATAATATCGTTTTCTATCATTTTACGGATCCCCTATCATATCTATAAAGCCTGCGTCAGGTTAATTTGATCTAACTGGCTTTATGCAGGCCTAAACAGAACGTTGTGTAATGCCTGGAACTTACGCAATCTAACAGTAGATCGACTGATTTTTACAAATAGCCGTTCTGCCCGCCAGAGCAACCAAGTGTGTCTTTGCCTCACTATTTTCAAGTTCAGCACTCACGGGTTAATCGGTTTCTGTGTGTTCTCTAGGGTTTGTAATGAGGCTTAACAAACACTAAACGGCTTTGTATAGGAATGATAAACACGAACATTTAAATACTAGAAAATTATTATGGATACACTTTTAGATCGCAATAGTTCTAACCATTACGAACTTTCGCCAATTGCCTCAAGCCGTCTACGACGGCATGTATCTTCGTATTCAACCCGCCTCGTGAACGCTCAAGCACTTGCTCACCATTCTTTAGGCGCTCCGGATGAATGCTGGTGAGCACGAACGATCGTGCTATCATGAATATCACTTCAACGTCAGCATCTTTGCCTGATCCAGCAATAATCCGTTGTCAAATATCGGCATCCGGCCAAAGGGCAAAACGCTTGTAAGCCACTGTTCCAAAGGCCGAACTCGTCCGGCAAGTCACGCCACGGCACCCCTGTCCTGGCCATCCACAAATCCTCCTCTTCTACAAACAGCCGCTTGTCCGCTACTTTGGCTACAATCGATCTTTTTTCCTGGCAACATCTGTTTGATGCGTTCCCATTGATCATCACGCAGAGCTTATTGAAGTGCAAGTTTTAGCGAATCACTTATGGGAATCCATCTTCATAATGCTGATAAAGCTTACAGAATTTTTTCCATAATGATGCTACCTTTTAATGTTGTTAAATGTTGTTTTACATAATGTACTGACATCAGTGCAGTGGATTTTAATATAGTTCACCGAAAGGTGTTCACGCTCCAGAAAGTGGGTTCGGTTGGTATGCTGGCTGGAGTTATTATTCAAGGGTGACCGCTATGAAAACCAATATGTACTTAAAGCCTGGAAATATGACAATTGCTTTTGTGATTTTTTCATACCTAGTGTTTTCAAGTTATTCTTTTGCAAGCGATCTGTCTCAATTAGTGGGAAAAGATCTTGAGCATAATCGTGATTTCGTTGCTGCAGTAATGAAGGGTCGCAATTATGTGGTTGAAGTTGATCAACAGGGTAAAATAAAACAAATTGTTGATACAGGCGCGAACGGTGATGGGACAGAGCCCCAACAAGTTGTAAAAGCGGCTTCCTTTGTTGATTCATCTGCAACAGTTTTTTCAGTTGATTTGCCAACAAACTTCGAAGGCCAGGATGCAATTGATTACATGGGCGTCGACTTGCCTGCGATTGCTTCGTTGTATGGCTTAACGCCAGACAAACTACAGGATATCTTTCTAAACGATAATACGGTTCGAATTGATAGCAACAATCGTATTTTTTATGTTGATAATACTGTAGAACAACAGGTGCAACCTACAAATAATGAGCCTGATGTTGCCGGTGTAACTACAACTGGATCGACTTCAAACAATCCCCTTGTCCCCATTGCGTCACAGGCAACACTTGCAAACACTTTCAAGCTTCACAGCAAGCTTGGAGCGAGTAAAACAATATATCTCGATTTTGTCGGCTACACAGCTACGAACACTAAATGGTCTGCTTCAACTATTGTTGCACCGGCTTTCGACCTCAATGGAGACCCTCTGGCATTTGACAACAATGAGCGTAGCAACATTATCAGCATCTGGAACAGGGTATCTGAAGATTACATTCCGTTTGATGTTGACGTTACCACCGAGCCTCCATTAGCGGATGCATTATTGCGAACAAGCAATACGGACACCACTTATGGAACACGTGTAGTAATAACAAAATCCGGTACGATCAATTGCAATTGTGGCGGTGTTGCTTATGTTGGTGTGGTATCGATGTTGAATAACTATGCATATCAGCCAGCATGGGTTTTCCAGCAATCATTGGCAAACAACGAAAAATATATTGCCGAAGCAATATCGCATGAAGCGGGTCATACATTAGGTTTGATACATGATGGTCAAAAGATCGGTACCACGGTTAATTCCTATTATTTGGGTCATGGATCTGGCGTTGTTGGTTGGGCACCCATTATGGGGGCAGGTTACTATGCGAACGTAACACAGTGGGCTAATGGCGTATATCCAGGGGCGAATAACCAACAAAATGATATTGCTGTCTTGGCATCAAGAGGAATTCTGCCAAGAGGTGATGACGTTGGAAATACGATAACTACTGCCAGTTCACTGACAGATTCGGGTACTGCCGGTGCAGCAAATATTCAAAAATTCGGAGTCATCGAAACTTCTAATGACATAGATATGTTTTTAGTGAATACTGCGGGCGGTCTGGTTAATTTAACAGCTAGCCCGGTGGTTAAGGGGCCAAACCTCGATACGAGATTGACACTGTACAAATCTGATGGGACAGTGGTTGCTACTGATGCGCCTGAACCCTCATTATCAGCAGCAATCAAAGTAACTGTGCCGGCTGGCATGTATTTTCTTGCAGTCAGTGGTTCCGGTCACGCTTCGGCAGGCTCCGATTATGGTTACCCAACCTACGGCAGTCTCGGTCAATATCAAGTAACCGGGTCATATACCGCTGCCAGCATTGCGCTATCTCCGACAGCTGAATTAACGGCTTCAACTTTGACAGGACCTGCATCATTGACTGTAAATTTTTCTGCCAGCAATTCCGTTGGTAATGGCAGTATTATAGAGTATCGGTGGTCATTCGGTGATGGTACTACCTCAACGCTTTCAAATCCTTCGCATACCTATACAACTGTTGGTTTATATACAGTAACGTTGACAATCAAGAACCAGTTTCAGTTGACCAGCACAATAACGACAACGATAACTGTTACGGCACCGCCAGCGCCATCATTACATGTTGCTTCGGCTAGTTTGGGCATTTTTAAAGCCAGTAAACTTAGGGCGCGAGTATCAATCACCGTCATGGATGCACAGGGGCGCCTGGTTCCAAATGCGGTGGTAAATGGGTCCTGGTCAGGAGGGTTCACGGGAAATCCCAGCAGTAAAACCGGTGCTAATGGTATTGTTGTTCACGCTTCGAATGCCATAGAAGTCGGTAAAGGAGGATCTGGAATTTACACTATTAAAAGTATTTCTCTACCTGGATACACATACAATTCCGCACAAAACGTCAAAAACATAATGACGGTCACCTGGTAACAAAAATCAGTCTAAATAAGCAGGGGGCTTTTTACGCTCCCTTACTCATCTTAATCATTTCACTTTTTTAGCCACTCAATAGCAACGGGTATACCTCCGATTTAATGTCCCTGGGTGACTGGCGGTGAACCGAAAGGATTGGCCAATGGCTCGCCTACAAAAATTCCTTGTCCAGGCTCCCAAACACTTTTCCAGTAAGCTTCAATGAGAGTATTGCCTCGGATATAGTAGTGAAGCAATACACCGGGATGCGGGAATTTAGCTGGGTAATTACAGGGTTCGATGACCGCTCCATAGCTAGCGGTTGCTCCCGCTTCAATCCAGTCAAGAATGTTCATTTGATCGCTGCCGCTCAAGATGCCGCCTGCGGAGGTTAAGTGGTCCGCAATAGCGCCAGGTAGATAAGTGTTTGTCTGAATGTTGGGTACATGCATCAAACCTGTAAAATAGAACATGACGTCGTTTTTATTTTCGATGGTTTCCTGTTCAAGATAGTGCACTGGCCAGAGTCCGGCGAATGTTTTAACAATGGCAGGAAAATATATAGCTCTGGAACTACGAGCCTGGTCTTTGGTTTTTAATAAATATGCAGTACCTTGTGGCCGGGTGAAATCAGAAGCGACACCTCGATCAATCAATTGTTTTACATCATTTAAAGTACGTCCGGCCAATACCATGGTTGGGCGCCAGCCAAAGTCGGTATATGGCTTTTGACTGTCGGAAGCAAAGTATGGGCTTTTTCTGCTTTCCTGGCAGACATTTGCACAGAATCCTTGGTCAAAATCTGAAGCAAAAGCAGTAGTAATGGACATGCAGTCCACCCTGAAAGGTTTTAACCATGTCAACACATAAGCCTGTACATCTTTTGGTGTTTTTGCTGTGACTTCCTGTTTGAGGTTAACAAAAGCATTTTTAGATAATGAATCGGTATTTGAATCGAACCTGACATGAATAATGTTTGCTTGGGGAATTTGTCGTTTGATCTGATAATAATCGGCAGTTTGTTTACTCAATGGGTCTGAGTCATTAACTATAACGGCCAATTGTTTAGCGGTCAGGCTTGGTAATGGAGTAAAAAGCGGAGAGATTTTAGCGCCATGCGATGTGCTATGACAGAAGAAAAATATAAGTGATGCAGCGATGTGGCTGATACGATTCATTGGCAGTATCCAAGTATTTAGATTTGCGTTGTGATGTGAAAGTTGGCACTTCCTGTTTTATTCTGGAGGAAGCAGAATGCGGTCACTGTCGGGTTTGTGTGTTATGTGGCAATGATTCCCGACAAAATTGTCATCATGATTTCATGCAATTGACGCTTATCGTTGGCGTTTAATTGATGATGGGTGCCAGCTGCGATGAATCAATAACCCGGAGTGGTGGCGTATACTGAAATACCGGTTGGATCATACCATAGAACAAATGGTCAACAAATTGATATGGAATTCTCCCAAGTTCTACATTGAAAATAGGCGGGATTTGCAACTTCAGCATTCGACGGTATTATCTGGAGTAAATTCATTTTTGCTGGGAGTTTGTTATATGGCAATCGGAAAAATTCTGGCGATACTCGGCGCCATTCTGCTCGTCATAGGGCTAGTTCTTAATTATGCCCCCTGGTTAGTAAACTGGTTTGGGCGACTGCCAGGTGATATCCGTATTGAGGATGGGAATAAGCGAGTATATGTTCCTTTCGTCTCCATGCTGATAGTCAGTATTGTTTTAAGTATCCTATTGAATCTGTTTATTCGAAAATAAAGCCAAAAAATTGAATTGCCGAAATTATTTCGCTCACCTTTCGACTAGCTCAGGCTAACGGATAAATTTTACTCGCTCCAAGTCGCGAAATTAATGTTTGAGTGGATCCTATCGGCCATTTGGAGCAACAGCAATAGATTTTGATGCATTGCTTAATTTATTGATTAAATGCTCTAATTCAGGCTTTGTGGATGTCTGAATCGCATAAACCTGACGAGTAATTTCAGGTTCGGTTAGATAACGATAGCTGATGTCGGTAGCTTGTTTAGGCAGCGAGAATTCCGGCATCAACGCAAGACCAATACCTGCTTTCACCATGTGTAAAATCCATTCCTCGCTATTGCTTCGGTACGCCGCATACAGACTGATTTCTTGGTGTTGGCAGATGCATCTGAGATCTTCTCTTAACTCGCAGTTTAAACGATCCAGATAAGGTTCGGATTGCAAGGCTTTCAGGTCAACTTTATTTAACTGATTAAATCGATGATTGCTGCAGAAAGCGACCACGTAGCGTTCTTCGTAGAGCCAAGTAGACTGGTAGGGTAGCGATGTCGGCTTATGAGCTGGCGCAGTAATGACCAGATCAAGCGTACCGGAATCCAGTTGCTTCAACAAATTGATTTCGTTATCGATGATCAGTTCCATTTCGATATTGGAGTATTCTTGTTGGTACCAGGCCAGGCAAGGGCTCAGCACTTGCGAGCCTATGGTTGTCATGAGCCCGATGCGCAGGGGAATGGTGTTCAGACGCGTAAACCGAATCGCCTCTGCTTTTGTCGACTGCAAGTCTTTGTAAATTTTTCTGAGGTTTGGTTCAACCAGACGGCCAAGTGTAGTGAGCTGGCAACCGGATCGTGTCCTGGTAAACAACGCTCCGCCTATTTCGTCTTCAAGTTTTTTGATGGACTGCGTCAACGATGGTTGAGAAACATAAGTCTGTTGTGCTGCGTGAGTTATGGTGCCTTGATCGCAGACAGCCAGAAAATAGCGGATTTGCTGCATTTCCATAGTGATGCCTCAATATAGGCATGGCCTATTGTTCTATAGATAGTCGGTATTATACAAATGCTCAAACTTCCCTATATGATGGACGCTCCCGAAACTAACCATACTTGAAAACTATGAAAACAGCAAAGTTGATTGTTATGTATCCTACTCCAGCGAATGTGGACGTTTTTGAGCAACGCTACGCGCAGGAACATGTTCCTATGGCGGTAGAAAAACTGGCCGGAAAAACCCGTTTTGTGGCGTCACTGATTACGTCGGCTCCCGGACAACAACAAGCGCCATACCATCGCATTGCGGAGGTCTATTTTCCTTCAATGCAGGCGTTGGAAGCCTGCTTAAACTCGCCGGGCGGGCAGGAGACGGCAGGGCACGCCGTTGAAATTTCCAGTGGCGGTGCGCCCGTATTTCTAACTGCAGAAGTTGAAACTGTTGATTTCTAGTAAGTCGGCTATTTTTTGTCATTCATTATTTCAGGAGCATTGATGTCCTACCTGCCTTCGAGTCCAGACTTGACCAACATAGCCGGATTGCTGGCCAAATATCCAGGAAGAGGCATTTTGTTGTTCAAGTTATTGGAAGATATTAAAACTAGTTTTTCCCCACTGAGCTCCGGTATGCGCGAACTCATCATTACCTATACGTCTGCATTGAATAAGTCTGAATTCTGTTTCAATGTTCATAAGGCTTTGTTGCAAGAACAGGGTATTGATGAAGTTGTCTATGAACAATTAAAGTTGAATATAGACAGTGCGAATGTAGATGAAAAACTGAAGCCTATTTTGCACTATGTGAAAAAATTGACGTTAACACCCGAGCAGATTACAGCAAGGGATGTTAACGCCATTTTTGCAGCTGGCTGGGATGAAAAGGCCTTTCTTGACTCCGTGTGCTTATGTGCGGTCGTAAATTGCATGAATCGTCTTGCAATGGGTATTGGTATCGACTTGAGCACATTATCACCTACGAATATGTCTGGCCCGACCAATCCATGGTCATTAACGACACCAGAGAATGCTTTCGTTCAACATTGATCTTTTATATTTAAAAGGCCTATCCAATGAGCATATTACTCCTGTATTTTTTCAGATTGATGATTGTTTCCTCGGTAGCCGTATTGATCATAGGTTTGTTTAAACCGGAATGGTTACGTTATCGCGATAAACAGCCAGATCCTCTTATGACTTTTGTCATCGCCGTTGGTTTTTTTATTACTGGCTTTACCGGCGCAAGCAAGACCTACTTTGAGGTCGAAGATCATGTGCCTGTCTCCGTCAAGTCCGGAGGAACCGATCTGAGCGAAGCAGTTTATTCAAACGATGTGACCTCGAATACTTGCAAGCCAGGTTCAAAATTCGGCAAAGCCGGTGCCAGTAACGATGAGAAAACGCAAGACGGAATCCGGTTCTCAGTCAGAACGCCCACCAATTACAACGATACTGTTGCCCATCCCTTACTGATGGTTTATGCGCCAGCCGGCAGGGATCGGACGGAATCAGAAGAATTTACCTTCATGACCCGCGATGCAACGGCGGCGGGCTTTATTGTCGCCTATGCCGACCACCGTCCGTTATCTCCGGAAGCGGTTGTGCAGCTTGCAGAAATACCGAAGCAAATTGCGCAACAATGGTGTGTCGACAAAAAAAGAATATTCCTGACCGGCCATTCAGATGGCGGTACCATTGCCATGGGAACCGCATTTTTTAACGGTACTAAACATATACCGGCGGCTATTGCACCCAGTGCCGCCGGTATCCGGGGAGCGGATCTGGAAGATCGAAATTGTGTGAAACCCATACCCGTGATGCTGATGCACAGCAGTCGAGACAAATTATTTCCCAATTTTGGCAAGGAAGCGATCGAATGGTGGGCAAGATGCAATAAATGCACGACCAAAACTTACAGTGTAAACGATCGAAAAATGTCTGATACCGCAAAAAATTGGGACTGGGAGGCCTACTATAATCAGGAGCTTGCCCAAAAAGCAAAGGATCTTAAAACCGGTCAGCCTTTGCCTTTTACCACTCCTGTTACAGATGTTGAAGGTTGTGTCGCTTATAGCGGCTGTAAAAACGGCGTACAAACCTGGTATTGTGAAGGATCAGGCCCGCATCCTGAATGGCCGGGAAAAAACAAGGCGATTATTGATTTCTTTAAAACCGTGAAAACAAACTAACCCATTGGGTATTGACTGCTACCTAAGGTTACTGACGCAGTTTCATCACTTTAATCAAAGTTCCATCATTCGAGTTGTTATGATGGAACTCTCCATTAACAGTTTTCCAAATGCCGGCAAAAGCGTTTTGTTAGCATGCTCGCAGTAAAAGCATTTACGTCATCCAGGCACCTTAAGAGTATGCGTGAGATTATCCTGAAAAAAAGCTATCATACAAATTTATGATGTCTTCCCGGATTCACAATGACGGAACTTGCACTTAAACTTATTGCTAAAAATAAAAAGACACGCTCGCCTTTTCTCGATCTCGGTAATTGTGGACTGAATGAAGTCCCTCAGGAAATTGAGGAATTGATCTGGCTTGAGGAATTGTCCTTTGCAAGCACCTGGGTGAATTTCAACAATAGAAAAGCTAATAATCAGGCCAACACAAAAGCAGGACCCCAAAACAAAGCAAACAGTGATTCTTCTCCCTGGAGGATTAAGATTGAGGCTCCCAAATTGGATAATTCCGGACTCAGTTTGGAAGGGGAGTCCTCATCCTCTCCGGCGCCAACTGGTGATTTGATCACGATTAAATGTTATAGCGATCTTTCTCCGCTCTCAGGGCTTATCAATCTCAAAAGACTAAATCTTTCCAACACACAGGTATTGGATTTGTCTCCAATGGCGAGCCTAACCAAACTGCAGCGTCTTAATATCTGGAATACGCCAGTGCATGATCTTTCGCCATTGTCCAGACTTACGAATCTTCAGCGTCTCAACGTCTGGAATACTCAGGTGGTGGATTTAGCACCGTTATCAGGCCTTACCAATTTACAACGGCTTAATGCCTGGAATACAAAAGTGGCTGATCTGTCGCCATTGTCAAGTCTCGTGAATCTTCAAGAGCTGAGTATCGCAAAAACGCCAGTGGCTGACTTATCTCCGTTATCAACTTTGACAAATCTAAAACGATTGAACTTGTCGAAAACACAAGTCAGCGATTTGAGTCCATTGCTTCCGCTCATTAAAGCCAATCTCCAGGTGCGATGGAGTCCATCGATAGACTTCACCGATGGCATTTACGTTCAAGAGTGCCCCTTAATTAACCCGCCCATTGAAATAGTTGAACAGGGTAATGCAGCCATCATCAACTTCTTTAATGAAATGGCCATTCAAGGTACAGATCATCTGTACGAAGCCAAGATGCTGATTATCGGCGAAGGCGGTGCCGGAAAGACCACACTGCTGCGTCGCTTGTATCAACCCTGGAAAGACTTGCCCGATGAAAA
Organism: Methylococcaceae bacterium; assembly: GCA_013140705.1. Classification (GTDB taxonomy): domain Bacteria; phylum Pseudomonadota; class Gammaproteobacteria; order Methylococcales; family Methylomonadaceae; genus JABFSH01. The sequence goes on from JABFSH010000007.1 coordinate 45,695, forward strand.
TGAAACGACAAAGGGTATCGCCATACATCGGCACGATTTCGAAATGCTTAACGGCCAAAATTTTCGATTAAACGTGTGGGATTTTGGTGGCCAGGAAATCTATCATGCAACACATCAGTTTTTTTTAACGAAACGCTCGTTGTATGTGCTGCTTGATGACACCCGTAAGGATGACAAAACGGTGCACGATGCGGGGTTTAAATATTGGCTGGAAGTTGTCGACCTGCTGGGCGGTCATAGCCCGGTATTGATTTTCCAGAATGAAAAGGGTGGGCGCAGCAAAACCATTGATGGTTCAGGCATCATGGCAAAATTCAGTAATGTCAATGGCATATACCGCGGCAATCTTGAAGATTTGGATTCAGTTGAGTCCTTACGTAAAGACCTTGAATTTTATGCCCAAAAACTGCCGCATATCGGTGAGGAAATGCCGGCAAAATGGGTGCTCATACGCGCCGATATCGAACAGCAGGCAAAAGAAAGGGCCTTTATTTCCCAGCAGGATTACTTCGACATCTATGGTAAACATCTGGAATTTGATCGTGGCAAGGCGCTCTATCTGAGCCGATTTCTGCATGATTTAGGCGTTTTCCTGCATTTTCAGGATGAGCCCTTGTTATCACGTACCGTAATTCTCCAGAATACCTGGGCGACCGAGGCTGTTTTCAAGATATTGGACGATGAAATTGTGAAACAGAATTTGGGTCATTTTGACAGGGCCGATTACCAACGGGTCTGGCAAGATTCAGTGTACGCCGACATGCATCTTGAGTTACTGGTGTTGATGCAGAAGTTTGAACTCTGTTATCGGTTGCCGGATACCTATGCCGACTCCTGGCTTGCTCCGCAGTTGTTACCGCCGTCCAAACCCGAAGCACTCATCGACTGGCAGCAACCGGGTAACCTGACCTTACGCTATCGCTATGAGTTTTTGCCTAAGGGTATCGTCAGTCGCCTCATCGTTCGAATGCACCGTTTTATCAAACGCCCCGACCTCAGCTGGATTTCCGGCGCTGTTTTTGAACACGGTGGCACAGAGGTTTTAGCAGAAGTTCCGGCTAATGGCGGCGAAATTGTATTGCGGGCGACTGGGCCTGAACGCAAGGAATTACTCAGTGTGATTTCGGCGGATCTTGATGCCTTGAATAACAATTTTCATGGGCTTAAAGATTTGGTCAGAAAGTGGGTGCCGTGTCAGTGTAGTCGCTGTTGCCAACTGACCGAGCCGGAGTTTTTTGATCAAAAGCGCTTGTTGCAGCGCAAGATAGACGGAAAGCTGAAGATTGAATGTCCCGCCAGTTACGAGAATGTAGATGTGCTGGAATTATTGGATGGAATTCGGGTGAGCAACATTTGCAGGAGTCCGACAGATAGAAGAAGTATCGTTAGGTTGGATGACTAACTTTTATAGATTCGGCCCTGCAAAGTTTTAACTTCGTTTGCCTTGAGCCTGAACTCGTCGATGAGCTTGATTGGTTTCAAATATCATCGGGCAGAATCAATATGATCATTGTTTTGATACCGGCGGTTATTACGTCATAGCATGTTTGACAAAAACTGGCTGAATTCATCGGCTAACTGAGGTAGCACATTCAGCATCCGGTGATCGGTATCGAACAGGCTCAAGCGGATATGATAATGTTGGCAAAACCGCCAGGCATTTTCCGGCGGTACAATATCGTCCTGCCAGCCATGAAATACCCGAATGGCCTCTGCGGTCGGCTTAAACTCGGTAAGCTGGTAATTTGGCAAATAAAAGGCGGGTGCCAGTAAAAACAGTCCCCTGGGCTTGATCGTTTCCGAAGCGACCGTCGAAACATAAGCGCCCATGCTGGAACCGATCAGGACAATCTTGTCGTAGTCGCTATAATCAAATGCCAGCAGTTGCTTGACGCGTTCGTCAGGGTCGGGTTGTTCACGAAAATCCGGGCTTGCAACCTTATAGCCGAAATCCCGGGCAACCTTGGCGAAAGCCATGGTTTTTTCACCCCAGGGTGTACTGTCTTTGCCATGACTGTAAATGACCAATTTTTTCACAACGGTAGGGAGAGATTGATTAATATTTCGCAAATGGTATAACAATCCGGCCTTCTTGTAACATACATAATCATGACCGATGTTTATTAAATCAACGTTTAAACCGGCCTGGTGGCTTAGTAACAGTCATTTGCAGACCATCTATTCGGCCTTTTTCAGAAAACTACCCAATCCTTCTGATTATCGTCGTGAAAGGCTAACAACGCCGGATCATGATTTTATCGACGTCGATTTTTGCGGCACAGGCAATCAACCTTTGATTATTTTGTTACACGGTTTAACCGGCAGCTCGCAGTCCAGCTATATCAAAGGACTGCAAAGTGCTTTACTTAACCAGGGATTTCGCAGCGCCGCGATTAATTTCCGTGGCTGCAGCGGCCAGTCGAATAATAGCGCGCGCTGTTATCATTCAGGAGAAACAGAGGATATCAATTTTCTCTATCAGACTTTGCATCAACGAGAGCCCGATACCCATATCGGAGCAGTTGGTTTTTCATTAGGCGGTAATGTGCTTTTAAAGTGGCTGGGTGAACAAGGGCAACACGTGAACCTGTTTGCTGCCGTAGCCGTTTCAGTGCCATTGCTGCTGGGAGTTTGTGCGACCAAACTGGATAGCGGCCTTTCACAGCTCTATCGCCGCAATTTATTGAAAGACTTAAAAATTTATATGCACAAGAAGTTGCAACATTTGGAAAGTATCAGCCATGTGGAAGATGCAGCCAGGGTTAGGGGGTTAGGCGAGTTATCGACTATTTCATCATTCTGGCAGTACGATGATCGGGTTGTTGCCAAATTGCATGGCTTTCAGGATGTACATGATTATTACCGGCGCTCCAGTTCCAGACAGTTTCTCAAAGCGATTACCGTGCCGACCTTATTGATTCAGGCGCTGGATGATCCATTCACGACTAAAGATATCCTGCCCGGGCTGGATGAAATCTCGTCAACGGTACAACTGGAGTTCACCCCGCACGGAGGACATGTTGGCTTTATCGCTGGGCACATTCCACTGAGACCCCATTATTGGCTGGAACAACGGATACCGCAATTTTTACTTGAGCATACCAGGGTGACAATTTAACAAGCATCCCGCCTCGATAGAGCAATATTGCAATAACCCAACCATCATAGGTCTCAGTACAATAATTAAAACAATGCCCCTGCATATCTGGATTGACGCCGACGCCTGCCCCAATGTCATCAAGGACATCTTATTCCGAACTGCAGAACGCAGACAGATACCATTGATACTGGTTGCAAATCGCATCATTGCAACGCCGCCTTCTGCCTTTATTAAAGCTATCCAGGTTGCTCAGGGTTTCGATGTCGCAGACAACCATATTGTCCGGCACTGTCAACGCAATGATTTAGTGATTACCGCCGACATCCCTTTAGCCGCTGAAATTGTCGCCAAACAGGCTTACGCACTGAATCCGAGAGGTGAGTTATATACTCGGGAAACCATTAATGAACATCTGGCCATGCGTGATTTTATGACGGAACTACGCAATTCCGGACAAACGTCGTCTGGTGGACTTTCTGCCTTCGGACCGCGAGACAAACAAGCTTTTGCGAATGCACTGGATAGGTTTTTGGCGATGACTCGTTGATTTAACCCATCTTCGTGACTCCAGTCTCTCTAAGTCATTGAATTTTCGTTGCACGCGGCTTTTGTTTCGAAAAACTCCTTTAAAATCAATGGTCATTTTTTGACACTCTTTGTAGTGCCATCTAATTATAGTAGTATCTTGATTTCTTCCGGATTTGCGCCCATGCTAAAGCCA